>CAMPKC010000128.1 GCA_946887045.1 uncultured Sphingobacteriaceae bacterium | reverse complement strand
TGAAAACAATATAAAATTTGTGAATATCATCAAGACGACAACGATCCTTCGGCGCTAAGTAATAAGGAAGATGGTTTTTGTTTTGCCCTCATTGCCGGGCAGGCTACATGTTATTGATGATTTTTATTGTTTTTTAAAGGCCTCAATGCTTGCTGCGCAGGTTTGTCTTGAAACAAAAGGAAGCAATGCCGAGCTCTTCGCGAGACCATGAACGCCATTAAAAAACAATATAAACCTTGTGAATAACATCAAGACGACAACGATCCTTCGGCGCTCAAGGGCCAGCACCCGGCTCGGCGTTCTCGTCGGGCCTGCGCTTCTTCCGGGGTTGTTGGGGGTTCGTAGTGATTGAGGACCTTGATTGAGTTGGTGCATTTGGTGGGTAGGTAAGAGGATTGGCGATGGTTTTGAAACAAAGCAAGGAGTTGTTGAGGGTTCGCGGTGATTGAGGACCTTGATGGGGCTGGTGCATGTGGTTTAAGCTGGTGAGGCGGGGTTGATTAATATTCTTATCTCTCATGAAATAATCCTAATTTCAAGTGTCTGTTTTTAAGTGTGCTGACAAAATGTTTATCTCCTGATTGGATAGCAATTCAAATTAATTTTAACTCAAAAAAATAAAATGAAAAACTATCTTTGCAACCACAAGCATAATACACTAAATGTTTAGTAGAATAAACATCGTACCTCGTTGGATTATTTTTTGTTTAGATCTCGTTTTCTGTATCTTCTCACTCTGCTTTGCCTATTTTATTCGCTTTAACTTTGATATAAACTATATAGATATCAGTGAGTTAAGTAGAAATCTCCTGGTTTTTTCTTTGATAAGTTGCCTGGTTTTTTACAACGTACGCACCTATGCGGGGATCATTCGTTATACCAGCGCGCAGGATTCTTTCCGCATACTTTTTTCGATATTCGTCAGTAATTTTCTGCTCTTCGTTACCAATTTGGTGTTAATTTCTTTTGGTAAGGAGCCGGTGATCAGCAATGCAGTGTTGATTATTAACGGTTTGTGCAGCTTTTTACTCCTGATAACCTACCGGGTTTTTATAAAGTACTTCTTCATTTATATAAAGAACTTAAGTCTGAACAGACGTAAGATACTTATTTACGGTGCCGGTGAAACGGGGATTGCCATGAAGAGGACCCTTGACCATGACCGTAATCTGAACATGCATGTTATTGCATTTCTGGATGATGATGAGCGGAAATCTGGTAAGGTGATCGACGGCATCAAGATCTTTCATCCGAGGGAATTAAAGAATGTCGTTATAGAAGATAAGATCAATGATATACTGATCGCCGGAAATATCAGTCCGGATCGTAAAAATGACATCGTGGATTTCTGCCTCGAGAATAATATAAAAGTGCTTACGTTGCCCCCTGTTCCAAACTGGATAAACGGGCACATCAATACGCAGCAAATCCATCAAATCAATATTGAAGACCTTTTGGAGCGAGAGCCTATCGAAATCCATAACGATATTATCGGAGCACAGCTAAAAGGGAAGCGTGTACTGGTAACAGGTGCCGCAGGCTCTATAGGAAGTGAGATTGTCAGGCAGGTGGCTAAATTTGCTCCGCAGATGATTATTCTGAATGACCAGGCCGAATCGCCGCTGCATGATCTCCATCTTGAGCTTCAGGATAGGAATATGCAGAATATTTTTCACGCATATATTGGCGATGTGCGCGATCAATGTCGCATGGATAATTTGTTCCAGACCTTTAAGCCGCATTATGTATACCATGCCGCTGCATATAAGCATGTGCCGATGATGGAGCATAATCCTGCTGAAGCTGTACGCACCAATGTAATGGGCACGCATATCCTGGCGGACCTGTCGGTGAAGTATGGGGTGAATAAATTTGTAATGATCTCTACCGACAAAGCTGTAAACCCGACTAACGTGATGGGAGCCTCGAAGCGTATCGCAGAGATCTATGTACAGTCGCTTTATAATTCTTTTAAGCATAAGGATGTGAGCTATACCAATGGTTTGGCCCACCTTAATGGTAAGACGCCTAAAAAGGTTACCAAATTCATTACAACGCGGTTCGGAAACGTGCTGGGTTCGAACGGCTCGGTAATTCCGAGATTCAAGGAGCAGATAGAAAAGGGCGGTCCGATAACGGTTACCCATCCTGAGATTACCCGCTATTTCATGACTATACCTGAAGCTTGTCGCTTAGTGCTGGAGGCCGGATCGATGGGTGAGGGTGGTGAAATCTTTATTTTTGATATGGGGAAATCGGTGAAGATCCTGGAGCTCGCTAAAAAGATGATCCGTTTATCGGGACTGATCCCTAACCAGGATATAGCCATTGAGTTTTCGGGGTTGCGTCCGGGTGAGAAATTATACGAGGAGTTGCTAAACGACAGCGAAAATACGCTGCCTACTCATCATGAGAAGATCATGGTGGCTAAAACCAGGGAGTATAATTTTGAAGCGATCAGTCAGGATATTGAAAAGCTGATTGAGTTGAGTTGTCAGTATTATGACCGCCAGGTTGTAGTAAAGATGAAGGAGATTGTTCCGGAGTTTAAGAGTAAGAATTCTATTTATGAGGATTTGGATGTTAAGCCGAGGGTAGAGGTGAGTGTGGAGGAGTAG
>CAMPKC010000127.1 GCA_946887045.1 uncultured Sphingobacteriaceae bacterium | reverse complement strand
AAACTTCTAAAAAGTCAACCGAAGATCCGGATAATCTTGCAAAAGAATATTTTTCACAAATAATGGGTGTTGCGGTTTCTGCTACATCCAATGTAAAGCTTTACCAATTTGTATATGACTGGCTAGGTACTCCTTATCGCTTGGGCGGCACCAGCGAGCGCGGAATTGATTGTTCAGGTTTTGCTTATCAATTATATGATAAAGTATTCAACACCGTCATCGGAAACAACTCACGAAATATCTTCAGTATGGTGAATCCTGTAAACAAGGAAGAGCTAAAAGAAGGAGATTTGGTATTTTTCAAAATAAATAGTCGTGCAATATCGCACGTGGGTGTCTATTTGGGCGACAATAAGTTTGCGCATGCTTCAAGCAGTCGTGGGGTAATGATCAGTAATTTAAACGAACCTTATTGGAAGCGTTATTATTATAAAGGCGGGCGATTACTTGAATCGCTACGAGATAAATTATAATATCCGTGAAATATAACCGGCTCATACGAGGCGGTTTTTTTTTTGCGACAATTTTTAAGACAAGCGGCTACACATAGACAGCCACTTGTCTGTTTAGGAATACTCAGGGCCGAGGCGTTGTACCTGTGGTATCAGTGCGAATGGTATCACCTGTACGGGTTCCCATTGTGTCCCTGGTTCCGGTCCCCATTGTGGCAGTATCGGTTACTTCTATAGTATCCGATCCGCTAGTTGTTTGCTTACTCGACGAGCAACTTGACACTGTAATTCCAGTGGCGAGTAATAACATTAAGATTTTGATTTTCATAATTCTAAATTGAGGTAAACGATTGAAATCTTAACAATATCTGATGCGCAAAGATTTGAATATTTCAATATTTCTGAATGTTCAAACATCTATTTAGAACTGATTTCCATCAGCTTTCGCTTCTTCAGCATCTCCGCTGTTTCTTGCCCCCGGATTCTATCGAAGTATCCGGATGCAGTATTATAAATTGCTTGTTTACCTCTTTCCCCGATTCATCGTTTTCTAAATCCTTATTCCGCGCATAACAAGAAATCATTGCATGGATTTACACTTTTGCGAGAGGCTTGTGGCAGGGTAATTGCCTTACAATATGAAACAAATCGTTAAATTATGAACACACTTGCAAAATTCGAATTAATGGAAAAAATATCCAGGGAACTGGTAGATCTTAAAAACAGCCAAACCGCAGTTTTGCAAAAGATTGGTAAAATTGAGGTGGATAACATGGAGCTGAATAATAAAAAGTTAGAATCCACGCTTCCTGATATTCATACCAGTGCGGCTGAAATAATTGATAACATTACTCAAATACTGGATAGCTTCGCAGAAGTGAAAGACAATTTTGAAAAGAAAAATAATATTGAAGGATTAAAGGAGCAGGAGGCTATTGATAGTATCAAATAATACTGACTACTCAAACTAAATAGTAACTAAAAAGCTGAATCCATTTTCAAAGAATCTTAAAAATGGATGTTAAATTAAAAGCCCCATCATTTCTGTTGGGGCTTTTAATATGATAATTATATTAAGAACATCCTCCCTGCGTACCGCAGTTCAGACATTTATAACAAGTTCCCGAACGAACCATAATATGTCCGCAGTTGCCACATGCCGGAGCATCTGACTGACCGCCACCGGATATATCTAAAACCGGCTTCAAAACCTTATCTCCTGATATTTTATCAGATTTCACGTCAGAAAAGTTATTTTCCTGAGTATTTGTATCAGTATCCTCCATTTGAGGATTTCCTAATACAGCATTTTGTTCAGTTAAAACGTGTACCAGATCGGTACGATTTAAGTACTCATAACCTAATAATCTGAAGATATAATCAATAATTGAAGTTGCGCTCTTGATGTTATCATGTCCTGCAACCATACCAGAAGGCTCAAAACGGGTGAATGTGAACTTGTCTACAAACTCCTCAAGCGGTACACCATACTGTAAGCCTACAGATATCGCAATGGCAAAACAGTTCATCAATGAACGGAAAGTCGCACCTTCTTTGTGCATATCCACAAATATCTCTCCTAATGTTCCATCCTCATACTCTCCTGTACGAACGAATACTGTTTGTCCGCCAACAGCTGCTTTTTGAGTGAAACCACCACGTTTAGATGGTAAGTTTTTACGCTCAACTACTGAGGATAATTGACGTTTGAATTTAGTATCGGTTGATTTTTCCAATATCGCACGGGCAGCTTCAAGAACCTGATCCGCAGTTAAGTCGCTCAATTTAACGTTAGCTGCTTCACCCAAAACTTCTTCAACCGAATCTAATTTATCTTCTTTAGAATCAGATGATTTAGTTGAAAGAGGTTGAGATAACTTACAACCGTCACGGTAAAGTGCATTTGCTTTCAAACCTAATTTCCATGATAATGCGTAGCAGTCTTTAATCTCGTCAACTGTAGCTTCGTTTGGAAGATTAATAGTTTTAGAGATCGCGCCTGATAAGAAAGGTTGGGCAGCAGCCATCATTTTAATGTGACCAGATGCGTGAATATACCGCTGTCCTTTTGATCCACATTTATTTGCACAATCAAAAATCGGATAATGTTCTTCTTTTAAATATGGAGCACCTTCTATCGTCATGGTACCGCAGATAAACTCATTCGCTTCAGCAATTTGCTGACGGTTAAAGCCTAAAGCGCGAA
>CAMPKC010000126.1 GCA_946887045.1 uncultured Sphingobacteriaceae bacterium | reverse complement strand
GATCCATGTTCGCCTTCTGATTATTTAACGATTTTATACTATTCTGATAAGTTATGCGAGCTTGTTCCTGCTGAAGAAGGAAGCCATTTTTGGCAACGTTTAAAACATTGTTCGTTTTTTGAAGCGCTATTCGGGCCTGCTTTATTTGATAGGTTCGCTGAAATCCCGAAAAAATTGGAACACTCAACTGAACTCCCACATACACGGAAGGCAAGTTTAAATCAAAGAGATTTCCAAACGAACTCGACTGGTAAGAACTTCCGGTACTTCCAAAAGCTGCCAGAGTAGGTAAGCCCTGCGATTTAATTCTCTGAAGATCCAATTGATTTAATTTGAATTGAGTTTCCAATAAACTATATTCAATCCTGTTTTTATATGCAGATGTATCTACAGCAATCGAAGAGTTGATATCTAAACTCACATTCTCGATTTTGTCTTTTACCGTAAGCTCATCTGTTACCGGCATTCCGATCTGAAACTTCAGTAACTGAGTGGATAACTCTAATAGCCTCTCTGTATTTTCCCTGGTTGTATTTAAATTATTATACACAACTCTTAATCGGTCAAGGTCGATTTTTTCTACAAAACCTTGCTTGTTTAACTCGGTAGTCTCCTTTAACTGCTGACTTAATTGCTTTAAGTTAGCATCAAGTAAACGTAGTTGTTCATTACTTACCAAAACCTGGTAGTAGGCTTTAGTTACAGCTACTGTTGTTGAAATCTTAGATCGTGTATAATTCTTCTCGCTTAGCTCTTTAAAGGTTTTTGAAGCCTTTAAACCGACCAAATACGTTCCGTTAAAAAGTAATTGATTTACGTTGAGGGCATAATTTGCATTGTATTTTTGCTGGAATCCGAACAGAGTAAATTGATCTGCTGTAGGTGCAGGCGCATCAACAACCGCATTTGTTGATTTATCCCGAAGTTGCACACGGTTTTCAAAAAGGTAATTTTGCAACCCATATTCAGAACTAGGGAAAGGAATTTTCGGTACCTTCATATAATCCTGAAAAGTTGCGGTTCCGCTTAGCTGCGGCAAACCAATTCCGACGGTTTCTCTTACTTTATACTTCGCACTTTCAATATCAAGCTGGGCATTTTTTAAAGAGTCATTATTCCTATAAGCATACTCAAGGCTCTCCTGAAGGTTAAACTGGTAAGTTTTCCTTTCCGGATTATCCTGTGCTCCCGCAGCTATCGAACTTAGAATTATAAGTATGTATACTATTATAAATCGCATATCTATTTTTATTCTTCCGTTATTTGTTTGTATTTGTTAACCAATTTGTGCCCTTTTAAGGTGCAAAGCCCGTACAGATAATGCTCAGTAATTTCAGTCATCACATCCGAAATCATATACTTGCCGGGCGGAAACACTATCTGATTAAATATCATATCTACTTGTTCCAGGCGCATTACGGCCATAATTTCAGGATTCATTTCTTTACGGAAATACCCATCTTCAACTCCCCAGTTCAAGTTTTTCATCAGGCAATCTTTCATATAAGCATATCTGAAATTCTTAAACAATGCCCATGCTTCGGGATGATACCGCTGCAAATCATAAAAAATCATCGGGTTCATCTTAGACAACATTTCCTGCAAACGTGTTACAACTAAAAAAACTTCTTCCACTGCGTTCGTTGCAGTAGCAGTATTGTCATCCATAACTTTCATCTGCTTTTCAAGCATATTTTGAAAGAGTGTATAAACCAGTTCGTTTTTGTCTTTGAAATGCTGATAAATAGTTTTTTTAGAAATCCCAAGCTGCCTAGCAATATCATCCATCGTAATCCGCTTTACGCCGAATGTGCAAAACAACTCATCTGCATCTGTCAATATTCTTTCCTTTAACTCCATCAATAAATCATCACCTTAATTGGAAGGCAAAACTATGGAAACTTTTTTTAATTCCAAAGTTTCCGAAAAAAACTTAACAGAAACTTAATGCACGATCATTTATTGGGTGTGTGTGACTAAAAGCGTAAATTGCGCCCAAATTTACATTTCATGAGCTTATCGCCCCTATACGCTATTTCTCCTATTGATGGTCGTTACCGAAAAACCACACAAGAACTCGCTGACTATTTTTCTGAGGCTGCATTAATAGAATACAGAGTTTATGTTGAAATAGAATATTTCATTGCTTTATGCGAATTGCCTTTGCCACAGTTACAGAGCTTTCCTAAAGATAAATACAGTCAGTTACGGGATATTTATAAGAACTTTAAACAAGAGGACGCGCAACGGATTAAAGATATCGAGAGCATTACAAATCATGATGTAAAGGCCGTAGAATATTTCATCAAAGAAGAATTCGATAAATTGGGCCTGGCCGATCATAAAGAATTTATACATTTCGGTCTAACATCTCAGGACATCAATAACACCTCTATTCCGCATTCATTTAAACTGGCGATAGAAAAAACATACCTGCCTGCCCTAAATGATCTTGTTGAAAACTTGAAATCAAGAGCAGAGGAATGGAAAAACATTTCGATGCTGGCTCACACCCATGGCCAGCCAGCGTCTCCAACGCGTTTGGGGAAAGAAATATTAGTTTATGTTGAGCGTTTGGAAGCACAATTAACGCAATTAAAAACTATTCCATACTCAGCTAAATTTGGCGGGGCAACCGGCAATTTTAACGCACATTTTGTGGCATATCCTGATATCGACTGGAAAGCCTTCGCTAATAACTTTGTAAATAATACACTTGGCTTAAACCGATCTCAATACACTACTCAAATTGAGCATTACGACAATTTTGCAGCTCAATGCGATGCTTTAAAGCGAATCAATA
>CAMPKC010000125.1 GCA_946887045.1 uncultured Sphingobacteriaceae bacterium | reverse complement strand
ATGCTGTATCGTCCTAAAATAAGTTTACAGGTTTAATAAATGTAAACGTGTAGCATGAGATTATTTTTGGTAAAGTAACATCCATGACGCTCCGAACCTGTCCCGTAGCATCGCAAAGCGAGTGGCAAAGGAAGTCTCTTCCATCTTCATAAAGATCTCACCTCCTTCAGACAACAAGGCATAAATTTTTTCTGCTTCTTCGGCACTATCGAGTGAGAGAGTAAGATAGGCGCTTCGCATGGGTTCAGCGTTTGGTATGTCAGCTCCCATAAGCACTGTGCCACCTATCTCGATCCGTGCATGCATGATCTTGTCTTTTCTTTCTTCAGGAATATTAGCTTCTTCTGGCAACTCCCCGAAGGTCGCAACAGAAGTGATCTTACCCCCAAGGTATTGCTCATAGAAGCGAAATGCCTGCCGGCAATTCCCGTTGTAGTTGACATATATATCAAGTTTCATGAGATCTTTTGTGTTGATTTATAATAAAAATAAAAAATTGATTCAACAGTTTTGTCCCTTTTATCTGGAGGTCGATATGCCTTGCAGAACATGTTGCAGAGCGGTAGCTTTTGTAGGTGGCAAGCCATGTCGAACAGCAGCTTTAAACATGAGGCTATTGAAATTTAAAATGTGTCACACAACCACTTAGCCAATATTCATATCTTTACTCTGCTGTATAGGTTTTTCGCATAGCGCATCCTGTACTACAGATAGAAGCGGATTTGAAATCAGCAAATGACGGGATTGCAAATTCCATTTATTGAGGTTCAACATACGTTTAGTTTACCGGACTGCATAAAAATGTACATGTCGAAATTGCTGGCTTTAAGACAAAAATTGAATCTAACTCAGGAGGAGTTGTTTGAGAAAACGGGAATATCGGTACGGACTATCCAACGTATCGAGGCCGGAACCATTCCCAAAGGCTATACGCTGAAAGCACTGGCGAAAGGATTAGGTGTAAGCGAAGGTGACTTGAGTGAAAAGGAAGAAGCAATTTCCCCGGAAGATACCAAATGGCTGAAACTGATCAATCTTTCTGCTTTACCGTTCATGTTCGTCCCTCCCTTAAATATTGTTGCTCCGCTGTTCGTCATGTATATGAAAAAGCAATTCACTCCAGTTACCAGGCGGATAGTTACCATTCAAATTGTATGGACATTGATGGCAGTCGTATTGTTTTTAACCGTAATTATACTAAACGACTGGTTCGCTGTAAGAAGTAAATACATGATGTTAATACCTGTGGCGTGGTTGATCTTGAATATCTTCATCATACTTCGAAATGCAGCCGAAATAGATAAGAATAAAACGCTGCGTATATCTATGGATTTTAGCCTTATATAGCCCTATCGTGCATTTGGCGGGCCATTGTCAGGCATTTGGCGGCTCCGGGATAATGGTCGGCTCTCGAATTTTCTCTTCTTTTGGGATATCTAAATCAGAAAAAAGATAAGAATGAAAACTACTTTAAAATCCTTGCCAATCGTGCGTAAAATAGTTCTTCTGTCATTGTTATGCTCGGGCCTGAGCTTGCAGGCATCGGCGCAAAAGAAGGCCGACCTTCTCATAAAGAACGCCAGGGTGTTTGACAGCAAAACAGGAGCGCTTTCCTTAAACCAAACGATTCTAATCAAAGGTGGAATCATTATTAAAGTAACAGGTAAGCAAAAGAAGTATTCTGCCACGAAAACTATTGACGCCGGAGGGAAACTGGTAAGTCCGGGATTCGTCGACACTCATATTCATCCGACCGATGTTTATCGTGCTTATGGTCCGTTGCCCGAGTATTTCCCGAAGGACTCTTTAGTATTATATAGAAAGAGGCTTTCGGACACTTATTTGCCTTATGGTGTGACAACCGCAATGATTATGGGCCAGTCTGAAAAGTGGTTGCAACCGATACTTAGCTGGCATGCTGATCCTCAGCCAAACTATTTAGATCTCTATACGGTAGGCGGAGCATTAATTTCAAACGAAGGTCGCAAACCCTATATTAACCACGTTATTGTGGATTCTCCTTTGGCTGCAAAACAAAAAGTTATCGAGTATAATAAGTTAGGCATAAGGCATATAAAGCTTTATTGGAAGCTGCGAAGACCAGAATTTGAAGCGGCCCTTAAGACTGCCGATAGCCTGGGGATGAAAGTATATGGGCATGTTGACCAGAATGTCATGTTTATTGATTCCTCGGTAGATATTGGATTACGCAACTATGAACATATTTTAACACTGGCTACCAGCGTTCTGGATTTACAGAAGGATGGCAAAGATTTTAATTTGGAAATGCAAAAACAGTATGCTCCGGCCGCTGCAAATCTTCCAATAATGAAGTTCGTAGAGAGGTTGGAGATGTTTCGTTTTATTCACGACAAAAAGCCGGCAGCGATCGATTCGTTGATTGAAAAACTTTCAAAAAGCAATTCAACGTTTTCTACCGGGTTCCATTTGCTCGGCGAACAATTTGGCTTAACCTATTTTACAACCAACATCAAATCGGATACCTCATTATCAAATGAGCAGGCAGCCAGATGCAGAGAGAACTTTAAAATCCTTATGGGCTATGTAAAACAGTTAGTTGACAAAGGGGTAAAACTTCGCATTGGCACCGACTGGCCAAGTGGCGGCAAAGCCATCATTTCTGAGCAACTGCTTTTATCAGAAAATGGATTTACAATCCCTGCAATTCTTCAGATTTCAACGATAAACGGGGCAAAGGCCTTGGGCTTAGACCATAAATATGGTTCCATTGAAAAAGGAAAGAAAGCAGATTTACTAATTTGGGACAAAAGCCCGTTTGACAATTATAGGAACTTTCTTGCCAGCAAGACAATTATTAAAGATGGTGTTGTTTTCATAAGCCAAAGCGCTCCCTAACCTTATTTTAGGGTTAAAGTTCTGCGACGCTTTAGGCATCTTGTGCGGGAACAATTATCTTTTAACCGCCCATTGTTATGCCACTACAATGCC
>CAMPKC010000124.1 GCA_946887045.1 uncultured Sphingobacteriaceae bacterium | reverse complement strand
GGTTTTGAAAACTTGGTTCTTAATCAGAATGAAAAACAAAACAATATAAAACGAAGGTTTTATATTGTTAAAATAATCATAGAATATGAGACTTACTAAAAATGGCTCATACTTATAAAATTTGCTCCAAGTATGCCACTAGCCCATGTCCATAACACTTTGACTTAACTCAAACCGTTGCACATATTTCAATACCCTATGCGGCGGCTATGATGTATTTCCGCTGAAATCTATGTATGAGAAAAAAACTTGCTAAAGAACGCCTGGGCAATGAATTCATCTTAATATAAACAGGAAAGGTATTTGGATTGGTGAAATATGTAGGCTTACGGAGATTTAGAGCCTCACCCCAGCCTCTCTCTAAAGGTGTGGGAATAGAGCGCTTTAGTTAACCTTTCCTATATTCTAAAATATCGCCAGGCTGGCAGTCTAATACTTTGCAGATGGTTCACGTTGGGTAGATATTGGTGCGTTTAACCTATGTTGCGAAAAGGCTAAAGAGCTTCTTGGAAATCGCAATCCAAGAACTTGCCCCGCGCAAAAATCCGTGAGGCTTTGGTAGGATTACTTTTAATTATTTTTTGTATTGACCCCTCTTTTTTGAGGTCGAGCCAGTTCGGTATCAGAATAATTAAGTACAAGATTGATCATAGGCATCTCACTCAACCCGCTAAGGGCAATAACTTGCTAAACTAATAGTAAAAATCAAGGCCAAATAGGCGAGAGCGGCGATTTCAATTACAGGTCGAAATCATTATTATAGGCTTCAAAATCATATAAGCGAGATTCAGCCAGAAATGTTTTAACTTAAAAATATTTTTTTTAATTAAAACCATTGATAGGAAATTGATATATAATTAATTATTACCATCTAAAATCAATCTACTATGAAAATGAAACATTTATTTAACCTGGCGCTTAGTGCGTTACTTGTATCAGCAAGTTTCAAAGTTGCAAAAAAGACGACCTGGCCTCAAATACAGACCGGGAGCTAAGCTCAATTTCCGCTTTAAAAGATGGCATTTCAACTATGTCGGTGCCCGAGCCCTGCATCCAACGTTGCCTGGTTGCCGGAAAAAATATGAATGTAGGGACTGTTGATGTGGCGGTGAATGGCGGGGGAGATCTCTTGATCACCTACAACATAACTGTGCCAAACGTTTACCTCTTAGAAACTCATGCCGATATTTTCAGTTCTTTGGAGCAGTTTAAGCAGGAAAAAAAGCTAAGCAATGGCGGCGCAACACCTGGTAAGTTCAATTTCAAAAAGGCATTCGATCCCAAAGCGAAAGCCACCTCTTACACGGTTGTCGTTCCAAAGTCCTACGTTGATAAATACGGCAGCTCAGGCTGTGTTTCAATCGCTACTCATGCGGCGCTTTCAAATGGTGAGACCGCTTGGGCAGGAATCTGTTCGGATACACCTAAAAGTACTTCGCTTCAAAATGCTCAGCAATTCCCGGGCAAAAACTGGTCGGTTTATTTTGATTTCTGTCTAAATGAGTGCAAAGGAAAAGACTTTACCTACGCCTGGGAGGATTTACGTAATGAAGGTAATGATGCCGACTACAACGATCTGATAATACAGACAGATGCAATCAGAAACGGAAACGAGCTCAAACTGAAGTTTTTTGCAACAGCAAGAGGTGCAGGATTTGACCATGTGTTTAAGATCAAGATACCGAAACAGGGAATCATTTCAATTCAAGGCGCCAATAGTGAGGCTGCACCAGCGTATACCTCCGACGGATTGAATTACATCATCACAGTTTTTGCAAGCACAAAAGTGGCTTTGCCAACAAATGATGTGTTGCCTCACACCAATACTTTTCCCTATTTAGATTGTGTTCCTTATGGAACGAAAGATATCGTGCTTAAGGTTGATAACTCATTTAAATACAATACTTCTAAGCCTTACGAGCCATTCCTTACGGTTTACCCATCAGGTGAAGCGGGAGTGGGCGAAAACTACGATCTTTCTATATTTGAGCTAACGGGGCAACACACCTGGATCAGTCCGGATGGCAAAATTTATCCTAATGGTATCCTGATTCCGAAAGACTGGAGCTGGCCGGTTGAGCAGCAGCACATAACGGGGCCATATCCTGAATTCCCACAAGCAAACTGGGCGGCAAACCTGGCCAACCCGGCACTTACTTATGATAAGGACAAGTGTAAATAGTCTGTGCGATGAAGTAAAGCTGTCTCACCAATGAGGCAGCTTTTAAATTATAGATTTGGTAATGGAGAGAAAACCTCGAAGCAGCAGCTGAATGATGTCTTTGTTTTAAGTTACTTATTGTTGCCAAAGAACACAATGCTCTGATGCTGTCAGATGATGAACGTTTAAAGCAAGTTGCCTTTGGAGAACATAATATACAATCCTTCTCATCATATCAATGCATTGTCCATCTATTGTTGTCAGAAATGTTACCAGAGGCCAATTTTATAGAATTGTTAAAACCTTGATTAGCGCGAATTATGGCTATATACCAATCTCAGGTAAAATTCTTTGGGAACTATCATATGAATCAACTTTACCAATATTAAAACGCTTCAGCAAGCAATATCGGAATTTAGTAGGTATATTTTATTAAATAAAGAAATCATCTGTCAGCGGGTGATTTCCTTATTGTCAGTATTAAAAAGAATGCAAGAACACTCTCGACTAGAAGAAATGCGGGTTTCGCTATCACAGCTTGTTGATCAGGATTTCAAACTTCTTTATGGCTGAAAAGTCATCTTTTAAAATTGCTTGATTCGATAGAGAAACCCTAAACCGCTAATATGTTAGTGATTTGAATATTATTGACCCTCTGAATAAATCACTTGATTTAACTCGTGTTGCCAGTGTTCAAAAGAGCTATGTGTTATAAACGTTAAGTAATTTAAATCACGAATGTTAGTCTCCTGTTTCCGTAGTTTCATTCGTTTAGCCTTTTGATGTGAGGCGATTTAATCAAAAATCGATTGAACGACCCATTTTGTCGGTGTTTATCAGGTAATATTTCTTAAAGCCTGTAAGGCAAATACTA
>CAMPKC010000123.1 GCA_946887045.1 uncultured Sphingobacteriaceae bacterium | reverse complement strand
TAGAGTAGAAGACTCATAATCTTTTGGTCCCTGGTTCGAGCCCAGGTGGGCGCACCAAAGCACCTCCCAAAGAGGATCAAACGCCTGTAAATTATCTGATTTACAGGCGTTTCTGTTTTAACGCCTACCAATCTTTCCCAAAGTTTCCCTATCTGTCTGGTACCTATCAGAGTACCTCTTTTTAGTTTTTACTTTTGAGGTACTCTAACATGGTGTAACGATCTGAAAAAAAGAAAGTTACATGGGTTTAAATTGCGATAATTTGACCCGTTTTGCCCCTGTTTGATACGGCTGTCCGGTACCTGTTTTCAGTTGCCGAATGCCAAAGAGTATGAAAACGTATCAAATAAGATTATGAAAACAACAAGTACATTCGGAGTTCATTTCAAGCTACGCTCCGACAAAATGAAAGACGGCAAGGCTCCGGTTCACTTAGGACTGGTTATCAATGGCGAGAAAAGCTACATCTCTCTCAAGAACTACCAGGTGGATGTAAAGCACTGGGACAAAGACAAGGGTTCTGGAAAGAGGACTAGTACAGAAGGACGTAAAATAAATGAGTATTTGGATGAGGTGCGGGTGAAAGTACGTGACTGCTATCAGGATTTACTGTCGAACGGCCGCATCATTTCGATGGAGACTTTCAAAGATGCTTTCCTAGGGAATGGGGATCCAGAATATACGCTAAACAGGTTGATCACCTATCATAACGAGCAGGCCAAAACGGTATTGGAATGGAGTACTCTGAAGCATTATTATGTTACGCAACGGTACTTAGAAAAATTTCTGCAAGGCCAGTTCAAAAAGAAGGACATCTTTCTACATGAGATCAATTTCAAGTTTGTCGTAGACTTCGAATGCTACCTAAGGAATCATAAGCCCATTGATCATCAAAAACCGATGAATAACAATGGCGTGATGAAGCATTTAATCCGTTTGCGGAAGCTTACAAACCTCGCAATAAAATTGGAGTGGAGTAAAAATGACCCTTTTAAAAACTACAAGTTCAAATACCAGAAGATTGAGAAAGACTTCCTTACCGAGAAGGAGCTCCAGAAGCTTGAGAAGAAATCATTCATGGTGGACCGTCTCAATATGGTGAAGGATCTATTTGTCTTTTGCTGCTACACGGGACTGGCGTACGTAGATGTGATGAACCTTACCTCTGATCACATTATTACAGGTATTGATAACGGCAAATGGATTAAAACTTATCGTCAGAAAACATTAACTCCGGTTAATACACCGCTACTGCCCAAAGCTCAGATCATTCTGCAAAAGTACGCTGATGATCCCAGAGCCATTGCTAATAAACGACTATTTCCCGCTTTGTCTAATCAAAAGGTGAACAGCTATTTGAAAGAAATAGCGGACATCTGCGAGATCAAAAAGAACCTAACGTTCCATGTAGCGCGACATACCTTCGCAACCACGGTAACTCTCTCCAACGGTGTTCCCATTGAAACCGTCAGTAAGATGCTAGGGCATACCAAAATCGCTACTACTCAGATTTATGCGCGTGTATTGGAAAGGAAAGTAAGTGAAGACATGGCGAAGCTGCGCCTCAAGTTAGGATAGTGGTATGGAAGAGAATCAATCGTATCTGCACCTAATCAAGGAATTAAAACAGAACATAATCCATAGTCGGTATGAGGCGTCAAGGCTGGCTAACCGGGAGTTGCTAAAGCTCTACATGACTACAGGTCTGAAGCTGGCCGAGAAAGTCGCCTCGGAAAATTGGGGTGCGAAAATAATAGCCCAACTAGCTTTAGATCTGCGAAAGGAGCTTCCTGGACTGCGAGGTTTCTCTCGCAGGAATCTGATGAATATGAAGCAGTTTGCGGAAGCCTATAGAAACACAAACTTTATGCAGTTAGCGACTGCACAAATAACTGATTTTCGAATTGTGCAGTCGACGACTGCACAATTGCAAAGTGATGTGGATTTATTCTTTTCGGTCAGTTTTACGCATCATCTGCTGCTATTAAATAAATGTAAAAACCTGGAGGAGCGTTTGTTTTACATCCGACATGCCGCAACCCAATTCTGGTCGGTATCGATTTTAGAGCTTAAGATTGCCGAGAATCTATATAAGCATCAGGGGACGCTACCGAATAATTTCGAAGCTACTGTTTCAAAAGATTTGAGGGATACGGCTCTGCAAGTATTTCGGGATGAATATCTGTGGGACTTCATGCAGCTGGAGGGATCGGAAGATGAACGTTCCATCGAAACAGAAATCGTTAACAATATTCGAAAGTTTATTCTGGGCCTGGGAAAGGGATTTGCTTTCCTGGGAAACCAGTTCCGGCTCGAAGTTGACGGACAGGATTTTTTTATTGATCTGCTCTTCTACAACCGGCACCTGCAGTGTTTGGTAGCTTTCGAGTTGAAGCGGGGAAAGTTTAAACCGGAATATGCAGGACAGCTGAATTTCTACCTTAATGTACTTGATGATAAAGTGAAATTACCGCATGAGAATCCGAGTATAGGGATAATTTTATGTAAGGAAAAATCAAATACGGTTGTAGAGTATGCTTTTCGATCGGTCAGTAATGCGATGGGAGCTGCTACTTTTAAAACCACCCGGCATATCCCCGACGAGTTAAGAAGGTTTTTACCAGACGAAGGGAAACTATCGAAGCTACTGTAACTATTATGAGAATAAACCATCAGGTGATAATCTGTTAAGCCACCAGAATCAAAGAAGAAAAATCTGTCAAGAGAATGTGGAATAAATAGCGGAGCGATTTATGCCGCAAAAGCTCTTTACCGGTTTTTCTTGGTGGGTTAGCTTTGCTGATGGCAGATTGTCATATTGTTTTGGAAATGAGGGCTTCCTGGAAACTGGAGGCATTTCTAATCGTGAACCTCTAACCACGAATGAGTAGGTAAAGTTAACGGCAACATAGGTTGCTTAAAAAACACGAAAAACCTATTGGTCTGATAGCCAGATAAGTGCAAAAAAGACTAAAATTATTGGGTTACCCTTTGATGCTTTTAGGAATTAAATTATTCCCATCCATGGGTTGTGGTTGGTAAAAATATAATCTTTGACCATTTAGGACGAGGGCTGGTCTACCCGATTTTTATGACTTAAGTGCTCTTTTTCAGAAGCTTTCCGTGTGAACCGGTTGGCAAATGTAAGAG
>CAMPKC010000122.1 GCA_946887045.1 uncultured Sphingobacteriaceae bacterium | reverse complement strand
GTTATATGCCCTATAATACTTATATCAGGATTGTTTCTGATCTTTTCAAAAGCAGACTGCGGAACTGTAAACAGTAATTCGTAATCTTCACCACCACTTAACGCACAAGTTGTCGGATCTAAATTGAATTCTCTGGCTGTGTCATATGTCATCGGATCAATTGGCAATTTATCTTCATATAAGTTACATCCTTTTTCAGACTGCGTACAAATGTGAATTATTTCTGATGACAAACCATCCGAAATATCAATCATAGATGTTGGTTTAATTTCTAATTCTTTTAAAATCAGTATAATATCTCTTCTGGCTTCTGGCTTTAGCTGACGTTCAATAATATAATCTTTACCTTCAAGATCTGGTTGAATTTGTGGATTTTCAAGATATATTAGTTTCTCTCGTTCTAACAACTGTAAACCAACATATGCAGCACCTAAATCGCCAGAAACACAAATTAAATCACCTTCGTTAGCTTTATTTCTATAACAAATATCTGCTTCATCGGCATAGCCGATACTGGTTACACTTATTACTAATCCCTGTTTTGACGCTGATGTATCACCGCCCACCAGGTCGATTTTATATTTATCACATGCTAATAAAATTCCTGAATATAATTCTTCAACAGCTTCAATAGGGAATTTACTCGACAAACCCAATGAAACAGTAATCTGACTGGCCATACCGTTCATTGCGTAAATATCACTCAGATTAACCTGTACTGACTTATATCCTAAATGCTTCAAGGGAGTATAAGCAAGATCAAAATGAATTCCTTCTAACAGAAGATCTGTAGATATCAACATCTTTTTCCCAGAAAAATCAAGGACTGCAGCATCATCTCCAGCACCTTTTATAGTGGAATCTTGAGTTAGTTTGATACTTTTTGTAAGATGATCTATTAAGCCAAACTCGCCTAAATTACTGATATCGGTCTTTTCTATATTTTCAAACACGGTTATTAATTAAAAAGTGAAAATTCAAAAGTTAAAATTACCTAAGGTCTGAAAAAATTATTTACAAAACCTTTATTACACCTAATTAAGCATTATCCCCTTCAGGGTGCAGAGAGCCTATAATCCTAACCTAGCCGATATCTCCAACATTCTTTCAATTGGCAATCTGGCTCTTTTAATTACATCCATCGGAATTGTAATTTCCGGTTGTCCATTTTTCATACACAAGTATAATTTTTCCAATGTATTTCTTTTCATATGTGGACAATCATTACAAGCACAGCTATTGTTTGGCGGAGCCGGAATAAATACTTTATCCGGATTTGCTTTTTCCATTTGGTGAATAATTCCGCTCTCTGTTGCAACTATAAATTCCTTTGCCGGATTCTCAATAGTGTATTTCAATAATCCTGTTGTGGAACCTATATAATCAGCCATTTTTAAAACCACATCTTCACATTCAGGATGCGCAATAAACTTAGCACCAGGGTGTTGCTCTTTTAATTTAGAAATACGCTGCATGGAAAAAATCTCGTGAACCATACAGGCTCCATTCCATAAAACTAAATCTCTGCCTGTCTTTTTTGCTACATAGGTTCCCAAATTTTTATCAGGTCCAAATATTATCTTCTGATCTTTTGGTAAGCTTTCAACAATTTGTACAGCATTTGATGAAGTACAAACAATGTCGCTTATTGCCTTCAATTCTGCCGAACAGTTTACATAAGTTATAACCAAATGGTCAGGATACTTCTCTTTGAACTTCGCAAATAAATGCGGTGGACAACTATCTGATAAAGAGCATCCTGCCTTTAAATCGGGTAATAAAACCTTTTTTTCTGGCGATAATATTTTAGCTGTTTCAGCCATGAAATGTACTCCTGCAAACACAATAACATCGGCATCAGTCTTTGCTGCCTGTTGTGATAAACCAAGACTATCTCCGATATAATCGGCAATATCCTGGATATCCGGCTCCTGATAATAGTGCGCAAGAATAACCGCATTCTTTTCTTTTTTTAATTTTTCTATTTCATCAAATAGATCCAGAGTGGGATCAATAGGTTCATCAATAAAACCCTTCACATTTATTTCATCAAACATATCCATTTCTAACACTTCAATAAAATATAATTATTCTATATATAAAGATTCTTATTGTTTATTAGGATGTTAGTTATGTGAAGAAGATTTGAAACTTAATAATGAATATTTTGTTTTAAAGCTTTTCTCCACAACTTATCCACAGAGTAGTACATTTAATTAATTGAAAAGTAGGCCTTTAAATTTTGCCGAATCTTTCTTTTTATTTTATACCGTGTATTACTTTGTATTGGTAAAACGTTAACAACCTTCAATAATGATGCTGAAAACTTTCCTAGAACTAGCTCGTTTTCCTAATAAAATGGGAAATTGAATTAGTTATTAGAAAACGTTAACACTTTATATACAAAATTAACATCTTTACAGCGTTTTCTCCACATTCGTTATTATAAGATTACATTCAATTAAATATTTATTAAATGAAGGATGTTGATTTCCTGGTTGTAGGTTCTGGAATAGCTGGTTTGAGTTTCGCACTTAAGGCCGCTAAACATGGTAAGGTTCTGATACTTACAAAAGCTAATGAAGATGAATCTAACACAAAGTATGCCCAGGGCGGGGTTGCTGTAGTTGTGGATAAAGAGGATTCGTTTGATAAGCATATAGAAGATACTTTGATTGCTGGAGATGGACTATGTGACAAAAATATTGTTGAGCTGGTAGTTAAAGAAGGTCCTGAACGCATACAGGAGATAATTGACTATGGTACCAACTTTGATACGACCAAACAGGGAATGTATGATTTAGCTAAAGAAGGTGGTCATTCTGAGAGTCGTATACTTCATTATAAAGATATTACTGGTTTTGAAATTGAGCGGGCTCTCCTTGAAAAGATCCATAGTAATCCTAATATTGAGATATTAACACATTATTTCGCAGTAGAGTTAATTACTCAGCATCATATCGGGCAGTTTGTTGGTAAAAGGTCGGATAATATTAATTGTTATGGGATTTACGCGTTGAATACTCATACAAATTCTGTGGAAAAGTTCCTTTCTAAGGTTACTGTAATGGCAACAGGGGGCGCCGGTCATATATATTCAAATACTACAAATCCGGTGATTGCAACTGGCGATGGTATTGCTATGGTTTATCGGGCAAAAGGGAAGGTCAGAAATATGGAGTTTATTCAGTTTCATCCAACCGCCTTATATAA
>CAMPKC010000121.1 GCA_946887045.1 uncultured Sphingobacteriaceae bacterium | reverse complement strand
CAATTACTTATACATCTGCACCGAGCTGTCGTTAATTTCAAAAGGATGCTGAGCAAGCATTCTGTACATTTCTGCACCGGCCAATAACACCGGACCATAACTATGCGCAGCAAATACGTTAATTGGCCGATAGTAATAAAAGGCAGGATCGAAGCCCATGCCGGTTCCTACGCAAGTACCCTCTACCTGACCTTTTGCATTAACTTTGGTGCTCACAGCATTCCAGGCCAGCAATGCCATTGGGCCGTAAGCTTTAGCGTCAAGCCAGCCTTTGTTAATTGCACGGGCTATGCAATAAGCATAAATCGCGGTGGCCGAGGTTTCAAGATATGAATCGTTTCTATCAAGCAACTGGTGCCAGAAACCTGTACCATTCTGGCGCATAGCCAGTCCGCTTGCATGTTCCTTTAACATTCCTAAAATCACAGACCTCCCCGGGTGATTGGCAGGTAAAGCATCTAAAAGCTCAATCTTAGTCATAATCGCCCAGCCGTTGGCGCGAGCCCAATGAAACTGAGGATGCGGATTCATGTCCTGCACCCAACCGTGCATATAAAGGCCTTTTTCATGGTTAAACATTCTTTTTGAGAATAGCTGATATTGTCTAACTGCCTCATCATAATATTTTGCATCACCTGTTAACACACCCATTTGAACCAATGCAGGGAGACTCATATAGAGATCATCAAGCCACAAAGTATTTGGCTGTGGTCGGTTACGTGCAAGAGTACCGTCTTTTAAACGAAACTCTTTAGTCATGATATAATTAATATAGTTATCAATCACCGGGCGCAAGTCAGATTTAATCTGACCAGTTCTCTGCGCTTTAATCATAGCTGCAGCCATCGACCCGGCATCATCTAAAGCATGTGGTTCTAAAACTGAACGAACCGGGGTACTGGCTCCCGGGTTGGATTTTAAATAATTCTTATAGTTAGACACTACATCTGCGATATAATTAATGCGGTTAACTGTATAGTCGGTATACTTTTTATCCCCGGTTGCGGCACCTGCTTCGAGCATTCCGGTATAGGTAACCCCCCATTCGTAGCTGATTAAGCGAAAATCACCTTGTTTGAAAATAGAGTTAGCATTCGCTGATCTCAAATCGACATTAGCTTTTGAGGTTTGATCTACCAATTGCATTGGAGTGCCAGCATCCAGATACTTATACACTCTGTCTAAAACTGCCTTGATATCGGCCTGTTTTGTTTCCCCGTAAGGAGTAACATAATCTGGCTTCAGCAAATGCAGAGGGGTGGTTACATCATTACCTCCTGAGGTTGTGTATTGCGCCACAGACGGCACTGACATAGAGAGTAACAATCCGCAAGCAAGAAAAAACCTGGGTGCCGGATTTCTTAAAATATTATTGGTGTTAAGCATGGATAATATGTGGTTTATGGAGGAATTTAATATTTATTCAGGAAGCTTTATCAAAAAAATCCTGGCTTTCAGCTTTTCGGTATCAAATTATTCTCATTATATGGTTTGTAAACTGGTTAAATTAGGGAAGCCTAATCTAAGGAGTTTTTGCATTCTGGCTATCCTGCTGTGTCCTGCCAGTGGGTTTTATGGGCAAAAATCGATACTCTGAAACAGAGATGTTACTTTAAACACCTCAACAGGGGGAGAAAGTTATAGGAGAGGCTTTGCGTTCTCTTCTAATGTCTTGTGCCAAAAAAGTTTTAGTACAGTGTTAGTACAGTATCTGTATAGTACCTGTACAGTATCCATACAGAAGCACTGTCTCTGTCTCGTCCTGAAATAGCCACAAGGCTAGTTATCTGTTTTAAACGGAGACGCGGGCAAATCTGCTTTGTTATATAAACTGGCCAGCGGATTTTTACCCCAGGCATATCGGACAGCTACAGGCTTATTGATTTCCGGACTTGAAACTACGACAGTATTTCCTTCAATTTTTGCATTAGCCCATACAAACTTCTGGTCCTCTCCGGCAATTGCAAAGCCTTTTAACTCACCTCCCTTGGCAATTAATCCTCCATGAGTATGTTTAAACATCAATCTGATCTGATTTCCTTCTGCTTTCATTCCTTCGAAAAGAGGTCCCGAATAAGGAATTTTCTCGCCATAGGCTAAAGCCATGCCGGCAAGTGCCAAACGCCTGCCAATTTCCTGTTTGTTCTTTGGATGAATATTTCCGGGCCTGCCGGGATCTGCGTTGTCAATCGCTACTACCATTGCCGTATGGGGGACAGATAAATTCTGCAATTGTGCATGACGCACGGTAACCATCGGATCATTCTTTATTGGTTCTGTTATAAGTGCTTGATGATTGGCTAACTGTACATAAATAAAAGGAAAATCACCCTGGCCCCATTGCTTTCTCCAATCGGCTATAAGGGTTTCCATAATTTCTTTATAAATATCTGCACTCGGCCCATTGGATTCGCCCTGGTACCAAAGCGCACCACGAATAGCATAGGGAACAAGAGGTGCAACCATTCCATTCCATAATACGTAGGGATTATGTTGGTCAGTCACCGGATCGCGCATTACAGAAGGCTTTCTTGAGATCGACTTTCCTTCAGCCCGGGCTTTAGCTGTGTCGATATGCCATTGTGCCATATCACGCTGAAGTTTACTTTGAGCTCCTGTATCTGCCAGAAAGATTTTATATCGCTCCATTTTCTCGTCAAAGCTGGTTAAGAGCTTGTTAAATTTCGGCTTTGCTTCCAATGCAGGTTTACTTATCCATGCTTCGGCAGTACTTGCACCATACGCAGTTGTTATGAGCCCTATTGGCACTTTTAACTTTTTTTGTACATCACGGGCAAAGAAATAGGCTGCTGCGGATATATGGCCTACTGTTTTAGGCGATACAACTTCCCATTTACCAACGACATCCTTCTTTAAATCTTTAGCTGGAGTAAAATCGGTATCAAACACGCGGATTAGCGGGTAGTTAGCACTCGCTACTTCATCTGCTTCGTTAAATACTCCCGCCCATGAACGATCCTCGCGAGCAACGGTCATATCCATATTCGACTGACCCGAGCAAAGCCAGACCTCTCCAACGTAAACATCATTTAATGTTATATTATTTTTTCCTTTAACAGACAGCGTAAAAGGGCCACCGGCGGAAAGTTTATCAAGATGAATCATCCACTTACCATCTGCTCCGGTAACAACCGTTTTTATTTGTTTATTAAATGTTACCGATATTTTTTCTGCGGGTGATGCCCATCCCCAAACTGGAACAGTCTTATCGCGCTGAAGCACCATGTGATCGCAGAATTGAGCGGGGAGTTTAACATCGGCCATTAGACCGGATGATG
>CAMPKC010000120.1 GCA_946887045.1 uncultured Sphingobacteriaceae bacterium | reverse complement strand
CTGCTGGTGCAAGCAGGTTTTTATTCCCTTGCCTATAACCTTGCATCTACCCACTTGCGGTCGATGATGGATTTGGTATCAAAAAGTATTGCTTCAGCTTGTTTTAAAGCGGCGTAATCCAGTTCGTAAAATTCTTTGTGCGACACCGCCAGAATGATCGCCTGATATTTGTTCTGGTAGATATCCGTGACCAGGTTGAACTGGAAAGCATTTTTCACTTCTTTTGCATTGGCCCATGGGTCGAATACGTTTACTTCAATTCCGTACTGCTCCAGTTCCCGGTAAATGTCTATCACTTTGGTGTTTCGAATATCCGGACAGTTCTCCTTAAAGGTGATGCCGAGGATTAAAGCTTTGGCATTTTTTACGGGATTTCCCTTCGCAAGCATCAGCTTTACAACTTTGCTGGCTATGAAGGTCGACATGTTATCGTTCACCCTCCTGCCGGACAGGATAACTTCTGGATGATAGCCTAAAAGCTCTGCTTTGTGGGCCAGATAATAGGGATCCACGCCGATGCAATGTCCGCCTACAAGTCCGGGTTTGAATTTCAAAAAGTTCCATTTGGTTGACGCGGCTTCCAGAACATCTGTTGTATCGATTCCCAGCCGGTCGAATATTAAAGCCAGTTCGTTAACGAAGGAGATGTTGACATCCCGCTGGGCATTTTCAATGGCTTTGGCAGCTTCGGCTACTTTTATGGATTTCGCTTTAAATGTGCCCGCCTCTATAATGCCCGAGTAAAGCCTGTTTACAAAGTCTGCGATTTGAGGTGTTGAGCCCGAGGTTACTTTAACAATCGTTTTCAAAGTGTGAACCGGGTCGCCGGGACTGACGCGCTCGGGTGAATAGCCGCAGTAGAAATCCTCATTAAAGATCAGTCCGCTTTCTTTTTCAAGTACCGGTACACAATCCTCTTCGGTGCAGCCTGGATAAACCGTCGATTCGTAAATAATTATATCGCCCTTTTTTAAAAGCCTTCCCACGCAGGCTGATGCCTGAAGCAAGGGTGTCAAGTCGGGTTTTTTTGATTCGTCTACCGGTGTAGGAACGGTGATGATGTAAATATTGCTGTCTTGAATGTCTTCCCACTTGTCGCTGAAGCTTATCGCACTGTTAAGAAGTTCGGTGGGCCGTACCTGTAAGGTAGTGTCCTCTCCGTCCTGCAATTCTTTTATGCGATTGGAATTGGTGTCGTATCCGGTTACAGGATGCTTTTCTGAAAAAGCTATAGCCAATGGCAGACCGACGTAGCCAAGGCCGATGACTGCAATGCGGATATCTTCTGGTTTGGGTGACATGTTATTTCTTTTGTTTTTGTAGATTTTATTGAAAGCATTCAGGAAGATCAGGGCGACACCCGGTCCAAACCTCCACCAACCCTATCCCTGATGTGCTCGAAAAAGCGAAATATGTGTTGTTGGTTATCAGATGAACGCAATTACAATGATACGTTCTGATTAATAATCTTCAGCAGGTATTGTCCGTAGCCGCTTTTAACCAGCGGTTCGGCAATTGCCCTTAAATCTTCCGCAGTGATGAAACCCATGCGGTAGGCGATCTCTTCGATACATCCGATCTTTAAACCCTGGCGTTCTTCGATAACCTGGACGAACTGACCTGCCTGCATCAAAGAATTAAACGTTCCTGTGTCTAACCATGCTGTACCACGACTAAGCACTCCCACTTTAAGTTTTCCCTGTTCAAGGTATACTTTGTTTACATCGGTAATTTCGTATTCGCCGCGGGGCGAGGGCGCAATGTTCTTGGCGATCTCTACAACAGAGTTGTCGTAAAAATACAGACCCGGAACAGCGTAGTTCGATTTAGGGTTTGCGGGCTTCTCTTCTATTGAAATTACCTTGTTGTCTTTATCAAATTCTACCACACCATATCTTTCCGGATCGGAAACAGGATACGCGAAGACGACGCCTCCTTCTGGTTCTTTTAGATCTTGTAAAAGGTGAGAGAGTCCGTCTCCATAAAATATATTGTCGCCCAGAATAAGGGCAGCGCTGTCTTTACCTATAAAGTCCTCTCCTATTACAAATGCCTGAGCCAGGCCATTGGGCTGCTCCTGAACTTTATAGGAGAATTTGCAGCCGAGTCGTGATCCATCACCTAAAAGCTTCTCGAAGTTTGGCAAATCATGCGGAGTAGATATGATTAAAACCTCCTTTATGCCTGCAAGCATTAAAATAGACAGAGGGTAATAGATCATCGGCTTATCGTAAACCGGCATCATTTGTTTACTGGTGGCCAGGGTTAAGGGGTGTAACCTGGTTCCTGAACCACCGGCGAGTATTATTCCTTTCATGTGTAATGTTAATTTATGTGCTGCTTTATAGTAGGATTAGAGTTGTTTTAAGATCTCGCCTTATTTCAGGTGCTCCATGCATTTCAGCAAACTGTCCCTCCAATAGGGTATATCTATGTTAAATGCATTTTTAATCTTTGATTTTTCCATTACGGAGAAGGCCGGCCTTATCGCCTTGGTTACATATTCCGAGCTTTTAATCGGGATAGCTTTTACCTTCAGTTCGGCAATATCGAAAACGGCTTTTGCGAAATCGTACCAGGAAGTTACTCCTTCATTGCTATAATGGTAAAGTCCATATTGCTGATTGTCATTCTGAATGATGTGGAATATGCAGGATGCCAGATCTATGGCGTAGGTTGGTGTCCCGATCTGGTCGGCTATGATGCGCATCTCCTCCTTCTCTTTCCCGAATCGAAGCATGGTTTTTACAAAGTTGTTCCCGAATTCAGAATACAGCCAGCTGGTGCGTAAGATATAGTGCCTTTTCAAAGTCTCGGTGATGGCCTGCTCTCCTTCTAATTTTGTTAAGCCATATATGTTGACAGGTTCAGCGGTATCCGTTTCTGTTAAAAGTTTTGCCTCGTTGCCTGCAAACACAAAGTCTGTGGACACATGGATAAACGTCGTGTTGAATTCCGCACATAAACGACTGAGGTTTTCTGCGCCGTCGCGATTGATCTTCCTTGCAAGGTCCTGCTCATCTTCTGCTTTATCTACGGCGGTATATGCGGCGCAATTGATGCAGTATAACGGAGACTCGGTTTTGAAAATGTTTGCCAACCCTTCAACATCTAAAATATTCGCCTGCTCTTCGGGAAGGAAATTTATATCGTGAATGTTTTGCTGTTCAGCTACAACTTTAAGGCATTGACCGAGTTGTCCTGAAGCTCCAAATACTATAATCTTACTCATTTATGGTTTTAAAGCTTCAAATTTATCAAAAATTATGAATTGGGGGGATGTTGGGTTGTTGGATGCAGATA
>CAMPKC010000119.1 GCA_946887045.1 uncultured Sphingobacteriaceae bacterium | reverse complement strand
CATTTTGTCGGTGTTTATCAGGTAATATTTCTTAAAGCCTGTAAGGCAAATACTACGGCCCCTGCGATGTGGTGAAACAAAGAAGATAAATAAATGTTTAAGCCACTATATATTAGGTATTAGGGTACCCTTAAGCCTTATTCAAACACTTTATGACTCAATCTATAGTAGTTTTTACAGAAATAAATGACGGTGCGAATGCCGGACAAGAACTTGCACAAAAAATCAAAAATAAATTCGGCGATATAACTCCTGATGTTGTCATTGTATTTGCATCTTCAATATATGATTACTCAGCTTTTCTAAGTGAATTAAAGATTGGATGTAATCCTAAATTACTTGTCGGCAGTTCGTCTGCAGGCGAATTTACATCTAATGATTTCGGAACTGATTCTGCGTGTGCCATTGCTATACAATCTACAGATCTGAAATTCACAGCCGGATATGCACAGGGGATTAAAGAAGACAGAGCTCGGGTTGCTGAGGAATTG
Organism: uncultured Sphingobacteriaceae bacterium; assembly: GCA_946887045.1. Next base: position 2,819 of record CAMPKC010000119.1, on the reverse strand, counting down.
AATAAAAATTTGACTCATACAGACGACTATCAGTACCGATACTTTTCGGCTATGATTTTTGCGGATGCTTTATCAGGTTATACCGACGAGTTAATTGATATGTTAACGGAAAAAACTGCCGGGAAATACCAGTTCTTCGGCGGTGGTGCAGGCGATAATGCAAACTTTCAACGTACGCATGTTTTTTACGATACGGGTGCTTACACCGATTCTGCAGCAATCTTAGAAATTCTGTCCAACAAACCTATTGGCGTGGGCGCGGCACACGGATGGAGGCCTGTAGGCGAAAAAATGCGGGTAACGGAATCCGATGGAATGAAGTTAGTAAGTCTGAATGCTCGTCCAGCAATTGAAGTGTTTCTTGAACATGCAAAAGCAACAGGCCAGCAATTGGATGTAGATCAACCCATTCCTTTTTTTCTACATAATATTATCGGCATAGAAATAGCCGGAGATCATAAATTGCGTGTCCCTTTAGGGGTGTTAGCCGACGGATCTATTGCCATGGCCAGTGATGTACCGAATGGTTCATATGTGAGTTTCATGACTACAGATAATAGTTGCTCGCAGGACGCAGCAATGCTTGCCGCAAAAAATGCAATAGAGCAGTTGGGAGATCATAAGCCCAACGTTGCTTTGTTCTTCGATTGCGTTGCTACAAGGCTCAGGATGGGTAAAGCTTTTAATTTTGAGTTAAATCAAGTGAAAGAGACTTTAAATGGGGTTAACTATGCAGGCTGTAATACCTACGGACAAGTCGCAAGGATTAATGGCCAGTTTAGCGGGTTTCAAAATTGTACAGCCGTAGTATGTGTGATTCCTGAATAATGATACTACAGTTAATTTCCGGATTAAGCGAAAGTTCTGACCGTATGCCTGCTGCTTCGAAATTAGCAGAATATTTCGGAGGCCGCAGTCTGATGATATTTATAAGCGACCCGGAAATTAACCTTTTATTACCCGCTCCTGGTTTCCAGCAGACTATTCCGGATGGAAAAGCCTGGTATAGCTTTCTGGACAATTCTGCAAAGCAAGAATTTTTCAGTGGTACTTTACCATTTCCTGATAAAACTTCTTTCCAATCGGCTGTGGGAATTGCCGGTTCTTCGCATTCTGTTGCAGTTTTATTGGGTGGCAACCCTCGCGAAGCTGATCTGGGCGGTCTGAAAGAGATCTTACCTATTTTAATATCACTGTTTAAAAAAGAGCAGGAAATACAGACTGCCCTAATTCGCACTGCGTTGGCGGAGAAAGCGGCTTCCAAAGCAGAGAAGCTTACTAACACCATCGACCTAATGCGTTCCAATCTCAATGATGCATTAATAAAGCAGGAAGAAGACAGGAAAGATATTGAGGAGTTAATGAGAAAAAAGGACGAGTTTATGGACGTGGCCAGTCACGAACTCAAAACACCTTTAACTTCTATGAAAGCTTATCTTCAGATTCTTCAAAGGGCGATAGCAAAAGGTGATAATGGTCATGCAATTAATTTTATCCACCACGCAAATACACAGGTTGATAAATTAACAGCTTTAGTAGACGATCTTTTGGATGTAAGTAAAATTCAGGCCGGGCAAATGTTATATAACTTTAGCGAGTTTGATATTGCCGAAGTCATTAATGAAGTTGTTTCGCAAATACAAGTTGGGGTTTCTACGCATAAAGTTATTGTAGAAAATGATTTCCATGCTATTATAAAAAGCGATCGTCACCGCTTAGAGCAGGTGATAGGGAACTTTTTGTCAAATGCGATTAAATATTCACCAGAAGCAGATAAGGTACTCGTGACATCATCTTTGGTTGATGGAAATGTACGTGTAACGGTAAAAGATTTTGGAATAGGTATACCGACAGAGATGCAAGACTTGGTATTTGATCGTTTCTATCGTGTTCACAGTTCCTCGCAAAAGTTTCCTGGGCTGGGTATTGGCCTATATATTTCTGCAGAAATTATCAAACGACATGGGGGACAGGTTGGGGTTATTAGTGATAAAGAAGGTACAGAATTTTACTTTGAAATTCCTGTAGCAAAGCTCGAATCTTTTCCGACTTGAATTTCAGTAGAGGCTACTGAACTGAACCTGACCATCCGAAACCTGCTGTTCGAGATGTTAACGATAGCGCAGCTCGTACTTAAGATAAAGCAGATTTATAATCTGCACAAAAAGGGCCACATCTTCCGTCTTTTCTTAGCTGTGGTGCTTTACAGGTTATTTCGAACCATTTTATGGTTGTTTGCTGTAGCAGTTCTTGCTTCTTTTTTTAATTGATCAATATGAGCACTGCAAAATTTGATAAAATCTAACTCCTGATTTTTCTCTTTTAAATAATCTCTAAGTTCTTCCGCAGAAAAGCAATCTACTTTCGGTCCTAATTCGCTGATTGTTTTTCTGAATTCCTCCAGTTGTACATCCAAAACTTTGAGGGAAAATTTGTCTTTAATTCGCAGTTTGTTGTCCAATTGCTTATCGGTAACAAAATGCGTTGTGTCAATTAATTTCTTTTGATTTTTATGAAACACTCTAATTTTAACATTGTAGGTTCCATCTGTTTTTTGTGGTGATCATAAACCACACCCGCTATGGTTGCCATAATAATTTCATTAAAACGCAAATCGTTGTGACGTATTTGTGGCGGTTTTGCGTTAAATTCAACAAAAAACTCTGTAAATCTTCACGAAACGGCGGTTTCGTTTCAGTTTTTTATGAGCTAAAAAACTGCCTCTATTCAACAGAAAACGCCATTCCTGATATCAAGAACAGCGTTTTTCTATTGTGACCTGGGAGAGGCTCGAACTCTCGACCCACTGATTAAGAGTC
>CAMPKC010000118.1 GCA_946887045.1 uncultured Sphingobacteriaceae bacterium | reverse complement strand
TTGTTTTCTTGATTTTTTGCTTCCTTTTTTATCAAGAAAAAAGAAGTAGCCTGCCTGGCAATGAAGGCAAATCAAAAACCCATTTATGCCATAATAATCAAACCAAACCCAACAATCCCAGTAATAACCAGCCCCATCAAGCTCCTCAATCACCACGAAACCCCAATAACCCCGGAAGACGCGTTGGCCCGACGAGAACGCCGAGCCGGGTGCTGGCCTGTGCGCCGAAGGATCGTTTTCGTCTTGATGTTAATCACAAGTTTTATATTGTTTTTTTAATGGAGTTCGTGGTCTCGCGAAGAGCTCGGCATTATCTCATTAAAGTAACATAACCCTTTTGAACCACAGTCTTGTTTTCCTGAGTGCTGAAACTTGCGACCCAATAATAGGTACTAACCGGAACTGGGCTTCCATTAAACTCCCCATTCCAGCCATCATGCAAATTCATAGATGTAAAAACCAATCTACCCCACCTGTTATAAATCTGAAGAACAAAATTACTGCCCTTGCTTTCCGGATTGGCTCTGAATACATCATTGATCCCGTCGTTGTTGGGAGTAAAAGCAGAAGGAAATGAAACCGGACTGCATTGTTCCTGAACAAGGGTAAGATCTATCTCATCAACTATACATCCATCTTTTTTCAGAATGGTAAAACTATAGGCGCCCGCATATAAGTCAGAAAAAATATAATCGGAAGGATATATTAATGATTTATACTTAATGTTATACTGATCCGGATCAGAGCCTACTGTAAATGCAATTTGCCCCAGAATATCACAAACCGGATCTGTCTTCTTTATGGTAGTAAACGGTTTATTCAAACGAAAATCCGGAACCACAACATCTCTGCTTGATGAATTACCTCCTGATGCATTAACTGTTAGCCGATATGTTCCGGGATCAAGAGAATTAAAAACTCCGGTTACGTTTGTGTTATTATTTAAAGTATAACTGTAAGTTTCCGGTATGGGCGGACAAACTACCTGCACCGTTCCCTGCCCAAAAGTCGCGCAATCAGCTGCTATTATAATATTGTCAATTACAACCGGACAAGCCTGATAATCCAGTGCTAAAGTAAATTCATCAACAATACATCCGCTCTGAGTAAGAACAGTGAAACTATAGCTTCCTGCAGATAAATCAGTAAACAGATGATCAAAAGGATAGATTACAGTCCCGTGTTTTATTTTATATAAACTACTTTGCAGCGTGCTAAATTTAATGTCTCCCTTTACCGGGCAAACAGGATTATTTGTGATATACGTAATAACAGGGGTCGATAATTTATAATCAGGCACAGTAACATCCATCTCTAATTCATCTTCAGCCGAGGAAATTCTCACAACATAGCTTCCTGCGTTAAGATTATTGAATATACCCGTAGTGTTTGAAATGCCATTTAAAGTATAAGTATACTGATCTGAATGCGGATTGGTTAAAACACTGACCATACCCTTATGCAGGGCGTCACATTGCTGCTGCACTTCAAGCCTGTCGAACTTAATTGTGCATTTTACTTGTGTAAGCAAAACATCGCGAATGTCGAGCATGCAATTTTGCTGATCCAGTATAACAAAACTATGTAAACCGGCATTTAAGCCCGTAAATGAATGACTTAGTGGATAAATGTCGCTGCCAAGCCGTACCTTATATAGGCTGCTGTTTGTTGAGCTGAATTTCACCTCACCTTTTTGGTCGCAAACAGGATTCGTTTTTGAAACAGTAAGTACGGGCTTAAGTCCCCTGTAATCAGGAACACTTACATTAAGCACTTCCGCATCTTCGGGAGAAGTAATAGTTATCGTATAATCGCCCGGATCCAGCATCGTAAAAACACCCGTTGTATTACTATTTCCATCCAGTGTATAGGTATATATATCTGCATGAGGTTTAGTTAGTACTTTTATGCTCCCTTTATTAATAGCATTACACTCTTTTTGAACGACAGCCGGCTCAAGCTCTATCTCACAAATATCTCGTGGGATAATAATATCACCAGCGTCAACTTCGCACCCACTTTCATTTAATATCGAAAAATGATGGCTTCCGGCAGAGGTAAGTCCTTCAAAAGTATGATTAAGAAGAAAAGCAGTAGCACCAAGTTTTACCTTATAAGCTCCCGGCATTGCAGACGTAAATTTAACTTCACCCGGTATGTCACAAACCTGATTTTTTACTGTATATGAATAATCAGGTTTAGCTAAGTCATATACCGGAACCGTTACACTTGATGTTATTATATCCTGTGCAGATGTTATCGTTAATTGATAAGTACCGGGAGCCACCCCGGTAAACACGCCTGTTGTATTGGAACTACCATTACTTAACTGGTACGTAAACGGATCTAAATGGGCTTTGGTAATCACTTCAACAATCCCGTTCAAAGGCTCATCACAATCCTGACGGAGATTTATTTTATCAATTAAAATACCCCTGATACTCCCGTCCTCAACAATACTTGCGGCATCCAGAACACTGTAAGGAAGTGAGCCAACTACACCTAAGATTATTTTATTTTCTATATCAATCTCAATAATATTTGTGCTCCCGTTCACAGCTGATAAGGCATACACTGTATTACGATGCAGGTGAGTTTCTACGCAAACTAATCCAAATATGTTAAGTGTATTGCTCCATGGCATATACACATAACTTTGTGAAGGAGTATTTGTATCAACTTTAACCAGGCCCTGAGTGGCAGCCATATATAAGTCATCCTTGTAAAAAGTCATATCTCCGGAGGGAAAATAGTTCATCTTTCCCTTGTTGATTGTTTGACCTGTAGCTGGATCAGTAATAAGCAAGACGCCCGGAACCTGATACAGTTTACCGTCTGTACCTATTGTAAGTGCATTTGAAATCGATGGTATAGGAGCAACCTGCTGACAGGCTACAAGTGAATTACCGCTGATTCTGCCTTGAAAATAAAAGCCATTTTCTATCCAGTAAAAATCACTGGAATTCATTGCTATTGAAAAATACTGGCTGTTAAAACAGGTATTTATCAGTTCTGATTGAAAGCCCGCAGGTGTTTTAGTAACCCGGTATATATTGTTCTTAAGCGGGAAAGTATTAAAGTTTCCAGGTGAACTAACGTAAAAACTTTGTGCTTCACACTCCAGGTAAGAGAAAAGCAGAAGAAACAACACTAATTTAAATTTCTTCATTAAGAAGATATGACAAGGTATGGTGCGTAAAAGTAATTACTATGCGCAAGAATATAAAATTCTTTGAGGGTGATAACTGTAAAATCAATAAAAGAGTCGATTTCAATCCAGAGTAAAACAACTCCACAGGCAGGTAGGCCTCCTATCTATCCGACCAAATGCACCAACCCCATCAAGCTCCTCAATCACCACGAAACCCCAATAACCCCGGAAGAAGCGCTGGCCCGACAAGAACGCCGAGCCGGGTGCTGGCCTTGAGCGCCGAAGGTTGGTTGTCGTCTTGATGTTAT
>CAMPKC010000117.1 GCA_946887045.1 uncultured Sphingobacteriaceae bacterium | reverse complement strand
TCCTCTTGAAGATGAAACCATGGATAACGAAATGCAGATTGACACCTCATCGGAGAGACCCTTAGGTAGTACAGACACTGATCCGCCCAAAATACCGGATCGAAAAAAATATACGCTTGCGGTAAACAAGGCTTTTTTTTATTCAGAACCAAACCTACGCACAAAAAGGAATGCACATCTCGTTCATTGGAACAATCCTGAACTTACAGCCTTAGATGAGAAAAACGGGTTTATTTATGTCGTTTTCTTCAATACTGCCGGACAGATCACAAAGGGCTGGTTACGAAAAAGTGATTTGAAAAGAATCGGAAGATAAGGCATTTCAGGCTTGTCATATCGAGAGTGAAACCGCACGAATCGAAAAATCCTAAAGCCGGCTGACCCGGCTCCTGGCCGCTTTCTCTGGATAAAATCCAGATTTCAGTCCCAATTTCGTTTTATACCATTGAATGGCCCTCACCCACTCCTCCTGTTCTTCTATAATCCGATTGCTGATATTCTCAAAAATAAACACAAATTTATCGGCCACCTCGCACAGCAAGCACTGCGATCTATCTGTCACTCCTGACTCCGGAAGCTTGGTTACCCTTATCCTAAGATCGCCACCATTTTCACAAATGAAGTCCACATGCGGTGCATCCCGATAGCGTACCAGTAAATATTTACCTTCGATGTACATATTAATCCATTTAAACGTTTGAAACTCGATCAATGGTCTCGACCAGCTGGCTCAAACCAAAAGGTTTTGAAATGAAAGAATTGCATCCATACGTGCCCAAAGATTCGAAAACCCTTGGGTAGGCAGACATGATAATAACCGGGATGTGTTTTGTAGCCGGATTGGATTTAATCTGATGACAAATCTCGCCTCCGTTTACCTGACCGATAAGATAGTCGAGCAAAATAACATCCGGACTATAATCATCCACGGTTTTTAGTATAGTTAAACTTTCAGCAGCTGTCCTCACCTGAAAATTTTCATAAGAAAGCGCTTCTTCTAAAGCTTCCAAGATAGAAACATCATCATCCATCACTAAAACCTTCCTTGTCATATCTTTCCTTTTATAGATTAAATCCATACAAAACCGTTTGTAAGGCTGACTGATCCCTATCATTTAAATCCACAAGAATTTCAGTCTCGTCTACACCCAATGCCATTTGGCGCGGTTCCTGGGTAATGTTAAAAAAGGTATCGTATTCAAGAGGCATTGTCTCTAAGCGGGGCCTCCGCGTAACAGGTGTAAGTGTAATTGTAACATCTGTAATGCCTTTATCTATACTTTGAGTATTCGATAAACAGTATTTGTAGCCCTGTTCAATTAAGTAATCTAAAATAGATGGTGTAAGTTGAATTTTCATTTATATTGTGATAAGATGTAAGTTGTATCAAATTTAATGGTCTGGCATTTCCAAAAGAAGGTGGCAAATACGTTTAATGTCAGGGTAAATACCTGTTTAATAGCGAGAACAAGAAAGCTCTGCTATTTCGCCGGTATACTGAAAAAGAACTTTGCACCTTTATTTTGTTCACTTTCGAACCAAATCTGACCTTTATGCTTTCTAACAATTTCCGCAGAGATATAAAGACCAAGTCCGCTTCCGGAAATATTTTTTTCGCCCACCAGGTTGGTTCTTGAAAATCTCTTAAAAATTTTATTCTGTTCTTCGAAGGGAATACCTATTCCAAAATCCTGAACACTTACGGTCACTGTCTGAGAAATGAGATCAGGAAAAACTCTAACGATTATAGAGTTCGTTTCAGGCGAATATTTAATAGCATTTGAAAGAAGATTTGTGAGCACCTGGGTTATCTTAACCTTATCGGCGTTTACCGTGCAGGCGCATAATTCCTCAATTTTGATCTCATGCTTTTTTTGAAGCATTCTAAAATCTTCAACCGTTTCAGCAACCAGTTCGGATAGATCGAACTCCTCGAAATTCAGAGCCAGCTTATCAGACCGAATGTGCGAAACATCAAGTAAAAGGGCGGCTAACTGAATTAACTTTTCTGCTTGCTCTTCAATTTTTTGAAGGTATTTTTTTACCATTGGAGAGGCTCCTTCGATATTTACCCGCTGAAGCACCTGTGCTGATGCTTTAATAACAGTTATAGGAGTTTTTAACTCGTGCGTTGCGATACTTATAAAATCATCTTTTTCTTGCTGAAGAGTTCTTTCATCCGTTATATCCTCGATAGAAAGAATATTAACGATACAATTGTCGGGTGCCGAAATAGCACGTTTTGCATGAATAACAAGTATTCTTGACTTCCCGGAAGGTGACATGTATCGCAGTTCAAAATTTTTACAATCATGCTGCTGCGGCAGAATCTCATTAAACAAGTGCTCAAGGTGCTTCTGATCTAAGCCCGGCGTTAAGGTATAGAAGTTTTTCTCCGAAGACTCTTCTTCATTCAATTGAAATAGCTCGTAAAAGCTCTTATTAGCTTTCTTAATGCTGAGATTTTGATTTAAAATAACTACCGGCTCTTTACTTGTTTCGATAATATTACTGGCAAGAGACATCGCCTCAATGGCGTTGTTTTGAGATTTCTTTTTCTCTTCAAGGTTATGAATAATATGAGTGAACCCCTGATGCCTATTCTGTTCATCGAACAGGGGAAAGACGATGCTCTTTGCCCAAAACAACGTGCCATCCTTGCAGCAATGAAACTCCTCGGTTATTACTTTACCATTTTGCAAAGCTGTTTCTAATAAAAACTGGGGAAGCTTATTGCTTTTATCTTCATCTGTAAATAATATCGAGCAACCTAATCCGAGAATCTCATGTTTAGCATAGTTAAACAAATGCTCTGCACCAGAATTCCAGCTATTTATCTCGCCATTACGGGTAGTGGTATAAACGGCATAATCCTGTATGCTTTCCAGAACCTGCTCAAAGAAGGCTTCACTATACCTAAAGTATCTGTCGTCACAATCAGTAGAAAATAGGTCTATCTGCGGTTCCATATCAACCAATAAACGTGTATTTTCACCTGATGAGAGCATTTGCAAGGGCTCGTGAGTCAGCTTATAAAAAGTCTGATAGCCGTTTGGAAGTTCAGGAAGTTGGGGCTTCTCTTTCATCGGACTTAAGCGGATTGTTTCAAAACCATCGTCGGTATACAACTCGGATCTGGCAAGGGCGTAGGTATACCCCTGGTCGATAAGCATTCCGAGGATTTGCGGCGTTAATAGAATTTCCACTGGTTTAGGATAAATGTTTTTTAATTCCTCGTTATGAATCAAGAGCTTGCCTTGTCTATGCTAATCTACCGCAAGCTTATTCATTCTTAAAACCTTGCCTATTCCCTGATATAATTCTGCAAGGTCAAAAGGTTTTGGGATAAAATGTTCGCAGCCCACCCTGCGCAATAAATCGATGCTGGTTTTATAAGCCGATATAATGATTACGGGAAGATGTTGAGTTTCGCGGTTATTTTTGATTTCTTTGCACAGTTCGGCCCCATTTTTTCCGTCGAGAATCAAATCAACAATAAGTACATCAGGATTAAAATCTTGAATATCCTTAAAAATGTTATAAGTACGGCCCAATGTTTTAACTACAAAACCGTCGTAAGTAAGGGCTGTCTCTATAGCTTCCAATACTCCAATATCATCATCCAGCACTAAAACTCTCTTTGCCATATCATCATGTTTAGTAATTAAGAATCACCCTTGGCAACCGCACACTTTAACAGGTAAATAAAGTATGACTTATGATGCCTTCCCTTTTAAATAGAATTACTACAAAACTACGGATTTTTACCACGAAAGAAATACGTGGTTTGGTGGGTCAACTACCTGTTTTAAAGACAGATACCA
>CAMPKC010000116.1 GCA_946887045.1 uncultured Sphingobacteriaceae bacterium | reverse complement strand
CCATTCACCGCTTATGTAATTAAGGGCTTTATTCATTGCATCATAAATACCCTCATCTTTTTCACTTCTCCAAATAGCTATATTATTCTCATTTTCGCGAATAATATCCACAGTACCATCGGTACTGGCACCATCCATTAAAATAATCTCGATATTTGGATACTTTTGCTTGTATATGCTGTTCAAGCAACTTTGTAAAACTTCTACAGCATTATATGTAACTATGACGATGGAAATCTTTGGCAAAACCTGATTATCTGTATTGACTGACATCTGAAAAATTAAGATATTGATCTATTCCCTTTAAACAATTAGTGGTTTTACTTTCTATAGCAAGCAATAGTTTTTCCTCATTCTCTTGCAGGGAATGCCGTGTTGATTCATTATGGTAGATATGAAAAGCAATCGCGCCAAATTTTATTGAACGTTTTCTTACGCCGGAATTAATCAGTCTGATCGCAATTTCATTATCCTCCCTGCCCCATCCAACAAAATCTTCGTTGTAGCCGTTTACTTTTATGAGATCACTTCGCCAAAACGCCATGTTACAGCCTCGCATATAATAAATATCCCCGCTTTTATACCCGTTTCCGAAAAGCCTTCTTAAAGCCCTTGATCTGACCCCATTTATGAAATTAGAGATCCCCTTAGAAAAAATGCCGATTTTAATTCGCTGATCTTTAAGTACGTTTTGCGACAAATTTTCATCCATTAATAATCTGCTGCCTGTCGCGAAAGTATCTTGCAGGCTAAATTCTATATGATCTGACACAAACTGGGGATGCAATATCAAATCACCATCGATTTGAATGATATAATCTTTGGAAGATTTAGCTATTGCTTTGTTTCTGATTTTGGACAATTGAAAACCGTCATCAGGTTGCCATATGTGAATTAAAGGAACTGGAAATGTTACGGCAATTTTTTCAATAAGCTGCCTTGTCTCTTTTTGGGACCCATCATCTGCAATGATTACTTCATCGGGCAAAACGATTTGTTCCTTAATGCTCGCTAAACACAAACTTAATGCCTCACACCAATTATAGGTAGAAACTATCAAAGATACAGAAGTCGATTTAGTCATTATCTAAGCTATCAAAACCATACGTGCAAAATGTGAGTTTTTGGGTTAGTACCTTATCTACCTCTTGAGCATGTGCAGGTTCTTTATCCTTTTCAGAGATTGAATGAAACAAATGATATTGAACCGCTGCGAGCTTTAATATCTTTTTCATTATGCCGCTATTTATAAATCGCGCGGCTAATTCTTCATCTTCATGCCCCCACCCTGTCAGATTGTTGTTATAGCCATTTACCTGAATGAAATCTTTTTTAAAATAGGATAGATTACTTCCCCGAACTTTTTCAGACGACATTTCCTTCCTTGAAGCAAGCCACTTGAATAACGGAATTCGAAGTGCATTATTCCTATTTTTTATACCCCCGTGAAAGGGCGACAGACTAGTGCTTTTCGTTTTAAGAACTTGCTCTGTTTTGTCTTTGGTAAGCATTGCTCTTGTTCCTCTTATAAATACCCCCGCTTCAGCATTTACGACATGGTCATAAACAAAATGCTTGTCGAGAATCACATCGCCATCAATTTGGATGATATAGTCGCTCTGGGCAACTTTAACCGCCTTGTTTAATATTAAAGTTTTTCTAAATCCTTCATCAGGCTGCCAAATATGGATAAGCGGAACGGGAAACAGCTTTTCAAATTTGTCGATTAATAGTCTGGTCGCATCGTCGGAACCATCGTCGGCAATAATTACTTCCGTAGGCAACATGATCATCCCTAAAATACTTTTCAAGCATAATTCTAACGCCTCAGGCCAATTATACGTGGAAATAATTAGAGATGTTTTTATCATGAATAAACTCGTTAACGTAAAACCCTAAAGTTTCTTATAATTCTTATACTCTCCCAATCTCCAGCCGGTCCAGTCTTCAAGCTTTTGAAGCAGACGCCGTCTCAAATTCATGCTGTTGGTCAGTTTCTCAGGATCGAATTTAAATGTCCAGTTCATTGCCTGTATTCTCCCTTTTATCACCTGAGGGTGGGAATCCGTAAATTTGATCAATCTATCTGCATTCCCATAGTCGAACTCATAATCAAGCGGCACTTCGTTTTTGGCCCATTCTTTATCAAGATAAAAGCTGTTGAAGTTCCTTATTTTATTTCCCAGATTAAGCGGCGGTTTAACCCAGCCGTAGTGATAAATATAAGCATCGATCAGGCGCGCTTTTAACTTTTTACCATTTTTCCTGAAGCCCTGGGCATCTCTATAAGATCGAACCTCCTTATTATGACGTAAAACTCTTATCTCGTTTCTGTACCAGCGCCTTGATGATGCAGTATAATCGTACGAACCATAAAAATGCAAATACTTAAATAAAAGCGCTTCCACCTCCGGGTTACCAAGGTTTTCGGCCATCGCTTTTTGTATGACAGGTAAATACTTTTCATGTACACATTCGTCTCCCTGAATATAAAAAGCCCAATCAACATCTGCCGAAATAGCCTCAAAAGCCTTGTCAGTTTCGGTTGCGAATACGGCACCGCCCTCTCGCAACGATTCATCCCAAACAGTATGGATAATTTTAATTTTATCCGAATCTATACCTCTTATCAAACTTTCAGTCTCGTCTTCCGAATTACCAAGAGCTACAATAAATTCATCACAAATAGGCAGGATGGATAGAATTGCCTCTACAACCGGGTAATCGTTTTTTACAGCATTCCGAATAAAAGTAAATCCTGCTATTTTCATTGTATATCCGTTTTAATTACAGGAGTAACTAGTTGTTTCTTTTTCCAATGATCGCCTTTTTGATACAGAAAAAATTTATTAAAGCGGTACTTGATTTTAAAGTGCCCCTGATAGTCGACGCCAAATAGTCTATAACTGACGGAAGGATCTTCTTTTAAACACTCATTTATTGCCTTGGTATACACCGTTGGACCAGTCATGGCATGAACATCATTTGGAAATCTGTTAGTCGAAATATTATCCAATACCAGATCTAATGTTCTTTGCAAAAATGGATGACCCGCTTCATAAATCAATCCCCATTGCGCAAATAACCCTGGATTCCCTTCGTGGGTGATAATAGCTTTATCATCTGGCTTAATGAACGCATTTAATGTCCCATTAATACCACTATCGATATCTAAATAAACTCCGCCCCTTTTTAGCAGTACTGCGTATCGAAACATATCAGCTTTAGCGGCTCCAATATTCAATTTCCTATAGGCGCTTAAAACATCTCCGGGAAATTCCTGTTCGAAAAATTTATCAACCCTTTCATCATCATAAAATTCGTAAGAATAGTCGGGGTTATTTTTTCTAAATCTTTTTATATGCCAACGGGTTAAAAACGGCAATTTGTCCGATTTGAATGTTTGATAAATCACTTTAGGTATTGCCATGATGAACTATAGAACCCTTCTAAATTGCGTATTTATGAAAACCTTTTACGATTCCAGCCAGCACAAATCGCCGGTTGAATGGTTTGATCTTATAAACTGCAAAGATAATTTTCTCATTGGCTTTGGTTTTAATAAAAAATAAATAACTCCTCAGCTATGAAAACAAGTTAAAACTTACGGGTGGTGATACAGGTAACCATATCGGGATCAGGTAAAAACTGAATTTTTTCATACATTAGACTCCTCCAGATAAACTCTCCCATTAAATTCCTATACCATACAGAGACCTTATAGAGACCATCAAGTATAGACAGCCCATACAACAAGCATTGGCAAAGCATACACACGCTATGGTATTTCTAATAATCGTATAAAGCTAAGCGATTAACAGGGACTTATTAGGTTTTTCTTTTCAGCGGGACTTGTCACATCCCTGAGCCATACCTTTTGCCCCTGAACCGAATATAGCGATTACAAAAAAGAAGACAAAAAGTCACTTTTAAAAAGTCCTATTTAATAA
>CAMPKC010000115.1 GCA_946887045.1 uncultured Sphingobacteriaceae bacterium | reverse complement strand
ACGATATCCAGATATTTTTTACAAGATGTTAAGCTTGTAACCAGGGCAATGGTAAAGAAAGCGATGTATCGAACTCTGATTTTCATAAAGAGATTACGATAAGGAATATTTTGTATCATTTTTCGTGTTTTTTGATTGAATATCATTTCAATTGTTCTTTTAGTCTAGAAATTTAATTGAACACCAAAATTATATACAGATTGTATCGGATAACCTAAGCCATTACCCCCCATTTCAGCATCCCACATCTTAAATTTGCTGATCATAAATAAGTTTTGGCCATTCACATATACTCTGGCACTATTAATTCCGACCTTTTTAAGATCCTTGAAATTATATCCCATTTCAGCAGTCTTCAATCGAAGAAAACTGCCATTACGCATCCACCAGGTAGATGTTTCATTGTTTGAACCTACACGCCAGGTACTTAAACGAGGCCAGAACGCATATGGATCCCTGTTCTCTTCGTTCCAATGATCTTGGGCAATTACGTTTAACAAGCCAGATTGCTGGCCATTTCCAAGGTTTACATAAGGTTGCATTGCCGTCGGATTAATAAAGAATGAAGATCTTGCGGAGCCCTGAAAATAAAAACTCACATCGAAATTCTTGTAACCAAAAGTGTTACCAAAGCCATAGATAAGCTCCGGTTGCTGAGGATAACCAAGAGGAACCCGGTCGTCTGTGTTAATCACTCCGTCCCCATTAATATCCCTGTACTTTATATCGCCCGCCAATAATCCTGTATCTCCGAATTGTACCGGGCTATTTGCAACCTCTGTTTCGTCAACAAATAATCTTTCAGCAATATATCCCCAGGCCTGAGAAACATTCGCACCTTTTCTGGACAGATAGGAAAGATTGTCCGGATAAGTTAACTCATCGATCTTGGTAATTTTACTGGTGGCAAAAGTAAAAGTGCCACGCAAGTTAGTCCAGATATCTTTCGTGAAATTGTGATTGAAAGTCATTTGCCCATCAATTCCAGAGCTTTCTGCTTTTCCGTAATTAGAAAAAGGAGTTGCCATAAAACCGGATGCATTGTCAATAAAAGTCTGAGGCTGAAGTATGTTTGACCTGTACTGTCTGAAAGCATCTACAGTAAAGTTGAAGCCTTTACCGATACCTAAATCTAAGCCAATATTGATCTGTCGTGACAACTCCCATGTAATGGCATTATTTGCATAGCGAGAAATAGAAACCCCAGGTCTGAAATATGTACCCTGACCTTCATTCTTTCCAAAGGACGCTCCGAATCCACCATCATTTAAGCTTACGTTCGACATATAAAAGAAGCGGTCATTCCTATCTCCTATTGCATCATTACCTACATAACCGTACGTCGCTCTCAACTTCAAATTGGTAATGATATCACTCAAAGGCTCAAAAAAACGTTCATTCGAAATGCGATAACCTATACCGCCTGAGGGGAAAAAGCCAAAGCGATTATTAGCAGCAAAGCGTTCAGATCCGTTATATCCGAAATTAAATTCAAAGAGATAACGATCGTCATAACCATAAGAAAACCTGCCTGACACCCCTGCATTTCTTTTGGGCAAGGTTTCAAGAAATCCCCCTAGTGGCTCCTGATATTCGGAGATATAAGATACCAGCATTCCACCTACAGCATGTTTCTTAGCAAACACACGATTATAGTTCAAGGAAGTTTCGGCCCAAATTCTCGATTCCTGTTGATTAATTCCAGGGATATAATTTAGATACTCTGTTCCCGCAGTACCAATAGAAGTGGCACTTCCATCATTAAGCGGATACAGATTATATGAGTAATCGGTAGAGTTTACAAGAGGTGCGTAATAAAAAGGGTTATATGATCGGCTAACGGAGAAGCCCGCAGTTCTTCTCAAATAAGCCATTGCCCGTCCGGTTAAGCCTTCTGTAATGAAATTAAAGTCCTGTTTCCACTCCAATTGAGGATGTATATTATAATTCTTACTCGCAGAATATCCTCGAACCAATTCTGCGTAAGGATTAAGATATAATGTATTAGATTCATTGAAAGTGTTATCAACAAAACGGTTTCCCCCGAATAAAGGATGCTCCAAGTATGGGAGCATTGACTGCGGATAAACAGCAGGAAACATCACAGGATTTGCAGTTAGGGCATTTGTGAACGTTCTGGCGCCACCGCCTATAGGCCCCTTGTAATCGTCGAACTGGCCATACATTCTTATAATGAATGTTGAAGTCTTTGTAAAATTTAAGTCGATATTCGTTCGGAGTGAATAATTAGTGAATTTAATATTACTGTTAAAATTATTAATCGGTTCCACTTTTAGAATACCCCTATCCTGGGCATAAGTCCCAGCAACATAATAACGAGCTTTTGCAGAACCTCCGCTAACATTAAGATTATAGGATTGATTATTGGTATAGTCTTTAATCAATTTCTCCATCCAATCATTATTAGGGTATAGATAAGGATCAGCTCCTGCTCTTGTATTATCAATCTTATTCTTTTGATAAGGCTCCCCTCCCGCCCCGGATCTGGCCAGAGTAGCACGATTAGCTAATTCCATATAGGTTATGTTATCTGCTAACTGAAAATTCTGAGTATTAGTTGATGTTCTGTTCTGAGCCCGGAATGAAAATTTCGCTTGACCTTCCTTACCCATTTTCGTATTGATTAACAACACCCCATTTGCTCCTCTTGCTCCATAGATGGAAGCAGCTGCAGCATCCTTTAAAACGGAGAAGTCTGCGATATCATCGGGTTGCAAACGAGCTAAATCATTTTGCTCAGATTCAATTCCATCAATCAAAATCAGCGGGGTACCGCGACCAGCCCCAAAAGTGGAAAGACCTCGTATAAAGAATTGTGAATTGTCAGTTCCAATACCGGGCTCACCGCTAGTTTGAAAAGCAATTAAGCCCGCAACTCTACCAGCAAGAGCATTAGTCAAATTAGATGTAGGTTGTTTTAAATCTTCTACGTTAACAGATGTAATTGAACTAACTAAGCTTGCCTTCTTTTGCTTACCGCCAAAGCCTGTTACTGTAACCTCCTCAAGGCTCACGTCATCTGACTTTAAGGTAACATCCAACTCAATTACCCCCGCAGAAGAAATTTTATGATCACTCAGCTTAATTTCCTTAGTGATCATCCCTATTAATGAAAAAACAAGCGTCGCCTTTCTGTCGGCCACAATTTTGAATCGTCCTAAAGGGTCTGTTGAGACTCCTTTGGTTGTTCCCGAAACTTTAACCGATACACCAGGAATCCCTCCAACGGCGTCCTTCACACTTCCTTGTACAGTAACCTGTTCCTGAGCCTTAGTTTCCCCCATGAACACCAGCAGGGTGAACAGAACAATGCCCGAGAAGCTTTTAAAAAATAATAATAAATTTTCCTTCATAATTATTGAGAATTAAAATTGTTGCGTTTGTTGATTAAAAGAAAAATGAAAAAATTTTATTTCGTCTTAAAATTTCCTCTTCAGAATAAACAATCGGTTTTAACTTCATACTTCAATTGATTTTGGTTTTTTAAATAGTGGTTAATTAATGTTAGTTTTTGATTCTGCAATAGAAATTTCACCCAGGAAACATTCATCTATTATCTATTAGTCTTTTTGAATAAGTAAATCCATGCTTTAATTCAACGCATTGATGCGCATCTCACTAAATAGCAACACATGGGTTTAAAAGCAAAGAATCTTATTATGTGGTTCATCGCAAAGAGATTAAGAATTCTACTAGCGATAAATAATTAGTTATCAATAAAAACATATTTTAATTGTCACAATAACAATTAAATAATTATCCAAATATGAAGCTCTTTAATAATAAAAGAGGGGGACAAAATCATCGATCAAAGGGGGTATTTTAAGTCAATTGGGTTTATAATCGCTTCTACTCCTGACTTTATCACCTGAAATTAATTTTATTCAGCTTTTCGTGTTCTGAATATTCCGTGTAGGAAGGTTCAACAGTTAGTAA
>CAMPKC010000114.1 GCA_946887045.1 uncultured Sphingobacteriaceae bacterium | reverse complement strand
ACGGGCTCGATAGCGAACATATTATTCAGGCTGTGCAAAAAGTGATCGCACGAAAAAACAAGTAACATCTCTTAACACATATAAAAAAGCTCTTATCTTTTATCAGATAAGAGCTTTTTCTATTTTAAGACCTATAGATTTTAAAAGCCTTATAGGTCTGCCTGAGCAGCTGCATCGATCCAAATACCATCTTCTTTTATGATATTGATTAACTCATCCAAAGCGTATTCAGTATTCACACTCTTTTTTACCACTTCCTTTCCACGATACAGGGTAATCTTGCCAGGACCTGTGCCTACGTAACCATAATCAGCATCGGCCATTTCGCCGGGACCATTAACAATACAGCCCATAATGGCAATTTTCACTCCCTTTAGGTGACTTGTTCGGCTTCTGATCAATTGCGTAGTCTCTTGTAAATCAAACAATGTACGACCGCAACTTGGACATGAAATATACTCGGTTTTTGAGATCCTTGAACGGGTGGCTTGTAAAATTCCAAATGACGTGCTTACGATTGTTTTCGTATCCATTTCAGGAGCATCCAACCAAATGCCATCGCCAAAACCGTCAACTAAAAGAGCGCCCACATCTGTCGCGGCATAGAGCTGAAATCTGGATTCTAAACTAACCTTTCCATCTTCCTTATTTGTGTTTGCTGTCCCCTGATCGTTTTCAGAATAACTTCTCTTGATAATAACAGGCACATCGATTTCCATCTCGTTAAGAAAAAAGAAAAACTGGCGCTGATCAGCCATTCCATGCAATTCATCCGTTTGGAGTACAAATACTAAGGTATTATCGGGTTGCAGAGTATTAAACAAGTCAGTATTAGTATCTGCAGCGGATATGGAAACAAGGTTGAGTGACCGATCTTTTTTCGCGGCACTCACATATTCAGCTAAGGTAAAAAGAGGGTGGCAGTTGCGATTATCAGATAGTGTTTCCCATGTTGAATAATTGTAAAGCTGCTTCAAATTACCTGGCATACTGAACGATGGTAATTGATCGGCGAGGTAAACAAAATCGACAGACTGTTCGCCCATATTATATTTATCCAATAGAGCTGAATATAGGTAACCTGTCTCCGACAATATCGCAGGGTCTTTTAAGTTTTGCTTTGAGAGATCAACAATAACGCGGGGCACCTGATGACCACCGATAAATGTATTTAATTCGGCAGAACGACGCTTCTGGTATTCGTAAGGATTGAATAGTGTTGTGGGTTGCGGGTTGATGATTCGAGACTGTGTCGCATGAGCAGAGGCACGAATTTTATACCTTTCTGCCAGGGCAATGGCTACAGGTGCCTCAAACTCTGGCTCTTCGGTTAACGAAACACGGATTGTATCTCCTAAGCCATCCTCTAACAATGTTCCGATACCAACAGATGACTTTATCCGACCATCTTCTCCATCACCAGCTTCTGTAACTCCTAAATGCAAGGGATAATTCATTCCCTCTTTTTGCATAGTCGCCACCAAAAGTCTGTAGGCTTGAACCATTACCTGCGGATTACTCGATTTCATTGATATTACCAGATTATAGTAATTCAAATCTTCGCACATACGCATAAACTCCATGGCCGATTCAACCATACCGCGGGGAGTATCGCCATAATAACTCATTATCCTGTCGGATAGTGAACCATGGTTTGTTCCAATACGCATGGCTGTGCCGTACTCTTTGCAGACCTTTACCAGGGGAGCGAATTTTTTATAAATCCGTTCAAGTTCTGCCTGATATTCTGAATTTGTATACTCCAGTTGATCGAAACGCTTTTTGTCCGCATAATTTCCAGGATTTACACGAACTTTTTCAACGATCCGGGCCGCAACTTCGGCTGCGTTAGGAGTAAAATGAATATCTGCAATCAGCGGCACATCATATCCGCGAAAGCGCAATTCCTTTTTTATCTCTGCCAGATTGTTTGCTTCCTTTATACTTGGAGCAGTGATCCGAACATACTCGCATCCCGCTTCAACCATGCGGATAGTTTGTTCAACCGTCCCTTTGGTATCCATGGTATCTGTAGTTGTCATACTCTGAATACGGATCGGATTGTTAGCTCCTACCGGGATATTGCCGATTTGCACTTCGCGAGTTTGAAAACGGGAATATTCCGTTAGAGAATTACAATATTTACCTTTCAGCACTTCATTCGTTTCTGGAACCATGGAATTATATATGGTCACAAAAATAAGAAAAATGAGTATTATAATTTAAGCTTTAACACTACTCTAAGCCATCTTTACATCCACATTAGAGGGAATTATGTTCTCGGTAACTGGAGTTTCTATTTTAACGCTTTCTAATGGTTGAATCTGATCCACGTAATCCTCGATACTTCCATCCGCAAGGCAAATTTCAATAATTTTTCTTCCTAAAGGATGAAGATCGGGAACCAAATACTGCTCCAGTTCCTTTTTGAAGAAGCTGGTTAAAATCCTGGCACCAGCGTCATATCCTTCCGGGCCATTATCTTTTTGAAGATCGACCTGCAAAAAGTGTTTCGGAATTGTTTGTCCGTCGATTTTTAAAGATTCGGGAGCATATCCCAACAGAGCGCACCTCGACGCTGCCAGCGGTTCTTTCTTGAAATTGACATTACCTCGACGTGACAGATATTCCCGGGCAATCCACTGTCCACTAAATCCAACCTCGTAAGCTCCGATATTCTGATTTGGAATGAGAATGTATCGCGTAAGCGGAGTATTTAAAATTTGTTCAAGAAGGAGATTTGCCTGATCCACTCTTAATCCGGTGGCAAAGGGCCAGTATGATCCTACCCCTTCACTAACCATCCCCTTCCCTGTGCTAATCACGCTTGGGTTACCGTGTCCGCGTGGAGCTACTAACCTCCATAGCCAGGCCAGGGCTGGCGGCAAAACATGAAATATTCCAATTATTCCGTAGGTTGGATTTTCGCGGGTACAAGGCGGGGTCCTGATTCCAAAACTCCGAATATCTATTTCAACCGGCACATCTATGGTATTCTGCACATGTCTGCGAGGTAAAACAACACGTGGATTTGGACAAGGTTTTCCCGGAGCATCCATCGTCGGCTCCCAAATCAGGCATGTCGCTTCTGGTTTTCCATCAATACTCAAAAACAATAAAGGTTCTTTGGGATGAATAGTGGCACGTTCGATGTCAGAATCGGTTCCATATTGGGTAATATGATTGATCCTTAAAAACCAACCGTATTCAGCATCTTTAACAACCAATTTCCTTCCGTTTTGCAAAGCCGGAAGAGCCAGAGCCATATCGTCTGTAACCGGCTGCAATTCAGACTCCTCCTTAATCTCCAGATAATATTTTTCTTTACTTTTAATGTTGGTACCTAAAAGCAATCTGCCGTCAAGTTCGCGGTGCGAAGCACAAGTCATTTCACTTTTACCTCCCCCACTCGCTCCTTCATGCATAATTACAAAATCATTTTCGTAGGGTGTTGTAACTTTAACAGCGGAGGCATGCAGGGTTGTCCAACCCTCTTCTTCTCCAATATTAAGCAAGACCCCGTAAACGCCTTTTTTGGCGCTTGGACCAGGATAAAGATTATATGCAAACATTTCATGCATTTTGTCGAGGCGATTATGAACCACTACCTGCTTACCGTTAAAATGTGTATGCCGGAATGGCGGGGCCACATAAATAATCGCACGGGGTTTAAATGCCTGAGGAATTTTGCTTCTGGGAATAAACCCTTGCAGATCTGCCAGGCAGGTGGCAAAAAAACCAGCGTTGCCCGGGGCTACTAAAAGGGCCGGGTAGCCATTATCATCGCCGCCTGCCATGAAAGGTACCAGGATCAACTCATCCTGCTCAGAAAGCCATTGAAAAGACTGAATTCGTAAATCCTCAAATTCCGCCCCGTAACGATCTTTAAAAGTCGGTTTATCGGTAGGCTTGTTATCCGCAATTACCATACAGTCAGGATCGCGACGACGTAAATATGGATCTGTGTAATTCACCGATACGCCATTTCTGCATCGAACAACCGTTGCCTCTACAATTTTTCCATGACCCGGCGTATCATAAGAAACTTCATATACATTGTCTACC
>CAMPKC010000113.1 GCA_946887045.1 uncultured Sphingobacteriaceae bacterium | reverse complement strand
TTAACTGTATGCGGTGCTCCCAGTATTCCTTTGGAATGCGGGGATAATGTAATTCTGCAGCCCGGATAATAAAAGGCTTTCCGTTTAAAAGAAACTCCTTATTGCCGAGGGTAAATGTGCCGTTAGTTTGTTGCGAATAGGTGCTTGTAAGAATGGAAATCAGAAGGACTGCCGAAAGAATGTATTTTCTCATTATCAATATCCTGGTGCGGTTAAGCCGCTAAGATATTATTTTATTAGGGTATACAAATCCCATTAGAGTAAGGTTGTGATGTTAAACATTGAATTTCCTTTAAAATTCAATGTTTAACAGGACGTTTATTTAATCAGCCAATTCCTTGCAGTCAAATCCTGCGGTCTCTAAAAGAGACTCGATCGATTCCGGATCCAGGTTGTTGGATACGATTCGCAGGATATTATCACAGTCATCCAAATCAAAATTCCAGTGTTTAATGGTGGGCACAGCATTGAGTAAAGGACTTACCTCCATTATCTGTTCATGTGCGGTGATACTCGTTTTAAATACCAATATGTTCATAAATCCACTTCTTAAAATCATGAGTTTAGCTATCTAATGTTTGTTTATCGGGTCTGTTATCCTCTTTATAGTTTCGGTTCCAGCCACACATCCGTTCCTTCATTTCAGATCTGAATTTCTCGCGTTCTTCAGGCGTCAGATTCTCACATTTGTGTTTCATCCATCCAGGGCCCATTTTTCCTCCCTTTCCAAACCCAAACAGAATTTTGGATAAAATAAAAATGCCCATGGCCTGCCAGAATGTTATCGTACTTACATTCATTATTTCTGGTAACAAGTTATTCCATAACGTCATTACAACTAAGCTTATTAACGAAAGGAAGGCTGCGATCGCTACAGGAATAAATACAAATCGTCCTTTATAAAATATCTTTTTCATGCTATTGAGTTAATTCTGTGTAATTTCTTTATACAATTGTTGCAAGCGTTTACGCAAGTGAAGCACTGCATACCGTTTTCTTGAAACCAGGGTACTTACGTTTTGGCCGGTGCGGTCGGCAATCTCCTGAAAGGGAATATCATCCATCTCATGTAAAATGAAAACTTCCTTTTGTTCGGCAGGTAACTCGTCGAGGGCCAGAAATAGTTGTTCCCAAAACATATTGCGTAAAAATTCGCTTTCGGGTGTTTTATCTTCTATCAGCAGGAAAGCTTTCAGATCCAGGTTGTCATCTTCGTCTGTAAAACTATCGTCAAGACGTACTTCTGTTTTCTTCTTGTGCTTATCGATAATTTTATTTCGCGCAACTCTGTAAAGCCACGCTCCCGTTTGCTCAATTGGTTCAGAATTAATAACCGAACTCAACTGATACCACACATCTTGCAGAATATCTTCGGCATCAGCATCATTTTTCACCCGTTTCCGGATAAATCCCAACAAGCCTTTACTGTATTCTTTGATCGACTTCAGAAGGTGCTTGTTTCTCTCTTCGGGCATTACTATGCTAAGCAAAATATCCTTGTTTTATTCAGAAGACGAATCACCGAAGAAAACATTTTAAATTAATTTAAATTTCTTTCCTAAGACGATGTCTGTCTTCTGCCTGTTACAGAAATTCAAAGAAAGAAGGATTTTTGACAGCCCTATGTCAGCAGGGTAGATTAAGATCTTAAATTTTTTATCCGGCGAGGGAAAAAGAAGGACTTATTTTGCAGAAAATGGTTTAGTTGCCATTCCACTCAGCATAGAATTGCTCTAAAAATGCTTCCATAAATAAATGCCTTTGCATTGCAAGCTCCCTTCCGGTTTGGGTGTTCATTTTGTCTTTTAGCAGCAAAAGTTTTTCATAAAAATGGTTGATCGTCGGAGCATTGCTGTTTTTATACTCCTCTTTACTCGTATTTAATTTTGCCGGGATATCCGGATTATAAAATTCCCTTTGTTTGAATCCTCCGTAGCTGAACGCACGAGCAATACCCATGGCGCCGATCGCATCCAGGCGATCTGCATCCTGCACAACTTCGAGTTCCAGGGATGTAAATGTTGCTCCCTCAAAACTTGTCTTATATGAAATATTTCGGATTATTTCCTGAACATGATGGACTGTTTCCAGGTCAACTGAAATACTCAATAGAAAGTCCGCGGCTTTTTGAGGGCCGATTTCTTCATCTCCATTATGAAATTTCGAATCGGCGATATCATGCAGAAGAGCGGCAAGTTCTACTACTTCCATGTTTACGTTTTCCTTTGTGGCGATCGTTTTTGCTGATTGCCACACTCTGTAAATATGCCACCAGTCGTGCCCGCCCTCGGCGTTTTTTAAAGAATCTTTAACAAATTCTGCAGTCTGTTCAATAGAGCTTTTCATAAAGGCAAATTAAAAAAGATAAGATAGTTTCTCAATGCAAATAATGCAATATTGGAACAGTAATTGCTTTTATTCAATCACAAAGAAAAACATATAATTATGAGCCTATTAAAATATTTGGTATTCGGCGCTGCGGTAGCCGCAGGCGTAAATTACGCAACTAAAAAGAGAGAAGATGGAAGATCTTTGATTGACGATTTATCTGATAAGGCGCCAGAGTGGATGGATAAAGCCAAACAATATACCGATCAGTTAAAAGGTCAATTCAATCAAAGTACTTCAAATCAAAATCAAGCTAATTCTGTTCAAACAGAAAATCCGCCGTATTAAAATTTAATATAAAATACTAGCGTATCAAAATGCCTGGATTATTTAATCCGGGCTTTTTAGTTTGTGAATATTTAGATTTTGGGTGAGACTGAGGATGCTCCCTTAATCTTAGTCTAATATTTTTTCATCTTAATAACACATTTACGCAGCTAAAGTCCGAGAAGTAGATTTAGTAAAGTGTTAATCTTATATTAGCAAAATCTTTGGTTGCAATAATTAATTCGTCTTTTTTCAATGAATAAAGAATTTTTTCAGCATATTTTTGATAAGCATCAGCATATTGAAGCAGTTCCTTCTAATAAGGAGATCGCTGGCTGGGCGACAAAGCTTATCAGGATTTTATATCCCGAACAATCCAAGCAGATATTTTCGTCTTTACAGGAGATTGAGAACGAGCTTTTACAGCTGCAATCAGAGCTTTGTAAGATTATGAACGCGACGAAAGCCTGTCAGAATTGTAATAACGAAGAAAAGGCTAAAATTTTTTTCGACGAACTGCCGCAACTATACGCCTTGCTTAATACCGATATTCAGGCGATTTTAGCTGGTGATCCAGCTGCTAAAAGTGAGTTCGAAATTATCAGGGCCTATCCGGGATTTTTTGCCATATCTTTTTACAGATTGGCCCATGCCCTGTTAAAGCTTGATATCCCTTTAATTCCCAGGATTTTAACGGAACATGCCCATTCTAAAACAGGTATCGACATACACCCGGGAGCGGAAGTAGGGGAGTACCTGTATATTGATCACGGAACAGGAATTGTAATCGGCGAGACTGCAAAGATTGGCAATCACGTAAAATTTTATCAGGGAGTTACTTTAGGGGCCTTAAGTGTAGATAAAAGTATGGCATCCTTCAAGCGTCATCCAACGGTGGAAGATAATGTGGTGATTTACTCGGGCGCTACTATTCTGGGAGGCGAAACTGTTATTGGTCATAATAGTGTTATTGGCGGAAACGTGTGGTTAACAAAAAGTGTTGCTCCGTACTCAACCGTTTATCACGAATCAAAATCAAAAGTGGTAGAAAGGCAGGTGAATAGTTAATGGCCAGTTTAATTGATTTTGTAGGAAATACCCCCTTAGTTGAATTGCAGCGACTAAATCCCAACCCAAATGTTAAGATCTTTGCCAAATTAGAAGGTAACAATCCAGCAGGAAGTGTTAAAGATCGACCTGCCCTTAACATGATTCAAAGTGCGCTGGAGCGTGGGGACATTAAAGCGGGAACCAAATTGGTTGAGGCCACCAGTGGTAATACGGGGATTGCATTGGCAATGATTGCCCGCCTGTTCGATTTGGAAATAGAATTGGTTATGCCCTCAAGTTCGACCCGCGAACGAACCTTGACAATGGAGGCATACGGCGCTAAAGTTACTTTGCTTGATAGTATAGAAATTTGTCGTG
>CAMPKC010000112.1 GCA_946887045.1 uncultured Sphingobacteriaceae bacterium | reverse complement strand
ATACTGTTATAGTGCTGTTTACAATAGATTTTTAAACAAAAAAAAGTATCCAAATAAATCATAACAAAAGTATTTACACATGAGAATAAAATTAGTTCTATTAGGATTTGTAGCAGGTATAATTGTAGTAGCTAAGAGCTATGCTCAAAATCCAGTATCCATATCTCAAATAAGTAAACAATCTTCAAAGATACTTGCGAGGGTAGAAAACGAGCATCTTAGAATCTCATTTGTGTCTTGCATTCGAAATAAAAAAAGCAGTATTGCGCCTGTTTTCGAAGTGAAAACAAGTTCCGGTTGGTATAAAACCCTTATCGATCCTTCTGCCGAGTCTTATCAGATACTAACTGCCGATACTTCTTTGGAAATGGGTCTTTACAATATAATGCACCCCAAATGGAAAGCCACACAGGAGGCTCAAGAAAAAGATAGAGATGGCAATACTAAAGTGATTTGGAATGCAGGTAAAGGTTATGAGGGGATAATAAAAAATGTAAAACAAGATAGTAAAAATAAAGTAGTATTAGAGTTTTACCCACTGAAGACTGGGACATTAAGGGCTATCTGGGAACTTTCTTCACAAAGCAAATCTGCAAAAGTTGAAATGCAATTTACTGCGATAAAGCAGGCTCAATATTCATTAGGTTATTTTTTGTTTATAAGTAAACCTTTTGAAGATGTAGATGAACTTTTGATGCCCATGCTGGTTCAGCGCAAACGGTTTCCTAAAGAAAACTATACGCAGTTACAAGCAGCGGCTCCTACTCCCGTATCTATGCTACAAACAACTGTTGGAACTAATAAGTTCTCTTGGGGTGTCTCGGGTGATCCGGCGCAGGTCCCTTATGAATTCCCAGTTCCTATTAAGTCTCAATACGGTTTACACATTAAAAATGCTAAAGGGGAAGTTCAGCCTTCTATTTATGGTCCTCTGTTGGGAACCAAAGCATCTCAAATTAAAGCGGGTGAAACTGTTAAATTTTCATTCCGTGTTTTTGTCGAAAGTGGTGACTGGTATTCTGCCTATCGCGATATTGCTGATAATGTATTCGGATTGTATGACTACCGAAAGAATGGACAAGTTTCTATGACAAAAGCAGTTTATAATATGATTGACTTATATATGGATGATGATTATGGTGGTTGGTGGAATAGAGCAAAAGCAAATTACCAGATTGAATCTAAAAATGGATCTACTCAATCATCTCCACTTACAATTGCTTCTTTATATAGATTGACTGGAGATACTTCTCTCTATAAAAAAAGAACATTACCCACTTTAGAATATGTTTTATCTCGAGATAATCCACACTTCTCTCCAGAACCGGAAAATACGGGAGGGTATGCCTCTGGACATATGAAAGGTCCAGTTGATATATTTGGGGCCACTGTTTATGCAGGAATCTCGGAAATGATGAATAATCGAACACCTATATTTAAAGATATTGCTTTCCCTGGAAATGAGATAAAAGCAACTCGTGGTCAACAGAATTTTATACCACACGTACAGCCTTTTGATGACTTAATGGGAAAATACATTTATACCGGTGATAAAACTGCACTAGACAGCGTCATTGTAAAGGCTGATAGATACATCGAAGAAGTTATAAAGAATGCTCCGGAAGAATGGATAAGCCTTAATGAGTTTTTTTTAATGGCTTACACCGCCGACTGGGAAGGTTTATTAGCTATTTATGAACAGACTGGAAAAAAGCGTTTCTTAGATGCTGCCGCAAAAGCAGCACACGTGGTAATGACAGGGATATGGACTCAGCCTATGCCCAAAGACGAAATGATAACCATACACTCAAATGGCTATATCCATGGTGATAAAATGGACCGATGGCTTCATAGAGGTGAAGAAGAGTTCCGTCTCGGTTTTCCCCGTAAAGAGGGTGATGTGAAAGAGAAAAAAGTCCCTGCATGGTTGGTTTCCAATGTTGGTTTAGGTTTTGAACAGCCATCAACCTACACCTATAAAGAAAACGGTGGACGTTTGATTACTCAAGCTAACTGGACTGGTGGATTCCTTCGTCTCTCCCACTATACTGGAGATAAACAATTTGAGACCTATGCGAGAAATGCAGCATTAGGACGTATGAGCAACTATGCAGGATATTATTATACAACCTTTACTGATTTGTATCAAAATCCTCGTTATCCTTATGAGGGACCTGACGTGGGATTTCTCTATTACCACCATTTACCTGTGCATCTGTCGTGGACGATTGATTATTTGGTAAGTGAAGCAAAACTGGCGTCAAAAGGAAAAGTTAGTTTCCCTGGGTTGCGACAATTTGGTTATGCTTATTTCGACAATTCTGTTTATGGCCATGCGCCAGGTGAAATATTCGGACAAGCAGATGTTTGGCTCTGGTTTGATAAAAACTTAGTAAATATTGATAATCCTCAGATCAATTATCTTACTGCGCATACAAGAGATAAGTTTTATTTGATTATGATGAATGAGTCACAGGAAAAGCAGAATGTAAGTGTAAAATTTAATTCTAATAAAATTTCAAAAGAAAAAAACTATTTGAATGTAGCAAAAAATTTAACTAACAACAATTCTGGGTTATCGCTAATAAATAATGTTGGAAAAATAGAAATGGCTCCTAGAGGATTCACAGTTTTAGAGCTTAGCGGTTTGGATATAGAAGTAGCCACTCATAAAAAACACTCAAAACCTAAAGATGCTAAAGCACCTTATTATGTACAGGTAAACTGTGAAGACAGTACTCAGGTAAGGGCTACCTCTATCCAAGTACAGCCCGGAGCATGGCAGGCATACATATATTCAACAGCAGAGTCAAAGACATTAGAAAAAATAACGCTTACATGGCAAACAGAAAATACACGCGGAACTCTAGTAGATACAGACTATCCTTATGAATTTTCAGTACCCATAAAAGCAGGAGAAAGTACATTTAATTTTTCTGTAAGCGCAGTAAAAAAGAATGGAAAAGTTGTTAAGTCAAAAGAGAGTGTTATTGGTGTAGTCCAGTAATTTGGATGAGTAAACATTGATTAAACTTAATTTTTAAGGGACGTTATCACTATTTCCTATGTTAAGTAAAACGTAACAACATGGGCGCTAAAGTGATAAAATGGAAACATTTTGAATGATGTTAAGCATGTGAATAAACTCGAAATTAATTGACAACATACAAATATAAGATGTACCAAAAAAAAATTATCGTATTTGCAAATTTGATATTTTGCACATTTTTACTTAACGCACAGACAATTATCAAAACAAGTAAAGATGAATCTAGTAATTCTTCAATTTTTAACGAAAGCGAAGTTGTACTTAAAAAAAGCAAAAAAGGCCTAAATAGTTTTGAGAACATAATCAAGCAATCTTTCGGAACAGAAATGAAAATTGCACAATCATTTATTTACAAAACAGAGGAGGGAAGAGATTTGAAAGTATATGGCTTTTTTCCTGAAAAAAAGTCTAAAAAGCAATCTTGTGTGATATTTGCACACGGAGGCAGCTGGAATGGAGGCAACACTAAAGGTTCTATGAAATGGTGCAGGTATCTAGCAGAACAAGGTACTATTGCATTTACTATAGAGTACCGTTTATCTACCGATAAGCCTTATAAATGTTTGGAAGATGTGAAATCAGCCATGAGGTGGATTCGCGAAAAATCGACCGAATTTAATATTGATACCAATCGAATTGCTTTTTCTGGTAGTTCGGCAGGGGGGCATCTTGCTGCAGCAACGGCAACCATCCCTGGATTTAATGCTACTAATGATGATTTAAGTATTAGTTGCAAACCGCATCTTTTATTATTGGTTTCGCCCGTAATTGACAATGGGCCTGACGGTTTTGGTTACAACCGTGTAAAAGCCTATTGGAAAGAATTCTCTCCAATACACAATATGAATAACAATTTGCCACCAACATGTATCCTTTTAGGAGATAAGGATCCATTAATCTCAGTAAACACAGCTTTAAAATTTGCTGAAGCTGTAAAGCAATCAAAAAGTGATAGTAAATTTTATGTTTTTAAAGGAGCCGGTCATAATATCTTTGATCAAAGTAAAGATGAATTGGCAGATCCCATTATTCAAACCTATTACTATTGGCAAAAATTCTTAGCGCAACATGGATATCTTAAAACGCCTAAGAAATTAAAAAATGACTACAAAATAATAGCAACAGAATATAGA
>CAMPKC010000111.1 GCA_946887045.1 uncultured Sphingobacteriaceae bacterium | reverse complement strand
GTAGAATCATTTCTGGCAAACCTCAGCAGCCGATAGGCCATTATCCGTTCCGTATCTGTTACGTGTCCCAGCAACTCTTTAATTGTCCATTTTCCCTCTGCATAGGCAAAGTCTATTTTCTCAGGAGAGATAGCTCTTAAATATTGAGGGAAACTTTTCAATTGAGCCGACGCCTCCGAGAGAACATCATCGCCAACAGTATCGATATATCTCTGATAAAATGAGTTATACTCTTCCGGTTGTGGTCTCTTCATAGTTATTGCTGCTTTTTAAAATTATCCGGATGATGGTTTCTTTTCCCGGTTCCGAATCCTTTACAAAAATCTGTCCCCTGTGATAATTATCAATTATTCGCTTGCTGAGAGAAAGGCCTAAACCCCAGCCTCTTTTCCGGGTAGTGTATCCTGGCTGAAAGATAGTTTCAAATTTCAGTCTCGGAATTCCTTTTCCGCTATCGATGATATCAATAAAAACCTGCTCTTTGGCGAGATTCTCTGTAACACATACTTCTATTTTCCCCGTTCCCTGGATAGCATTTGCCGAATTCTTTAATAAATTTTCAAGCACCCAATCAAACAAGGGTATATTCATTAATGCTTCAACGCTGTCATCACCTGTGACGGAAAAAGTTATTTTATCACTGGCTCGCTTTTTAAAATAATTCACATATTCCTCAACCACCTGGTAAACATTATGGCTTTCTAAAACGGGTTTCGATCCGATTTTAGAAAATCTGTCGGCTACCATTTCCAGTCGCTTCACATCATTTTCCATTTCCAGAACCAATGGATCGTTTTCCGCATTAAACTTGGCTTTAATCAATTCTATCCAGGCCATTAACGCAGATATGGGTGTTCCCAACTGATGAGCAGTTTCTTTAGCCATACCGACCCAAACAAGGTTTTGCTCTGATCGGCGCGAAGAGCTGAAAACCATGTACGCAATCAAAAGAAATATCCCTATGACGCTTAATTGTATGGACGGAAAAACCCGCAACTGCATTAACAACTGCGAATCTTTATAATAGACGAACCATTTTTCTCCATTATCCAGCATCAGCTCTATCGGAGTATGCTGCGCCTTCATCTCTTTTAGCTGGTTTTTAAAATATACCGGATCGTATATTTTGGTAGTATCTATATCGAAATACGTTTTACTTGTGTCTAATCCGCGGTAATATAAAATGGTATCTTTCTCATTAGTAACAATGGCAGGCACCTCTAGGCTGTCGCGGATAGAATATATAAAGGTGATATAGTCGTCATTGATGTCTGCGATTTCAATAATCTTCTTATTGCTCAATGCCCAAACCTCAGCCCGGGTGCGTTCAGCAACAGCGATATTTTTAACCAAATAATTGCTGTACCATAAAGAAGTGCCGGCAATAATTATTGCAAAGGCAAGCAAAAGGAATTTCCAGCGTCTTTTCTGTTCGTACGGATTCATTTATCGTTTAATGGTCAGGCCCCTATTTTCATTTGCACATCTGCACATCCTTCAATCTGCACATTCATCTCATTAGCACATCTGCAAATTATTTCATCTGCACATCTTTAACTCCCATATTGTAAAACAAAAACGCCCATTTATCAGCTTGTTCTGCAATAATTTGAGAAGTTGACTTTCCAGCTCCGTGGCCGGCTTTCGTATCAATTCTGATCAAAACCGGGTTATCACCTTTATGTGTTTCCTGAAGACGGGCGGCAAATTTAAACGAGTGCGCCGGCACCACCCTGTCATCATGATCGGCTGTGGTGATCATAGTAGCTGGATAGCTAGCCCCGGGGTTTAATGCGTGCACAGGAGAATATTTCAAAAGATATTCGAACATTTCTTTTGAGTCCTCAGCAGTACCGTAATCGTATGCCCATCCAGCTCCGGCGGTAAATTTATTATAGCGAAGCATATCCAGCACGCCCACCGCAGGTAAAGCCACCTTAAATAAATCCGGACGCTGGGTCATAGCAGCACCAACTAAAAGGCCGCCGTTTGAACCGCCCGCAATTGCCAGAAACTTGTTCGAAGTATATTTATTGCTGATCAGGTATTCCGCTGCCGCGACGAAATCATCAAATACATTTTGTTTCTGCATCTTCGTTCCGGCAATATGCCATTTCTCACCGTATTCGCCACCGCCCCGCAGATTCGGAACTGCATATATTCCTCCCTGTTGGAGGAAAATAATATTGGAAGTACTGAAAGCAGGCGTCAGACTCACACTGAATCCCCCATAACCATACAAAAGTGTTGGATTTTTACCATCCAATGTTATGCCCTTCTTGTGGGTTATTATCATCGGGATTTTAGTTCCATCCTTTGAGGAGTAAAACACTTGTTTTGATTCAAATTGAGAGGGATCAAACTGAACACCAGACTTTTTATATAACTCAGAGTTCCCCGAGGCGATATTATATTTAAAGATCGTAACCGGATACACATAGGAAGTAAAGCTGTAATACAATTCCTTCTCTTCTTTTTTGCTTCCAAAACCTGATGCTGTACCAACTCCCGGGAGCGAGATCGTTCGTTCGACTGCCCCCTTCATATTGTACTGCTTAACCAATGAAGTGGCATCTTTGAGATAATTTGCAAAAATCTTTCCGCCACCGGTGCTTACATTTAATACATTCTCAGTTTCTTTAATTAAATCTTTCCAGTTTTCGGGCGCTGCGTTAGATGCTTCAACAGTTACAATCTTGTTATTAGGTGCATTGAGATTGGTAAAAATAAACAGCTTGGTACCTTCATTATCGATCACGTAACTTTCCGAATCGAAATTATCCACAATCGTAACGATCGGCCCGTTTGTACTTAGATCCTGGATATACAATTCGTTTCCGGTAGTAGAATTAGCAGCGGTTATAGATAGATATTTTTCATCCTCTGTCAATGAGGCTCCGATATACCGGCGTGGCATAGCTTCTCCGCCAAAAACAAGCTTATCATCGCTCTGCGAGGTGCCTAGCTTATGAAAATATAATTTATGATATTGGGTCAGGCCCGAAAGCTGACTGCCTGCTTTGGGCTTATCATAGCTGCTGTAATAAAATCCTTCGTTACCTTTCCAGGCTAGGCCTGAGAATTTCACGTCGATTAAGGTATCACCTACAACACTCTTGTCAGAGGTTTTCAGAACGATCACCTTTCTCCAGTCCGATCCGCTTTCAGAAAGTTGGTAAGCTGCCAAACTTCCATCTTTGGTAAATTCTATTCCGGCCAGAGAAGTGGTTCCGTCTTTCGAAAATTCATTCGGGTCTAAAAATACTTCGGGCTCCTGACCCTCCTTTTGGCGGTAAAGTACAGCCTGATTTTGAAGGCCATCATTCTTATAAAAATAAATGTATTCGCCTTCTTTAAAAGGGGCACTGTATTTCTCGTAGTTCCAGAGTTTTTCAAGCTCTTGTTTAATCTTATCCCGGTAAGGAATTTGTGATAAATAGGCTTGCGTAACTTTATTCTGTTCTGTCACCCATGCTTTCGTATCCTCGGCAAGGTCATCTTCTAACCATCGGTAAGGGTCTTCAATTTTTGTACCGAAGTATGTATCTACAGTTTTGTCCTTTTTAGAAACAGGATAATTCATTTTCTTATTAGTGGTTTGAGCTGTTGCGGTAAAGACAAAAGCGGGTAAAAGTATGAGGATATAAAGTAATTTCATAAAATTAATCTTCCTTCAAAGTACATTTAAAAACGTTGACGAGTGCTACAAATTACAAAATTCCCTGAAGCTTGTGTACTTTTACACTCATGCCCACACGCGATAAAATTTACTTTGCTTCTGATTTTCATCTTGGCGTTTCTGATTATGAGCTGAGCCGGCAACGTGAAGCGACTATTGTTCGCTGGTTAGACTCTATTAAAAACGATGCAGCAGAGCTGATGTTGGTTGGCGATGTCTTTGACTTCTGGTTTGAATATAAGCGGGCAATTCCACGAGGATTTATCCGCTTTTTAGGCAAACTTGCTGAGTTATCCGATCTGGGAATTAAAATAACGATGTTCAAAGGGAACCATGATATGTGGATGTTTGGTTACCTGACAGAGGAACTGGGGGTGAAGATTATATCCGATGAACTGATAATAGAACGATACGGTAAAAAGATTTATTTGCACCATGGCGACGGTTTAGGCCCGGGTGACTCAAAATATAAGATCTTAAAGAAATTCTTCAGAAGCAGCCTTTGTCAGTGGCTATTTGCCCGACTGCATCCTAATTTAGGGATCGGCATCGCTTTAGCCTGGTCGCGAAGAAGCAGATTATCTCAACGCCAGACTGAGCG
>CAMPKC010000110.1 GCA_946887045.1 uncultured Sphingobacteriaceae bacterium | reverse complement strand
TTCCGCCTTTAAAATCTGCTTCATTAAGCGTGATATTCCCCCAACTCATCCCTTCTGAAACAGGAAATTTAAAGCGTTTTATTACCTGGTTAGTAGCATCCGACAACTCCGCGTAAAGAATACCGCTTTTTGATGAACCGCTTAAAAAGGGCCCTTCGAACAAATATGCTTTAAACCAAAGGGTATCATTCGTCGAATAATAAGGCCGATCGGTATGCAGATAGATCTTTTCAATAGGAAGCTTTTGTTTTATTGTATCTAATGAATTCTTTATCAAACTGATACCGCTAGAATTTTGAGCATGAACATTAATAGAAAAGATTAAAACACAGCAATATAAAGCAAACAGCTTTTTTTTCATAGTGATAGGTCGCCGTTAGATTAGCAAATTAGGGTCTGTTCAGGATCTTATTTATTTTGCAATTTGACTAAGATTTCATTTATAACACTTGAAGTACGCCTGCTAAATCAAGCGGGCTTACTTCAAGTGTGGTATGTATATTTTAATTTGTATAAAGCTTAACAGAAGTAACTCTCCAATACTGGTTACCTGTTACCATGGTGGCCAAAAAGCCTAATGAAACATTTTGAGGCTGGGTTAAGGTAAACTGAAATTTGATTGTTTCATCTGCACGTAAATTAGGTGTAAAGGTAGTGAAACCTAAGGCACTTGAAATATTACTTATATCAGGAAGACCTGTACCTGCGGCCGCCAGAATATAAACAGGATCTACCGTTTCATTATAGTTCACAACTTGAAACATATAATTTCCCGCTGGAAGTGTGACAGCTTGATAAATTTTTCCGTTTGTAAAACTTGCAGTTCCACCCCAACCCATTTCCATAACTATGGATCCTCCGTTGTCTGTGGCAAATCCTCCAACACCTCCATGGTTTTTAATATTCGCGCTTGTAATCCAAGGTGCACCAAGATTTCCGAATCGCCCGGTGCCAGAATTGGGTGCTCTGGTAAAAGGACCGGTGTTGGTTAAATAAAGACTGGTAACATCAATGGCCTTATGAGTCTTATAATCGACATAAAAGGTATCAATAGCTGTGGGGTTAGGAAGATACGCAGTGCGATAACTAAAACTACTTCCTGCTTTATAATTGGGAAGTGAACTCTCTAACAAGGCACCGCCTAAACCAGTTGGAAAAGAGGTAACCAAGGTATCATGCATGTTGCTTAGTTTATCCATATACTTAATTTGCATTTTCACAATGCCAGAATTTGAATTCACATCGGCCCAGCGAATCAATAGCGAACCATCAGTCTTATATACAGCATCCGCTATATCTCTATTGCTGAGAGAACGTTGGTATAAATCGCCATATACGGTTCCAATACTACTTACAGATACAGATGCATTTCCTGCAGCATCATACGTAAAAACCGTAAAACTTTTTGTACCCTCGTCAACTGCAAAAATTTGATCAAATACCCGGACCGATCCTGAGGGGGCTATATCAAACGTTACAGAATCCCGTAAGTCATTCCAATAGATTCTAGCCTTAACTATCTTTGGATCCCCCTTTATCTTCCCAATTAATCTTACCCGCTTTTTACCTCCAAAAACCACTACTGAATCCATCTTGCCGGTATACACTATTTCTCCGCCTTCTGTATATTTTTTAAAGTCATCCCACTTTGAACAGGAGACCAGAGCAGCTGAACAGCAAAATGCTGCAATACCTATTTTAATTTTTTTTACAAATAATCTATTCATAATCTTTTTGCTCTTTTTCACCAGGTTGAACTTTTTGAAGTTCAACCTGGTGAAGATTAGGTTTATTTAATTACCTCCGTAAACTTTAATTTCATTGATGCTTTGAGCCGTTCCGCCCGCAAAATTTTCCAGGCACCTTATTCTTATGTACCGAACTTTAGGTGCATTCGGATCTACGTCCCAGCTAAATCCCGCAGACGCTGTAGCGGCATCCTCAGCATTATCAGTACCCAGAGGTAAGCCAGAAGGTTTAACAACTTCGTAGCTACCCAATAAAACCCAGCTAGGGCTTAAAGCACCTGTAAGAGAGGGGCTTTCAGACCCATATATCTCGAACTTCCTCATGGTAGTTAAGAAATACCATCGGGCCCCTTCAGGGTAAGGCCTGATCCAGATACGACTTAGTTTAGCTAATACTCCTGTATCGAAAGTAATCATATGAGGGTCTGTACCACCATTCACCTGATGGGTAAAACTAGTATACGGCCAACCCAACCTGTTATCCCATGCATATTCCAATCGTGCACCATTCGTTACCTGTGGAGCATCTCCCGGCAGTGGAAAAGTCCGAAATAAGTTTGGATCTAACTGCTTCTCAAAAAGCGGTTTAATTGTTTGATAAAGAGTGTCTGAGATATTACCCCATCTATCTTTTACATAAAACCCGAATTTATAATCAATCGTATCCATTCCTCGTTGCCTGTTTTCAATATGGTCAATACTTGTATGGATACTTCGGTTATGATCTGCTTCAAACTCCTTATAGATATTAGGCTTTAAAACAATTATAGAAATCGGAGCTTTTGTGTCATTTTCAGCTTTCAGAAAATAACCACCAAAAGAATTATTTATATCTAAACTTTTAAAAACTTTCCAAAGCGGCGCTTCTAAAGCTTTTACTTTTACGGTCACAGGTGCAGACTGCGCTGCACTTTTCTTGTAGGTATACAGAGTTACCTCATGTTCAAGAGTATCGGCAAAGCCTTCCAATACAATTGAATTATTATAGGTGGAGGACTGCGCTTCTAAAGTTCGACCATTCGTAATTTTGTATACGGCCTGCACATACGACAGTCCGGTATTTGCGGGAAGCTTATATGTCAATTTTACTTTTCCCGGCAAGCTTTCCACAACGATGTTTGACACGGGGTCAGGACTTGTTGTATCAGTATCTATCGGCTCCTTAAAACCAAGATC
This sequence comes from uncultured Sphingobacteriaceae bacterium, assembly GCA_946887045.1. The sequence goes on along the minus strand of CAMPKC010000110.1, from coordinate 1,368 downwards.
TTCCTTACAGGATATCGCAAGGATTAATCCTCCAATAAGAACTAAAAAAGGTATTCGTTTACTTAAGTTCATAGTTTTTTTATTTTAGCTGTTTTACCATCCTGGGTTTTCAACCAGCTTTAAGTTTCTTCTTGTATCAAAATTTCCAATCGGCCAAAAATAGTCCCGGGGAGCAATGAACTTCTGATTAAAAATCACCCGCTCACTGTTATACGACTGGGTCGTTTTTCCGAAAATATTCATTCCTGTTATATCCTCATTCAGTTTCTCGGCAGCAAGTTTCCATCTCCTTAAATCCCAAAAACGCTGACTTTCAAAAGCCAGTTCAATAAGACGTTCTCTTTGGATAATCTCTCTTAAGCCGTTCTGAGAGGCATATTTTGAGGGATTGGTTGAATAATTAGTCCATGACTCAACTACCCCCTTTAAACCAGCTCTGGATCTTATTCTATCTAAATAAACAATAGCTGTTGAGGAGGCAGGTTCTACTTCATTCAAGGCTTCAGCATATAGAAGATACAAGTCAGCCAGTCTGATTTCCGGCCAAGGATATTGCTTCCAAACAGGAGCGCTCGTACCTCTGGTAGTCGACTCCCAATGAACTAGCTTTTTAATAAAATAGCCCGTTTCATTAAAATTCATAAAGTCGCCATAGCCGGCTTTTTGTGAATTTTTAGAGTTAACATAGAACGTATTGATATCACTTCCGTTAGCATTACCATCTTTCATATACCAAATCCCTCCGTCAAATCCTAAGCTGGCATAAAAACGAGGTTCCCGATCAAAGTTTAAACGAGCTGTCTCATAATTTGGCTCAATATTAAACCGTTCGGCCGCAGTCGCTCTTCTGACCTCTAAATAATTACCAAAATTAAGGGTTGCATCCTCTTCTATCGGAACCCCATTTTTCGTATAGAACATTTTGGCGATTTTCAAAGGCGCAGCCCATAAGCCGCGTAGTTGGCCTCTGTTGGAATTTGTACCGCGCTCAGTAGGAGGCATACCCATGAACTCGTTATTCATGTAACTGTTAGATAATGCCCATACATGCTCATCGCCCCAGCGCTGAGTTACAGCATTTCGAATACTTAACTGGGTCTTTGTTTCGGCACTTAGATTTAGTGGGTCCACGGTATATTGATACAATTTAAAACCCTGTTCCTCTGCCTTATCAATTGCTTCCTTTGCTGCATCTCTTGCTTTAACCCACTTATTCGGATCATAAACAGGATTAAACAATAATACTCCATCTTTATCTTTAAATGTTGCATAATCCGGATTACCATTGAATAACGGACTTGCAGCCATTACCAACAACTTAGCTTTTACGGCATAAGCAATCGGCTGAGTAATTCTACCTAACTGGGT
>CAMPKC010000109.1 GCA_946887045.1 uncultured Sphingobacteriaceae bacterium | reverse complement strand
AAAGGAGCTGTAGGGGAAGGAATCGAACCTTCAAGGAGTGGTTGAACCGTTGCTGGCTTTCCCAGATTCTCCGCCACCGAGACAAGGAGGTGTGTCTGCCTGTTTCACCACCCTACAGTGTTTTTAGCAAAATTTTTTGTATTGCGTAATACAAATTTAAAATAAAAAGCTTGTTTGTTGCAAATATTCCAACATTTTATTTTAATTTTTGTTAAGTTTTTATTTACTTAGATGCATAATTAATATCTTTTAAAATTTCAATGGAAAAAAGAAGCCCAAATTTAGAAATTGATAATCTGGATATGCAGATTCTTGCACTGCTTATGGAAGATGCAACTATTCCTTATACCGAGATTGCTAAGCGTTTGATAGTTTCTGGTGGCACCATACATGTCAGAATGAAGAAGATGCAGGATTTGGGTATCATTAAAGGTTCTAACCTGTTGATAGATGCACAAAAGATCGGATACGACGTATGTGCATTCCTCGGAATATATCTTGAAAAAGGATCTATTTATAAGGATGCTGTTGAAAAGCTGAAGAAAGTAAAAGAAATTGTGGAACTTCATTATTGCACCGGAGCTTACAGCATGTTTGCGAAGATCATCTGCAGAGACACTAATCATTTGAGAGAGGTGCTAAACGACAGCATTCAGGCTGTTGAAGGCATTCAGCGCACCGAGACGTTTATCTCACTGGAAGAAAGTATTAAGCGGCAGATAAGCCTGGATACCTGATAAAAAAAGGAAGGTCAGCCATTCATTATAGCTGACCTTCCTTATATAATATATCAATGTTCTAATTCTTAAATTGAATTAAACAACTGATACTATTTTTCTACATACAAAACACTCTTTACAGCCTTCACAACTCTCTCTGCATTTGGCAAAGCTTCTTTAATTAAAGTAGGAGCATATGGAAGAGGGGTATCAGCAGAAACTACGCGTATAACCGGTGCGTCCAGATAATCGAAGGCATCTTTCTGTACCTTAAATGTAATTTCGGTAGCAATTGAACCCAATGGCCATGCTTCCTCAACGATAACTAACCTGTTTGTCTTTTTAACAGAATTAATAATGGTATCGTAATCGATAGGGCGTACTGTGCGAAGATCAATCACTTCGGCATTTATACCTTCTTTGGTCAATTCCTCAACCGCAGGATTAACTACACGAGAAAGCATTTTACCGAAAGTTACAATAGTTACGTCCGTACCTTCTTTAACAATATTAGCTTTGCCAAGTTCAATATAATATTCTTCGTCAGGAACAAGACCTTTATCGCCATACATTACTTCAGATTCCATAAAAATAACTGGATCCGGATCTATAATAGACTGCTTTAACAATCCTTTAGCCTCATAAGGAGTTGACGGAACTACTACCTTCAAGCCAGGAGTATTTGCATACCAGTTCTCAAAGTTTTGCGAATGTTGCGCACCTAACTGACCTGCATTACCTGTAGGTCCACGGAAAACTATCGGGCATCCAAACTGACCACCGCTCATTGAAAGCACTTTAGCAGCACCGTTAATCACCTGGTCGATTGCTACCAGAGAAAAGTTGAACGTCATGAACTCAATAATGGGCTTTAAGCCATTCATTGCAGCTCCGGCACCAATACCAGCGAAACCTAGTTCGGCAATAGGAGTATCAATTACACGTTTTGCGCCAAATTCTTCAAGCATCCCTTGACTAACTTTGTAGGCCCCGTTATATTCAGCAACTTCCTCACCCATCAAAAAGATCTTATCATCTTTGCGCATTTCTTCGTTTAATGCCTCACGAAGTGCTTCTCTGAACTGTATTTCTCTCATTAGTGTATAAAAAATGATTTTGCTGGCAAATATAATCTTAAAGTTTGAAAATTAATCCTGCTTTAAGGGGGATATTTAGCATAATTAAGAAGAATCAACTAATTTTCTGCTTGCGCTGCAGAAGAATAAGAATTAAAATAGGAGTAAGGGGAAGAATGCCCCTGTTTTCTCGGGGCTCACAAGAATAAAAATTTACTGGAAGATATTATCTCACGATCAGATAAAGCCATAAGAAAAGTAGACAAACAAGCAAATTGCCCGCTACCATAACTGAAACCGTAATAACCCTTGACAGGAAACTATTAGATGATTGACTGATCGAGCTAATATTATCCTTTAAAGACGTGTTTTTCATATCACGTATATACGGCCATCTTTTACTAAGGTTCCATTTTTCCGAAATATTATTTTTCATCAGAATATATTTGCTTTTTAATGGAGATAAAACTATCAGGAGCATATTCTTTGCTGTTGGTGAGTGGTTTGCTCATAATGGTTTATCTAATAAGATGTGCGCAGGTTTATTTAAACAATAAAGATATTAAAAAAATATCTTTAAAAGCAAGTACTATTCAACAACCCCGCGAATTGTTGCTTTTAAAACTGCGTTTTTAAATCCCTATCTTGCTACCCGCAATTAATGAAATATGACATACTGTTTAGCTATAAAAGTAAAAGAAGGATTGGTGGCTATAGCTGATACCCGCATTACATCCGGCACGGATACTACGATGAAAAAGAAAATATTGATCGAACAGAAAGATCAATATTCGTTATTCATAATGACCAGTGGCTTGCGCTCTGTTAGAGACAAGGCTATTTTGTACTTCCGTGAACTGGTTGAAGAGGGAGTTGAGCATAACAAACTTTATAAAGCTGTCAATGCTTTTGGCGAGCAAGTACGCCGTGTCGCCGAAGAAGACAGGGCACATCTTGAAAAATCAGGCTTTAAATTTAACTTGAATACCATAATTGGCGGACAGCTTAAAGATGATGATGAACATAAACTCTTTTTGCTATATCCTGAGGGTAATTGGGTAGAGTTAGACCAAGGCGCACCTTTTGTTATAATTGGAAACAGTGGCAATGGAAAGCCTATTTTACAACGGACCCTGGACGGAAATTCAAGCTTAAAACTGGCCTTAAAAACCGGATTCCTTTCATTCGATTCCACCCGTGCCAGTGCTAATGACGTAGACTTTCCCATAGATGTGGTACTTTATAAAACAGACACTTATGGCATGATAGAACATCGTTATGAGGAAAAAGACCTGCGCCAAATATCAACCCAGTGGGCAGAAGAACTTAAAAACGCTTTAACGAACATTCCGGAAGAGTGGATGGATGTTGCTTTCAATAAACTGCCGGTTAAGAATATCGAATCTGTTAAACCGTCTTTATGAGATTTAAAGTTTTTAGCAATGTGGAATATGAAGTGCATAATGAAAGCACTATCATTCTAAATATCCATGCGCTCCAAACAACACATCAAACGGTAATTGAGGAAACGTTTTCAACGACTCCCTATATTAAGGCAGAAGAACTCCTGTCCGATCATGGCGAAAACCGTTTTATGCGTCTTGAAATTCCGGATCCTTGCATATTAAATATAGAATATTCGGCCATCGTAGATACCACCTTTGAGCTGATTGATTTTGAAGCTCTCACAGATGTGCCTATTTCTCAGATGGAACCTTACATTTTGCCATACTTGTATCCAAGCCGCTATTGCCAATCGGACAAGCTCTACCGACTAGCCAATAATAAATTTGGAAACATCGGAAACGCCTACCAGAAAGTTCTTTCATTAACGGAATGGATCCATCGAAATGTGGAATATTTAAGCGGATTGACTAATTCGCAAACCTCAGCCTATGACACTGTGACGGAACAAGCTGGGGTTTGCAGAGATTTTGCCCATCTGGGCATTGCACTTTGCAGAGCCTTAACAATCCCCGCGAGGTATTTTACCGGTTATGCTTACAAGCTTGATCCACCAGATTTCCACGCATGTTTCGAAGCCTACATGGGAGGAAAGTGGGTGATTTTCGATGCTACCATGATAGCCCCCTTAAATGGATTGGTAAAAATTGCCAGTGGTCGTGATGCGGCCGATGCAGCAATAGCCAGCATATTCGGCAATGTTAGTTTTGGTAAGATAAAAGTGGGATCTGCTTGTATTCAGGAAGGATTTGATCCATACTTTTACAATTCTTCCGAACTTAAAGGATTAAGTTATCAATAATAAAGAAGGAGCCGAGGCTCCTTCCGGGGTTAACCAAAATTAAAATATAAAAACATTGATCATTAATCGATGTGAAATAAGTCTGCTTAATCTTATATTACCATGACGCCGATCTGAATAAAACCGTAACACCTTCCGCGAAACATATTTGGTATATTCCTGATTATCAGTATAAAATTTCTATTTTTTCTTTTTTGAAACCTAATTTTGGCACAGCCGTATTTAAGAGCATAACTATTTATTAAAACTTTTTGTATACTCTTCTATACGAAAAGCGTGTAAAAGTTGTTAAAAGAGTACAAAATCACTTGGATAGGAATTTTAAATAGTTAGTTTTGCAATGCTCAGCATTAAAATTAATGTAAGAGGGCGTTTATAAGTCTTGTTGTTTAACTGATAAACGAAATTAAAAAATGGGTAAAAAATTTACGCTAGTACTGCTAGTTATGTTATCGTGCGTGTCAACCCAGGCACAAACTTCTAAAAAGTCAACCGAAGATCCGGATAATCTTGCAAAAGAATATTTTTC
>CAMPKC010000108.1 GCA_946887045.1 uncultured Sphingobacteriaceae bacterium | reverse complement strand
ATCGTGAATAAATGAAACTTTCCCATCGGTAAATAAGCTTTCAAAAATATCTTTATCCGCTTTGCCATTCAACCTGAGTATTTGAGGATGATAAATATGGTTCATTTGTTGGGTAGCTTCCAGCAATCTATCAATAGTTTTCATGTGGTTTATGATATTCAGGTATACGAAGATGGTAAAAAAGTTGTTAAGCTTTTTTACAAAAAGTTTAAATCGCTTTCATCAAGTGTCGATGGAATGGGCTGAGACTTATTAGTATTGGCTATTATTTCTTTTAAATTCCAGTCACTTAAACCTGGAATATCCGTTTGATAATGAATGGTAATTTCTTTCTTTCTCAACTCTTCGACCCTCACTACGTTTGGCTGTTCGCGTATTTTAAGTATCGCATCTTTATCTTCCTGATGAGCCTTACTTAAAATCGGAACGTCCTTCAATATCATAGTAGTAGCCAGGAGATCTAATTTAGGATAATAAAAAGTACCCTGATTTCCTATGCTAGTTTCCAGCTCCATTCCGCAAGCTTCTACTGGTTTGATAGTATAAGGAGCACACAAGGCAAAAAGTGATTGTAGGCCTATCTGATGAGCTATCGCAACAGCGGCACGAATTAAAAATATGCTGCCAATCCCGTATCCTGCTATCTCTCTTGAATTCCACAAGCCGCAAAGCTCTCCCGTTCCATGTTGAGCAAATTTCCAAACCAACTTGAATATACTGGGATCAAGGGCACCTGTGGCCTCTTCTATAGGCAGAGGCTGACTTCCACCGGAAACATGGACACGCGACCCTCCATAAACTCTTTTACCGTCTAAAGACTCGACAATTAGGACAAAGGCAGCCGGATTAGTCGTCCATTCATTTTTCGAAGACGTAACTTTTGTAATGCCGATACTGGTCAGTACATGCGCATGACCTTCTAAAAATAATTTGCAAGCTTCAGGATCGTCAATTGCCCGAAATGCTCTTAGTCTAACAACAGGATTATCCTTGTTTAGGCCAGATTCCATTAAAATGTATTTCCAATTAAAGCAATATACTAAATGGCTCACCAATTCTCATACGGAATTACAGCTTTAGTTGATAATTACCGATAACAGAAGATAGAAAAACAATAAATCTTTTTGATACTGAACATCTTATACAAAATCATTAAATCGATTTTTTTTAATAAAATTCGCAAAAACATAGAGCTTTAAATAGGATTGCAATATCTATTGGCCAAAGATCGATCCAGACTAAAAACAATTAAAGAAAACAATAAGGGTCATAAAATCCGTTTATCTTATAAGACATCTATCTTTTTATGAAAACAATAATCTTTTTAGCATTTAGTCTGCTTGCCACATTTACCACAGTATCAGCACAGGTTTCTGATGATATAATCGGAATATGGAAAGATGGGTACGAGAGCAGGCACATTCAACTATTTAAGCGCGGAGATCAATATTTCGGGAAAATAGTTTGGCTGAAAGAAACGAACGATCACTCGGGAAAACCTAAGTTGGATGTAAACAATCCTGATGAGACACAGCGAACCCAACCTTTATTAGGATTGGAAATTCTTCGGGACTTTAATCACAGAAGAAAAGGCACATATGTCAGAGGTAAAATTTACGATATCAAATCCGGAAACACTTATAACGGCATGATGAAAATGCTTGGCAGAAACAAGTTAAATATCCGTGCCTATTTGGGGTTGAGCATTTTGGGAAAAACTGAAACATGGACGCGCGTACAATAAGAAATTGGTCTTTAGCTAATGGCTGGTTGATTTATTTTATAAGGCGTGCAACGAACATCGAATCAGACTTTCTGCTATAGCCCTTTAATACTTGCTGTATTTCTAACTTTAATCCCAGTTCTTTAACCAGAAAATCTACTACTTCTTCATTTTCCTCTTTAAAAACCGAGCAAGTGATATAAATGAGCGGCTTTCCTGGTTTCAAATACTTGACTATATTTTTTGCGATAGAAATCTGTAAATTCTGAAAGGCTTTTATGCGATATTCCTGAAACTGGTTTATCATTTCGGGTGACCGGCCCCACGTTCCCGAGCCGGTGCAGGGAGCATCATAAATAATTCCATCAAACTCAAAACTGTGTATAAATGGCTGCGGATCTTTAGTGAGATCCAAAATTTTCTTCTGATACTTAAGCAGACCAGCATTTTTAAAACGCTCGTCCAGGTTCTCGAGTACGCTTTCGCGGATATCGGAGACCAGCAACTTAATTTCCCGCTGCTGATGAAACAAGTTTATTGATTTGCCTCCCGAGGCAGCGCAGCAATCCCACCAATAATCATACTTCTGCGGTTTAAAAACCTTGCATGCTTCCTGAGAGGATAGATCCTGGACTTCAAAGTATTTATTATCCGGAAATAGCTGCTCTAGTTTTGTTCCATTTGGTAAGCGTAGAGAACGCTCGCCTTCTTCCTTATAATTTATTTCTGCATCCTCCAGTTTAGAACTTACCCAGGCGGTTTTCTCAGGATATATATTTATAAAGAGATCAGGCTGAATGAAAAATGATTTTAAGAACTCTGCTTTTTCAATTCCCTTTGAAAAATGCTCATAAAAAGGAAAAACATCGTCGATCGAAAAGCCTATATTTTCTGCTTGAAGAACAGCTATCTTTTCTTCAAGAGGAAGACCAACCTGTTCATTAAAACGCGGTTTAAAATTTTGCAGGAAAGGGTTAGAGGTTGTCGAAACTAAAAATTCCGCGACAAACAATCGCTCTTCGGTGGGAAGATGAGTACAAGCCCTTCCTAAACGGAAATAATTATACAGCAAGCTGCTGGCAACTCTGCGATCAGTAGAACCCATTTGCTTGTTTTTACGAAAGAAATCCGGAAGAAATTTAGTTAGGGGTTTATCCTCCTTGTATGCATCTATTATGCGTGAAAACGTTTTTAGCTGATGATTAAAACGGTTTGACTGAGGATTTTGACTTTCCAAGATATGTGCTTTTGATGTTAAACTTACCCACCAATCTCTTGGCTGGCACGTCCTCCTCTAAAAAGAAGAAGAGTTCGGGTTCTTAAACCTCACCCGCCACGTCTCCGGCCTACGCTCCCTCTCCTAAAGGAGAGGAGTTTGGGTGCTTAAAAATAGTATCAGTAAAAATATCGCATGGAAATCCTCTCTCTAGGAGAGAGGATTTAGGTGAGGTTTACTCCCACTCTATCGTCGCCGGCGGCTTAGAACTTATGTCGTAAACAACGCGGTTAATTCCTTTTACATTATTAATGATCTCATTAGAGATTTTGGCAAGAAGTTCGTATGGTAAATGACTCCAATCGGCAGTCATTCCATCTACTGAACCAACTGCGCGTAAACAAATAACATTTTCGTAGGTGCGCTCATCGCCCATCACTCCAACTGATTGTACCGGAAGGTAAATTGCGCCTGCCTGCCAAACCTTATCGTACCAGCCGGAAGATTTCAAATTGCTGATATAAATAGAATCAGCCTCCTGTAAAATGGCAACCTTCTCTGCTGTAATATCTCCTAAAATTCGGATTGCTAAACCCGGACCGGGAAAAGGATGACGGCCAAGGATGATGTCATCAATTCCTAATGCTTTACCCACTCTCCGAACTTCATCTTTGAACAGAGTATTTAAAGGCTCCACCACTTTTAGTTTCATAAAATCAGGCAATCCACCCACGTTATGATGCGATTTTATGGTTGCCGATGGACCGTTTACTGAAACCGACTCAATAACATCGGGATAAATTGTTCCTTGTCCAAGCCACGACACGTCCTGAACTTCGTGTGCTGCATCATCAAATACTTCGATAAACACCCGCCCAATTATTTTACGTTTTTGCTCAGGGTCTTTTACGCCGGCAAGCTGACTTAGAAAGCGATCTTTTGAATCAATACCCCGAACATTCAAGCCCATATGCTGGTATGAATCCAGTACCTGCTCATATTCATCTTTGCGTAATAAACCGTTATCAACAAAAATGCAATGAAGGTTTTTACCAATTGCGTTATGCAGTAATACTGCTGCAACAGATGAATCTACTCCGCCGGAAAGACCAAGAACTACTTTATCATTCCCTATCTTTTCTTTTAAAGAAGCAATTGTTGTTTCGATGAAAGAATCTGGTGTCCAGTCTTGAGAACAGCCACAAATATCTACCAGGAAATTTTCTAATAACTGCTTTCCATCGGTACTGTGTGTTACCTCGGGATGAAACTGAATACCATAGGTTTTACTTCCGTTTATCTGATAGGCAGCAACCCGAACAGTATCTGTACTGGCAATTACTTCAAAATCCTCAGGAATTTCAGCGATGGTATCGCCGTGCGACATCCAAACCTGCGAATCTTTTGGAATATGTTTAAGTAATGGATGCTCTTCGTTTATATATTGGAGATTAGCACGACCATATTCTCTGATGGTAGATGGAATAACCTGTCCACCAGAATACTGAGCAAGGTATTGAGCTCCATAACAAACCCCTAATAGAGGATATTTATCATGAAACAGTTTAAAATCTATTTGCGGTGCATTTTCCTGACGAACCGAATATGGACTTCCAGAAAAGATTACTCCTTTCACCGTATTGTCAAACTCGGGAAGTTGATTAAAGGGGTGAATTTCGCAGTAAACGTTTAGTTCTCTTACTCTCCGGGCAATTAATTGTGTGTATTGTGAGCCGAAGTCAAGAATGATGATTTTTTCTTGCATGGGCAAAGATAAAATTTTTGAGTTCGAGTAACGAGGTTTTTTTGAATTTTAGAATTTAAGTAAAAATATAAAAGCGGAGCTTATATATTTTTACTAATTGCAACAGTCCTTAATCGGGTAAATTAAAAAAAAGAATATTACATTTATTGCCCAACCTTTTCATTAATGCGACTATTGTTTTTATCTATCTTACTGGGGTCAGCCTCTATCTGTTTTGGACAATTTGGCCCTATTCCGCGAATTAGCCAAAACGCTCCGACTTATTCCAACCCCTTTGAGCGAAAAATTAAAAAACACGGAAAATATAAAAGAAATGTCTGGAAGTATGTTTATGATGTTGAGCTGAAAGACGGATCTCACATTCAGGCTAATTCGGACATTTTAAAGGATAGCG
>CAMPKC010000107.1 GCA_946887045.1 uncultured Sphingobacteriaceae bacterium | reverse complement strand
TTATTTAATTTAGAACTTATTATAATTAATAAACGTCTTCGTAAAAGTTTATTGAATGAACCAGTTTCTTTGGTCTGCTCTGGTCTCTTGATATATTCATAGATTCAAGTTAGATTTGAGCACATTAAGAAAAGATATTATAGCTTTGAAGAATAAATTAAAAGTAGCAGAATCATCCACTGGTCATAATCACCGTATGAAATACATGCAGTTGGTGGAATATGTGAACAACCAGATTGAAAACGATATTTTAGAAATCAACGACAGATTACCTTCACTGAATCAGCTCACTGCGCAATTAAGCATGAGTAAGGAGACAATACTAAAGGGACTAAATTATCTTTCTGAAAAAGGTATTATCGAGTCAGAGTATCGCAAAGGTTATTATGTAAAAAAGAAAACTCAATATAAGCCTTACCGGGTATGTATAATATTTGATAAAATGAATCTTTTACGTGATCAGATTTATCATTCTTTTTTAGAAACAATAAAGGAAAATGCAGATGTTGAAGTTTATTTTCATCACCATAATTTTAAAGTTTTTGAAAAACTAATTGAAGAAAATCTCGCAAATTATACACACTTCGTAATTGTTACCTTCTTTAAAGAAAATATAACAGATTTAGTAAATAAAATACCTGCACATAAACGGATTTTAATAGACCTTCAGGAGAAAGAACTTGCTGGCGATTATTCCAGTATTTACCAGGATCATCGGTCTGATCTTATTGATTCTCTTACCTCGCTTATTCCTCACCTAAAAAAATATAAACGCCTAGTTTTAGTAGCTCCATTAGAGGCTTTTCATGCTAAAGATTTAATAGACGGATTTGAAACCTTTTGCAAACAGTATAAAAAGAATCATACAGTTCTTACATCAATTAATGCTAATGTTTCAAAAAAAGGCGATTTATATATTACTTTTAGTCGATACGATCAGGACGACGTGGAAATTATAAAAATAGCGAGAAAAAATAGCTGGAAAATTGGAGAAGATATTGGGCTACTCTCTTATAACGATACAGCAGTTAAGGAAGTGCTGGAAAATGGCATTACAGTTATTTCTACAGATTTCAATAAAATGGGTGAAGAGGCCGCCAAAGCCGTAATGGGAAAGGAGCCTATTATGATGCGAATTCCAGCGAAAGTGATTTTAAGAAAATCCTTATAAAATATCTAAGAAAATTAAAGATCATAGAATAGATTTATGTACTAAGTTCGTATCTAATCGATTTATTTCATCAACTTAAACATTCCCTCTTTGTCAATCCACCTCTATAATACAATTATCTATAACACCATAATTATCAGAATTGCTATAAGATAAATTTTATATAAAAGGCTTATGAAGCTTTGTGAATTAAAGAACCTCCTTTTAATTTCTCTCAAAAAATAGAAGTGAATCAAAACAATTGACTGTTTTAATTTAATATCATTCATGGGAATTTGATCAGGAACTCATCCTCCTGAGAACAGATTTAATTTTCTAAAGTATCCTTTACCATGATTCTGATTGGGAAACTTCAAGGAGTTGATAAGATTTTTATAAAAAAATTCAAATAAACTTCAGATTGTTGATTATGTAACTATATTTGTTATGCAAACCAGACCAAACCAGATTATTTTAAAAATAAGCAATGTAAATTATGTGGTTTCTCGGCGTATTCAAGATTATATGTCAAGAATCAGAGGTTAGTTAAAAATCAATACGATGATAAAGGAAGGACACGAAAAAAAAAGAGAGCTAAACAAGATATTGTTTGAAACAGAATTAGCAGTAGTAGGCGGGGGATTATCGGGAGTATGTGCTGCTATAACTGCGGCCAGAAAGGGGGTCAAAGTAGTACTTATACAAGATCGACCTGTATTAGGTGGTAATTCATCTAGTGAAGTTCGCTTATGGATCTTGGGGGCAACTTCGCATTTAGGCAACAATAATCGTTGGAGCAGAGAAGGTGGTGTAATAGACGAAATATTAGTTGAAAATACTTATAAAAATAAAGAGGGCAATCCTTTGATATTAGATGTTATTCTTTTGGACAAAGTTAAATCTGAAGCAAATATTACCTTATTACTAAATACAGCAGTTTACGAAGTTCAAAAATCCGAACAATCCCAAATTGAATGTGTTAAAGCTTTTTGCAGCCAGAATTCGACAGATTATACGATACATGCCCCTCTTTTTTGTGATTCTTCTGGTGATGGGATTGTAGGATTTCTTGCAGGAGCCGCTTTTAGAATGGGGGCTGAGAGTATGGAGGAATTTGGTGAAAAGTTCGCCCCTACAAAGGCGTATGGTGAGCTATTAGGTCACAGCTTGTATTTTTACAGCAAGGATACCGGAAAGCCCGTTAAATTTACTGCTCCTTCCTTTGCAATAGATGTTTCGCAGAAGATTCCAAAATTCAGAAGTTTTAATAGCAAGGAATATGGGTGTAAATTATGGTGGTTAGAATATGGCGGTAGACTAGATACGGTTCATGATACAGAAGAGATAAAATGGGAATTGTGGAAAGTAGTTTACGGTGCTTGGGATTATATTAAAAACTCAGGAGATTTTCCCGATGCAGAAAACTTGACACTAGAATGGGTGGGCACTATACCGGGAAAAAGAGAGAGCCGTAGGTTTGAGGGTGATTATATGCTACGACAGCAAGACATTATTGAACAAAAAACCTTTGATGATGCAGTTGCGTTTGGAGGTTGGTCTATTGACCTGCACCCGGCAGATGGAGTATTTAGTGAAAAACCGGGTTGTAACCAATGGCATGGAAAAGGGGTTTACCAAATTCCATTTCGTACACTTTATAGCTACAACATCCAAAATCTTTTCTTGGCTGGCAGAATAATTAGTGCAAGCCATGTGGCATTTGCATCAACCAGGGTGATGGCAACTGCAGCGCATATAGGGCAAGCCGTGGGTATGGCGGCATACATTTCTAAAGTTAAAGGAGCAGAGATAAATAAATTAGTAGAAACTTTAGAAGCTCGGGAAATTTCAAATGTAGAAAATAAATCGATCTATATTTATGAAACTAAAAACCCTAACTCGTATATCACATCTGATGTAAAAAACTATCTTAGCCCAAAAGAAATTTTGAAAACAGGTTATATAAAAGATTTGCAGTTTGAGCTGTTAAAAAGCGGTCAGCATATTCCTGGTTTTGAACTGGAGGACCCTGAGGATTTAGTACAAAATGCTTCTATCGTAGCATCCAGTGAATTAATATTAAACGATCTACATGCAGATTTTGACCGCATACTGGATTTATCCCTAGCGCAACTTCTACCATTAAAATCTGGGATAGTGCCTAGTATACAAATAGAGACCATTGCATCGACAAGAACTAATCTTGAAATAGAACTGCGTATTAGCGAGAAAATTGGAAATTACACTCCAGATATTATTTTAGAGAAGTTAATATTAGATGTCCCTGCTGGAAAAAGCTTACAAACCATTTCTTTTACCGTTGCTCTACCTCGATCTGCATATGCATTCATTACGTTTCATAAAAACCCTAAAATATCGTTGCCTCGTACCCATCGCAGAATAACAGGTGTTTTAACAGCATTTAATTCAGTAAATAAAGCGGTTTCAAATTATGGAAAGCAGGAACCTACCGAAGATGTTGGCGTAGATTCGTTTGAATTTTGGTGTCCACAACGTAGACCAGAAGGTCATAATCTTGCATTTAAAATAGATCCTCCAATAAATCAATTTGGTGCAGAAAACGTTAAAAAAGGTATTTATAGGCCAACCACGCAGCCAAATGCATGGATAGCCGCATTAGAAGACCTAAATCCAAGCCTAATACTAAGCTGGCCCGAACCTACAGATATCAGTAAAATTGATCTCTTTTTTGATACAGATTATGATCATCCGATGGAAAGCGTTTTAATGGGGCATCCGGAAGAAGTTATGCCTTTTTGCATAAGAAATTATAAAATAAAGGATGACACAGGGAACGTTATTTTTGAAAAAACGGGAAATTATCAAACTTTAAATCAAATTAAATTGGGGCAACCCTTAACCACGAGAAGTTTGACATTTTTATTCGAACATCCATCAGAGATAGTACCGGTGGCGTTGTTTTCCATTCGTTGTTATAAATAGGGAAATATTAAGAGCTATTATCGCTTTATATCTTTAATAGCTTGTGTATAGGCAAATATTTTCATCTAAGAGTCGGATTTTCCAAAATAGCTTTTTTAGATGGAAATGTTATATTGAATTATATATCCATCAATCCCTTAAAACAAATCATTATGATATTTGAAAATTTAGATATCAAAGAAGATATCCCCGTCATTAAGAAAATTCAGATTGTAAACTTTATTTGAAAAGAATAGAAAGATACAGATTTAAAACAAGTAGCAAACTTCCATCCATCACCCATTTTAGCAAAAAAAAGAATATCTCAAGAGATAAGGTTGAAAAGCTTACTGTATAATTTAAGAAGAGGGTTATATTGTTGTGTTAAAGGAAAAGGTTGCTATTTGGCGAAGAGATCAAATAAATTCTCTCCCGGCAAAAAGCAGACACTAATACTATTTATGTAAGCATGATCCTCATCTAAAGATTATTCTACAACCTCAAACTTTAAAATTTTAACGGTACTCCCTTTATTAATATCTTACCCAAGTAAAAAACAGATTGATTATATTTTTCTGGGTTTGCATTTATACCTGTTAAATTGGGTGATAAAATATCCGTCTTATCAATCACAGCGGAAGATATTTTTACTCTAATATTATGTATGCCAAGGCTTAGCTTATATTTGAAATATTGTCCTCGATATCCATTATTACAATAAGAATTAAATCTATTTAGTAGTTAGTGAAGGGATGACTTCTATTTGATCTTTGACTATAAGAAATTCTATTTTACCAACTTCCGGACCACCCACATCAAAAAAGCCGAACATATCTCCTTTAAATTTGAAACTAAATTCATTAGTAGAAGTGCACTTACTATTGCTACCAAATAGGAAATAAAATTCTGGAACACAATTTAATCTGTCCACACAGCACTGTTTTACAAGAAACCAGATTAAACATCAAATTTCCAGTTAAATAATTTGGATTTGTTAAATATAGTTTCTATAATTGCCTAAGGTTATTACCAAACCAGACCAAACCAAATTGTAAAATTCTAATTTTTAAAACTTTCTATTAAAG
>CAMPKC010000106.1 GCA_946887045.1 uncultured Sphingobacteriaceae bacterium | reverse complement strand
GACCGCTTTTGCGTTCCGTATCCCACAACAACCACTTCACTTAATTGTGTGCCTGAAGATTTCATCACGACGTTTAATGTGCCTCCACGAACGGGTAGCGTCTGGCTTTCAAACCCTATATAAGAAAAAACAAGAGAGCTGCCTTCTTCCGCCGAGATAGAATATATTCCATCAACATCCGTTACCGTTCCGGTTGAAGTGCCCACGATTTTTACGCTCACACCTACCAGCGGATCGCCATCTTCATCCGTAATTTTTCCGGTAACTTTTATAACAGAGAAAAACTGCTCAATGACGGCTTCCCCCCCATGATGTCTTTTTATAAGCACTACATCTCCCGCCACGTGATAAGTCAACTGTAATGCCGGCAAAAGCTTGTCCAGAACCTCGCCTAAAGGCTTTTTATCGACAGAAAAAGACACTTTCCTGTCCGAATTAATAATAGCCGAGCTATAGATAAATTTTATTTCTGTTTGTTTTTCAAGAGAACTTAAAACTTTACAAAACTTTTCTGACTCTGCATTTAAAGTTACATTCGTATTTAGTGCTCCCTGCGCTTTGCTGTCCTTAGCAATAGCGCTTCCCACTAAAGAAAAAATAATAGCAAGTTGAAAGGTAATTTGCATAATTACTACCCGTATAGGCTTTTTTTTCATAATTTAGGTTTGGTTAAGTGAATTGATCATTTAATTCGAAAAGTCCATTTATAATCGCTTGCAATTGGTTAATAAATGGGAGAATTTACCCGGTAGTGCGTCAACACTACCGGTTTTTTTTTGAGTTAGGTTTCTATCATAATTAGTGGTTTAGTTTACAATTTGTTTATTACATCCTCCATTGCCTTTAATTACAATGACCCCGTTAATAATTTTATAATTAACTTCCAAAGCCTGGCAGATTAGGTCAAGCTTTTCGTATAAGTGCTGATTAGAGAGTGAAGCCGTTAAGGGGCAATTAGCCAATAAATCTTTATCATAAGATATATTGATTGCATAAGCCTGATTAAGAACTTTTACGACCTCTGAAAATGGTGTTTCCTGGAAATTCAATGAACCCTCTGCAAGTCCGGCCGAAAGAGCAGTTGGTCGCTCTAACTTTGTTTTAACCAGTTTAGCTTGTTTTTTATAAAACGTAGCCTGCTGATTAGGCTGGACCAGAATACCTCCTCGAATACTTGTTAAAGAACCTGAATTAATTGAATAAGCAGAGGTATCGTGTTTGGTAAAAACAGAAACCTTCCCGGTGTTAACAGTTACTTGATACTCTTTGTCTTTTTTATACGCCTTTACAGAAAAGCTGGTCCCTAACACTTTTGTAATAAGTTCATCTGCATGAACGATAAATGGTTTACCCACGTCCTTTGAAACTTCAAAAAAAGCTTCACCTTCCAAATACACATCCCTCGTCGCATTTTTGAAGGCCGAGGAATAACTTAACCTGCTTCCCGGTTTCAATATTACCGTACTATTGTCCGGTAAGCGAATAACACCAGGATTAGTCAAAACAACTTCATGATCTTTGACTGATATGTTACTAAAAGCGCCTGCTTTTGTGGCACTAACCCTAAAATAGGCCCAGAAACCTATGGTCGAAATCAATAAAATACTTGCAGCGACTCTTAACCATCTTTGCTGGTACCAGTTTATTTTACGATTAAGACCACCCGCATAAATGGTTTTGTTACTTATTTGAGCAAGCATTTGTGCCTGCTCTGAATGCGTCAAACCGGAGACCGGCTTGATTTTTAAATTAGATGCTATTTCAAGAGATTGATGAAATACTTCGACTTTATGAGGGTATGTGTCGAGCCATGACGACCAGAAGCTTTGGTTTTCTAAAGATTTACCTGTTGCCCATTCTACAAACGAATCGTCTGACAGAAAATCAACAAGGTCATAGTCGGAATAATTTTTCAAAATTCAGTTTATTGGGTTAATTAAAAGCATTATCCCAAAAACATGAAAATCTACTGGTCAAAATTGAAAATATTTCTCAACTAACTGTAAAACAGTGCATTAATTTCACAAAAAAATCATCTCAACAGTGACAACATGGACAATTACAGGAAACAAAAAAAAGAAATATTTAAGCGAAAAGGACTAAAAAAAGAAGAACTACTTGTTGAAACCATGCTTCCTTTAAATGAATTATAGATTCGTGCAATAAATTATATGCAGATTGTTTAGATAATCCCATTACCTGAGAAATCTTATCATGATTCAAACCTTCGTAAAAGCGTAGATACAAGATTTCTTTTTGCCTTTTAGGAAGTTTATTCAAAGTTAAGTTAATCCTTGAGCGCATCTCTTCAGCCGTCTGATCTTCGATTAACTTTGACTCAATATTAAACTCTATTTGAAAACAATAATTCTCGTCCAGGCTTTGTGTCGAGGTCCACTTGCTTTTCTCACGAAATATCCTGAGCCGTAAAGATTTGAACAAATATGATTTTACCGAGGCTGTAGGACTGATATTTTCTCTCCTATTCCATAATTCCAGAAAAACATCCTGAATGCAATCTTTAACAAAATCTCTATCCTGTATAAAACGAATCCCATAACAAAACAGAAGATTTGTGTACTTCCTAAGCAAAGCTGTATACGCGATCTGATTCCCTTCCCTAAAATCATTCCATAGAGATTGATCGTCCGCAGATATTTGTTTGATTGTAAGCACTCTATAAAACTATATAGGAATTGGTCTAGCAAGTCTGATAAATATAACGAAAATACCACACTTTATTACACCAAATTCGGCGTCTTCTTTAAATAATTCTTCCGGGCCGACATCAACTAAAATGCACAGATTTTCAAAAAGATAACAAACAAAAACTTACCAATAATAACAAAATAACACTTGACTTTTCAACGAACCACCAGCATTTTTCCTTGTTGCAAATAAGTCATCAGGCCTGAGACTTCAGTTTTATGATCTTCAGTTCAGAGACTGGCTCTTCTGATCATTTTAAAGGAATTTTTTACCTGCAGACATTTTTTATTTAAAATAAGCTCACCTGTTGTTGCGCCCATTTGCTGCCAATCGGTTGTAATAACGGTTATGTTGAGCAGCTCTTTAAGAGCCGTTTCGTTGAAAGAGATTATACCAATATCCTTTCCTAAAATAAAGTTAAGAGCCTGGGCTCTTTTTATCAGCATTGCAAGTTCCGACTCTGAAGTGACGACATACACTGCTCCCTTTACAAGCGGCTCATCTTCGACACCTTCCAAAATCAACAACTCTTTTTTATGTTGTTTACAAAAGACATCCGCACCTTTCAGAATTTCGGGCGGATGATTACTTTGTGCAGCAAACAAAACTATTATTGTATCATACTTTTCCAGCAAGTCTGACGCCGATTCAAAAGCATCATAAATATCATGTTCAAAATCCTGGTATACGGAGATAAAATCATTTCCGAGTTCCGGCACATTCTTATCCATCAATACCAGCTCATCTTTCGGGATAGACGAAAGTGTGTCTAAATATTCTTCTTTAACCGCGTCGCTGAAAAAGTGCGGCATAATCACGTAATAATTGTACTTGCCCAGATTTTCAGCAATGATCTCTTTCAGGATTTTAGGGTCATAATGATGTACCTGCATATCAACTTTCGCATTTTCGCCGAGAACGTCGAGAAAACTATAGTAAATTAATTTTTTATACGAGCTGAGCTTATTTACTACAAGCAATATTTTAAGCCTGGGGTTAGTTTCCTGTCTTACGTAGTAGCCTTTCCCTTTTACATATGAGATCAGGCCCGATTTAACCAGATGTCGGTAACCGCGCTCGATGGTAATAGACGAGACTGCACAATTTTCGCTTAACTTTTTGATTGAAGGCAGCCGTTCACCCTGCTCAAATGCCCCGTTCTCAATTGCCTTGAAGATGTGATCTCTTACCTGACGGTGGAGCGGCAGTGTAGATAAGAAGTTTAGATTAATTTCTAACATATTATAGATTTGTCCTAAAAAACATTGCAACAATCCAAATCGGTACAGAGCAAATTTCCAGCGTAAATATTGTGAGATTAATAGCTTTCAGCGAGGGGTAACACGATATAATATGCGGGGCAAATCAAAATGTTGGTCTCGATAAAACTGCGACAATGCCGAAACAGCTTAATTTTTTATATTAAAAGTTTGTCTGCTGTAGCCTAAATTACCATTCATATCACTTCCCTCTAAAATCACGGTGTAATTTCCAGGCTTATTTCGGTGGTAAAAGTTAACCTTCGCTCTTCCATCCGTACCAGTAAGTATTGAAGGCTCCCAAAAAATTAGTGGTTTAAAATCAACTAAAGCTTTATCTTCTGCGATATATTTCGGATTATAAAATTTACGTGCTGTAGAAAATGGGATAACGCGCACCAATTGCATTCCAGGACTTTGCTTTATGATAGAACTAACCTCACCATAAGTTGTGATCTCAGCATAAACGGTATCTCCTAGTCTCACCATGCCTCTTATACCACCCGTGGATGCCATATTTGCCTTGGGAGATTCCGGATTAAAATAACTCTGATAGGCTTGTACATTGCCTATGGATGTCATTATCTCAATCCCTTTCACATCTTTAGCTTTAAAGATCTCTAGAAAATTTGTCTCAGGAGTCTGTTCGATGTAGAACGGGTCTGTTCCATCAAATACTAACTTAAGAGGTTTGTTATTAACAGTATAGCTATATACCCCAGGCCCCCTAACCAACTTGAAGCCCTTCACGCTTTTTTGAAACAAATCTAAAAGAGTCCTTTCTGGCGACTGTTTTAGATCAGTTTCATTCAAAATAATATCTGCGTTCCCGGATCCATTTTTATTTTTTGAATCCCTTACTATCTTTTTGCCAGAAACAACCACCTCATTCAACTCGTTTATTCCATCTGCACGGTAAATACCTTTTTTCTTTAACCATTGATTTTTTGTCTCGGTAAATCCAGCAACATCTACATTATTCAAAGTTAATGGCGTTGCAGAACCCAAGAATTTAAAATCACTTGATTGCTCATTTACCTGGATCTTCGCGTTTGAATCTTTCCCTTTTGCATTTTTAGCAATCAGCATAAATACTTCGCTGCTGACCGGGGGGATATTCTTAAACAAAAATGAGCCATCAGCAGCAGTTATGGTATCAAGATAAAGAATTGGTTTCTTACTGTTAAGCACCACCAATGCATTTGCCCTTGGCTTTCCTGTTAAATAGTTTAA
>CAMPKC010000105.1 GCA_946887045.1 uncultured Sphingobacteriaceae bacterium | reverse complement strand
ATTGAGCATTACGACAATTTTGCAGCTCAATGCGATGCTTTAAAGCGAATCAATAATATCATTCTTGATCTTGATCGTGATATGTGGACGTATATTTCTATGAATTATTTCCGTCAAAAAATTAAAGCAGGCGAAGTAGGATCATCGGCTATGCCACATAAAGTAAACCCGATAGATTTTGAAAACTCTGAAGGCAACTTAGGGTTGGCTAACGCGATATTTGAGCACCTGGCAGCGAAACTTCCGATTTCACGGTTGCAAAGAGATTTAACAGATTCGACTGTTTTAAGAAATATCGGCGTACCGGTTGCGCATACTTTAATAGCAATAAAATCAACTCAAAGAGGTTTAGGAAAGCTGTTATTAAATGAAAATGTAATATCTAATGTTTTGGAGGACAACTGGGCTGTAGTTGCAGAAGCAATTCAAACAATTTTGCGCAGAGAAGCTTATCCAAATCCATATGAGGCTTTAAAAGAGCTTACCAGGACCAACCAAAAAGTAAATGCCGGAACAATCTCTGAGTTTGTTGAAACTCTGAACGTTTCTGAAAGCGTGAAAGAAGAAATAAAAAGGATTAGCCCGACGTCATACACAGGTATAAACTAGGCAGTCATAAACAAGTAAAAAGCCGGCAGATACTATTTAACTGGCCCGAAAATTGGTATTTTTGCATAGTTAAAACTCAGAAGTAGCTATAATGACAGGAAATATAAATGTATATACAGAAACTACGCCGAACCCGGCAACTATGAAGTTTCTGGTAAATAAGCTTTTATTAAACGGAAGCGCTGATTATGCAACTAAAGCAAGTGCAGAAACGTCACCTTTTGCTAAAGAATTATATAAATTCAATTTTGTAAATGGTGTATTCTTCGCAAGCAATTTCGTAACCATTACAAAAACTGAAGATGCAGAGTGGGCTGATATCGAGCCAATTTTGAAGGAATTTGTAAAAGGAGCAGTTGAATCCGAACTAAAGATCCAAGAAGTTGCAAATTCGGATGAAGCGCCTTCATTCGAAGGTTCAGAAACTGAAATAAAAATCCAGCAAATATTACACGATTATGTACGCCCTGCTGTTGAACAGGATGGTGGAGCTATAAGCTTTAAATCATTTGCAGAAGGTTTAGTAACGGTAGAACTTAGAGGCTCATGTAGCGGCTGTCCGTCTTCAACTTTTACGCTTAAGGCTGGCATTGAAAGCTTGCTTAAACGAATGGTTCCTGAAGTTCAGGAAGTGGTTGCGGAAGCAATGTAAGATTTCACGCAAAGCAAATAATAGAAAACGCAAAGAGCGCAAAGTACTAACCTTGCGCTCTTTGCGTTTTTTTCTTTTGGGGTCTTTGCGTGAAATTGACCCTCTATTTGAAGAAATGCCTTTGAATTACCTCTTTCATCGCCTCACCTATTCTTCCATTTGAAGCAATAATTTCTCTGGAGATAAAAAACTCGTTATCACCCGCAAAGTTAAAAGCAGTTCCACCTGCTTCCCTGACTATCACAACCCCCGCGGCAATATCATAAAGGTTGATATTATATTCAAAATATGCATCAAACCTACCACAAGCGACATAAGCCATATCTACTGCGGCCGAACCCATACGTCGAATTCCATGGCACTGCTGCATCAATTCACGTACGATATTAAGATACTGATCTTCTTTCTCAAAATTATAATAGGGAAATCCGGTTGCGATGAGAGTTTTTGAAAACTCCTCATGAGGAGATACGCCGATTCGCTTACCGTTTACATAGGCCCCGCCATCTTTCCATGCATAAAAGCATTCATCCAGATTGACTTCGTAAACAACACCTAGAACCAATTCACTATTCTGCTCCAAAGCGATGCTTACAGAAAAAACTGGAAGACCATGCATAAAATTAGTAGTTCCGTCAAGCGGATCAACTATCCAGTTATAAACCTCACCAGTCTTATTAATTGTTTCCTCTTCGGTAATAAAACCCGCTTCAGGCAGTAACTCTAAAAGTTGTTTTACGATCTTTTCTTCAGCAGTTTTATCTACATAAGATACAAGGTTGCTATGTCCTTTATACTGAATGTCGCTAACCTTAAATCTTTGAGCCTCCTCGCGTATGAACGCTCCAACCTCTTTTGAAAGATTGATAACTTCGTTCGTTAATGTCTCTAAATTCATGCTTTTACAGGATGACCTTTCTTATGATTATTAAGGGACCAAATAATCCCGGCAATTCCCAGTAAAACCATGATCACCGAAATCAATTCGGCCTGTGTGAATTTTAATCCAAATGCATGATACAATGAATTCACGCGAATCTTTTCTATCAGAAAACGTTCAATACCAGCCAGTATGAGGTAAATAGAAAACATCATACCGGCGGGTTTAACCTTTTTACGAATTGACCACATGAAAGCAAATAGGACAAATCCGGCAACTACCTCATAAAAAGCGGTAGGATATACAGGGAAAGGCAATTCGGAACAGTATTTTCCAATACAATCTTTTATTGGAACGCCTTCATTTATTACGTTATGCGGATATTTAAATGCCCACATCCAATCTGGAGCCCAGCCTAACCAGGAAGGTTTTGGAGCAGTATTATTAATTCCCCAATCGCCATCACCGGACATATGACAACCCAAACGACCGACGGCATAGCCGATCATTATTCCCGGGCCTCCTACGTCAAACATATTCGCTGGTTTAATACCGTGCTTATTAGCGATATAAATTACAGCTGCACCACCGCAAATTAAGCCTCCATAAAATGTCAATCCACTAAATGATAGTAATCCGCCAATAGGATCACGCATGAAATCTTCAATATACTCGAGATTATGAAAAACTTTAGCGCCGACAAAACCCCAAACGGCGGCCCAAACTACTATACTGCTCATCAGTTCATGGGGATGGACGGTCTCCTCGACCACCTTTGGCTTAAGTAGTTGTTGTTTCTTTTTATCGGCATAAGCCAGATAAGCGAATATTCCGGCGACTATTAGACCTCCAAAGAAATTTCCTTTAGCTGAAAGTATGAACTCCTGGGGATTATCGACAAATGCCGTATAGTTTAAAACTGCATAAAGGAGTTTGTATCCTATTAAAAACCCGAAAAATCCATTTATAACCAAATCCCAGGTAGAAGGAGCCTCTCCAATAGTTGTTTTAGTTTTGAAAGGATGAATTAATCCTTCTGCTTCTTTACGTTTTAATTCTTCGGAAAACGCGATATATGCGGCCACAAACGCCAGCGCCACAAAAAAACCAAAAGTTTGAATCGGAAGTGGAATACTAACACCAGTTAAATATTCGATTAGATACGATAAAGTTGGAAACATGGCCAAAGATAATGGGATGTTCGGAAAAACATATAACTTAATGAACCAGAACTTCTGATGTCTCTGATATTTCGACCTCTCCTGATGGTGAAACAGACTCTAACTTCACCCATTTCAATTCATTAACGAGAACAGGATCATATTTGGCCTGAACTTTAACATAGTTGGAAGTAAAGCCATGCATAAACCCATCTTTATGATCGCCTTCAAACAGTACCTGGGCAGACGTTCCTAACTGCGATTCATAAAAAGATCTGCGCTTTTTATCAGAAAGAATATGAAGCATCTTGCTTCTATCGGCCCGCTGAGCGCCTGGCACAGAGCCCTGCATCTCTGCTGCCAAAGTATTTTCTCTTTCCGAATAAGTAAAAACATGCAGATATGAGATGTTTAACTCGTTCAAAAAGTTGTAGGTATCAATAAAATCTTCCCGCGTTTCACCTGGAAAGCCCACAATTACATCTACACCAATGCAACAATGAGGCATCATTTCTTTAATCTTAGCCACCCGCTCTACGTATAAATCTCTTTTATAGCGTCTACGCATCAAGGACAGAATTTTATCAGAGCCTGATTGCAGCGGAATATGAAAATGAGGCACAAAACGCTTGGAACTCGAAACAAATTCTATAATTTCATTTGTCAATAAATTGGGCTCAATAGAAGAAATTCGAATCCGATTAATACCCTGAACTTCGTCAAGAGCCTTTACGAGGTCCAAAAATTTATCCTCTCTTTTACCTTCCCTGATTCCGAAATCACCAATATTTACACCCGTAAGAACTATCTCTTTCACACCCGATTCAGCGATCTCTTCTGCTTGCTTAACGATATTTTCAATGGTATCGCTTCTGCTTGCCCCCCTTGCCAAAGGAATAGTACAAAAAGTACACGAATAGTCGCAACCATCCTGGACCTTCAAAAAGGTTCGGGTACGGTCTCCGAAAGAATAGGATGCATTAAATGCTTTAGCTTCTGCAATTGGCTGATTGTGAACTACCGCTTTAGGATTTTTGGTAAGATTAGTAAGATAATCAATAATCTGAAATTTCTCGGCCGCTCCTAAAACCATGTCGACGCCGGGGATCTCGGAAATCTCCTTCGGCTTTAACTGAGCATAACAGCCTACGATTAACACATAAGCTCCGGGCGAATACCTGAGAGCTTCTTTTACGACTTTGCGACATTTTTTATCCGCATTATCAGTAACCGAACATGTGTTGATTAAATAAACATCCGGAGTATCTGTAAAGTCAACGGTTGAAAAACCCGCCTGATTAAACTGCCTTCCGATAGTTGAGGTTTCGGAATAATTTAATTTACACCCTAATGTATAAAACGCAACTTTTTTGCTCATGATCAAGTCGCAAAGATAAGAATTTGGCCCGAAAAAGGTCTTTGAAAAAGAGTTTTTACACTCTCATTATGAGATTATTCGCCATTGATTTCCCCGCCCCATCTGTATGATTTATTATTTAAGCCAGCCAAATCCAATACTCGGTCAACAACCGTTGCCGCAACTGCTTCGATGCTGGGAGGGCGACTGTAAAATGATGGACTAGCCGGACAAATTATTCCACCGGCTTCTGTTACAGCTTTCATGTTATTGATGTGAATAAGGTTTAAGGGGGTTTCTCTCACAACAAGAATTAGTTTCCTCCGCTCTTTTAAAATTACGTCAGCAGCTCTAGTAGTCAAGTCATCCGAAACTCCTGCAGCAATTCGCCCCAGAGTGCCCATAGAACACGGACAAATAATCATCGTATCGAACATGGCTGAGCCAGAAGCGAAAGGAGCAGTAAAATCAGACTTAGAATAAAATTTAAAAGGATATCTCAAATAGGAATCTTCGTCCAATTCATATCTCCATACATCTTTTGCATTTTCAGACATTACAATTCCGACAGCATCAATGTCAGATTGAAGGCTTAATAACTTGTCGAACAAAACCTTTGCATAAACTGCTCCACTGGCGCCGGACACTGCAACAACTACCTTTTTTTTCCTCATCAGAATTCTTAACAAAACAACATTGAAAAGGTTAGACAAAAAAAGGGTCGAATAATTAAATTCGACCCTACATCTACCTATGAAAAACATGCCCTTTGGGAGGGCAC
>CAMPKC010000104.1 GCA_946887045.1 uncultured Sphingobacteriaceae bacterium | reverse complement strand
ACGGATTTAGAATTAAGGATTTTACTTATATAACTGATGCTAAAACAATATCAGACGTTGAAAGAGAGAAAATGAAAGGTTCTAAAGTGTTGGTGATAAATGCCCTTCAAAAAGATAAACATATTTCTCATTTTACTCTGGATGAAGCCATCTCTTTTGCACAGGAGATGAATATTCCTCAAACATATCTTACACACATAAGTCATAGGATGGGTAAACACGAGGATGTAAGCAATGAGTTACCAATGGGGATCGAACTAGCTTACGATGGACTCACGCTGCAACTGCCTGATTAATTTCCGGTCTTCTGTGAAGGAAAAATGCGGAAGCTTCAGATATTGCACAAAGGTTTCACATTCATTGAGCGGCCTTAAGCATTAGAAAGCTCTTTATTATCATTTCCTCTTGGCTTTTTTGTATACTTGTAAATTAAACTAACCCACAAAGCCCAGCCAGCAATAAATAGCTTTACAGATTCGTAAAAACATTCACATTGCAATGTTACTGACTTTTAAGCGTTAGCTTAGTATCTCAAATATATATGACAAAAATTTCTTTCAATTGCCAAAACACTCTTTTCTTTAACACACTAAAAACCAGAGTTGATAATTATTTTACATCCAACAAAATCTGTGTTTCCGGCGGAAGGAAATTGTTTCTTAAAAGTTTCATTTTGCTTACATCTCTTGTTGGTTTGTACATTACACTTGTTTTTTTTACCCCCAGTCCCTGGATATCGATTTTACTTTGCTGTGTGCTCGGTTTAACCTTTGCGGCTATCGGTTTTAATGTAATGCACGAAGGCGGACATGGAACTTTTTCAAAAAATAAGATTTTAAATGCATTTAGTGCGTATTCACTTAATGCAATGGGAGGTACTATTTATTTCTGGAAGCAAAAACATAACATCAATCACCATACCTACACAAATATCGACGGTATGGATCACGATATTGATATAAAATTTATGCGGATGCATGAAGAGCAGGAAAAGCAAAGCTATCATAAATATCAGCATTTCTATTGGGTGTTTTTGTATGGGATATCCTATATGGCCTGGATTTTATATCAGGATTTTGAAAAATATTTCACTGGTAAAATGGGTCCGAAAGATATTCCTAAAACGATAGCTTTTAATGAGCATCTTATTTTTTGGACTACAAAAGCATTTTATATTACTGTTTATCTGATAGTTCCAATGATTATGGTCGGCGTAATTCCAACTTTGCTTGGTTTCTTAATTGCAGGTTTCGTTTGTGGCTATAGCATCAGTATTGTGTTTCAACTGGCTCATGTTGTTGAAGGTACGCAGTTTCCTGAACCTCATCCGCAAACAAATAAGATTGATCAAGAATGGGCCATTCATCAGATCAGCACAACAGCGAACTTCGCGACAAAAAGTAAATTGGTGTCATGGTTTGTAGGAGGTTTAAACTTTCAGGTGGAACATCATTTGTTTCCACGGATCAGCCATATACATTACCCCCAACTAAATGAAATTGTTAAACAAACCTGTCTGGATTTCAACGTGAACTATATTGAGCATCCAACCGTGTTTAAAGCATTCGCATCTCATTTAACTCACATTAAAAAACTGGGCGTTCAGCAGGAACGAGCTTTGACTCTAAGTGCCTGATGAAGATATTTTATAGAAAACAGAAAAAGGGGATTTGTTAAAATATCCCCTTTTTCTGTGCCCGAGACTGGATTCGAACCAGCACACCTTTCGGCGCCACCACCTCAAGGTGGTGCGTCTACCAATTTCGCCACCCGGGCATTGCGGTTGCAAATATAATGGGTTCCTGTCATCTTTTTCAAACAATTGTTTTATTTGAAGAATCAATGGTATAGATGGGAAATATTTATACAATTTGAGGCGTTTGTTGCATTCGGCAAATCTATCTCAGTCGATGGCAACGAAAAAGCAGCCTTTTATTGTGCTTTTGGCGGCCTATATTGATTAAAGAAAAATCTAAAAGCTTGGTAGACTTTTTGCTTTAGAAAGACAAATTAACAATCCCAAATGGCTAAAGTTCTTGTAATAGAAGACGAAGAGTTAATGATAAAGGCTCTGGAGTTCAGATTAAAAAAGGATGGATATGATGTTTCTTTAGCAAGAGACGGGGCTCAGGGAATTGAAATGCTGTCCAAAGCAACATATGATTTAGTTATTACTGATATAATGATGCCTTTTGTTAGTGGCCTGGAGGTCGTAAGCCATATTAAAGGTAATCCGGTACTCAAAAATATACCTGTAATAGTTCTTTCATCTATCGGTTTGGAACGAGTTGTTATGGAAGCCTTTAGTCTGGGTGTTGATGATTTTATAACCAAACCCTTTAATTTAGGCGAACTTGTAATACGAGTTAAAAAATTTGTGAATCAAACAAATGTTTTTAATTAAATCAACTGAATGGAGGATGCCTTTTTTTTAGTTACTAGCTATCTCCAAAATTTATTTATTTCCCGCCTTTCTACCTTCCCGGTTTTCATAATCATCCCTTTAATAGTTCTTGTTTTTAGCGTTATAGGGATTTTGGAAGTATACATCTATATTGCAGTCACTCGAGTCACCGCTTTTTATAAGAGAACTCGAGAAGCCGATTTAAAGGACAGGATTATTGCCATGTTGGCAAATGTATTAGTTTTCAGTGATAGCGATGATCCTCAAGCCATAGTTGCCCATTTTCTCCCGCGTTTTTCACGTCTTCCTTTGTATAGAGGTACTATCAGGAGGTTGTTGGTCTCTGAGTTGTTGAAAAGTCATTCAAGTTTCAATGGCCGGGCGGCAGAAGTTATTCAAGAACTTTACTTGCAATTAAAGCTTGACAGAAAAGCCAGGAAAAATCTTTCGAGCAGGCGCTGGGAAGAGCAGATAGAAGCTATTCGAGAGCTAACAGAAATGTCTGTCAAAGGAGAGAGTGAAAAGATCTTAAAATATACAAATGATCGCAATCCATCCCTTAGGTTAGAAGCCCAGGTGTCATTCATACGCTTGTGTATTGAAAACCCTTTTCGGTTCATGGATTTTGTTTGCGAGCCCATTTTAGAATGGCACCAAATAGTTTTATTTGAAGTTGTTACTAAAACCGAATCTATGGCCAGACCCAGATTTGCCATCTGGTTGAATTCCAAAAATGATTCAGTGGTATCGTTTTGTCTGAAACTTATTGAATATTACCAGCAGTTCGACGCTGTGCCGAATTTGATTTACCTGATCAATCATTATAACCCGGTAATACGGGAGGCGGCTATCGATATTCTTGGAAGGATGGGAGCGGAAGTGGCTGAGAGTCATTTAGTCAGAGCTTATACAGATCAACCACACCAAATTCAGCTTAAAATTATTAACGCACTTGGGATGATTGGTTCTGGGAAAAGTATTTCCTTTCTGAATTCTCAGGCCAAAAGTGAAGACTTTGCAATTCGCTTGTCAGCAATGCGAGCAATTAAAGCGCATCGGGATGACGGGCCCGAGCTTTTAAATAAACTGTTTAATGACGGTGTTTCACAGGATAGGGAGATCATTGAACTTGTATTAAATGAAAGGGTTATTGTATAGTGGAGGCGTTTTCATTTGAATCTTTTCTAAATTTCGGAATATTTGTATATGTGTGTTTGTTTATTTGTTTCTCTGTTGTTACGATAGTTTTATCATCTATTGAGATTAGTCGCTACAAAAGGAAAAATCGTTATGAAACATTCAAGCCTCTTTTGGTTTCTCCGTTTGCGCCTTCTGTTTCTGTAATCGTACCGGTCATCAATCTTCGAACATCAATTGTAGACACTGTAAGAGGTTTATTGGCGTTACAATACAACAACTTTGATATTATTGTTGTAATTGAGGGGAATTCAGATCTGCATTTAATCGAATTGACAAAGTTTTATCAGCTCCAGTCTGCTGGATATTCTGCGCTCACACACATAAAGAGTCAAGAGATCAATGGTTGTTATAGGTCCGCTAATCCGGTTTTTTCAAAGTTAACGGTGGTTGACAAAGCCTCTGGGGGGCGTGCAGACGCTTTAAACGCAGGTATAAATATTTCGAAGAGTGATCTGGTTTTATGTGTGGATCCCGATTGCTTTTTAGATCAGGATTCTTTGCTCAAATTGGTTAAACCGTTTTTAGAAGAAAGGGAGCAAGTGATTTCTGCCAGCTCGGTAGTGCATTTGGCCAACTCATCCGAGAAAAAGGATGGGCATCTCCTGAAGTTGAAATTTCCTAAAAACATATTGGCAGCTTTTCAGGCAATCGAATATTGGAAGATCTTTGTGATAAAGCGTATGGCTTGGAGTAACATAAACGGCATACCGCTTTTTTCGGGGACCGTAAATTTGTTTAATAGGGAAGTTTTAATTGAATCTGGGGCTTATAATTCTGAAGCATTAAGTCCGGATTTTGAACTTCTCATTAGAATGGGGCGGTATATGCACGATAATGCTAAGAGGTACAAGGTGGCCTGTATTGCTGAGCCAATTTGCCGGATAGACGTCCCCGAAAGTTTACAGATTTTGAGCCGGGAGAGAAGAACCTGGAATGGGGGAGTACTTCAAGCTCTGCGATTACATAAGAACCTGTTTCTTAATTTTAAATATGGTAAGCTTGGTTTATTAAACGTCCCTGTTTGCATGCTTTCGCTTTGTATACCTTACTTTATCATCCTTTTACTGATCCTAATTGTGGCAGGAGCATTTCTATCCAATATAAATTTGGAATTTGCTGGCGTCCTTTTATTCACCGGTTATTTTTTTTCAGTGTTAATGTCTGTAATAACTGTTCTATACGAGGAAAGTTCTTTTAGGTCGTATACATCGGGTAGAGACATCATAAAAATGCTGTTGCTTGGTTTCGTTGAACCGGTCATTTATCAGCCAATGGTTTTATATTGGCAAATAACCTCAGCTTTCGGTAAAAGAATTAAACAGACCTACTTAAAAAGCGATTTATTGTGATCTGGATCCGGCAATTTAGGGTTCTCTGCCAAGATTTCCATTTTAGGATTATCGATATAGTCGGCGTACCATCTTATTGATTCTATTACCAATAGAGGATCAGAGCCATCGTATCCTACGGTTTCAAATGCTAATATTTCTCCGTTATCATTTCCGAAGAACTGCAGTTCCGCAGGATCGGGTTCATAGGTGTCTTTACTTAAGCAATAGACTCTCACTTTTAAGTCTCCATCCCTATGACGAATTACATCTCTGCAATCATCCTTAGAATCTTTTACTAAAAAGAATATTGATTGGTCCATAGCAACTATATTACAATTAAACTGTCACAATTGGCAAATGTTTTCGATAAAAAGGCCAAATAGCTGTTTTTTTGTTTGTTTAAACATGTACCTGGAATATGGTTTCAATTCTTGAAGCGATGGTTGTGAATAGGAATGAATTTTCAACTGGAGTTAGTCTTATTAGAATTTCAAGCAAAAGCTACTCTATGCTTTTCGATTAGCGGTCGAAATATCCGCAAATGGGGGGTATCAAATCCGTCAGATATCTTTTCATGAAGTTTATGGAGAAAATCAAAAATGATATTAAATCTTTCGTTTTTCTATATCCGTAGTCAAAAGGAATTGGGTTTTCCGGTTAAATTGATACTCTGGGTTGGTCGTTTTTTGATAAACGGCAATAGTGTGGTTTTTGCTGTGTATGAAAATCCCCGCTTTGGGGTTCAGTTTCGAAGGTTATTGGGTAAAATAGTTTATATTTTAGCCATGAGAAGTACTTTTACGGTTGGCACTGCGTTTGTAAGATATTAGGTGCCCTCCCAAAGGGCATGTTTTTCATAGGTAGATGTAGGGTCGAATTTAATTATTCG
>CAMPKC010000103.1 GCA_946887045.1 uncultured Sphingobacteriaceae bacterium | reverse complement strand
CAATCAGAAAAAGATAAGAACTTGCGATTTTCTCTAAAATATTAACCACCGAGAAACACCAGTTTGTTATCTTATCCTGATTTAAGAACGAAGCATACCATAAAATATATATTTGTTAAAAAATTAAAAAATGGAAATTCGGTGGGGAATTATTGGATGCGGCGATGTGACAGAAATAAAAAGCGGGCCGGCATTTAACAAAATAGACAATTCAACTCTTGCAGCTGTAATGAGGCGTGATGAACAAAAAGCCAAGGACTATGCCAAACGACATAAGGTTCCTAGATTTTTTTCGAAGGCTGAAGATCTGATTTCAGATCCGGACATTAATGCAGTATACGTTGCCACACCGCCTGCCTTCCATGAAGAATTTACTATCGCCGCCTTAAAAGCCGGAAAGCCTGTTTATGTGGAAAAACCAATGGCACTTTCGGAAGAAGGATGTTTACACATGATCGAAGCTGCAAAAAAGCATGGCACAAAGCTTACCGTAGCTCATTATAGAAGAGCCCTTCCTATGTTTCAAACAATTAAAGAACTCATATTGCAAATCGGAGATATCAGG
The DNA here is from genome assembly GCA_946887045.1 of uncultured Sphingobacteriaceae bacterium. The sequence continues at coordinate 5,393 of CAMPKC010000103.1, read as the reverse complement.
TTTATTTCGATTGAGTTTTTACAGCCTGCTCAATCAAATTTAGTTGCAAATTCAGAAGTAAACTGGAGAATAGATCCATCAATCTCGGGTGGCGGCCTGTTCCACGACATGGCACCACACCATATTGATTTAATGCTTTATTTTTTTGGCGACGCTATCCGGGTTTCAGGATATTCTGCCAACCAGGAAAAACTGACAGAGGCTGATGATATTGTGTCCGGAGAAATAATTTTTAAAAATAATATTATTTGCAAGGGGCTGTGGTGCTTCAATGTTCCAAAAGAGGAAACAAAAGATCTATGCGAAATTATAGGATCGAAAGGTAAAGTGGTGTTCCCGTTTCATGGCAGCTTCTGTAAACTCATCAAAGATGGAGAAACCAAAACATTTGATTTTACACATCCTCAGCATATCCAACAACCTATGATAGAACAGGTTGTGAAATACTTTTCAGGAGAGACAGATGTCAATCCCTGTGATCCGGCCGAAGGCGCTAAAGTAACGCGCATTATGGACGTGTTTACCGGACGAGCTTAAATTAAAAGAAAAAGGCTCTGCGAATAAACCACTGAGCCTTTTTCTTATATAACAACCAACTTACTGTACCGACTCCTCAACTTCCACACTGGAGTGTTTAGTTTCTTTTTTCGAACTAAATACTTGGCTAAACCAACGTTTTGTTCTTTTTGAATTACTATCTGCCAGCAGATACATACATGGAACCAAGATCAATGTCAGGAATGTAGCAAACGCTAATCCGAATATCATTGTCCATGAAAGCGGCCCCCAGAACGCGACGTTATCTCCACCAAAATAAAGGTGAGGATTGCCGGTGCTTAACAGTTCTGCAAAATCGATATTAAGCCCGACAGCAAGGGGTATTAAACCTAACATTGTGGCTGTTGCTGTAAGAAGTACAGGCGTCATACGGGTTCTACCAGCTTCAATAACCGATTCTCGCACAGTCATCCCCTGTTCTATCATCAAATCCGTAAACTCTACCAGCAATATTCCGTTTCGCACCACAATCCCGGCAAGGGCAACAATACCAATACCAGACATAACGATTGACATTTCCATTTGGAAAATCGTTATTCCAAGAAGCACTCCAATAATACTGAACAATATCTCACTTAATATAATTAAAGGCTTGCTAACCGAGTTGAACTGTGCTACCAGAATGATCAATATTAATCCAAGGGCAGACATTAAAGCTCCGCCTAAAAATGCAGCGGTCTCCATTTGCTCCTCCTGTTCTCCGGCCATTTTAACAGTTACACCGTCTGGAGCGTCAAACTCGTTTATTTCTGACTGGATGTTTGCAACCACTTCGTTCGGATTGTACTCCCCTAACACATTGGATGATAAAATTATGATCCGTTTTTCCTGCTTGCGTTTTATCCCTCCATATGTGTTTACATAATCGATCTTGGCAAATGATGATAGCGGCACCTGACGAATAATACCACCCATGCCCATATCACGATAGGTAACCTTCATATTTCGAATCGCTTCGAGGTTATTTCTCTGATTTTCCTGCGACCGCACATTAATCTCATAATCTTCTTTAGCATCACGGAATTTCGACACTTCCATTCCATAAATTGCAGTCCTGAGCGCACCCCCAACCTGTTCAGTTGATATACCTTCGCGGTTTGCTCTCTCACGGTCAATATCAAACACTAGTTCGGGTTTATTATTTTGAAAATCAGACTTTAACTCTTCAACACCCGCTATCTGTTTTGATTCGAGATACCTTTGTAACCTTTCAGAGGTTTTAATCAAAGTATCTAGTTCATTTCCTGTTATTTCAATACTAATAGGTTTGGCTGTCGGCGGCCCGCCTTGCTCTTGTGCTACTGATATCTCCGCCCCGGGAATACCTTTTACAGCTCCTCTGATTTTCTCAAGATACGTTGATGTGGGTTCGCCAACCCGCTTGCCAAACTCAACAAAAGCTACTGTTACTTTTCCCTTATTAGGATAATTTCCCTGATCTTCGTCCTGAGGATCGGTGACCCCAATGGTAACATTTGAAATAATCGAAGACACGTCAGGATTATTGCGCCCTACCGCTTTGGTTACTTGTTCTTCAACCTTTTTTACCACCTCGTTAGTACGTGCCTGATCGGTACCGATTGGCATCGAAATATAAACAAAAGCAAAATTGGGATCTGCTGTTGGGAAAAAAACCACTTTCGGTGGCACTACAACCATCAGCCCAATAGTAAAAATAAGCAACCCGACAGTCCATAAGAGCATGGCGCGTGGTCGTTGTAACGCCCAAACCAAAAGCCTTTCGTACTTATCCTGAAAAGCAGGCCATGTTTTTTTCTGGAACCTCTCGATTATACCTGTAAGGTAAAAATGATTAAGAAGGTATAGTAAAGCTATTATAACTACAAAGTTCCCTAGTCCGAAGTTTAATGGATAGGCTATCACCGCAAGGGCTCCAAAAATCAACATTGCACGCTTTGTGCTTCTATCAAATGTAGGTTTCACATGTGAATTTTCATCATGCGGATGCATGAAGTCAACCGCGAAAACCGGATTAATAATGTACGCAACCAGCAAAGATGCCAGCAACGTTATGATAAGCGTTATCGGAAGAAAAAACATAAACTCTCCGATAATACCCGGCCAGAAAAGCAATGGTATAAATGGAGCAAGCGTAGTTAAGGTACCTGACAATACGGGAAGGAAGACCTCTCCCGCTGCTGTTTTCGCCGCTTTAACTATTGGAACTTTTCCATTGTCGAAAATCCGGTGCGTGTTTTCAATTACCACAATTGCATCATCAACCACAATTCCCAACCCGAGAAGGAAGGCGAAGAGGACGATCATATTCATGGTAAAATTGAAATCGAATAAGGACCCCAGCATTGGCATTGTTAAAAACGCCACAAACATTGATAACGGAACCGAAAGGGCCACAAACAATGCGTTCGTAACCCCCATAAAAAACATCAGGATTACTGTTACCAGGATAAAACCAATAATAATGGTGTTGATTAAATCATGTAATGTCACCCTGGTTTGATTGGACTGATCACCTGTAATTGTTATGGTTAGATCTGAAGGAAGTTCCTTTCCTTTCATTTCATCAATTAACGCATTAATTTTATCAGAGGCCTCAATCAGATTTTCTCCACTACGCTTTTTTACATTTAGAGTGATAACGTTTTTTCCATATAAACGTGCGTAACTTTCCTGCTCTTTGAACGCATCCCTCACTTCAGCAATATCTCTTAAATACACTGATCCACCAGTGGGGGTCTTGATAATAAGATTAGCAATTTCGTCAGCGCTCTCGAACTCATTCTTTACATTTATAGTACGCCTAACGCCATCCATCTTTACCGTTCCACCGGAAATGGTGCGGTTTTCACTACCAACAGTCTGCATGATATCAAAAAATGATATCTGAGCAGCAGCCATTTTATTCAGGTCGACATTGATTTGAACTTCAGGATCAAGCGCTCCTACAATATCCACTCCCGATATCTCTTTCAGACCTTCAATTCTATCTTCTAAATCATCAGCATATTCCTTTAGGCGCTTTAAATCATAATCGCCAGAAACATTGACATACATAATCGGAAGATCCGCGAGATTAATATCCTGGATAACCGGGTCGTCGGGAAGATCTGTCGGAAGATCCGCTTTGTCCACGGCATCTTTAACTAATTGCTTTGCATCGCTAATCTCTACATCCGTATTAAACTCTGCCGTAATTATCGAAACATCCTGATAGGAGTTAGATGTGATTTTCTTTAATCCTTTGGTCGACTTTAACTGCTTTTCGATCTGCTTTGTAACAAGGTTCTCTATATTTGCAGGAGAAGTTCCGGGGTAAATTGTTTGAACGAATATCTTCGGAATAATCACCTCGGGAAAATTCTCTTTCGGCAAGCTTTGGTAGGCAGAATAACCCATTATGGTTAAAATGAATACCAGCACGTAAATCGCCGTCTTATTATCTATAGCCCAACTCGATGGGCCAAATTCTTTATTAACGTCTTTCATTTTGTTTATTTATTAAGTAAAAGACCGATTAGAACTTGACAGGTTCGCCTTCGTTCAAATCCTGCATCCCACTTACAACAACCTTGTCGCCGGCTTTAAGGCCAACAAGAATTTCTGCCTTCCCATCAGATACTTTACCTGTCCGTACATTTACACGTTTTGCTTTCCCATTCTCTACTACAAAAACATAATCCGCAGTCTCCGACTTTTGTATGGAATTAACAGGCACTGTAATAGCGTTAGTAACTTTATAGTCCACTATGCGCAATACGGCCAGCATATTTGGTCGATACACACTTCTTGCCGGAAGCTTAATTTCAACATTAAAACTTCTGGATATTGGGTCAATTACTCTCGATGCGAAACTTACCCGTGTGCTTAAGCTATCGGGTACATCAGGCAAAATAACTTCTACTTCATCGCCTTGATTAACGCGGCCTGCATAAGACTCGGCTATATCAGCTTCAACTTTTAGATTATTTGTATTAACCACTGTAATACCAGGCATACCCGGAGATACAGCCTGTCCTAACTTTAAATCCATTTTGTCAACCGTTCCCGAAATGGGGGATTTCATCTGATACATAGACTGCTGAGAGCGCAATACACCCATCTGTCTTTCAATCCCTTCTTTCTGGCTTTTAGCAGTAAGGTATTGCACTTCGGTACCAATTTTTTGATCCCAAAGATTTTTCTGACGACGGTATAGGGTATTAGCAAGTTCTAGCTGCGTACGCATTTGCGATATGCTCTGACGCAAAACTTTATCATCCAGCTGGGCTAAAACTTGTCCGCGACTAACACGCTGTCCGGCAGTCACATAAATATTTGTTATAACCCCTGGAGCTTCGGGGTTAACCTGTACATTTTGCGCAGCATCTACCCTCCCCTGAACTTCAAGGTAGTTTTTAAATGTTGCTGGGATAATCTCCTGAACAGCCACATCTGCTACAGCTTGAACAGCTTTTACACCCACTTCTTTTTCCAAAGCGATGATTTTTTTATCGAGCTCGGCGCGCTCTTTTTTCATTTCTGCTAATTCAGCCTTTTTATCTTTTGGCTTGCCACAGGCAGCTATAACTAAAATTACTGCCAGATAAATTATGTGTTTCATTTTCATTTTGATAATAAGGTTACTGGATACGTCCGTAGGCATTGTCTAAATCTACTTTACTTACAAGAGCATTATATAATGCCTGTATATAATTATTTTCTGCTGTTTCAAGTTCTGTTTGGGCTTGGGTAACTTCAATACTGGAACCCACGCCTTCCTTATATTTTATACGGGAAACACGTAGCACTTCACGAGCCAGATCCATGTTCGCCTTCTGATTATTTAACGATTTTATACTATTCTGATAAGTTAT
>CAMPKC010000102.1 GCA_946887045.1 uncultured Sphingobacteriaceae bacterium | reverse complement strand
AGGCAAAAGCCGGACCTATTCCGTTTAAAGTTTCTAATTGGCTGGAATCAGCTGAATTTATATCTATTAGTACAATCTTATGGTGGTCAGCCTTCTTAAATGTATTTTCAGACTTCTGTTTATAAAGGTCAGCTCTTTCGGGAATATTGATAAACGGCTCGAGCCTCGCATACTGATCCGGCTTTATCGAATAGATTTTTTTTAAGTCTTCATTTCTATAAAACTTACCACCCTTGGCTTCATAATTCTTTATAACCTTAATTTGTTTATCACTCAAACCCAGCCTTTTCCAATCTAAGACGCTTAGATTATTGGGATTGAACCTGAATAGTTCACCGGAGAATCCTTTTTCAGCTATCGCATTCTTTGCTGAAGGATAATAATCTCTGTAAGGCTCCTTCTCGATAGCAGAAGCTCGAAATGCCTCGACCTCCTTCTCAAAATCTGAGTAATTATATGCTTTTGGAGGATTTAAGCGCGAATAGATTACCGGGGAGATGGCAATCAAAACAAGAAAGAAACAAAATACCAGCAGACCATTTAACTCCTTTTTCGAAAAGGAAAAAAACTCTTTTAAACTCTTGTTCATAGGTAATTTAGGTGTGATAAAAGTAAACTCTTTTATTATTTATCACAAACATTTGCTACGACTGATTCTCGTCTCTTTTAACCAGCAAAAAGTCATCATTCTCCAATTTAAGATATCCGTACTCGTAGCAGAAGTAGTAGGTATTTCCCTTCTGTGTTTGATAGATATGCGTAAAATAAGTAAAACTGAACCCTTTGCCTAATAATTTCTCGCGGGTTATTTTCGTTTTCCCATCCGGGTTTAGCTTCTGCAAAATATTCCGATTTTTACTCAGAATAGCATTCACCTCTTTCACGAAATCACTCTTTTGAAGCTTAATCCGATTATTAAAATTGCTTCTGCATTGGTCATCGCAGAATTTTTTATCGGCCCGGCCTTTCAGCGGTTGACGACAGTCAAGGCAAATACGTTCCATAGGTATTATTCGATTAATTTATTGTGTATTTTCTCTGGCTATCGGTCCTGATTAATAATTACCCGACTCACTGTGTCTGCCATTGATGTCGAAATTTTATTAGGTTCAGGTGGCTAAATATAAACTTTATCCGTGTATACCCGGATATATACGGATATAAATGTTTAAGCTCCGGCTAATTTCCCGCGGTCTTTACACCTTTGTATCGTCGGTGATGAAGGAATATCACTGTTCGTTAATCGGGTAATCAAATTAATAATTAAGAAAATGAGTAATTTAAGAAACAGTGTACGTCTGGTAGGAAACTTAGGCAATGAGCCGGAAATCAAAACAATTGCAAACAACAAAAAGTTAGCGAAAGTGTCGATAGCTACGAACTCTTCTTTCCGAAACGATAAAGGTGAGAAAATCGAAGAAACCCAATGGCACCATCTGGTAATGTGGGATAAGAATGCTGAGCTAACAGAAAAGTATTTACGCAAGGGCAGCGAAATTTGTATAGAAGGACGCTTAAGCACCCGAAGTTACACCGATCAAACGGGGGTGAAAAAGTATTTTACCGAAATTATTGTAAATGAAATACTGCTTCTGAATAAAAAGTAGTACATAAAACAAGGCGCTTGCTGGCTCGACTCGGCAAGGCCTTATTTTTTCTTATCCGGATCTGCTAATGTTTTAAAATCGTCGCGGGTATACACTCCGGGCATTGCATGATCTCCCTCCTCAAAATCGATTTTCACCGCTTTAATTCCCTTCAACTCTGTTAATGAAAACGTAAGCTCTGCCAGATAAGCCTCCGCTCCGGCACTTCCCATGCTTTGTGTTAATTTTCTGGCATCATCAATTTTTAAGCTGATCGTATCCTTCCCCTCATTAACTAAGTCAAGTTCAATATCCTTATATTTTTTATTTATTGATTCGATTATATAATTAACTCTGACACCTTCAAGATCTTCATCACTACGGACCAGACTTAAATTCTGTGTTTCCTCGTCAACTTCAACGCTGTAAGGAGGCGAGCTTATTTTTTCTGAACGAGAAATGGCTGCGCTATCTGCATCAGATACACTAGGTTCGCGTTCATTCCGACATGCGAAAAGCAATACAGAGCCCAAGAAAATAAAGATGAAAACTCGCATAACATTAGCTTTAAGGTGTAGTTACGGCAACGGGCAAAACTTTACCGTTAAAAAACTTGTGGCCTGTCAAGGCAAAATCTGCTATGTATTTTCCCATCTCAAATGCCATCACTGGTGATTGGTAATCTGGGAACGCTTTTTCTAACATTTCCGTTTGCGCCGAACCTAAAGCTAAGCAATTAAACCGGATCTTGCGCTCCTGGAATTCAACTGCCAGACATTCGGTCAGTGTATGCAGCGCCGCCTTACTAACCGAATATGCGGCCAGACCGGGAAACTTGGCACTTCCCTGAAATCCGCCCATGCTTCCGATATTGACTACATGAGAATTTTCATTTAAAAGTGGCAATAAATGATGTATCATTTTTACATGGCCAAGCAAATTACTCTGTAACATGTCGGCAAAATCCAGCTGTGTTGTTTCTTCGAAAGATTTGTTAAGCAGAGAACCTGCATTATTTATCAGAATATCCACTGATCCTATCCGATCCTCGATAAAACTTACCAATGAAGTATAATCGTCGTGCACGATATCAAACTTTGCCGGAAAAAGCTTACAGTCCGGATTTATGGAAGTTGCAATTTGATAAAGTCTTTTTAAATTGTCCTCTGATCGCGCAAGCGCAACGATTTCGTGCCCCGAGTTTAAAATAAACTCCAACACCGCTTCAAAACCAACACCACTACTTGCACCAGTTATTACTATTTTCATTATTCTGCATTTAAATAAATGTAAGATTTATATTTCAAGGCTAGCCGGGCCGAACAGTTCAATACAAAGTTCGAAGTTTTAATCAGATTTCACCCAAACCTGCGGCTTAGAATATTACAAATTTATTAAATATGGTAGATTGCGACCTCAATTATTTGGGATGAGACATATACTGGTAACCGGGGGAGCCGGTTTTATTGGCAGCAATCTGATAAGTGCTTTATTAAAAGATTTTAAAGTAACTACGATTGATAACCTGGATGACTTTTATTCCCGCAATCAGAAAGAACTAAATCTAAAGCCCTTATTTGAAATCGGTAAATTTAACTTCATTGAAGGGGATTTGAGACAGACAGAAGTTCTGGAAATGGTGCCCGATATCGACGTAATTATTCACCTTGCCGCCAGAGCCGGCACGCGACCGAGTATTAATGAACCGATGCTTTACCATGATGTTAATGTTAGAGGAACCCAAATCCTTTTAGAGTTCGCAAAAAACAGGCATATCAAACAGTTTTTATTCGCCTCGTCCAGCAGTGTTTACGGAATAAATGAGAATGTACCCTGGACCGAAGAAGAAAGACTGATGCCTATAAGTCCCTATGCATCAACCAAGCTCGCTGGCGAAATGCTGGGCCATGCTTATAGCGAGTTATATGGAATACGTTTTCTGGCACTTCGCTTCTTTACGGTATACGGTCCGGGACAACGGCCAGATTTAGCAATTCATAGTTTCTTTAGAGCTATGCTGAATGACGTGCCAATATCCGTTTATGGCGATGGCTCTACAAGCCGCGATTATACTTATATAAATGACATCATAAAAGGAGTTATTGCAGCCATTGACTACGATAAAACAGGTTTCGAAATTATTAATCTTGGCAATAACAAAACAGTGACCCTTGCTGAATTGATTGAAGCGATCGAAACTACCTGCGGTAAAAAAGCTTTGATTAAGAACCTGCCGCAACAACCCGGAGATGTGCCAAAAACTTATGCAAATATTTCTAAAGCAAAAGACGTTTTGGGATACAATCCCTCTACCAATCTTGAAGAAGGTTTAGAGAAATTTTACACATGGTTTAAGGAGAACCGGGCTATTCTTCAATAATTTTGTCAGCTTCCTGCTCAAAAACTTCTGCTTCCTCCTCAGAGGGCAAAGGTTCGAACTCTTTTGAACGATATACAAACCAAATACCAGTTAAAGCTACCAGCGTCGATAAAATAGAAAAGGTAAATGTTACAAACACAGCCAGACTTTGATTCATATCAAAAACCTCGGAAATGTGCACCATAACATACTCTCTTGTCCCAAAACCAAAAGCCCCGATCGGGATAATCGCGGCAATAGAAGAAACCAAAAAACTAAAGAGATAAGGGGAAAACTTCCCTGTAAAGTTTTGAGAAAGCAAGATACACATCACACTAGCTAATTGTAAGCTCTGCACAACTATTGCTTTTAAATGAGCCTTCACAAAATTTTGGTTATAGAGCGCAAAAAACCTCTGCAGCACCGCATAATAAATGGATGTGCCAAGCAATACAACAGCGATAATAACATACCAGGGAATTTGTATACGTGGGATGAAAAGTATTAAGGTTGCGAAGAGAAAGCCGATTGCCCACAAACCGCTAACCCTGTCTAATAGAATTGCAAATATTATCTTCCGGGTACGTTTCTGAAAATGCCTTCTCAACAGGTATATCTTATACCCATCTCCGCCAATACCGCCATAGATGTTATAAAACAACCCAAGCAGGTAAAGCTTGAAATTGAACAACAAAGTCACATTGATTCCAATGGATTTAAGAAAGCTTAATAATCTCCAGGACGACACCACTTGAGAGAAAAAGTATGCTACAAGAGCAAGAAAGATAAAAAACAAATTACTAGTCAGATATAATCGCTTTATATCCCTAAAATCAATCTTTTGAAATACTACATAAATCAAAGCGATCGTTACTGCAATCTTAAGCGGCGTTTTAACTACCTTCCAGACTTTCTTTATTTCCATTAAAAACTCTTCTTACCTGATACGTTTTTTTGTTTGTTCCTTCAAAATAGGTGCGCATGCTAATTTCTGCTAATATACCTATCGTAATAAGCTGTATTCCACCCAAAAGTAAAATAAGGCCGAGAATTAACAGCGGCTTCCCTCCTATATCGTGTCCTAATAACTTTAAAAACAGCAAATATAGGTTGATTAATAGTCCCAATCCGAAAGAAAGAAATCCAAGGGGACCAAATAAGTGCATCGGCTTCTGAAGATACTTTTGCCAAAACACAATGGTTACCAAATCGGAGATTACTTTAAAAGTTCGGCCCAAACCATATTTTGACGAACCAAATTTACGTGCATGATGCTTTACATCTACCTGCGTTATATTGGCGCCTTGCAGCTTTGCTAATACAGGAATAAAACGGTGTAATTCGCCATAGATGCCTAAATCTTCTGCAATTTCGTGTTTGAAAACTTTGAGAGTACAACCGTAATCTTTAATATAAACGCCTGTCATGCGGCATATCAAAGCATTTGCAATTCTTGAAGGAAGTTTACGGGCCAACAACCTGTCCTGCCTGCTCTTTCGATTTCCTACAACCACATCCCAATCTTCATCTTTAAGCTTTTGTAGCATAAATGGAATATCAGAAGGATCATTTTGCAAATCACCATCCATTAAAGCGATATAGGAGCCTGAGGCATGATCAATTCCGGCTGTCATTGCTGTACTTTGACCATAATTCTTACGAAGCTCGACGAGAATTATATTTTCATTTGCATGCCTACGAATTTCTTTTTGGGTACCGTCATTAGAGCCATCATCTACAAAAATCACTTCGTAATCAATTCCTGATAAGGCCGTACCGATGGCTTCAATGAGAGGAGCGATATTTTCTCTTTCGTTCAGAACGGTTATTACTACGGAGAGTCCTCTCATTTTACTTTATATAATTTCAGATTGCTATCATAACTTTTCAGCAGCACAGCGGTCGGATTATTTAAATCGCGGTCAAAGGTAAGATAATAACCTTTTACAGTATCTGTTTCCGTAAACTTTACCTGCTTCATCCGCGCAAGCTGAATGTAAAATATTAATTTATCGTGAAAGGGAATACTTGCAACATGCGGATGATATTGATA
>CAMPKC010000101.1 GCA_946887045.1 uncultured Sphingobacteriaceae bacterium | reverse complement strand
TCAAATTTATCAAAAATTATGAATTGGGGGGATGTTGGGTTGTTGGATGCAGATAGCAGGGGTCTAAGAACGACACATTTTAAAATGGGAATGTCCGTGAGAGACCGGATAGGTGTTATGGAGTGAATTCGATCCGCTCATTGCCGCGGAAGGGCTACTTCTTTATTCGAGTTTTTAATTGTTTTTCAATGGTTCTCATGAGCTCCCTCCGGTCGGTTTGACCGCAAAAGAAGCATGCCGACCAAAGGGAGACCATGAACACCAAAAAGAAAGATAAACACAAAGTGAATAAACTCTTGTGCCCTCACGAGGTGCCTTTCTGCACATCCCCAAGCACAGATTTGCCAGCAGCGCTCAGGGCTGCGCCTGTTTAATCTACGCTTTTGGCCATGCTTCTTAAACAGCTGATGCCCTATTCCGGTGCACGTGGCCTACTGTCTACAAATTTCGTTCCGGCAATGCGGGATGGCACAAAGGCTTCGTAGGTTATTTTGGGGTTTAGGTGTTCTGTTGCTGGATGCAGATAATAGGGGTCTAAGAACGATGCACATTTTAAAATGGAAATGTCCGTGAGGAATTCGATCCGCTCATTGCCGCGGAAGGGCTACTTCTTTATTCGAGTTTTTAATTGTTTTTCAATGGTTCTCATGAGCTCCCTCCGGTCGGTTTGACCGCAAAAGAAGCATGCCGACCAAAGGGAGACCATGAACACCAAAAAGAAAGATAAACACAAAGTGAATAAACTCTTGTGCCCTCACGAGGTGCCTTTCTGCACATCCCCAAGCACAGATTTGCCAGCAGCGCTCAGGGCTGCGCCTGTTTAATCTACGCTTTTGGCCATGCTTCTTAAACAGCTGATGCCCTATTCCGGTGCACGTGGCCTACTGTCTACAAATTTCGTTCCGGCAATGCGGGATGGCACAAAGGCTTCGTAGGTTATTTTGGGGTTTAGGTGTTCTGTTGCTGGATGCAGATAGCAGGGGTCTAAGAATGATTTTAAAATGGGGATGTCCGTGAGAGACCGGATAGGCGGTTAAGGCATTGTAGCCGGCCTCATTGGGCTCGAGGAGAGGGATAAAGGGTAAGGTGATTACACCATCATTTTATCACCTCATCCCTAATCTTTTCCTCAAGGAGAAGGGAACCAGAGGCGTGTAATACAACGATTGGAACTTTAAAAACTACATTTTCCCTAAGCCGCCTACAAGCCAGGCATCATACCGGCTAAAGCGCCAACACCCTCTCCTTGAGGAGAGGGATCAAGGGTGAGGTGGGCGGAGGTGGTTAAAGCAGCCTGCCTTGTCTAAGGTTATTCAGGAGATCTCTCCCTTTGGTCGAGATCACAAGGTGCATTTGTATCGCTGACAAGCGCGTTTGTATTTTGCTTTTAAACCAGATGGGTTTTACTATTCTTTGATTTTGTACTTTTGCGCTTATGGCGAGTATTAAACCCTCCGTTCCAAAGGGCACAAGAGATTTTTCACCTTCAGAAATGGTGAAACGGAATTATATTTTTGATACTATTAAATCTGTTTTCAAAAAGTTCGGTTACCAGGAAATTCAAACTCCCACAATGGAGAACCTGGAAACTCTTACCGGGAAATATGGTGATGAGGGAGATAAGCTTATTTTTAAAATCCTGAATTCCGGCGACTACTGGAAAGATGCAGAAGGTAAGAAGCAAAAATCAGATAGCTTTGAGTTCAGTTCTAAAAATTTACTGCCGGTGATTTCAGAGAAGGCTCTTCGCTATGATCTGACCGTTCCTTTTGCCCGGTACGTGGTAATGCACCAGCATGAGATTTCATTCCCCTTTAAACGTTTTCAGATACAGCCAGTTTGGCGTGCGGATCGTCCGCAAAAGGGCCGCTACCGTGAGTTTTACCAGTGCGATGCCGATGTGGTAGGATCTGAGAGTCTTTTGAACGAAGCGGAATTTATCCTGATTTACGATGAAGCCTTAAGCAAACTTGGGTTAAAGGATTTCTCAATAAAAATCAATAACAGAAAAATCTTATCCGGCATAGCCGAAATCATTGGCAAGCCCGAATTGATTGTGGATATGACGGTCGCTATCGATAAACTTGATAAGATCGGGTTTGATGGTGTTACGAAAGAACTTATCGAACGTGGCTTTACGCAGGACGATATCGAAAGACTAAAGCCCGTAATTCTTCTCGAAGGCAGCAATGAAGATAAGATCCAAAGTCTTAAAGGAGTTCTTAAGAGTTCTGAGACCGGTCTGAAGGGAATAGAGGAAATTGAAGCTATTTTCACCTATGTGGGACTTCTCAAATCTCAAATCTCAAATCTCAAATCTCATCTCGAACTCGACATTACCCTTGCCCGCGGCCTGAACTATTACACGGGTGCAATCTTCGAGGTTAAAACTAACGAGGTCGCTATGGGTAGTATCGGCGGTGGCGGTCGTTATGATGACCTCACCGGAATGTTTGGCCTAAAGGACTTAACAGGAGCAGGTATTTCTTTTGGAGCTGATAGAATTTACGACGTTCTGGAAGAATTAAATCTTTTCCCTGAGAGTACAGAAGAGACAACCCGGATATTGATCGCAAATTTCGATCCTGCGGCTGAATCCTTTGCTTTGCCTATACTACAGGATTTACGCAGCAATGGAGTAGCGGCCGAGCTTTATCCTTCTTCTGCCAAGCTGAAAAAGCAAATGAGCTATGCCGATAATAAGCAGATTCCTTTTGTGTTATTAATCGGGACAGATGAAATGGAGACGGGTATGCTGACTTTAAAGGAGATGAAGACTGGTGAGCAGGTTAAGGTGACGAGAGAGGAATTGATTGAGAGGTTAAAATAGCTTTCGGGTGTTAAGCCGATCATGCAATGACGATATGGGTAGGACGCAGACGTTTAGAACGCTGTCTGCGTTATTCTCTAAAGTGTATTCGATCCGCTTATGGCCGCGGCGGCTAGTCCTTTTGTCCGCAAAAGGACCAAAACTCTTGTGCCCTCCCGAGGTGCCTTTTCGCACAGTCCATTACACAAATTTGCCGGCAGCGCTCAGGTCTGCGCCTGTTTAATCTGCGCTGCTGGCCATTGCTTCTTAAACAGCCGAGGCCCTTTTCTGGCGCACAGGCTGCTGACGGCAAATTTATTTCCGGCACTTGCGGGATGGCCCAACCCCTCCGGAACTTAGGGTTTCGGGGTATGTTGGGTTGCTGAATGCAGATTGATGTACAACCACCCCGCCCGTCATTCCTGCGCAGGCGGGAATCCTAATGCTGAGTACATTCCTCTTCTTGCTGGTATAACGTATTACGATTCCCGATCGGGTCGACAAAGGTGTTTGACTCTTTTTCTAGCTGCTGGCGATAGCAGTACCTGCTGTGCATATTAAACCCGGTTGACGTGAAAAGCCCGCAGCGAGCGTGTGATTTGCGTAAGGACAGCGAGGACTTGAAACAAAAAACGGGGCTGCTTTCGTTATGAAAGGTTCAGCCCCGTTTCTTATGATTTAAATCCTGTTTAGAAGGAGCTGAAAAGGTAGTAAACTAAAGCGGCCAGAACAGCTGAAACCGGGATTGTTAATACCCATGCCCAGATAATGTTGATGGTAACGCCCCATCTAACCGCAGATATCCTTTTAGTGATACCGGCGCCCATAATTGAACCTGTAATGGTATGTGTGGTGGAAACCGGAATACCTAAAGCGGCAGTGCCGAATAAGGTTAAAGCTCCTGCGCTCTCTGCGGAAAATCCTTCAAAGGGAGAGAGCTTTGTTACTTTCTGACCCATTGTTTTTACGATTTTCCAGCCGCCGAACATCGTTCCTAAAGAGATTGCAGCATGACAGCTTAGCGGAACCCACATCGGCAATTGGTCCATGCCGGGGATTACATTAGAGGCAATTAAAGCTGCCCCGATAATTCCCATTACTTTTTGAGCGTCGTTACCACCGTGACCTAAACTATACGCGGCAGCAGAGACTAACTGTAAACGCCTGAAGATTTTATCGACCTTTGAGGGGTTTGCCCGTTTACACAAATGCATGGTTATGATTGATATCGTATACGACATTATCATACCGATCAGCGGTGCAAGCACGATAAAATAAACCGTAGGCATTATCTTAGAATATCTTACCACATCAAAACCAGCATGCGCAACAGCAGCGCCGGCGAAGCCTCCTATTAATGTATGCGATGAACTGGATGGGATACCTAACCACCAGGTGAGGAGGTTCCAGGCAATAGCGGCTGTTAATCCCGCACCCACAACGGTTAAGCTGATGGCCGTGGCGTCTACCGTTTTGGCAATGGTATCGGCAACGTGCAGAGGAAATATAAAATAGGCAATGAAATTGAAAAAGGCTGCCCAGATAACTGCGGTTAATGGCGACAATACTTTTGTGGAAACTATTGTAGCTATAGAGTTGGCCGCATCGTGAAAGCCGTTAATAAAATCGAAGATAATTGCCAGGGCAATTACTACAATAAGAAGGGTCGTAACCATTGATATGCCGATTAAGCGTGTTTAATCAAAATAGACTCCAGAACATTTGCGGCATCCTCGCATTTATCTGTAGCTGTTTCTAAAGACGACAACACTTCTTTATATTTTATGATAACTTTTGCATCCTGCTCGTATTCGAATAAATCTGCAACAGCTCTTTCAAACACAGCATCGGCCTGATTTTCCATGCTGTTTATGCGAACGCAGGACTCGGCGATAAGGCGTAAGTTCTTTAAATTCTTAAGCTCTAATATGGCTTTATCCAGGTCCTGACATCCCTGAAGGATCAAATCACCCAGCTGTTTCATAGCCGGCGTAATGTCGTGGATCTTATATAACTGGATACGGGTTGAAGAGCCGTGGATAAAATCGGCAATATCGTCAACAACGGTAGCCAGTAAATGGATGTCTTCTCTGTCGAACGGAGTGATGAAGTTTTTACCCAGTTCCAGAAAGATCTGGTGGGTAATTTCATCGCCTTTATGCTCCAGATCCTCAATCACTTTGGTTAATTCCTGCTTTTCAATCTCATCGGTTGAGTTAAGCAGTTTTACCAGAACCTGGGCGATCTCAACCAGATTGGCACTTCCGTTTTCGAAGAGGGGAAAGAACTTGCGATCTTTAGGAACGAAGTACTGTAAAATGTTATTTAATGACATATTCCTTTTGTGAAGGTTACAAAAGTATGAAGTTAATGTTAAGTTAATGTTAAGTTTAAACAGTTATGATACCGGGCATTACCCGTTCGAGTGTAAATGCAAAGGTAGTGCCTATACCTTCGGTACTCCGAACGGTGATGGTTTGCTCATGCGCTTCGAGGATATGCTTTACGATGGCGAGTCCAAGTCCGGAGCCTCCTATTTGTCTGGATCTGCTTTGATCGGTCCGGTAAAAGCGTTCAAATAATCTCGGCAGATATTTCTCTTCAATACCAATTCCGTTATCTGTTACCTCAACTAAAATCTGATCATGCAATTCAAACAATTTAATCGCGGTAAAGCCATGTTCCTTTCCGTATTTGATCGAGTTGTCGATGAGGTTGACTAAAACCTGGCAAATCTTATCCCTGTCGGCATTTACCCAAATCGCGCTATCGTACTTATCCTTGAAAACAAGTTCAATTTTATGCTTCTTAGCTTTATGTTCCATCTGTTCGATCACATCTTTAATTAAAATCGTGATATCGAATTTTTCGAAGTTGATAGGCGCCTCACCGCTTTCAAGCTTAGAAATCACATCTAAATCTTTAACCAATAAGCTTAGCCGGTCAATGTTCCGGGAAGCTTTTGTTAAAAACGAGCGGGTCAGATCGGGATCATCAAGGCCATCTTCTATGACAGCCTCTATATAGCCCTGAATGGCAAACAGCGGAGTTTTAAACTCGTGGGATATATTGGCAAGGAATTCGCGTCTGAACTGCTCCTGGTTTTTTAAGGCTTCAATTTCTATCTTTTTGTCTCTTGCCCATTCGGTAACTTCATGTTCAACATCGTTTATAGGATCATTGCTTACATATTCGCCAAGAGCATCTTTTAAATCTTTACCCAGCTTAAGATTATGGATCAGCTTATAAATCAGTTTAATTTTGCTATAGACATAGCGCTCTATTAAATAGTAAAAAACGGTATAGCAAATAACCAGCGTAATACAGAAGGTCAGGACGAAGTAATACCAGTCGCGCTGAAAATAGAAGTTGATAAAGGCCAGAGAGAT
>CAMPKC010000100.1 GCA_946887045.1 uncultured Sphingobacteriaceae bacterium | reverse complement strand
GGAAAATACACTACATATTTCGTCTCAAAATAGTTTTCCTCAAAATATGCAGAGAGTGGATAGAGGTGAACTTCTTTAAGCTTTGACTCTTGCAATTCGAGTTCTAAATCACCTCCTTTAAGATATAAAACACCATTGGGCAGTTTGTTCAATGGTTTTTTTTCGAACTTACCTCTTACCCAGGGATAAAAATCCTTTAACTGAGTTACGGCCCTGGAAATAATGAAATTAAATTTATCGTCGATTTGCTCGGCACGCGCATGTGTGGCAACCAGGTTTTTTAAGCCTATGGCCCTAGAAACCTCTTGTACAACTTTTATCTTCTTTCCTATAGAGTCAACCAGGTGAAAGTGTGCTTCAGGAAACAATATCGCTAAAGGAATACCTGGAAACCCGCCACCGGTGCCAACATCCAAAACTTTTTCTCCTGGTAGAAACTCTAAAACTTTTGCTATTCCCAGTGAATGTAAAATATGGTGCAGATATAAACTGTCGATGTCCTTACGGGAAATCACATTAATCTGCGCATTCCAAAACTTATACAACTCCTCAAGTTTATTGAATTGCTCCTTTTGTTCGGCACTTAAATCGGGGAAGTATTTAAAAATTATATCAGAAGTCACTGCCTGGGTTTTTCTTTCTTCTGCTAAGAACATTATGCAATAGATCTCTCGCTCTAAATAATTGTGCTTTAACAGTTCCCAAAGGTAAGTCTAATTGCTGAGCTATTTCTTCATAAGATAGTTCTTCAAAATATCTCAACACAATCAATGTTTTGTAGCGTTGAGGCAACTTTTCGACAATAATCTTTAATTGCTCCTGCTGTTGCTTTTTTATTGAAGTTTCTTCAGGATTCAAAGTGTCAGATTTTATTTGCAAAGGGCGCTCATCACCTTCATCATCTACCATAGAATTGATAGAAACCATTTTTAAGCGCTTTTTGCGGATAAAATCGATGCAATTATTGGTCGCTATTCGAAAAAGCCAGGTACTAAAAGCAAAGTCGGGTTTATATTTATCAATATTCTCAAAAGCTTTACCAAACGTCTCAACAGTCAGATCCATAGAATCGTCTTTGTTGTTAACCATTTTCAGGGCCATGAAATATATTGAGTCTTTATAACGCTGCATCAACTCAGCGTAAGCTTTTTGATCTCCATCTTTGGCGCGCAAAACCAGGTTGAAATCATTTACTGCGTTAGCTGAGAAATTCGGATTTATTTCCATTTAACTTTTTTCTTGAATAAAGAAATTATGCTAAGCACTAGTATATAAAAATTAAAAATGAAATCCAAAACCGGAACCCACCAAATTAAGTCCCTGCAATCCAACTTTTTCATAACCGGGTAAAAAACAAATAGTTGGGCTACCAATCTTACTAAATAAAAAGACAGCAACATCCACCATTGTGCATTCAAAAATATCAGTGCGATAAGGGTGGTGTAAAACAAAAGCGCAGAGCCTGCCTGAAATGAAAGCATTCGTTTATGCTCTGCCTTATAGGCTTTGCCGGCCCCCATATGTCGTACCTTCTGGGTAAAATAAGCTGAAAAAGTTCCCTTTGGCTCAGACCAAACATGAGTATCCGGATGTATTTCTATCGCAACATTGTACGGGTTAGCATTTTGATTCACGAATAAATCGTCATCCCCCGAAGGGATATGCATATGAGATGCAAAGCCTTTTCCCCGAAAGAAAAGTGATTTTGTATAGGCCATATTGCGCCCCACTCCCATATAAGGCTTTCCGGAAAGAGCGAAGGAAAAATAATTTATCGCTGTAATAAACGTCTCAAATCTTATAATTTTATTTAGAAAGCTGGCATCCTTTTTATAAGGAGAATAGCCCAATACGATTTCAGTTTTATTGTGAAAATGCTTCTGCATCTTATCAATCCAGGTTGAAGATGAGGGTTCACAATCGGCATCTGTGAATAGCAAATATTCTTTGCTTGCCGCCTTTATACCCATGGTTACAGCGAATTTCTTCCCATGTTTAAACCGCTCATGTTCATTGATAGTAACAATTTTTAGGTGCGAATACAAGGATGTCAAGCCACGCAAAACCATATGAGAGTCGTCGCCGGAGCAATCGTTGACCACAATCACTTCAAAATCGGAATAATCCTGTTCCAAAATTAGCTGCAGATTCTTGGTGAGGTTTTTTTCTTCATTTCGGGCACAAATGATTACCGAGACAGGCCGTTTTACCGAAACGTCTCCCTCCTCTTCAGCAATTTTAAACTTACTTAAACGGGAATTTACGAGGGTAATATAATATAGTTGAACCCAGAAAGCTAATTGCAGTAATAGAAAAACTGCTATATAAAGATTGTCTACCAATATATTAACATTAAAACAAGCGGCAAAGGTCTGAATTTTCGTGAAGATTTTTTGATTTTTATTTAAACAGCGCGATCGAAAAACCTGTCCTCTTCTCTACTATCTTTCCTGGTCATATTTAATCAGATAAGCCTGTAATATTTTAGTATTTTTGCACCTTTATAATGAGATTTAAATTAGAAGCATCAGACAAGTTTTCGAAAGCGCGTGCGGGAGAGATCACGACAGACCACGGAACTATAAAAACGCCTATTTTTATGCCGGTTGGTACAGCAGGCACAGTTAAAGCAGTTCATCAGCGCGAACTTAACGACGATATAAAAGCACAAATTATTCTTGGAAATACCTACCATTTATATTTACGGCCGGGGTTAAACACGTTGGAAAAAGCCGGAGGCTTACATAAGTTTAACGGCTGGAACAAACCTATTCTTACCGATAGCGGAGGCTACCAGGTGTATTCATTAAGTGAAGTCAGGAAGATCAAAGAAGAAGGAGTTACCTTCAGATCGCATATAGACGGCTCGAAACATTTGTTTACTGCGGAAAATGTAATGGACATTCAACGAGTAATTGGGGCAGATATAATAATGGCTTTCGACGAATGTACGCCGTATCCCTGCGACTATCAGTATGCCCGGAAGTCGATCGAAATGACTCACCGCTGGCTTAAACGCTGTTGCGACAGATTTGACAATACAGAGCCTAAATATGGGTATACGCAAACCCTTTTTCCAATAGTTCAGGGATCCGTTTACAAAGACCTAAGGCAAAAATCGGCCGAAGTGATTGCATCTTTCAACCGCGAAGGCAATGCAATTGGCGGACTGTCTGTCGGCGAACCGGCAGAAGAGATGTATGCCATGACCGAAGTGGTTTGCGATATTTTGCCTTACGAAAAGCCGAGGTATTTGATGGGAGTCGGGACACCAGTCAATATCCTCGAAAATATTGCCCTCGGCATTGATATGTTTGATTGTGTAATGCCTACAAGGAATGCCCGTAATGGTATGCTTTTCACAAAAAATGGTATAATTAACATCCGGAATGAAAAGTGGAAGGATGATTTTAGCGCCATTGAAGAAGACAGTGATCTGTTTGCTGATCTGAATTATTCAAAAGCGTATTTAAGACATCTGATTACTTCAAAGGAAATTTTAGGAGCCCAAATAGCTACACTACATAACCTGCACTTTTATATCTGGCTAGTGGGTGAAGCTCGTGAAAAGATAATTTCGGGAGAATTCTACGAATGGAAATCAAAAATGGTAAAACAACTTTCTCAGCGTTTATAAAGCATGTTAAAAATTGGAATCCTCGATTGGTACATCATTAAAAAATACCTCGGAACCTTCGTGTTTACCATGGTGATTTTTTCTGTGATAATTGTGGTTTTTGATATTTCAGAACGACTGGACGACTTTATAAGGCATGATGCACCGGTTTCAAAGATCATTTTTGAATATTACGCCGGGTTTCTCCCCTTCTATCTTAACTTTTTATCTCCACTGATTAACTTCATTGCTGTGATTTTTTTCACAGCAAAAATGGCCGACCAGACTGAAATTGTACCAATATTAAGCGGAGGGGTGAGTTTTTACCGCTTCCTGTGGCCATATTTCATTTCTTCCTCCGTAATCTTTGTTGTAACGCTGATATTCAATCTTTTTATCATTCCCGAAACCAACCAATTATTGGTGGAATTTGAAAATGTTTATATCAATCCGAAAACGGACAACACCAAAATGTACACACATTTGCAGTTAAATAAGGATAGCTATGTGTTTATCGAAAACTTTGACAACAACCAAAAGGTTGGATATAAATTTTCCTTAGAAAGGTTTAAAGGAGATCAACTGGTCGAAAAAACTATGTCTGACAGAATTTTATGGGACTCTGTTAAATTTAAATGGAAGCTTGAAAATTACTCCACCAGAACCATAAACGGACTGAAAGAAACCATGTCCTCGGGTACAGTAAAAGACACTACTCTGG
The DNA here is from genome assembly GCA_946887045.1 of uncultured Sphingobacteriaceae bacterium. The sequence goes on along the minus strand of CAMPKC010000100.1, from coordinate 2,034 downwards.
ACATGAAACCTCTGGATTTCGAACTCTACGACAACCTAACAAAGGCGATGAACATGAGAGAGCTGAACACTCGTATTGAGAAAGAAAAGATACGTGGGGCCGGTATTATGAACGAGCTTCTGTTAGAAAAATACCGACGATTTGTTTATCCTTTTTCTGCATTTGTTCTCACATTAATGGGAGTCGCATTATCATCCAGAAAAGTTCGCGGAGGGGTTGGATTGCCTTTGGGTTTAGGCATAGTGCTTAGTTTTGTTTATATACTATTCATACAATTTGCCAATATGTTCTCCTTGAAAGGAGGTCTGCCCCCAATGATTGCGGCTGTTATTCCAAATATACTTTTTGGATTTCTGGGTTTTTATCTGCTGATAAAAGCGCCCAAATAATATAAAAAAAAATGTCCCATTCACCTTCTGCATTAAAGCGAAACCTCATGGTTTTGCACCTGACTGTCTTTGTCTGGGGCTTTACCGGAATCCTCGGCGCCCTGATTTCGATCTCGGCAACACAGCTGGTTTGGTACCGGGTTCTGATAGCTTTTATTTCCCTTTATCTCTATTTTAAAAGCACCAAAACAGTTCTGAAAATAAGCCTGAATGCCTTCCTCAAATTGTTCTTTACAGGAGCAATAGTGGGGGCCCATTGGATACTCTTTTTTCAATCTATTAAGTCTTCGACCGTCTCGGTTACCTTGGTTTGTCTGTCATCTTTAACCCTGTTCACAGCTATACTAGAACCTCTCCTAAACAGCCAAAAAATATCAAAACTAGAGATCTTTACCGGATTAGCGATTATAAGCGGCATATACCTCATTTTTGAGTTTGAGAGCAGATTTACCCTCGGAATAATTTTGGGTTTAACCAGCGCGCTCTGTGCAAGTATTTTCTCCATCATTAATTCAAAACAGATCAAAAACCGCGACGCATCTATAATAAGTTTCTACGAATTGATCGGTGCATGGGTCTGGATTTCGATCTTTTTATTTGCGACAGATGGCTTTAACAGCCAGATGAAACTGAGTTCTATTGACCTGATTTACCTTCTGATTTTAGGGACAATTTGCACCTCTGTTGCCTATGTCGCGGGCGTGTCTGTAATGAAATATTTATCTGCTTTCAGAGTGGCTTTGATCACAAATCTTGAGCCTGTATATGGGATCATTTTAGCCTTCCTCTTCTTCGGAAAAAGAGAGCAAATGACTGTGGGATTTTATGCCGGAGCGGCAATAATTCTAAGCGCGATTTTCATATACCCATTCATTAAAAATCATCTTTCCAGGAAAAAATTGAGTAAGCCACAACCACTCGTTTGAGCTTAAGGTAAATTTTAAAAAATACACTAAGTAAGTTTCATAAAGCTAAAAAACATACTCTTTTCTTTGGACAGAAACAGATACTAATTCGAACACGAAGCAGTCCTCGAAAAGAAAACCAAGACTCCAAAAAACGGTGTCGAAGGTAGGGAGACGAGGCTACCTTCAGGAAAAAGGAACAGACTGAAGCAAGCCCCTCTTTAGCCAAATCGAGAAACAAAACTCACCCTTTAACAAGACTTAGAAAACTTTTTAATCTCAATCTGTGGCGACAAGTTCTATGAAGGTCAACGCTAAAAAATGAGACTACTTACCGCTGATTATGGAACATCCGGTAAGACCGCAACATTCTCTCGCCGCCAACTCCCAAACTTTTATTTGTAAAAACTCCGACAGGGCAGGTGGAGGATTTTTGAATTTCTAGAAACTCTATAGAGAGAAACATGTATTTATTTTAATATTATATTTAGCCAGGAAAAACAAAATCCATTCACACATCAATCTTACACCATTTAGCCGTTTTACCCGTATAAAATCGATAAATTTGGCTTTAATTTTTCGAAATACACAAACTAAAACATTAACATAATACCTTCTATATCAAATAAAAAGAATATATATGTAAAACAAATAATTTAAATAAAAACATCTCAAAAACCAACAAAAAACTAATATTGTTAGCAAATGGCTTTTTTCGACAAAAAAACACTATATACTAC
>CAMPKC010000099.1 GCA_946887045.1 uncultured Sphingobacteriaceae bacterium | reverse complement strand
GATTTGTATAATATAAAAGGTGATTTTTTTATAAAATATTAATTTAAATCTCTTCATATGTCGGTATTTTGAGTATTTCACAATTGAAATCATCCAATTTATTGGAATTTTTATTAAAAATATCAGTTGAAATTTCATTTTTCATATAAATTCTTCTGGTTTTTAAGGTAATTGCGAAAAAAGTCATTAATTTACGGCTATTAGCACCCCTTAAGTATGTGTTATATATATATGATATAAGTCTTGTTGGGTTGTTCATTTTTTAACCGATCTTCAGTTTATGTTTTCTCAATAGAGAGCAAATGCTTTATCAGTAAAAGATATTTATAAATGAAAAAGAGTAAAGTTCCTTGTGATTTGAATAGCTGTTTTATGTGTAAGACTTGCTTAAAAGAATGGTTGCCCGCTTTGGGCGAGCATAGAGTTAATTTTCAATTTAAAAAAGGAGAGGTTATCTTTCGCGAGGGCGAGCCTGTTAAAGGTGTTTACTTTGTATATGAAGGGAATTTAAAAGTTCATAAAAAATGGGGCAATGATAAGGAGCTTATTATTCGTTTTGCCAAAAAGGGCGCGATTTTCGGGCACAGGGGTCTGGGTACTAATTTAGTATACCCGGTATCAGCAACAGCGCTCGAGTCGTGCATTGTTTGTTTTATTGATATTGATTTCTTTAATGCAACTTTAAAAGTGAATAATGAATTTGCTTATACTTTAATGATGTTTTTTGCTGATGAACTCCAGGAATCCGAGCGAAAAATGCGGAATCTCGCACACATGTCTGTAAAAGGAAGGGTGGCACAGGCCTTAATCTCTTTAAAACAAAATTTTGGTCTGACGGAACATGGATTTATTGATATTGAACTAACCAGGCAAGATCTCGCCTCATATGCAGGTGCCACCTACGAAACTGTTTTCAGGATAATTAATGACCTGGTTCAGGATAAGATGATAAAGTTATCGGGAAAGAGTATAATGATTACTGATGAGGTGCGCTTGGCTAAATTGACACATCAGGTGGTTACTGCGGTGGAAGCCGGGATTTTATAAAAACGCTTCAGTAAGTATCATAATATATAATATCGGATCAGCTGACCTTCCGATATTAAATCTACCTCTGCCGGGTGAATTGCCAGAGCATCGGCATCTATGCCCAATCTTATGTCTCCGGATCCATTTAGTCTCGTTGCTTCAATTTTATTTCCGTTATCGCAAAATTTTACAGGGAAAAACTCATCAAAAGCTGTTTTCTTTTCCTTTTTTCCTTTAAAAGTGCTTTGAAAAATGGTATTGGTCTCAAATCCTAACGATTTTTTTAAAAAAACATCGATAAAAAGCTTGAAAGTTACAAAGGAGGAGAATGGATTTCCAGGTAAAGCAAAAACCATGGGGCCTTGACTCATCTTTCCGCACCAAATGGGTTTTCCGGGCTTGATTGCGATTTTGTGAAAAAGTTTTTGAACGCCGAGTTTCTCCAGAACTTCCGGTACAAAATCTGCGTCCCCGGCAGAAACGCCTCCGCTCAATATAACTATGTCGGATTTTAACGCACTTTCTATGTTGTTCTTAAGCTCTAGGTTATCATCGTTAAGGTGCCGGTAAATTGCAGGCGAAATATTCCACTCTTTTAATAGAGACTTCAACATATAGTAATTGCTGTTTCTTATTTCTACTTGCGAGATTTCTTCGTCCAGGCCTTTTATCTCGTTACCGGTTGTGAACAAAGCAACTTTTGGGAGCGATTCTACTTTTATTCTTGACTTTCCAACTGTTGCAAGTGTGCTAATTACGGCAGGTCTGCAAACAGTTTTTGCTGGAACTGCCAGGCTGCCTTTTTTCAGATCTTCCCCTTTTTGGGCTATGTTCTTAAATTCTTTTACAATTTCAGTATTGAAGGAAACTATGTTTCCTGATTCTACAGCATCTTCTTTTCGAATCACTGTATTTGCAGGGAAGGGTACGGCGGCTCCAGTCATGATTTTAAAAGCAGAAGCGCTTTTTAATTCTTTGTAAGGCATTTTCCCCGCAAAAATAACCTCTTGTATTTCGAAGTTCCTGATTCCCTTTTCCCAATCTTCAAATCTTATCGCATAGCCGTCCATGGCAGAGCGGTTAAAAGGGGGGTAATCTCTGTCGGCAAAGATATCTTCAGCCAAAACCCTTCCGTCGGCTTCATCTAGATCGATGGTTTCTGTGCCAAAAGAATTTGCGTGTGATATTATAATTTGTTGCGCTTCCCGGTAGAATATCATTTGTTGCTTTTTAAGAGTATGAAAATAGGGACAAAAGACAAAAGATTACCTGATTGGTAGTATAAAAGACAAGGATTGGGTAATTTGATGGAAGAAAACTTGGAATTTGTCTTTCATTCTCTGTCTTTCATCCTTTGTCTTTAATCCTTTATCTTTCATCCTTCGTCTCCCTTATCCTTTGTCTTCAATGTCCGCCACCTTTCATCATTTTCCTTGCGTGAAACACCGCTGGCAATATGGCTTCCATAGATTCTCTTGCGCCGTCGCTGCTTCCGGGAAGGGTGACTATCAATGTTTGTCCGATCGATCCGGCAACTCCCCGGCTCATCATTGCAAGTGGAGTCCGCATTTGTCCGTATGTGCGTATTGCTTCCATGATACCTTCTGCATCACGCTCTAAAATTTCGCTAACAGCAGAAACAGTGTTGTCTCTTGGTCCAAGGCCCGTACCACCTGTTGTGAAAATAAAGTGTATGTCTTCTGCAGCCCATTTTCTGATCTGCTCTTGGATTTGCGTTTTTTCATCCGGAACAATTGAATAATGAACAACTGTTGCGTTTACATTTTCCAGCATTTGGCAAATTAACTTACCGCTGTTGTCTTTTCTTTTTCCCTCTGCTGTAGAATCGGAGCATACCAAAACCGCACATGTGGGAGAAGTGGAGAAGAATTTTTTACGGTCGCTTTTTCCGCCTTTTTTCTCTAAGAGTTTAATATTGCCTATTTCCAGATTGGTATCAACGGGCTTGAGCATATCATAAATTTCAAGAGCTGCCACAGAAACTGCGGTGAGCATCTCCATTTCAATCCCGGTTCTGCCAATTGACTTTGCATTTCCTAGAATCACAATCCCGTCTCTTGATAAAATGTTTTCCCCGAAGTATTCGCTGTGCTTTTCCTTGTCGATAAAATCAAAACTCATATCCATCCCGTCAATGGTTACCGGATGGCAATGGGGGAGGAGTTGTGGTGTAAGTTTAGCGCCAATAAAGCCGGCGGCGCGGGCCACGTCAAATAGATTTCCTTTTGGGAGCTGATCATTCTTGATCAGAGATATGGTTTCAGCCGAGCAAAAAAGTACTGCTATTGCTCGTGCTGTCCGAAGTGTTATTTGTTTGCTTGTAATATCACGCATGGATTTTCAATTTGCCATAAAGGCTCGAAGACACGAAGATAAAGGTTTAAAAATGCTTTACCTATCCGGTATGAAATCTTTATGCCTTGAGTTTTAGTGCAATAAAATGGCACAAAAAACCCCGGTATTTCTACCGGGGACCTTTTATTTAACAACAACAGCCATAAACTAAGCTGTTTCTTTTATTCCGATATATACCTTATCATCGATAACTCTAACCGGATATGTTTTTATTTGATATTCTTCTCCACTCAAGCATTCGCCCGACGTTAACGAAAAAGATTTCTTATGAAACGGACAGGCTACTTTAGGTTCGCACTCTTCGCCGGTGCTTCCTATCATGCCTCTGGCAAGCGCCATTTGTTGTTTATGAGGACATAGATTTTGCGTTGCGTACCATTCGTTACGGCGAGTGAAATTAAAAACAGCTATTTGTTCTTCGCCATGTTTTACACAGGCACCACCGTTTTCTGGTACATCTGTAGTGGTGCAGGCCAAAATCCATTTAAGAGTATCTGTTGCGGCTTCCATATTTTTATATTTAATAATTCAATCAATCTTGTTTTTAAAATGGCCCGGCGAATTCGCGGCATTCAGTCGTCCCTTCGCCAAGCTAATGGGGGCGTTTTACCACTCCTTCGCTTTAATCTGTTCGCGCATTAAATCGAAGTTTACCGACGGGTCTTTCTCCTCAGGAGCGTTCACAAAGTGAACAAAGCGCTTGCGTAGATCTTCATTTTGTACGACTTCTTTCCACTCGCAATGGAAGCTGTCGACTAACAGTTGCATCTCTTCTTCAAGTTGATCGCAAATGCCCAGGCTGTCATTAAGAATTACATTCTTAAGGTAGCTCATTCCACCTTCCATTTTGTTTAACCATGTTGCGGTTCTTGCTAATGGATCAGCGGTTTTGATATAGAACATTAAAAATCTGTCGAGGTATTTAACAAGGGTTTCTTTATCGATATCGCTGGCCAGCAAGAGTGCATGCTGAGGTTTCGAGCCCCCATTTCCGCATACGTAAAGATTCCAGCCCTTATCGGTAGCAATTACTCCAAAGTCTTTAGACTGAGCCTCTGCGCATTCGCGAATACATCCGCTGACACCGCCTTTAAGCTTATGTGGAGCTCTTATTCCTTTATATCTTTCTTCTATTTCAATAGCGAACGAAACGCTGTCGTGCAGACCAAAGCGGCACCAGGTGCTGCCTACACAGCTTTTTACTGTTCTTAAAGCTTTGCCATAAGCATGTCCGCTTTCGAAACCTGCCTCGATAAGTTCTTCCCAGATGGCAGGCAGATCGTTTACATGTGCTCCAAATAAATCGATCCGTTGACCGCCTGTGATTTTAGTGTAGAGGTTGTATTTTTTAGCAACCTGTCCGATTACAATTAACTTATCAGGTGTAATTTCTCCTCCTGGAATTCTTGGTACCACAGAGTATGTTCCGCCTTTTTGAATGTTTGCCAAATAGCGGTCATTGCTATCCTGGATTGGTGCTTGTTTGACAATTAAGTCATTCCAAAGGCCAGAAAGGATGCTCGCCACAGCTGGTTTACAAGTTTCGCAACCGTCGCCTCTTCCAAAATGATCAAGAGCCTCATCGTACGAACGAACGTTGTTGATTTTCATCAGGTCGATTAATTCCTGACGCGAGTAATCGAAGTGTTCACAGATTACATTTTTAACGTATAATCCGTTTTCTTTCATTGCTCCGGCAATTAAATCTTTTACCAGGGGTACGCAACCTCCGCAGCATGTTCCTGCTTTAGTGCATTTTTTTATTCCATCTAATGTGGTAATGTTATCCAGCTTTACCGCATCGCAAATAGCGCCTTTGCTTACTGATTCGCATGAGCAAATCATCGCATCGTCCGGTAGGCTCATGATTCCGGATCCTTCACTTACTGCACCATTTCTCGCACCTAATATTAGATCTTCCGGATTGGCAGGAAGGGCAATTTTATTTTTAACGTTTTGTAAAAGAATGTTGTAATCATCTGCATCGCCGATTAAAATACCGCCAAGGAGAGTGGTGCCGTCGTTGCTGATATTTATTCGCTTATAAACACCTTTATTGGTGTCTTCAAAATAAACAGTTTTGCAATCAGGATCATTAATGAACGGATCTCCAAAGCTTGCTACATCTATGCCAATAAGCTTTAACTTAGTGCTCATGTCAAATCCTGTAAAGCTTTTGTCGGCTTCAGAAAGTTTGGCAACAACAACATCAGCCATTTCGTAACCAGGAGCAACCAGGCCATAGATCATTCCGCTGTGTAATGCGCACTCTCCAATTGCGAAGATATTTTCGTCATTGGTTTGCATGAAATCGTTTACCACGATACCGCCTCTGGTGCCAATTTCCAGTCCGGAAAGTTTAGCCAGTTCATCGCGAGGTCTGATTCCGGCAGATATTACAAGCATGTCTACCGCCAGTGATGACTCGTCTGCAAATTCCAAAGCTTCAATTTTGCCTTCTCCGGCTATTCTTGCAGTGCTTTTATTTAAATGGATTTGTAGGCCCAGCTCCCTAAGCTTCATTTGCAGCATGCTGCTTCCAGCCTGGTCAATTTGTCTTGGCATTAATCTTGGAGCGAACTCAATTACATGGGTTTCACTGATTCCAAGATCTAGTAAAGCTTTGGCAGCTTCCAGTCCTAGTAAGCCACCGCCCATAACGGCGCCGTTTTTCGCTTTAGCAGCGTATTCTTTTATTAATTCAAGATCTTCAATTGTCCGGTAAACAAAAACTCCTTCTTTTTCAATGCCAGGAATATCTGGTACGAATGCCGATGAGCCTGTTGCAAGAACCAAATAGTCGTAATGCTGAACAGTTCCCTTTAGCGAGTGGATAGTTTTAGTTGCACGATTTATTTCCTGTACTGGATCGTTAAGATGAAGTTCGATATTGTTTTCTTCATACCATCCTGCTGAGGACATAGAAAGGTCTTCCGCAGATTTTCCATTGAAATATTCACTTAAGTGAACTCGGTCGTACGCAGGTCTTGGTTCTTCTCCAAAAACAATTAATTTATAAGCATCTGTTTTGGCTATAAGTTTTTCACAAAACTTATAACTAACCATTCCGTTTCCTACTACTACTATAACTGGTTTTTCCTGCAGCATATTTCAAAAATTTAATGTCAATTGTTGTTTTTAACAGAAATTTATAGCGGTTTCTATTAAATACCTTATTTCTTTCTAACAAATTTAAGCAATTGAGTCGATAGTATGATAT
>CAMPKC010000098.1 GCA_946887045.1 uncultured Sphingobacteriaceae bacterium | reverse complement strand
AAAATGAATCCCGACCCTACATCTACCTATGAAAAACGTCCTTTTGGGAAGGACACATACAATAATACAAACTGAATGCCAGTGCCATTGGTGCCTTTAAGGCCGTTTTTTATCAGAGAATAGCCTCATATTGAGAATTCATCGCCACATCCTGCGACTTAATTTCCCCTTAATCTTCCAGCCTCCAGCATTCGTATGAAGTATGAATTTAACAGCAAGGTTTTTACGTTATTCAAGGATCTCTTCAGAAAGAAGCGGTATGGCGGAAAGTAAAGCGTTACACATCTGAGATGGATGGAAGGTTTAAACTCCTCGCTAAAAAAAAGGGTCGGAAAATGAATCCCGACCCTACATCTACCTATGAAAAACGTCCTTTTGGGAAGGACATATATTATATTACAAACTGAATGCCAGTGCCATTGTTGTCTTTCAGGCTATTTTTTATCAGGTAATAGCCTCATATTGAGAATTCATGACCACATCCTGCGACTTATTTTCCCCTTAATCTGCTTTCAGTATACTTACGAACTCAGTCTGATGGGTCCCCTCTAAATTTGAGTTCGCGAAGTGCGTTAAATTGCTATTAAAGCCTGAACACCGTACCTCTACTTATGAATTTGCGTTTTTCCTGGTTTTGTAAGCACAATATCAGGCCGGGGAGCTTTCTTCATATCCTCGCCAAGGTAAAAGCTTAAATGAGGCGGCTGATTGTAAGAAACGTTTTGCCAGGCAATGCTAAGTCTGTATTGAGGGTCGTGCATTAGCGTATAAAGACGGTGAGCTGTGGGAATAGTTGTCGTGTAAATACGTAATTCGTCGGGTCCGTTGCTGAAGATGATTTCTTCCCTCCAGTCGCCAAAAAGATCGGCAGTTAAATTCGGATTTCTGAAGCGGGCGGAGGTTCCTTCCTGTGCGTTAAAGATCGTGCCTGCTTTATATTTTTCGATTCTGCCACCACTCACCAGCTCACGAGTAAAATCAGCGTCCCACCATATTACAAATCCATTCGAAGTAGGATTTGGTCCAACTTTTTCGCCCTTCATATTGTGAAGTCCATTAGAACCTGACCACCACATTTCGGCACCTGGATTATCACCGTCTATATTTTCTGCTACGCCTCTGCCAACGTCTGTGTCAATCGCACCTTTAAAATATACCTCTCCTGTACGGGCACTATAAACTGCCACTCCCGGGCCCGCATCTTTAACATAACCCGAGTCGCCTTTGGAATGATCTTCTATTTCATGAGGACCAAAAACTTCGAGGCCGGGTTTTGAGAGATCAAGGTCGCTTACATGCAGAGCATCACCGTGCCTGAAGCCTGTAGAAAATAATCCCTTTCCATTATCGTCGACCACCATGGCGCCATATACAATTTCGTCTTTCCCGTCGGCATCCACGTCAACAACCGAAAGGTTGTGATTCCCCTGCCCGGAAAATGGATTTTTACCATCTTTAGTATCAAACACCCAACGCGATGTTAATTTCCCGTTTCTGTAATCCCATGCAGCCAACACAGTTCTGCCATAATAACCACGACACATAACAACACTTGGTAATTTGCCGTCGAGATAGGCTGCACAAGCCAGGAAACGGTCTACGCGGTTACCAGTATTGTCGTTGCCGCCATTGCCTCCGGGCCCGCCCCAGCCATCTGTAGGATAGCGCGATGGGATATAATCTGTAGTGGCAAGCGCCGCACCTGTTTCACCATTGAATACGGTGAAGAACTCTGGTCCCTCGAGTACTTTGCCCAGCGTTCTGGCTTCTTTACTTCTGTAATCTTTGGTCGAATCGCCAATCACTTTTCCTTTACCGTCAATAGTTCCATCAGCAGTTTTCATGGCCACTTCAGCTTTGCCATCGCCATCCATGTCTATGACAATAAATTGGGTGTAGTGCTCGCCTTCTCGGATATTCCTGCCGAGGTTGATGGTCCAGAGTAAGGTTCCGTCTAATTTATATGCTTGTAAAACGGGCTTATCGGTCAGGCCATTAAATGAATTATCGAGACCTTTACCTACCTGATGCAGCACCAGTTCGTACTCGCCGTCGCCATCGAGATCACCGGCAGAAGCATCGTGAGGCCTGTAGCCCGTTGGTGTCTGAAGCGGGATGGAAAGATATTGACGTACGGGAGAATTGGCGGGGATAATAAAAGGCTTGCTCCTGTCAGATTCCTTGCCGTTAATAATGGCTTTTACAGTATAAGATGTAATCTGCGTCAGATCTGCTTTGGTGTCTATAAAATTAGTGCCGGTACTTATGGGCTTCGAATTTATTTTTACCGGAGTACCGTTGCCCGATGTACGGTAAATATTGAAGAGTAAGTTCTCGGGCTCAGTACCCAGGAGACGCCAGCTGATAAAAACAGAATCCGGTTTATGACGGACAGCTACCACACCGCGGTCGAGGTTTTCCATGACACGCTGACCATAAAGCGATGTAAATGAAAGAATAAAGAGCAGGTAAAGAATCGGTTTTCTCATGTTCTAAGCTAGGAAATTTAATTTTTGACCCGGCGTGTTCATCTGTAACAATGATGTGTGAGATTAACCGAAACAACATTTTAGGAGCGTTTTTTATGTAACATCTTGAAGACCGATTTTTATACGACTAAGTTGTTGTTCGACATGCTTTGCGGAATATATCGAATATTGGAGATTAGTGCAGTATTTTAAATTACAACATGTTTAAAATTTTAATACCCGGGAACCAAAAATCTCCCCGGGTATTAATCCAGTTTAATCGCATCCGAAACCGCAGGTTTCTAAAGTTCCACAGCCTGTGTTGCTTCCTGATTTGTAAATCGCCACCGTGCTTGTATGAGAAACATTTTTGTTAATTGTTAATCTGTAATAAGAGATATTAGTGCCGCTGGTACCTAAACCAAATTTAATTACAGATTGAGTATAGCAATCCTGACTCGGATCAACCTTAAATTCCGGAGTAAAAGCATTCCAGGTAGTGCCGTTTGTACTGGTTGCACCACTTACAATATTCTCAGGTTTTACGCAATTGCCTAGGGTTATACCCCAATGACTCAGATCCTGTACTGTTCCAGTCCCAGGATTGCCGTTACCCGGAGTCAGGTTTCGCACTCTCCATTCCCAGGTGTAAGTACCATCATTATTATCGGTTATGCGAAACAAGTACACATTATAGGGCGATGCATTGGAGACAAATGCTCCTTTTGATTGCTGTAAACAGGCTTGGGCAAGTAATTTTTCCGCTTCTAAGCCCGGATCGTCCTCGTTCTCTTTATTACAGGCATAGAATACGGTCGCAATTGCTGACATTGCAATGAAAATCTTAATAAATGTCTTTTTCATGATGTTTTGGTTTAGTGAATCTTATAAAGAATTACACATACTACACTAAAAACATTTTGAAAGTTTATACATTTAATTTATTGTAAAGTCTGATACACAACATTTTACAAATGTTCACACTTGTTTTATTTTTAAATTTGAACGAGACCCTTATTATAGGCGATAACCGCCGTTCACGATAGAGGCACTCATATATTTTTCTAATAACTCCCTGTATATCTCAATCACAAATTAAGCCTTTGTTAAGGATAGACTTTTTTATTTGCTTATATAATTATCGTATAATTGAATTTGAGCACCGGGGTGGCGTTTTGGAGTAATTAAGTCGAAAATATTTATTATTGATAAAGAATGAGCACAAGCTACATTACTCCAAAGCAAACAGCAGAATTATCTAACAGGCAGCTATACTCACTTGAAAATGGTCTATCCAAAGGACATTTCGACCTTAATGATATAGGAGAGTTGTTACCCGGCGCAATTATGGTACACAACATTCAGGAATTGAAAATAACCTATATGAATAGTTGGGGCTGCGAGACTTTAAATCATTCTATGGATGAGATTAATGCGATGGGAGACTTGTATTATGAAAAATTCTTTTTTCCCGAGGAAACAAAATGGTTTATTCAGGGCATGTTCGACTATTATAAAAGAGAAGATCATTCTGAAATCTATAGTTTTTTCCACCGGGTCAGAACCGGCATTGCTATGCAACCAAGCTGGTACTACGCGGTATGCAAATTTCTAAGAACAGATCCGGAGAATCAAAAGCCAGATGGTCTTTTATTAATTGCTAATCCTGTATCGGGTATGGGAGTGATGGCTAAAAAGGTAAATAAACTACTGGATGAAAATGTGTTTGTAGCTAAAAACTATAAAAAGTTCGTGATGCTTACCAAGCGTGAAAAGGAAATAATTGCTTTTTTAGCCGAGGGAAAATCCACGAATGAAATTTCAGATATTTTATTTATATCCAGACATACAGTTGGCACCCATCGTAAAAACATTTCGAAAAAACTGGGCATCAGCAAATTTGCGGAATTAATAAAGTTCGCTACTGCTTTTGAGCTTTGTAAATGACAAAATAATGCTTCCTTGTTAAGGTTTTGCGTTTAAAAGAGAGGCCGCTTTTTCTTGTTTCGCAGCCTCTCTTTTTATAATAGCGGGTAACCTATTGAACCACTATTTTTTCTTTGAACACTTTTGTACCATCTTCTACGATGAGAAAATAAAAACCCGCACCCAAAGATTTCACGCTGAGTTCATGACTTGTACCGGAAATAGAACCTTTATGAACCATTCTTCCGGCCGCATCCAGAAGCGTAACTGCCGCTCCATTTTTAGATGCAGAAGGCAGAGAAATATTTAGTACATCCGACACAGGATTAGGATATGCCTTCAGGTCACCACTCGCTTCATTCTCTATTAATTTCAACTCTTCACCAGCGGCAGAAAATGCTATACTTGATCCGGAAACAGGAATTAATTCCCATTGGGCGTTTACAGAAGTAGTGTTAGCCCACTGGCCGGTGGCACTTCCATTAGTGGTTCGTCCCATGCCGTCAATAAACAATCCGGTACCCCGGTTCTGAATCCTGTTATAACTGCCACTGTATTGCAGCACACTCCATTGTGAATTTACGTGTGTTGTATTGGCCCACTGACCAAGGTCGGCACCGTTAGCTGTTAAACCCATGCCATCCAGAAATAACCCTGTTCCCCGATTCCGGAATTGATAATAACTTCCCGTGCTTATCCTTTCCCATTGTGAATTTACATGAGTAGTATTGGCATACTGTCCGCAAGCGCTTCCATTGGTGGTTCTGCCCATACCATCCAAATACAATCCTGTACCCCGATTTCTAATCTGGTAATAAGTTGAACTGGTTGAACAGCTGTTGCTTACATTAGCATAGCTGCCTGAACCGGAAACCGCAACACCATCGTTGGTGCATCCGGCTTTGACGCTACAATTGATAACGTTTTCAAGCCATATTCCGATATCAGTGCAATCAGTGATCTGGGCATTGTTCAAGTGGCTGTTATTGCTACCGGTAAGTACGAAATATCCTCTACCGCATTCACGGGCAATCAACTTTTCGGTTGTAACATTGCTGCAGTTATTCGCTAGCCGAAGCCCAGCGTATCCGCCTCCGTACGAACACCTATAGGCATCTACTGTGCCGAGTGTTCCGTTTATGGTTTTGTTGAGCAGCACTCCGCATTCGCCCATGTTCCTGGCAATAATTCCGTATGCTTTAAAGCCGTCCACGCCCGTATGTTTCCAATCCGTGGCTGCTTCCGTTCTCAAAGCGGCAGTCCTGTACATGCAGGTTTGAAACCCAGCGGCCTTCTTCATAAGGGCGGCTCGGATGACTGTCGACCCGGATGCCAATTCCGCCTCCGTAGATCTTGACATTTTGAATGTACACATCGCTCGCCCTGCTAATCCGGATCCCCATGGCTGCATTGTTGTTCAGGGTCATATCGTAAATCCTGATCGGGCCTGAACCATCTCTGAAAAACGCATCCGCGGTGTGGTTTTTATTGAAGGTAACGTTATGGCAATATAAGGTGAGGCCGGGTTGGAGATTAATCCGCTCCGATAAAGTTCCGCCGGATAAAATGTGAACTTCGCGGTTACCGGTACCGATACAGTTATTAATCGCTGTCGCAAGACTGCTGGTGCTGCCCTGATCGACGTCGTTGGTACGCCATATGTAGTTGCTGCCAGAAGCTCTCACTTCGTTTACGTAAGCGAGTGCTTTGTTAGCAGAAGTTGCTTGTATGCCCAGGAATAGAAACCCCATGCATATAAACGAAAAAAAATTTTTCAGAAAATTCGTATTCCGGTTTGAATACCTGTGTTGTTGGATTTGTTGATTGTACTTGTGTTTCATTGTGGTTTATAATTGGTTAAACAAAAAACATTTCTATAATAAAATATTGGATAGATGACGTTTTACAGACGCTGACTGGGCTTTTTTAAGGCTACTATCTGTTAAGATTAGGTTTTTGTCCCCCCAAAAACACGGTAAGAATAAAGAAGGTAAATAGGTGTTTCATTCTAATAGGTTTAATGTAAATGACTGGCGTAACAATTTTATAAGTAAATTTTCTGTTACGCAACCTGTTCCATCCTGCTCATTAGTAGGGCTTTAGATGTTTTTAAATTAAACTCAGCCCCGCCATTATTGACGGGTTAGTCCGTCTACTTCGATTTGAGAATTGGTAGCTTTCAGGGTGAGACAGCTCGCAAATCCGGCAATCGCCTTACACGCAGGTTCTAATTCTCAAAATCCGGCTTATGTTTGCGACAGTCTTATAAGTATGCATGCTGTGGATTGTATGAGTAGAGAATGTGCATGCTTTAGGAATGATTACTATATTGTTTTTTTGTTGATAATTATTATGAAACCTAGCCTATTCTTACTCAATTTATTTATAGTAGCTTTTGTATGGGTTACACAGCTACACGCACAAAACCCCACAGCGGCACCTTCGGCAAATAAACCTACTGGGCCAAGGCCCGAGGATACAGAAGTATGGGAACCTTTACCTAAAACGGTGAAGGCGGGGGAAGTTTTTAGTGATGCTCCTTCTGACGCTTTGATCTTGTTCAACGGGAAAGATTTGAAT
>CAMPKC010000097.1 GCA_946887045.1 uncultured Sphingobacteriaceae bacterium | reverse complement strand
TTAATATATTTCATTGTAGTGTGGAAATGATTATTTTAAGAAATTAATCTACTTAAGGAAAATAAATATTAAAGTATAATTGCTTCCAATAAAAAATTAAAAAAGAAAGATTATATGCTTCTTAAGCTAAAATTTATTAGCTCTATCATATTCTAAAGCATAACTATTAAGTCTTTCTTCTACGCATACTAGTTTGTTTTTTAAGATTTTTTTAAAAAAAAATTGTTTAAATCAATAAAGAATATAACTTTACCCCCCAATGCCAAACCAGAACAAACCAGACTGATATTTTACTCTCTAAATAAGAAATATTATAGTTGCATGTGATGTCAGCAGAGAATATCCAGTAACATTAATAAAGAAAAAAATCAAGCGAGACAATAAGAACGGTCTGTCAAGATGGATACTTTCTGTCTAGAAGCGGAATAGGAAATTTAATAAGGTAATATTCAACTATTATAAAGGGAATGGACTGGTTAATCGACTTTTATAGGATATTAAAATGATTAAGACTGAAGAGAAAATAGTAAAACATTAATATTTAGAAAATAGATGAAACGAGTTATAATTTTTTTTCTGTTTAGTGCCATAAATGTTACCCTGTTATGCGCCCAATCCAAACAAAGTAAATGGATTTGGAACAAAACAGCCATTGAACCAAATTCTTGGGTAAGTTTCCGTAAAGAAATTGAGGTTAAATCAATTGAAAAAGGAGCGGTACTAAATATCGCTGTCGACTCAAAATATTGGCTTTGGGTTAACGGCACATTGGTCGTTAGAGAGGGGGGACTAAAACGCGGTCCTACCCCAAAGGATACCTATTACGACGAAGTTAATATCAGTAATTACATTTCCACGGGAACAAACACTATAGCATTGCTGGTTTGGTACTGGGGAATAAATGGTTCTTCGCATCACTCAAGTGGCAAACCAGGTCTTTATGTAGACGGATTTGTTGGAGATAAACAAGCTTTTACCGATGCGACATGGAAGAACGCTGAGGTACAGGCGTTTCAAAAAAGTAAAATCCCAATTTTTAATAAACAAAATATCTTATCAGAATGGGAAATATCCTATGATTCAAATATAGCAATATCTAATTGGCAAGGAGTTAATTTTGATGATTCTGGATGGCAAAATGCTGAAGAAGCTGGTGAAAAAGGAACAGATCCTTGGAATAATTTAATTAAGAGAGAAATTCCGCAATGGAAAAATGCAGAATTGACTCCTTATGAAAACAAGATAACATTTCCATTAACTGTGCTAAATGATACTATAATAAAATGCCTCCTACCTCATAATATACAACTTTATCCTCAATTTGAGCTTATTGGGGAAAAGGGTAAAACAGTTAAAGTAAAGATAGAAAGAGATTGGAAAATCAATAAATATGTAACAACAGATGGACTTCAATCTTTTGAAATACCGGCATGGGGAAATGGTGAATTTGTTGAATATACCATTCCCGCAGGTGTAACGGTATTAGATTTAAAGTATCGCGAAACAAGTTACAACACATCTATAAAAGGGAAATTTAACAGCTCTAGCCCTGAACTTGACAAGTTATGGAATAAATCTGCCCGTACCACAATAATTAATATGCGGGATAATTATATGGATTGTCCAGATAGAGAGCGTTCGCAATGGACTCATGATGCAACCAGTATCTCTGAATTTGCTAATTATACGCTTAGTAGCAGCGCTAATTTATTAACCCGAAAATTTTTAAAAGAATTTATAGATTGGAAAACACCGGAAGGAATACTTTGGGGCGCTGTACCGACTGGGAGGTTCGAAGGGTCTTACCGGGAATTTGCCAGCAGTCCGTTAATCGGTATCGGAGTGGGAATCTATCAATATTTTATGAATACTGGTGATACAACTTTGATCAAAGAATCCTATCCTGCTGTAAAGAATTATTTATTAGAAACGTGGCAGCTAGATCCAGCTACTGGATTGGTATCACACAGAGGGGGTTGGGCAAAGGAGCAATGGGGAATAGGTACTCATAACTGGTATGATTGGGGTGATCCTAGCCAGGATTGGTACTTAATGGAGAATTGTTGGTACTATTTAGCTTTAAAAAATGCCAGTTACTTCGCCAGTATATCAGGTAATATTAATGATATTAGAGCATATGAAATAAGAATTAATAGTATAAAAAAACAGTTTGATAAATTTTTCTGGACTGGAAAATATTATCAGTCAAAGAACTATAATGATGTAGACGACAGAGGGAATGCACTTGCTGTATATTGTGGTTTAGCAAGCGAGGATAAGTTTAATAAAATAACGGAAGTATTAGAAAAAAACCAGAAGGCAAGTATTTATATGGAAAAGTATGTGTTGGAAGCTCTTTATTTAATGGGGAAATCAAACAGTGGCTACAACCGGTTAATGAAACGATATGCCGCCGAGATCTCTTCTTCATATAGTACACTTCCAGAGCATTTTGGTAAAATTGGGAACCATGGGTGGAGCGGAGCCCCTGCATTAATTGCGGGTAAGTATATAGCCGGAATAAAACCATTGTCTCCAGGTTATGCTAAGTTTGCTATTACACCGCAGCTAGGAATTTTAAATTATGTTTCTGCTACAGTTCCATCTAAAATGGGAGAGATTAAAGTTGTGATAGCAAAATATAATAGCGACCATTTCATGAACGTGGTAATTCCGATAGGAACTAGCGCAACTATTGCAGTACCCAAAAAGAATGCTCCTGGAGCAATCGGGAATGTTTCTGTAAATAAGTTGTTGGTTGTTCAAAGTAAAAAGCCTAAAAACAGTTTAGTAGGGTTAACATTTCTCAAAGAAGATAAATCTAATTTTTTCTTCGATTTAGAAGAAGGTACATATAATTTCTCTTCGTATTAACTCTAGATCAACATAATTTATTCAATTCAGCAGGTTGAAACGAAATACAGTTACACAAATACAAAAATAGGACAAACCATAAAACACATTCATACTAAACGATGAAAAAGAGCTTTAACTATATACTGGCAATAATTTTTCTATGCATTAGCCTAAATGCAAACCTCTACGGATCCATTAAATTATCCGCTATTTTTAATGATAATATGGTTCTACAACAGACTAGTGAATGCGCAATCTGGGGAAAAGCGTCAAAAAACACAAAGGTACGTATTACAACCTCTTGGAATAAAAAAAGGTATTGCACTACTAGTTCTGCCGACGGTAGTTGGAAAGTCAAAGTTTCTACACCTATTGCCGGAGGTCCTTATCAAATATCTATTACCGACGGCACTATGTTGACGTTAAAAAATATTTTAATTGGAGAAGTTTGGGTATGTTCTGGACAATCAAATATGGAAATGCCTATGAAAGGTCTTGTAAATCAGCCAGTTTATAACTCTCATGAGGCAATAGCATTTTCCAAAAATCTTCATATTAGATTATTCACAGTTAAAAAAAACACTAGTCTGGAGCTTCTAGAAAGTTTAGACGGAAAATGGAATTTATGCGAGCCACAAAATGTTGCAGATTTTAGCGCAGTCGCTTATAATTTTGGACTAACGTTAAATAAGCTATTAAATGTGCCTATAGGTCTTATAAATATCAGTTGGGGAGGTACACGCATTGAACCTTGGATTGGAGAAATGGGCTTTAAAAATCTGGATTTTGTTAAAGTTCCGGCTAAGAGCCCCATTGCAAATCTATCTGCCCAAACACCAACCGTTATTTATAATGCTATGGTTAACCCTATGGTGGGCTACCAGATAAAAGGAGCAATTTGGTATCAAGGCGAATCAAATACAAAATCTCCTAGCGAGTATGAAAAATTATTACCTGCGCTAATACAAAATTGGAGAGTTAATTGGGGAATTGGAAATTTTCCGTTTTATTACGTTCAAATAGCACCTTATGATTATAAAAGACCTAATGAAAATTCTGCTTTTTTTCGAGAAATACAATTGAAGCTAGCAAATACTTTACCTAATATAGGAATGGTCTCAATTTTGGATATTGGAAATAAAGGCGCAATTCATCCTCCTATTAAAGATGTAGTTGGAGAAAGGCTTGCATTTTTAGCCTTAGACAAAACATATTGTATTAAAGGGATTCAGGGAGAAGGACCTGTATTTGAAACTATGACAATAGTAGGAAGTGATGCAAAACTAAATTTTAACAATGCCCGTATGGGCTTAACATCCTTTGGTAAGGGTTTGCGAAATTTTGAAATTGCCGGAGCAGACAAGATTTTTTATCCTGCGGATGCTTTTATTACTTCGGAGGGGGTAAAAGTTTTTTCTTCCAGGGTGACGTCGCCAGTCGCAGTAAGGTATGCATTTAAAGATTTTGTAGTTGGTGATTTGTTCGGTTTAAATGGATTGCCTGTTTCTTCTTTTAGAACAGATGACTGGCATTAATAAAAAGCCTGTTTCGTGTTGATTACAGCAATTAGAAACGTGTACTTTATTTATAATTAAAACTTGCAATAATATTATACATTTATGAAAAACAACAATAATATTTCTCATTTTTGTATGCGTGGTTTCTTTGTCCATATATGGACAAAATGATAGTACTCAAAACCTGATAGAGGCTACCCAGGCCTGCGCATCGTCGATAGTTTTCAATGTAGATCGCAGTAATATCCCGATGGTAGAAACAGGAACCAGGAATTATAATGAGTATTATTTACACGATGGCTTATCTAATTTTTTTACAAAGCCAGTCGAAATGAGCCAGTAAAAATTGGTTTTATTGGATCATGCAGGAGACACAAACAGCTAAATACATTCAACACATGTTCCCTAATGCTGGGATGATTGGGATAAATGCTGCAGTTGCAGGAACAGGTTCAGATTTGGGGGGCAGGTTCAAAAGTTGTGGAGCATTAAAAAAAAGAGGGTCAGGTTCAAAAGTTGTGGCGCATTAAAAAAAAGATCCGATTTTAGTGCTTTAAAAATTTTTGATGCACGATTCATTTCAAGCCCTTCTAAGCCTTGTTATCCCTGAAGGAGTTTCTGATTATTTCAAGTTAGCCAGTTATACGAAAGAGGATAGAGTTATTCGTATTTATCTGGAAGAGGTCAACAGCATTCCTAGCGAGTATCAGTCAAGTAAACTTCAATCCAAGGGCTTCTTCAAGGAGGTGATCTTGCAAGACTTCCCCATGCGTGGAAACGAGGTATATCTGCACGTCAAGCGAAGGCGGTGGCTAAATCCGGATAACGGAGAGGTGGTTTACCGGAATTGGGAATTAGTAGCGAAAGGAACGCGGATCACCAGTGATTTCGCTGCTTTTTTAAAAGGAATCAGCCGATACTAAAGCACACAGCCTTCAAACCATAGGCTCTTTCTACGGCATTAGCGGTAAAAAGCTTCAACGGTATTATCGTGATAAGCTGAGTGAATACAAGTGCTGGGAACATAGAAACACTGCTCGCAAAGGACTTATTTTTGAGCAGAATATCGGCCCTTTCTGTCTATTGATGAAACCTCCCTCTCACATGGGGAACTGTATACGATAGTAACCAATAAGCAGGCAAAAGGGAAGAAAGGCACCTTGGTTGCTATCATGGAGGGCACCAGGTCTGAAAATATTATTCCTTTACTTCAGAAAATACCGCAACGGCAACGAAATAAAGTACAGGAGATCACCTTAGATCTGGCAGGCAATATGGGGCTGATCGCTAAGAAATGCTTTCCTAATGTCTCGCAGGTAATAGACCGCTTTCATGTTCAGCAATTGGCTACAGAAGCTTTACAGGAGATTAGAATAAAATACCGGTGGGAAGCCATTGATGCTGAAAACCAAGCCATCGAAGATGCCAAATCTTCTAAAATAGTCTATATTCCTGAGGTGCTTTCTAATGGAGATACTCTCAAACAGCTCCTGGCAAGAAGCCGTTACTTATTATATAATAATGAAGATAACTGGACTATGGAGCAAAAGGAAAGAGCAACACTACTCTTTGACAGATACCCCGCATTACGAAAAGCGTATGACCTGTCTCAGAAACTCTCATGGATATTCAGCACTACAGAAGATAAAATGTACGCCTTTGCAAGATTGGCCCGATGGAATGAACAGGTGGAACAATCTGGCTTTAAATCATTCAACACCATCTCCAGGACTATCATCAATCATCACAAAAATATCCTTAACTACTTTGATAACAGAAGTACAAATGCTTCGGCTGAATCTTTTAATGCAAAAATCAAAGCGTTCAGAGCACAGTACAGAGGAGTAGGAAACGTTAATATCTTCCTCTTTAGACTGGCGAAATTATATGCTTAGTCCACAACTTTTGGGTCAGATCCGATTTGGGAGCCTTTAGGTTGCGCGACCAACTTTTAGTACATCAACGGGATTTAGTTTTCATTGAATTTGCAGTAAATGGTGCTTATGTGCCTGGGGTGGAGGGTATTATAAGATAAATAAGGGCATTTAATCCTTATGTAGTCGCCCCTTAAAAAGTCATTTTGCTCAATAATAAAAAACAGGATGACTTTTTGTTATGTAGTTGCTCAAAAAAAGCAGTCGGTAAAAAAGCTGCCAAAGATTGTCTTTCCAGATATTCATCATTCGTTTCAGGTTCATTACTACAGCAGCTAGCATTACATTGATGTTATCTCCATTAATTCCTTTATAAAAGTTCTGACTTAATCGATAATCTGTTTTTAAATGGCTGATTACAGGTTCGATAGCAGCTCGTCTGGAGAAGCCTTTCTTTCGTTTGGCTTTCTGATAGGCGCTGAGTCTCCTGGCGAAGGGTTTGGGTGTATGGATGGGTGGGTGTGCCTTTAACTTCTTTAATGCCCCGGTTACCTCTGTCTACGGCAACTTCTTTAAGGATATGCCCGGTTAATCGCTGCTGTTGTTCAATGGCCGGTTCCAGGGTATGCCTGTCGTAATCATTGGTGGGAATATTCAATGCTCCAGTTATCACTCCACTGTTTCGGGTCTGATTACTCTTCTAATTCTAATTTGTTTTTCAGGAAATCGGTTCTACGTATATACCCATAAGTTTACTGAGAATCTATAAGTATATCAAGAGAACAGACAACAATAAGACAATTTGAGGTAAATAAATACTTGAATGAATGTGATTTATATCAAAAAAAGCCAAATTATATAAATTTAATATTAACC
>CAMPKC010000096.1 GCA_946887045.1 uncultured Sphingobacteriaceae bacterium | reverse complement strand
CCTGCTGGTATTCACTCCGGTGATTCAAGCGCAGTATTACCTCCGTTCAACTTGTCTGACAATGTAATTCGTCAAATGGAAGAATACAGCGTTAAATTAGCTAAAGCTTTAAATGTAATTGGTCTTTTAAACATCCAGTTCGCGATAAAAGATGAGAAAGTTTATGTAATTGAGGCCAACCCAAGAGCTTCACGTACGGTTCCATTTATCGCGAAAGCGTACGACGTACCTTACATCAAAATCGCTGCTAAAGTAATGTTGGGAGTTAATAAGCTGAAGGACTTTAAGATTGAAAGAAAACTGGAAGGATATGCAATTAAAGAACCTGTATTCTCTTTCGATAAGTTTCCTGAAGTAGAAAAGCAGTTAGGCCCGGAAATGAAGTCAACAGGTGAAGCTATTCGATTTATAAAGGATCTGGATGACCCTTACTTCGTAAAATTGTACAAAGAAAAATCAATGTATTTGAGTAAATAAACAAGAAGGAAGCCGGCGATAGTCGGCTTTCTTGTTTAGGTTATACCGAGTAGCAGCGGAGATTAAAACCTGCGTGGCGCCCAAAAACTTTATGAATACTTTATGGTTAATTGTTTGGTCTTATGAGCTAAAACATGCTCTGAAGAAGCAGGTTTTATTTAAAAGCTAATGCGCGAGACAGATGGGGAATAATCCCTAAGATTCAAATTTTTTAAATTCGTACAGAATTCATTTCAAGCTTTATAATCTATGTTTTTTCCTATCGGCGATGATAATGTAAAAGGTCGTTCCAAGCCAATAATTACATATCTTCTGATAATATTTAATTGTTACATCTTTTGGCAGCAGCTTCAGTTAAGTCCTGAACAGATGGAAAGTTTCTTTTATACTTACGGTGCTGTTCCCAATTATATCTGGAAAGGTCAAAATCTGCATACATTGATTACAAGTATGTTTCTCCATGGCGGTTGGATGCATCTGATCGGAAACATGGTTTTCCTGTGGATATTTGGTGATAATATTGAAGTCACCATTGGAAGCCTGCGTTTTCTGCTTTTCTACCTGGCAGGAGGAGTTGTTGCCGCACTCGTTCATTGCTTCGTATTGCAGGGAAGCAGCATTCCTGTAATCGGTGCATCAGGGGCTATATCAGCAACGTTAGGATCGTACCTTGTTATGTTTCCGTCTTCAAGGATAAATGTGTTGTTTATCATTTTTACTTTCAGAGTGTCTGCCTTTGTTTTCCTTGGGTTTTATATTCTTCAACAGGTAATGGCGGGATATGATTCTTTAGAACTACAAAAAGCCGAAAGCACCGGAGTTGGGTACTGGGCGCATATTGGCGGCTTTGCGTATGGATTTATTCGGGGATGGTTTTTCAGACATAAGCACCTGAAATCAGCTTACTATTAGAAAATATAATATTAATTAAGTTGAATTTCGCGGCAGCAAATGATTATTAAAGTTTTACAATAATCCCAATCTTTCTTCCAAATCAATCTGTAATGCTTCGAAACTTTTGAAATGAATACTTTCAATGCCCAATTTCCTGGCAGCCTGAACATTTCTCAGGTTATCATCTATAAACAAAACCTCATCCGACTGTAAATGATATCGTTCTAAAAGCAATTGGTAGAATAAGGGACTGGGTTTCCGCATTTTTTCTGTACCAGAAACAACGATACCATCGAACCAATTTAAAAAATCATATTTCTGTTGTGCAATCGGAAAAGTTTCGGCGGACCAGTTTGTAAGGGCATAGGTTTTATACTTACCGGTGGCTTTCAAATCCTTGAATATTTCCACCGTCCCTTCGATCGCTCCTCCTAACATTTCTTCCCAACGGCCATAATATGCACGTATATTTTCCACGTGCTGAGGGAATTGTCTTTCAAGTACAGCAGTCCCTTCTTTCAACGTACGACCGGCATCCTGCTCTTCATTCCACTCTCCGGTACATACGGTATCAAGGAATTGCCGCATCTCGAACTCCGTTTCAAATATCTTCCGAAAAAGGTATTCAGGTTTCCAATCGATTAAAACTCCTCCAAGATCGAATACAATTGCTTTAATCATAAAGATTAATTATTCAGCAAATAGCTCTTAAAAACGGCAAAATCGGCCTTCATTTCAGCTGCTTGCTTCGGTTTCCCAACAAGAGATTCTACCTGTTCAGGAACGATTATCATACTCGTCATCTGGGCATTGTACACATCTGGAAATTTACATGGATGAGCGGTGGCCAGAAAAACTCCTGCACTTGTTTCGTCTGCCGACTGCTTACGATAGTCTTCTAAGGCTAACCAGGCAATCGCGGTATGCGGACAAACCACATAATTATATTCCTGAAAGACCTTGTAAACTGCATCGCGGGTTTGCTCGTCGGTATAGCTTGCAGCCGATACAACTTCTTTAATCTCGCTTAGATCATCTTTAAATAAATTCATTATACGAACCCAGTTGCTCGGGTTTCCTACATCCATTGCATTCGAAAGTGTTGCCACAGACGGCTTTGGCTGGTATACCCCTGTCTTAAAAAAGTCAGGAACGGTATCATTCGCGTTGGTAGCTGCTATGAATTGCTTTACAGGTAAACCCATTTTCCAGGCCAGTAAGCCAGCTCCAATATTTCCAAAATTTCCGCTGGGGACTGAAAATATCACGTCGGTTTTACCTTCTCGCTTTAACTGTGCATAGGCGTTAAAATAATAAAATGTTTGAGGCACCAAACGGGAGATATTGATCGAGTTTGCTGATGTCAGGCGATATTTGGCATTTAACTCCTCATCAACAAAAGCTTGTTTAACCAGTGCCTGGCAATCGTCAAAAGTTCCGTCAATCTCCACAGCACGAATATTTTGACCATTTGTGGTCAGTTGCAATTCCTGTATCGGACTAACCTTCCCTTTCGGATATAATATTGTAACCTGCGTATTCTCTACACCTAAAAAACCCAGAGCCACTGCTCCGCCGGTATCACCCGAAGTAGCTACCAAAACGTTCAGAGTTTTCTCTCCTTCTTCAAGGAAATAAGCCATCACGCGGCTCATAAATCGTGCACCGAAATCTTTAAATGCTAAAGATGGTCCATGAAAAAGTTCAAGCACGTAGGTATTTTCTTCTAACTGTACCACCGGCGCCGGAAAGTTAATTGCATCGTCCACAATGGCCTTCAAATCCGCATCAGGTATCGCATCCTGCAAAAGATTCTTTGCAACCTTGAAGGCGATTTCTTTCAAAGAATACTTTTCAATATTATTGATAAAATCGGCCTCTAAAGCGGGGATAGATAATGGCATATATAAACCCTTATCCTGGGGCATGCTGTTAAATACTGCCTCTTTAAAATCTACTGCCGAGGCTGGATTGTTAGTGCTATATAGTTTCAATGATTTACGAATTTAGATTTACGATTTAGCCCAATATCTTTGGTCCATCGGCATTAACTGCAGATGTATAAGCCAGACTTCCTATATTAAGTTTTGATAAATGCTTTTGAATTGCTTGCGTAATTTTAGTCGATGTATCTGCATCTTTAGTAAAAGCAAAAACTGAAGGTCCTGAACCGGAAATCCCAAAGCTAATTGCTCCATTTTCAAGCGCAATTTCTCTCATCTTATAGAAATCAGGAATCAATATAGAGCGAACCGGCTCTACAAGAACATCCTGCATACTGCGACCAATAAGGTCAAGATCTTTCATGAACAACCCGGTTACCAACCCCGCTATATTTCCCCACTGAACGACAGCATCTTTTAATAATACTTTTTCACGTATCATTTTTCGCGCATCCCTTGTAGGAACATCAACTTCCGGGAAAACGATAGCGCAATGCAAGTTTTCAGGATAGGGGATTTTGATAATATCAAGAGGGGCGTAGCTTCTGATCAATACAAATCCGCCCAAAATAGCCGGGGCAACATTATCCGCATGGCCTGAACCGCAGGCGAGTTCTTCCCCTTTCATCGCAAAAGGCACTAGGTCCATTTTTGACAGAGGGTTATCAAGCAAGCAATTTACAGCGAACAATCCGGCAACTGTACTCGCAGAGCTGGATCCTAATCCGCTTCCTATGGGCATCTTTTTATGAAGCTCGATTTCCAGGCCGATATCCTGACGACCAATATATTCTAAATAATGCTGAACACTTGCGCTGACAGTATTTCGAGAAGCATCCAACGGAAGACGACCATCATCACCGGTGATTTTGGTAATAATCACTCCCGGCTCGGACCTTCTATGCATTATTACTTCATCACCCGGAGCATCAACCGCCAGGCCGAGTACATCGTACCCGCAAACTACATTAGCGATGGTAGCAGGAGCAAAAACTCTGATCGATTCTTTCATATATTAAAGTCGGAATCCCGAAAAACCGTATTCCGAAGAGTTTAACATTTTAATTTTACAAAAACCCGGCGTGCCTCATCTCTTTTAGGAATGGGTCGGGCTGAGATTAAAAATAATTCGGATACTGAGCGCCAACATTTACTATATCGGCAAATACACCAGCCGCTGTAACCTCTGCTCCTGCACCGGGTCCTTTTACTACCAAAGGTCTTTCTTTATAACGATCGGTTGTAAATGAAATAATATTATCACTTCCAGACAGCATATAAAAAGGATGGCTGTCGTCTACCATTTGCAAGGAGATTGAAACCTTACCGTCTTCAAGCATTCCGATATAACGTAACACTTTTCCGCTATCGGCAGCCTTATTCTTTAAGTTTTCGAAAAATTCATTGTTATTCTTTAACTCTGCATAAAACTCCTCTACGGTAGCAGCATTCAAACATGCTTCAGGAAGCATATTCTGAATTTCAACTTCATCAGGCTCTAACTGATAACCCGCGTCTCTGGCCAAAATCAGCATTTTCCTCATAAAGTCGGTACCACGAAGGTCGTCCCGAGGATCAGGTTCAGTAAAGCCTTTTTCCTGAGCCTGCTTAACAATATCATGAAAAGTTATGCCGCCTTTGAAGTTATTGAAAATAAAAGAAATCGTTCCTGAAAGAATTGCTTCAATACGAATCACTCTGTCTCCACTAATCATCAAATCCTTTAAAGTCCGAATAATCGGTAAACCGGCTCCAACATTTGTCTCGTAATAAAAATCGACACCATGTAACTGAGCCAGCTCCTTAAAGTTTTTGTATTGGCTGTAGGATGATGAATTTCCAATCTTATTACAAGTAACCACCGAGATATTCGCACGGAATACATCTTCATAAACACTAATCGGTTTAAGACTCGCTGTATTGTCGACAAATATTGCATTCGGCAAATTCATCTCCTTCATACGGGCTACAAATAGAGCCAGATCGGCAGCTTCACCATCTTTCTCCAAAGTTTCCTTCCAATGGCTAAGCGGTATTCCACCTGCGTTAAGTACCATTTGGCGACTATTGCTAATTCCTACCACATTTAATGTTAGACCATTCTGAATTTGTAAAAACTCACAATGTTCCTGTATCTGTCTGAATAAGGTTGTACCGATATTTCCGGTGCCTAAACAAAAAATGTTCAGGTTAATCTTCAGATCAGTATAAAATGCATCATGTACCGCATTCAGTGCTTTTTCAAGATCATGACGCGAAATGATTACAGATATATTATATTCGGATGATCCCTGAGCAATGGCACGAACATTCACACCATTTCTGCCTAAAGCATGAAACAGAGTCCCCGAAATCCCCGGTGTTTGCTTCATGTTCTCGCCTACAATCGCTAAAGCCGCAAGGTCTTCTTCAACTACAGGAGAATCTATTTTCTTTGCGTCAAGTTCCAGTTCAAACTCCTGCTCTATCAGCATTTTTGCTTTTATCGCATCCGCCGGATGCACGGCAAATGTGATACTATGCTCTGACGAGGATTGAGTAATTAAAATAACATTAATCTGCTCCCTCGAAAGCAAAGAAAATAACCGGCCGCTAAATCCTGCCTTCCCAACCATACCACTGCCCTGAAGGTTAAGCACGCTGATTTCGTTTATCGAAGAAATTCCTTTTATAGGATGATCAGCTTCACGACAATCGTGGCGGATAACGGTTCCTTTAAAATCAGGTTCAAAAGTATTCCGAATAACAATTGGTATTCTCTTTAAAAAAGCCGGAATCATTGTTGGGGGATAAATCACCTTTGCCCCGAAATACGAAAGCTCCATAGCTTCAGTGTACGAAAGCTCCTTCAATGGGAAAGCCTTTTTTACCATTCGTGGATCGGCCGTCATCATCCCGTTTACATCGGTCCAGATTTCTATCTCTTCCGCATTCAGGGCAGATCCTATAAGTGCAGCAGTATAATCACTGCCACCCCGACCCAGTGTAGTTATTTTTCCGGCATCATTGCTCGCAATAAAGCCGGTCACAAAAATCAGCTTACCGCGATTTTCCTCATAAAAGTTTTTTATCAGCAGTTCTGTCAATTCGGTTTGCACACGAGCCTGACCATAAGTACTGTCAGTTTTAATCAGCTCAGAAGCATCTGCATAAACCGCTTCACCAACATTCTGATCAGCTATTTTGCTCACCATAAAGGTAGAACAACGTTCTCCGTAGCTTAAAACCAGGTCGCGGGTTTTAGGAGTAAGTTCCTGCAAACTTGAGATTCCTTGCAATAAATCTTCAAGCTGATTAAAAAACAACTTTAGTTTAGTAAAGACTGGATTCTGACGCGGAACATCCAGCAGTGCTTTTACCACATCAAAATGGCGGTTCTCTAATTCTGTAAGATGAGCCGCGAAATCTTCGCCATTAGCAGCTCTGTCCGCCATCGAAATAAGCAAGTTCGTAACTCCGCTCATTGCTGATAAAACCACTACTGGGTTTTGACGTTCCGACTTTTCTTTCTTAAGAATTTCTATCAGAGTGCGGATGCTATCAACCGTACCAACTGAAGTACCACCGAATTTTAAAACCTTCATTTAACCTAAATTTTTAACAAAAAACGCCTTCCCCTAACGGAGGAAGGCGTTTTTTGGTTTCCTTTTTATAATTAAGTTACACCATATCCGAACTTCCTCCAGCTAATTTTAGCGTGGTGGTAGTAATCGTACTCATGGTATAAATATACTTTTTCATTATTTTTAAATCGGGCGTAAAGTAAGCAGTAAATTTCTAGATTAACAAAACAAATTCTATTTTTTTGAAAACCAGCTTTCGTCTTTGTAGCAAATGCAGCCCTGCTGTTCGCTCTAGCCCCATAAATCCGGGGGCTGCCGCTGCCATCAGGTTTGAAAAACAAA
>CAMPKC010000095.1 GCA_946887045.1 uncultured Sphingobacteriaceae bacterium | reverse complement strand
TTCTGGTCTGGTATTATCGGCAACCTGCGACATATCCAGTTTATATAGCCCCCCATCCTCCAGGCCAATAAGAAGATGGTTCTCACTGTCTTCATTAAGGAAATAAAATATTTCGCTTCTCAAATTGTAAGTTGGTCCACGAAGTACGAAAAATTTATTGAGATTTCGTTTGTACAGAATCAGGCCTTTGTGGGTCGCCATCCACATATTGTTGTAGCGATCATTGTAAATGCAATTGACTCTTGCTAGGGGTAAGCCGCGGGTGTCCAACGATGCTTTTTCGAGTTTTTTATTTTTGCCGATATGAAATATGTTCAAACCGGTCATGGTACCAACCCATAATAGATTATTACGGTCTTCCAGAATCTTTCCAATCGAGTTATTGGTTAGGCCAGGGAGATTATCAGTGTTATAATTTATGACTGTTTTTTTCTTTTTGTCAAAATAAGAGAAACCTCCATTGCTGAAGGCAACCCAAAGGTTTCTGTCGCGGCTTTCAGAAATATTAGCCACCGAATTCATTAGTGCTCCGGGGGCCTCTTTATGAAATTTGTACGTGATAAACCGTTCTTTTTCCGGGTCAAACTTATTCAAACCTGTTCTGGACGAAACCCAAAGGTCGCCGTCAGAATCTTTAAAAATCATATCCACAAAGTTGCTTGGCAGACTGTACTTATTGTCGGGTTCGAGTTTGAATACTTTAAATTCCGAGCCGTCAAATCGGTTTAAACCATCAGCGGTGGCGATCCATATAAAACCTTTTTTATCCTGTGCTATGCAATTTACAACTCCAAATGACAGCCCATCCTTAATGTTATAATGTAAAATCCGGTTTCGAACAGGTTGTTGAGCGAAGGAGTTGTATGCTATGGCTATTGCGAGAATCAATAACAATACATTCTTCATGGTAGTCAACAATATTATTATATAATGTACGTAATTTTTATCGAATATTATAAATAAAAGATCGTGAGGGATTGTTATATCTTTCTGATCTTAAATAAGATACGCCGCAAAATTATAAAAGGGATGGTTTGTGTTTTAGTTTGTAATTATTTTCGTGTGTTATGTATCGGCATTGATGTTTTTTCGGTGCTGGCCGCGATGTCTTGAACATTTTTGCCAGATTTAGCTAGGGTAACAATGTTGTTGGTTATACCCCAAAACGAATGCTTATCTGAATAGAACTGTCGAAACTATATCTAATTAACCTGAATTTATTAATTTGCAAACGACTTAATATAAACTATGAATAGATTTAAACTTACTCTGTATTCGGTGCTTTTTTCGCTGGCGCTGAATTGTGCTTTTGCACAAACCATACTACAAACAGCCTCCCCGGCTTCCGCTAAACTAAGTGCTGAAAGATTGCAACGCATCGATCAGCTTATACAACAAAATATAGATCAGAAGCAAATAAGCGGGGCAGTGGGTTTTGTTGCCCGTGACGGGAAAGTGATTTACAATAAAGCTTTAGGCTACAGTGATATCGAAGCAAAGAGAGCTTTGAAAACTAATGATATTTTCAGAATTGCATCACAAACTAAAGCTATAACCAGTGTAGCTGTAATGATGCTTTTTGAAGAGGGTAAGTTTTTGCTTGACGACCCGATCTCTAAATATATTCCTGCTTTTGCCAAACCAACGGTGCTGGATAAATTCAATCCTGTAGATTCGACTTATACGACAGTTCCTGCGAAACGTGAAATTACCATACGCGATCTTTTAACTCACACTTCAGGGATTGATTATGCAGTAATCGGGTCGGCTAATATGAAGGCTATTTATGCAACATCGGGTATACCACCGGGATTTGGGAGTGCGGCGGTATTAAAAACAGAAATCGAGAAGCTTGCACGATTTCCTCTTGCGCATCAGCCGGGCGAAAGATTCACGTACGGCCTAAATACAGATGTGTTGGGCTATTTAGTAGAGGTCGTTTCGGGTACCAGTCTTGACAAGTTTTTTACTGAGCGAATTTTCAAGCCACTGGGTATGAATGATACCCATTTTTACCTTCCTGCTTCAAAGTACTCCAGGTTGATACCTATTTATACCTTCAACGGACAGAATAACCTGGTTAAATATGAACGGAATGGAGTGATAACCGCCGATTACCCTAAAAGTAATGGTACTTATTTTTCCGGCGGTGCAGGCTTGAGCTCTACGATCCAGGATTATGCCGTTTTTCTCCAAATGCTTTTAAATGGCGGCAGCTATAACGGTAGTCGCCTTTTGTCACGGCGTTCTGTAGATCTTATGACGATGAACCAGATCGGTAACTTAAACGTTCGCGAAGATAAGTTTGGCTTAGGTTTCCAGATAACGTCAAAGGAAGGAATGTCAAAGTTCGGCGTAACCGAAGGTTCTTTCGCCTGGGGGGGATATTTCGGAACTACTTATTGGGTGGATCCTGTTGAGAAGATTGTAGGCGTAATATTTATTCAACAATCACCTTTACGCACTGATATTCATAATAAGTTTAAGGCGTTGGTTTATCAGAGCCTGAATGATTGATTTATCGCATCCCCAACGCTCCTCCGTTTGGAAGCGGGAGGTTGGGGATGCAGTTAAGAGCGTGTTTATCAGGATTTCGTTGAAAATCCCGCCTACTCTTCTATATAACATTCTAAAATCTTAAATCCTGTTTGCGTATCCATGCTAACCTTATCAATACTTGCAGGAATTAGAATGCAATCGCCCATTTTTACATTTAAGCTTTCATCGCCGTAGTTTAAAGTGTAGGCTCCCTGAACACAAACATGGATAACAAATGAGTCAAATGAGTAATTTCTCGTAACAGCTTGAGTGAATTCCAGGATATTGGTGTTAAAGTACGGACAGCTAACTACGTGTACAGGCTCATTTAGCTTTTTGTCATATACAGATTTATACTCTGGGTAGACTTCATAATCCAGAGCCGCTACAGCTTCTTCAGTATGTAGTTCGCGTTTGTTGCCTTTGTCATCTACACGGTCGAAATCGTAAATGCGGTAGGTTATATCGGAAGTTTGCTGGATCTCAGCAATTAAAAGTCCTTTGCCAATAGTATGGACCCGTCCGGCCGGCAAAAAGAAAACATCGCCCGCTTCAACTTCTTCCTTATTCAGAATATCACCTAATTTACCTGAATTTAGTTTCTCGATGTAAATCTCTTCATTAACTTTCTGATTGAATCCAGCAATTAATGATGCGCCCTGATCCGCCTGAATAACATACCACATTTCGGTTTTACCAAATGAATTGTGACGCTTTTTTGCTAATTCATCATCCGGATGAACCTGAATTGAAAGGTCGTCGTTTGCATCGATAAACTTAACCAACAATGGAAATTCGTTTCCAAACTTTTCATAAATCTGCTTTCCAACCAGGTCACCCCTGTGCGTTTCCAGGATAGAAGCAAGGCTTTTGCCAGCAAGAGCGCCATTTTCAACAACAGACACATCAGATTTTACACCTGAAATTTCCCATGTTTCACCACAGTTTGGAAGAGGCGAGAAATCCTTACCCAGATAGGTGTTGATTTTTTGGCCACCCCAGATTTTGTCTTTGAAAATGGTTTTGAACTTTAAAGGATATAATCTCATTTTCGTTTAAAAGCCGCAAGTATAGTAATTATGCGGAAAAAAAGTGTTGTCGGACTTGTAAATCAAACGAATCATTAATTATTCCTCATTTAATTATCGCCTTTTATTCCTGGATTACTTCCGCTATAGCCAAAATGCAAGGGAAACGTTACTCATCAAAAGAAGTATCCATAGCTACTTTTTCCCATTCATCGATATCTTCTTCCACCGAGATTAGTTTTTTTCGGATCGCTTCGATTGCGACAGGACCAAGTGGTAATCGTAACGGTGGATTATCGCTGTTTACTACTTTAATAATTGCCTTGGCTGCTTTAGAGGGATCACCGGGCTGATGCCCCGAGTATCCTTGAATGGTGGAGATCCGGGCGCCTGCGGTATCAGAATAGTCTTCTATTATTTTCTCAGACCGCACGGAAGAGTCGCCAGCCCAGCTGGTACGAAATGGTCCCGGCTCTACAATGGTGACTTTAATGTTCAGATGTTTGGTTTCTAAGGCTAGGGCTTCACTGAATCCCTCCAGTGCGAATTTACTTGCGTTGTATAAACCCATTCCCGGTAAAGCCCTGAATCCTGCCATGGAGGAAATCTGAATAATATGTCCGGCTTTTTGTTCTCGCATTAAAGGTAAAATTGCCTGTGTAAGCGCTAGTGCACCGAAGAAATTGGTTTCCATTTGTTTCCTTGCTTCGTCCATGCTGATTTCCTCGATCGCGCCAAACAAGCCATATCCGGCATTATTGACCAATATATCTATGGGGCCAAAATTTAAAGTTGCTGTATTCAGTACTCTTTCGAACTGTGTTTGCTGGGTAACATCCATTAATACCCCGAACGTTTTTTCGGGCACAAGGGTGTCAAAGTCTGCAATTTGGTCCTGCTTTCTAAGGGTTCCGATAACAATATCCCCGCTAAGGGCGACTTCTTCGGCAAGAGCCCGACCCAATCCGCCGGATACTCCGGTAATGAACCATACTCTGTGTGATTTTATCATATCACAAAGAACAGAAAAAATGGTGATTTGATTTGTAAAATCAGTGGGGCCTAATCACTGGTAGGATCCAGCAATACATTTAATGAGATTTTAATCAGTGAGACCTATTTATATCTCCTGATTACAATTGTGTGGTGCGGATAAAGGATTTTATCAATAGATAACTTTTCTTTAAGAAAGTAAATCCTCTTAGATAAATGTTATCGCACTTAGATTCGCCCTTTTCAAGCTTCCTCCCACGTCTATTACATTGATAGGATTTACTCTAAAGCAACGATGTTCTTCCTCAGCTATAAAGTATTCTCCAAAACGTACCTTATCGCGTTTAATCTCTTCCCTGTCAACATCGGTCAGCTTCGTGACCAGGTGTTGAGAATCTGTTTCTGATAATATCTTTTCCATCATCTTCGCGTGTGTCTTATATTCTAACAAATTGCGAGCCAAGGTTAATTGAACTTATTTAGCTTCTAACTATCAGTACGTTATAAACGATATAAATGTTGCGACATTCATTAATATTTTTTTGAGTGACCAGAATTGATGACTTTTAGCAAAAAGCGCCTTTAAAGCTTGAATTCATCTCTTTTTAGGAATATCCGGTAATCTTTAATCATACCTGCCGTTTTTTTATCAGAGCGGGGTAAGTATCTGAATCCCTTTATTTTCTTGATTTCTCCTAAATCCAGTACGATCTGATGCGGATGTTTTGGACGCCCGCCAACAGACTGAGTTTGCCAGAAGGTTGACTCCTGAAGGTCAAAAACTTTATCGGCAGAGCTGTTGGATGCTGTCGTTTCTTCACTGTCAGCATACACAACTTTCCAGTTTAATCGCGATACAGGGGCGCCATCTTCACCTATAAGCTCAAGTTCAGCGATAGTGGTTAAGTCATCTTTTGCATCATGCGAGCTTAGGGCTTCTAAACAGAAATACCTTCCCTGAACTGTTTTGTCGAAACTTACATCCTTGAAGCCTTCACCTGGGGAAAAAGAACCTCTAAATGTGGGAGTTTCGGCGGCTAAGTTCAAAGTCTGGCCTTTTTTTCTGTTTAAAAAAGATACGTCCGGACTTATCTGATCAAGAATGGGTGCGTTTAATCCAGCAACGAATACAGCCGATGGCTGGTCCACGTCTAAAATAATGACTTCATTTTTGCCTGGTTTAAGCCATGGTCCGGGAATATATAAAGTTTGCTGCGGTCCAATTTTCCAGAATCTTCCCACATTATATCCATTTACCCAAACCATGCCTTTTCCCCAGCTGCTTACATCTAAAAAAGTATCACCGGTTTTGTCCAGATCAAAATTTCCTTTATACCAGCCCGGACCACTGATTCGTCCGGCTTTAAACTTCATACCACGTTGAAATTTATAATCAACAGGGAAATTATAAACCAGCCAGTTTTTTACCTCGCTGGCTTTTTTACCATCAACGATCTCTACTTTTTCAGTAATCCCTTTCCTGTCGATTATTGCCTTCCCGTAGTTCACACGCCCCGTGGCCTCAACAAGAATATCCAACCTGGCGCCAGATTTAAAGGCCGGCAATTCTACTGTATTATCCCCTCTGCGACGATCCAGCTTCGCAATTTGTTTACCATCAATAAATACAGTTGCCCAATCATGTAATTCTGTGATTACCAGTTTCTGTTTTGAAGCGGAAGCGGGAAGAGTGGTACGGTATAAAATTCGACCCCAGCCCTGATCGAAATTTTCCATCGGCTGGATCTTCTCGCTTTTTTTTGCCTCAGGGAGATTTTCGAACAGGCTGGCACTTTCTTTTAATTCAAATTTAGGGATCTCTATAATTGACGTTACCGGTTTGGGAATATCCGCCAGAGTTTCGCCCGGCAGAAGGTAGTTTTTAAGCAGATCGCGCACAGCGAAAAACTTTTCAGTAGTATTTCCCTGCTCGCCGATAGGGGCGTTATAGTCGTACGAAGTTGCCATGGCAGAATACGGCGGAGCGTTTGCGCCGCCCCATTGGCCGAAAGAGGTTCCTCCATGCGCCATATACAAGCTGAAAGATATTTTGCGATCCATCATATCTTTCATACTGCCGATAAAACTGCTTACAGAACGGGTTTCGTGCGGGCGCCCCCAGTGGTCAAACCAGCCAGACCAGTATTCGCTGCACATCAGGGGAGCATCAGGATTTAATTCTTTAAATGTTTTAAACTGATTGTCAATATTGGAACCAGCACCAAAATTTAAGGTGGTTGCTACACCATCCAATTTATACTTATTAAAGTTTGACGACCAGTCACATCTGAAAAGCTGCACTTTATCAAAACCTGCTTCACGAACGGCATCGCGTGTAGTTTCCATATAGGCTTGTTCATTGCCAAAACTGGCATATTCATTTTCTACCTGCACCATAAGTATATTCCCGCCATTTTGAATCTGTAGCGGTGCAAGTTGTTTGGCTGCTTCGACTAAAAACTTTTTGGTCCGATCCATGAAATAAGCATCTTTTAGTGTTCTTACCTGGATGTCCTTTTTCTTTAATAACCACCAGGGCAAGCCGCCCATATCCCATTCTGCGCAAACATATGGTCCGGGACGAACGATACAATACATTCCGTTTTTTTGAGCCAGCCTTACAAACTCGGCAACATCATTCTGTCCGGTAAAATCATATACTCCTGCTTGTTGTTCATGTAAATTCCAAAAGAGATAAATACATACAGTATTCATTCCCATGGCTTTGCTTAACTGTATGCGGTGCTCCCAGTATTCCTTTGGAATGCGGGGATAATGTAATTC
>CAMPKC010000094.1 GCA_946887045.1 uncultured Sphingobacteriaceae bacterium | reverse complement strand
TGTGCTTTTTCCATCATCAACACTACCAGCAGTTATAAATCGAAGTAAATCCATTTTTTAGGGTATCAAGTATTTAGTACAAAGTATCAAGATGAATATCTAGTGTCCTTAGTCAACTAGCTCACTGTTAACTTTTTATTTATAGTTCGTTTATTATCAGGTGAATGTTTAGCACATAAGGCAGACATTCAGTCTATTAAAAGATATCCGGCACCAGGATTAATACACAAGTCTTGATACTTGATACTAACATCCTGATACTCCCTTTAAAAATATCCGTTCTTTTTTCTGTCTTCCATTGCAGCTTCAGAAACCTGATCATCGATACGGGTTTCGCCGCGTTCGCTGATATTGGTTTTATGAATCTCTGCAACAATATCGTCGATGGTTGACGCTGTAGATTCTACAGCGGCGGTACAGGTCATGTCTCCTACGGTGCGGTAGCGAACTCTTCGGGTTTCGATGATATCTCCCTCATCAATACGAATGAAAGGAGAAACGGCTACCAGGTATTCGCCATGAACTAATACTTCCCGTTCGTGAGTAAAATATATTGACGGAAGTTCGATTTTTTCGCGTTTGATGTAGTTCCACACATCCAGCTCAACCCAGTTGCTTATCGGAAACACACGAACGTTTTCCCCTTTAGCGATTTTTCCATTGTACAGGTTCCACAATTCCGGACGCTGTCTTTTTGGATCCCATGCTCCAAATTCATCTCTTACCGAGAAAATACGTTCTTTAGCTCTAGCTTTTTCCTCGTCTCTTCTTGCTCCACCGATACAAGCGTCAAAACCAAACTCCTCAATCGTATCTAGTAAAGTATAGGACTGTAACGCATTTCTAGATGCAAATTTGCCGGTTTGTTCCTTTAAGCCTTTTTTCTTAATTGTGTCTGCAACGTTTCTTACGATCAGTTTAGCTCCGGTCCTTTCAACTACCTCGTCACGATATTTAATTGCTTCAGGGAAATTGTGCCCGGTGTCGATATGAACCAGGGGAAAGGGAATTTTTCCGGGTTTAAACGCTTTTAATGCTAGTTGAACCAGAGTGATAGAATCTTTTCCTCCTGAAAATAAAAGAGCGGGACGCTCAAATTGTCCAGCCACTTCACGCATAATGTGAATTGATTCTGCCTCCAGAAGATCCAGGTAATCTAATTTGTATTGCGACATAAAATTAATTTCTATTTATGAATGTGCGTGTAAACCACATTCTTTGCTTGCTTTATCTTCCCACCACCAGCGGCCCGCCCTGAAGTCATCGCCTGGCATAATTGCCCGGGTACACGGCTGACAACCAATACTTACAAACCCCTTATCGTGTAAAGTATTGTATGGAATACCATTTGAATTTATAAAAGACCGTACTTCCTCAGTTGTCCAATGAAGTAAAGGATGAAATTTTATAATGTTATTGGTCTCATCGTACTCCAGCATTGGCAGATCATGTCGCTCCGGAGAATGTTCGGCCCTTAAACCAGTAACCCAAAGTTCATTTCCGGCCAAAGCACGTTGCAAGGGTTCTACTTTACGGATATAGCAGCAGCCTTTCCTGTTTTCCACCGACTCGTAAAAAGAATTCGGCCCTTTTTCGGTAACGAATTCCTGCAGCAGCTGCTGGTTTGGATAGTAAGCTTCGATCTTGGCATTGTACATTTCTGTAGTTCTGCTCCATACATAGTACGTTTCTGTAAACAGACGCCCAGTATCAAGAGTGAAAACCTTTATTGGAATATTATTAGAGAAAATGATGTGAGAAATTGCCTGATCTTCCCAGCTAAAGCTGCTGGAAAAAATAATTTTTCCCGAAAACTCTTTCGCCAATAAAGCAAGAGCTTCCTGAGGAGGCAAATTTTGTATTCTGCCTGATAAATCAGAAATTTTGTTTTTCAGGATCTCCATCATGTTCTTTCTTCCCCTATAATTAAATTGTATAGTCTATAGAAAAAGTAGGCAAAGATAAGGAGATTTGATATTTTTTTTATCATTAAATTGAAATTTGGATCAGCAAATGGTAATTTTTTTAAGCAGATGTTCAATTTAAAAGAATTGAAATCTATCAGGAAATCTATCTTTGCACCCAAAGTAAAAAGTTATGGCAAGTAAAGTGCGTGTCCGTTTTGCTCCAAGTCCGACCGGAGGGTTACACTTAGGAGGTGTAAGAACAGTTTTATTTAATTATCTGTTCGCCAAGCAACAAGGCGGAGATTTTATTTTAAGAATCGAAGATACTGACCAGGCTCGTTATGTCGCCGGGGCCGAAGAATATATAATTGAGTGTTTAAAATGGTGCGGCATTACTCCGGATGAAGGTCCGGGCTTTGGCGGCACCTATGGTCCATATCGCCAAAGCGAGCGTAAATCGTTATATCGCGGATACGCAGAACAATTAGTTGTCGACGGTTATGCCTATTATGCCTTTGATACTCCGGAAGATTTGGAAAAGAAACGTGCTGAATTGCCTAACTTCCAATACGGCCACTCACATCGCAATGAAATGCGAAATTCCCTATCGCTTAGTCAGACTGAAGTACAAGATCTGTTAGATAAAGAAACTCCTCATGTTATACGCATTAAAATGCCGCAGGGAGAAACGGTTTCTTTTGATGATATGATTCGTGATGAAGTAAGCTTCGAAACATCTTTAGTGGATGATAAAGTTTTACTTAAAGCCGATGGAATGCCTACTTACCATTTGGCGGTTGTTGTTGATGATTACCTGATGAAGATTACCCATGCTTTTAGAGGAGAAGAATGGTTGCCATCCGCGCCGGTACATATTCTACTTTGGAAATATTTAGGATGGGAAGATTCAATGCCGCAATGGGCTCATTTGCCATTAATTTTAAAACCCGATGGTCACGGCAAGTTAAGTAAACGTGATGGGGCACGTTTAGGCTTTCCGGTGTATGCAATGAACTGGATGGACCCTAAATCTGAAGAGCTAACACAAGGATTTCGCGAAATGGGTTTTTTACCGGAAGCATTCGTTAATCTTTTAGCAATGCTGGGTTGGAATGACGGTACCGATCAGGAACTTTTTTCAATGGAAGAATTGATTGAAAAATTTTCGATCGACAGGGTAAATAAATCCGGTGCAAAATTCGATTTTGAAAAAGCAAAATGGTTCAATGCGGAATGGATTAAAAAGCTGGATGCTGAAAGTCTAAAGAAACAGGTGTCGGGAGTTTTTAAAACTGCAGGAATTTTGATTTCAGATGAAAGTAAATTTTCTACTGTAATTGATCTCGTAAAAGACCGCTGTATTTTATTAACCGATTTTATCAGCCAGGCCGGGTATTACTTTGATGCGCCCAAAGAGTATGATTTAGGGTCGGTGTTACCGAAATGGAATGCTGATAAAGCATCCTTTTTCGTGGCGTACAGCGAGATTTTAACTGCAATCAATGACCACTCTCCAGCAAGTCTGGAGGTCTCTTTTAAAGCTCTTGCCGAGGAAAAGGGTCTTAAGGTTGGTGATGTGATGCTTCCGTTCAGAATTATGCTGGTAGGAGGAAAGTTTGGGCCTGCTGTATTTGAAATTGCTTCCTTATTAGGTAAAGAGGAAACAATTGCCAGGATAAACAAAGGGATAGAGCTGTTAAAGCAAAACTAAGTTATTGGACGAGACTATCAGCTGCGAGCAGAACCTTCCATGCTTCGGTTACTTTTCCATCTTTTAGCAAAGCTTTGGCCAGCAGGTGAATTGTATTTTTTCTCTTTTTTGGATTTTTGTTTGTAGATATCAGGGCTTTTTGAAGTTCTGCGTTATGTTGAAAGTACAAGTTTATGCTGGTTTCATCCGGCAGGCGATCTACATTTCCTA
The DNA here is from genome assembly GCA_946887045.1 of uncultured Sphingobacteriaceae bacterium. The sequence continues at coordinate 3,547 of CAMPKC010000094.1, read as the reverse complement.
ATTGACCTAAATCATTTCCACTTAAAATTGAGGATTCACGAATAGATTGAGGGATGGCATCTACTCCTATTCCGACATTTGTATTTGGCTTTATAACCTTAAACAAACTTTCCTTTATTACTCTACAGTACCAGTCGCCTCCCAGGCGGGCGACCAAATCAATTTTTTCCTGATCAATTTTTTTGTTCTTGTCTAAGATGGATGAGGTGATATGCATTAACTTAATTTCAGCAATAACCATATTGCCAGAGCCGGCTGTTTTCCCAAGGGATATCACTTTTGTTATAAAGCACTCTAACTGTACAGGAGATTCTGCGACTCTCGGAGGTTTGACTAACTCGGAATCCAGAGGTGTTAGCCCCGATTTCAGAAACTCATTTGTGCCTTTAGGGTATTCTGCACTGGCCAATGATGTCTGCTGAACCATGTCGTAATTCACGAGATTTATCACACATTCTGGTACTTGCTGAATGTTTTGAAGAGTATGTTTGGTCGTATTATCTCTTACTCTTCTTGAAGGTGAAAACACACAAATTGGCGGACTTATACTAAACATGTTAAAGAAGCTAAAAGGACTAAGATTTACATTTCCTTCTTTATCAATAGTAGAAGCTAAACATATCGGCCTTGGAGCGATTGCATATTGTAGATATTCCTGCAGTTCGACAGGGCTTAAGTCCGAAAGTTTAAGTGTGATCATTAAGCTAAAACTTTACCTTTTTTACGTTCCAGGATAGACCAATCGCTGTTTTCAGCTGCGATAACAGTACTTAAGCGACCCAGTCCTGTGATTTCCATTTCTACCAGATCACCTTCCCGAAGCCATTGCTGGTTATAATCTGGGTCGTTTAGTAAGCCTGTGCCATTGAGTTCCAGAAAACATCCCGTGCCAACGGTGCCCGAGCCAATCAGGTCTCCCGGAAAAACATCACATCCATAAGAGCATCGCTCTATAATTTCTGCGAATGTCCAGTCCATATCCGCCATAGTTCCTTGCGAAACTTCGATACCATTTACCTGGCATGTCATTCTCAAGTCGTAGGCAGCCCCAATGTGACCTTTTTTGGCCGGCACTTTAAAAGGCTCCAGCTCGTCGGGGGTGACCAGCCACGGGCCTGTCACAGTTGCAAAGTCTTTTCCTTTCGCAGGACCAAGATTTAACAGCATTTCTTCCATTTGCAGGGTTCTAGCGCTTAAATCATTCATAATCATATAACCTGCGATAAATTCATCGGCTTCGGATGCTTGTATGTTGCGTCCTTTTTTATTCAGCACAATAGCTACCTCTAGCTCGAAATCCAACTTTTGAAAATGATCAGGCATACAGGCAACTTCTCCGGGTCCGGTGATAGAATTGTGATTGGTAAAATAAAATATTGGGAACTGATCAAACTCCGGAATCATTTCCACCTTTCTGTTACGACGGGCGGCCGCAACATGTTGTCTGAAAGCATAGGCGTCTCTGCACGAAGTCGGATGAGGAACAGGAGCCATAATCTCATAAAGTAATTCTTCTTTGGCATTTAGTTTTCCCGATGAAATGTCATGAGAAATTTGTTTCGCACGCAGCATAATCTCTTCACCTCCCCACAAAAATTGATTCATATTATCCGGAATTAGCTTATCGCAGGCGTTTAGATTGTACACATGACCATTCACAAAAGCTCCCAGATGTTCTTTGTTTTCGGTTTTGTAGGAAATCAATTTCATAGGGTTTTTAATTTAAAAATTAGCGATGCTCCCTGTTTATATAACCTATAAGTCTCAAATTAGTTCTACCACCCCAAGCTGCCTGATGCAATCATATATGCAGGCGATTAGGCGTTTTCCTAATGGGATATCAACACTTTTTATTTATCCGGCTGTTATATAAATAGTTTAATAATCCACTATGCCAGTATATCATTCTTTGGGAAAAATTCCGTCAAAGCGGCATACCATATTCCGTAAACCTGATGGTTCATTATATGCCGAGGAGCTGGTTTCCACCGAAGGATTTTCCAGCTTATATTCACTGGTATATCATGTTTATCCGCCAACTATTGTCAAATCCTTGGGCGAAGCTTATTCTGTTGAACCCAAAATTGCTCGCGAAAAGCATTTAAAGCACACCAGTCTGCTGGGATTTAATGTTCAGCCTGAAGATGATTACTTGAAAAGCCGGAAGGCCGTTTTAGTAAACAGTGATTTACACATCTCTCTTGCAGCCCCACGGTGTTCTATGGGAGATTATTTCTATAAAAACAGTCAGGCCGATGAAGTTCTGTTTGTGCATGTTGGTTCGGGGACATTAAAAACTGGCTTTGGAAAGATAAAATTCTCTTATGGCGATTATCTTATTATCCCGCGCGGGACTATTTATCAATTGGATTTTGATTCTGAAGATAACCGCTTATTTATTGTTGAAAGCTTTAGCCCGATCAGAGCGCCTCAACGTTATCGAAATAAGTTCGGTCAGATGATGGAGCATTCTCCTTACTGTGAACGCGATTTAAGACGGCCCGCAGATCTTGAAACAAACGATAAGAAGGGCGACTTTAAAATCCTCATTAAAAAGCAGGGACTTATTTATCCGTACATCTATGGCACCCACCCTTTTGATTTTATTGGATGGGATGGATTTCATTATCCATGGGCATTTTCAATTCACGACTTTGAGCCTATAACCGGCCGGTTACATCAGCCTCCGCCCGTGCATCAAACTTTCGAAGGCAATAACTTCGTGATTTGTTCTTTTGTACCAAGAAAGTTCGACTATCACCCGCAGGCAATACCTGCTCCTTATAATCATAGTAATGTCGATAGCGATGAAGTATTGTATTATGTGGACGGCGACTTTATGAGTCGCAAAAGTATTGTTAAAGGTCAGATTACTCTGCATCCGGGCGGAATACCTCACGGTCCTCATCCAGGAACGGTTGAACAGTCTATTGGTAAGGAATCCACAGATGAGCTTGCGGTAATGATTGATCCTTTTCATCCGTTAATGCTTACAGATGAAGCGATCAAAATAGAGGATCCGAATTATTTTAAAAGTTGGAGCGAGGGTTAGACGATGGATAGGAAAGATGAACAACTCAATGCTGCTGATTTTCTTCCCTTAAACGGGACCGATTATGCCGAGTTTTATGTGGGAAACGCAAAGCAGGCGGCATATTTTTACAAGACAGCTTTTGGCTTTCAAAGCCTGGCGTATTCTGGTCCGGAAACTGGTATACGAGACCGGGCGTCCTATGTTTTGCAGCAAGGGAAAATCCGACTCGTGCTTACATCCCCATTGAAATCCGACAGTTACGTCTCAGATCATATTAAAAAGCACGGTGACGGAGTAAAAGTATTGGCTTTATTGGTGGATGATGCCTATGATGCATTTGAGCAGACTGTAAAACGTGGAGCAGTTCCATATCAGCAACCTCAAACAGTGAAGGACGAATGGGGCGAAGTGCGAACCAGCGGCATTAAATTATACGGAGAGACGGTACATGTTTTTGTGGAGCGGAAAAATTATAATGGGCCTTTTTTGCCGGGATATAAAGTCTGGGAATCA
>CAMPKC010000093.1 GCA_946887045.1 uncultured Sphingobacteriaceae bacterium | reverse complement strand
TTTTTATTGGGATTGCAATAGTTAGTTTCCTTGTGCAATCGAGGTTTAAATCTAAATTTAGAGAGTATTCAGAAACGCCCTTATCCTCCGGTATGACAGGACGGGATATTGCTGAAAAGATGTTGAGTGATCACGGAATTCACGATGTACAAATTTTATCATCAGAAGGGTCTCTCTCTGATCACTATAATCCGCTTAACCGCACTGTGAATTTAAGTCCGGAAGTATTTGGCGGTCGCAGTATTGCGGCGGCGGCAGTGGCAGCACATGAATGCGGACATGCTGTTCAGCACGCTAAAGCTTATTCATGGTTGCAATTTCGCTCGGCCATGGTTCCGGTGGTTAGTGTTGCCTCAAACTTACTGCAGTATGTCTTTATGCTGGGTATTATAATGTTTGCGTCTGGTATTGGTCAAACAATGCTATTAGTTGCTTTTGGTGCTATGTTGGTAGTCACTTTATTTAGTGTGGTAACTTTACCCGTCGAGTTTGACGCGAGTAACAGAGCTTTAGCATGGTTACAAACTAACAGAGGAATTATGCAAACCAGTATTGAGCATAATAAATCAAAAGATGCCCTATGGTGGGCTGCTATGACATATGTCGTTGCTGCATTAGGTTCGGTAGTTCAATTACTATACCTGGCAATGATGTTATTTGGTGGACGAAGTGACGATTAATCTTCTATCATGGATTCAAAAAAAAAAAGCTTCTCAACATGAGAAGCTTTTTTTGTAAAACTGTATTTTTTTTAGTTCAGTTTATATGGAGCTATCATATTAAATTCCGGTATTTTAACTTCGAACTCTTCGTTATCCACCAGTCTTCTCATTTCATAACTTCCTTTCATGCTTCCAATATCGGTTTTAAGGTTGCAACCTGAAACATATTCGTGGAAACTTCCGGGATCAATAACGGGCTGTAATCCCACTACCCCTTCTCCTTCAACTTCGCGATGCGATCCGTTAGAATCGAATATAAACCAATGGCGGCGCATTAGCTGTACGCTGTAATCGGTCAGATTTTCGATGCTTATTTTATAGGCAAACATATAGTGATCGTTTGCCGGATTTGAATATTCGGGCTGATAGAGGGTCTCTACAGATATTTTAACTCCTTCGGTTATATGTGTTATCATAACAAATTCGGTTTAAGTTAATGATATAATTATTAAATCCAAAAATCAGGCCAATACCTCATCGAATTTATTTCCGATATCTGCAAGAACTTCATTTATAGCGGTAAAGCTTTCCAATTGAACAAGTAGCATCCTGTATTCTTTGAAGTTAGGAATACCTTTGAAATAATTTGAATAATGCCGGCGCATTTCAAAAATTCCCGTTTTTTCACCCTTCCATTCGATGGATTTTTGGAGATGGGTGCGGCAAACTTCAATTCGCTCGGATATTGTGGGCCCTGGTAAATATTCTCCGGTGTTAAAGAAATGTTTTATCTCTCTGAATATCCAGGGGTAGCCGATGGCCGCCCGGCCAATCATAATTCCATCAATCTCATACTCCATTCGCCAGTTTGCGGCTTTTTCGATCGAATCTACATCGCCGTTTCCAAATATGGGAATTTCTATTTTGGGATTACGCTTGATGTCGCGTATCAGCCTCCAATCAGCTTCACCTTTATACATTTGCGCACGTGTGCGTCCATGAATGGTTAGAGCTTTAATTCCCACATCCTGAAGCCGTTCAGCAACTTCATACACGTTTTTGGTATTATCGTCCCATCCCAGTCTGGTTTTAACAGTTACAGGTAAGTGAGTGGAATCAACGACAGCCTTTGTCATTTTCACCATTTTATCGATATCCTGCAACAAACTGGCTCCGGCTCCGCGACAGGCGACGTTTTTAACAGGGCAACCGTAGTTTATATCAATTAAATCGGGCGAAGCTTTAGTGGCTATTTCGGTAGCTTCGCGCATACTTTCGATATTGCTACCAAAAATCTGGATTCCAATCGGTCGTTCATATTCAAAGATGTCGAGCTTCTGCAAGCTTTTAGCAGCGTCACGAATCAGCCCTTCCGAGGAAATAAATTCCGTATACATCATATCCACACCGTTCTGTTTGCACACAAAACGGAAAGGCGGATCGCTCACATCTTCCATCGGGGCCAATAACAGCGGGAATTCTCCTAAATCAATATTTCCAATTTTTACAGACATCGGCTATAGCTAATACTTTATCTTTGTGCGCTTGTAAACGAATTTACAAAAATAGTATTATAAGATTTAACATGTTTTCTCAGCGGTCAGAACAACGTCATCCTTTTAGTTCTTTGGTTTTACTATTGGTGATTGCGCTTGCAAGTTTTATTTTATTTGCTTTTATAGCTTATTTTCTCGGCTATTTTATTTTCGGCCCGGACGAATTGAGAGGCTTAAGCGACGGAACAGCTAATATTGGTATCCAGAAATTATTCTTAGGCTTTTCATCTATCGGAATGTTTGTTCTGCCGCCGTTTATTTTTGCACGTCTTGAAAGCAAAACCCCCTTCACTTATCTACAAACGAACATTCCCAGACCAGGAACTTTACTGATACTCGGGCTTATTATCATGATTTTTGTAACCCCGTTTATTGAATGGACAGTGTTATTGAATCAGCGAATGAAGCTGCCCGATTTTCTTGAGCCTATTGAACGGTGGATGCAATACAAGGAAATTAGTGCAGAGATTTTAACAAAAAAATTGCTTGTGATGAATTCTACTGGTGATTTAGTGTTAAACCTTATATTAATAGCCGTCATTCCTGCGGTAGGAGAAGAATTTCTTTTCCGAGGCTGTATCCAAAAGATATTTTCGCGGTGGGCCAATAATCAACATGCTGGTGTATGGATCGCCGCAATAATTTTCAGTACCATACATGTGCAGTTTTTCGGATTTATCCCCAGGATGATACTAGGAGCCCTATTCGGGTATATGTTGATGCTTAGCCAAAGTATTTGGGTGCCAGTATTGGCACATTTTTATAATAATGCTTCGGCGGTTATAGTTGCTTTTATTTTACAGCATCAGGGTAAATCTTTAGACAATTTGACGAAACCCGCTGTACAGAACTGGTATTTAGTTATTCTAAGTGTTATTTTTACAACTTTACTTTTCATCATATTTAAAAAAATATCGGTGAATACTAATCATAAAGTGAATGAACGAGGATTGGAATAAAGTTTATACATCGACAGATTTCTTTAAGTCGGAGTTAGTGCGGCAGCATTTAATCGAGAATGGAATTGAGGCCGTAATATTGAATAAACAAGGCTATCCCTATCAAATAGGATATGTTGAGGTATATGTTAAGCCAGACCAATTTCAGCAGGCGATGGACTTAATAGCTGAAAGCGACGTATGAAAGTCAGAGCAATAACAGGCTTTTTTTTTGTGATCGTAATGCTTGCTTCTCTGCTGCTGGGCGAATATGCTTTTGCTCTTTTTTTTATTGTGTTGAGCCTATTGTGCTTGGTTGAATTTTATAAGCTGGTTAAATCAGACACTATTGAACCGCATCGTTCCCTGGGGGTATTCTTAGCGGGAACGTTAATCACTCCCCTGGTATTAAATTTTCTTTTCGGGGATTATTTAAATTTTCTTTTTGTAAGCGTACCCGCTGCCATTTCAATATGTATTGTCGAATTATTCCGACAAAGAAAGCATCCTTTTACAAACCTTGCGTTCACTTACTTCGGGATTTTATTTATCATAATACCGTTTTGCTTTTTTACCGCAATGGCATTTATCGGCAATACCTTTAATTTTCATTTCCCGTTAGCATTTATGTTAATGCTTTGGGCGAATGATACCGGCGCATATATTTTCGGAATCAATTTTGGAAAACACAAGCTTTTCGAAAGACACTCTCCAAAAAAAACATGGGAAGGCTTTTTTGGCGGTTTGGCTATCGGTCTTATTGCCGCGTACATCATAAGTACTCAATTCAATGATTTAAGTGTAATGCAATGGCTTGTTGTTTCGCTTATAATCGGCATAGCGGGCACTTTCGGAGATTTATTTGAATCGATGCTTAAGCGCAGCATCTCAATCAAAGATTCCGGATCATGGTTACCGGGTCACGGAGGTTTGCTGGACAGGTTTGATGGCTTACTTTTTGCAGCGCCCCTGGTTTTTATTTACTTATACTGGATAATCATTATAGGATGATGGATGAAGAGAACAAACCGATGAATCCGGAAGATGAAGCGGAGAATATTAAACCCGTATATAAGGACCGGTCATTATTGTACATGGGGATTGTGCTGGTGATAATTATAGGGGTAATGGGTTATTTAACACTTTTTGTTGACGACCCTTCCAAACTATTTGGCAAAAAGGATGAAATTCAGCTGTCTAATCCAAATAACTCTTCCCTTTTAAACGAAAACGAGTCAATGAGTGAGGATGAGGTTCGCAAGTCCTTAGTGAAATTTATTGAAGCATTTTATAACGATCAGCGCCGCGGATATTTCGACCCACCGAGCTATTTCGCGAAAATAACCGAGACCTTTTATAATTATCATAACCTTACCCACAAACGTGTCAGAGAAATTTATTGGCGCCGCTTAATGGATATGGAAAATTTGCGGAGAAACTGGATTGTATCATCCCTTAATTTTGAGCGTAAAGAATCAAGAATAACGGCAAGCTACTGGGCAAAGGAAAGCTATATAAGACGCTCGCTAAATGAGAACTATTCGGCACTGGTTAAATACGAGATGATAATCGATGAAACAGGAAAGATTGTTTCATTAAGGGAAGCAGAAATCAAGAATGTTGAGATACAAAAGCTTCTGCCAGATACTTCAGTGGTAGATTTTACTCCAGAACTTCCGACGGACCCGTCGTCAGCATCGGGAAGTGATAAAGTATACGATTTCAGTTTAGTTGATGTGGCGCCGGAATTCGCGGGCGGACAACGGGAATTTTCTAAATACGTTTCAGCAAATCTTAAGTATCCTGCAGCGGCCCGCCAAAGTAACATTCAAGGAAAGGTTTACCTTTCGTTTATAGTAGAAAGAGACGGACGCCTTACAGATATAAAAGTGAAGCAGGGTATTGGCGGCGGTTGTGACGAGGAAGCGATAAGGCTGTTAAGAAACTCCCCAAAATGGAAACCCGGCCTTATAAAGGAAGAGGCAGTACGAACTTTCTATGTTACACCTATTAACTTTCAGCTTTAATAAAAAAGAAAGCCTTCGTTACAAAGGCTTTCTTTTTTACTAGTTGTTCCTGTTTTTTTCGTATAAGGCTTCATCAGCACATTTAAGTCCGTTTTCAGTCATAATCCATTCAGATGTATAGTTTGACTCTGCATTTTCAGGTTTGCAGTGCCATAAATGGTATTGACGAACGTGTGGATTCAACTCCCCATCAATTATTAATCGAGTGTTGAGGGGAACTTTTAAATGAACATCCAGTTCCTGGGCCCTGAATAAACCGTTTCCGTTGAGGGTCAAATAATTATCAAATTGAATTACAGAGTCTTTTTGAATTGCCTGGTACGATATGCGTTGGGCAGCTTCAAGTGCATTTTCAAAATTTCTTCCCCGTCCGCTAAGTTCTTTCACAAGTGAAAGAGTACTATCGTCGCTCTTTTCGATAAACAGATCGAAGTTATGTAAGCCTTTTTCCATCTTATTCTCGCCATGTATAATTCGTCCTTTTATTTTCCCCTGCCCTATATTGTATTTAAGGCTGTCTTCCTGAGTGAAAAACAATTTTGGATTTAGTTTTAGATTCAAAACCGGATAGGTATCTAATTGAGTCGTTTGTTCAAATTTTGCTTCTTCGCGGAATTCAGCGGCAATCTTTGATCCATAAAATACACCCATACCTAATCCGGTGAGCCATAAAATCAGCATAGCAAACGACCCGTATCGGGAAACTACCTTGTGATTTAATATCACGCGTATCGCGAATAGGACCAATGCTATTAATGGAATGATCAGTATTAAAAAGGCGCTGAAAAAGACTGGCGAACGGTATTCGTCATTGATAGCGTTTAGGGGGAATTGCTGAAGTTCAGCATCATTAATAAATCCCAGGCCGAAAAGTAGTGCTATTATAAGCGCGAAGAGCGCAATGGCTCCGGCGGTGATTATGACTATTCCAATCGCTTTAAGAATTATTTTAAGCGTTTTTCCTAAAAAATTTATTATTTCGAGAACCGGGTCATTGTTTTTTACTGATCGATACTCATCAGAATATTTTACTTCCCCGGATTTTATGGCGTCTGCCTCTTCATCAAAATTCTTCTTGAAAGATTGCAGATTGATTGGCTCCCCCTTCATCGCCATTTTTTCCTGTCGGGTTTTTGCGGTCGGGAGTAAGATCCAAAGGACTACATAGGGAATTAATCCCACACCAGAAAATAGTATTAATAAAAGCGTAATTAATCTAACCCATTTAACTTCTATATCAAAATAATGTGCAAGACCTGAGCATACCCCGCCGATAATGCGGTCATCTCCGTCTTTAAATAGAGTTCTTGATGTTTTTAAATTTCCTGCATTTAACACTTCTTCGTCCTCAAGTTCAAAATCACTCGCTTTTCCCATCGTGGCAGTAATTTCTTCCACGTCAGTAAGTATTATAACTTGTTTATTTTGGTCGGCAAGGCGTTCATTAAACATTTCAGCTAGCCGATTTTCTATATCCGTTACAATCTCATCACTGTCAGAACTGTACGCAAAATGACGCTTCACTTCCGTCATGTAGCTTTTTAAAATCTCATACGCATCTTCTTCAATATGGAAAACAATGCCGTTTATATTTATTATAATTGTTTTGTTCATGGCTTTTTAGGTTTAAGGGTTTATATCTCTTCCTTTTACAGAAGTATTTACGGCGAATACAAGTTCAGACCAGGTTTTATCCAAGTGCTCCAGCACTTTTTTACCAGCCTCTGTTAAAATATAGTATTTTCTAGGTGGACCAGATGTAGATTCAACCCAGTTATAGCTCAGCAATCCGTTATTTTTTAACCGGGTGAGCAATGGGTACAGAGTTCCTTCAACCACAAGCAACTGTGCTTTTTTTAATTCGTTTATAATATCCGAGGCATAGATTTCCCTTTGGGAAATAATTGACAGAATACAGTATTCCAATATTCCTTTCCTCATTTGGGTTTGAGTGTTTTCTACAATCATGAAGCAAAGGTATTAATAATATAGTACTAGGCATAACATAGTACTATATTATTTAAAATTTTTTAATCCAAGGTATTTACAGGTCGATAGTGGTATTATCAAATACTGTTGTTATAATAATCTTTATATTACCATCACAAAAGGCAAGTTCCGTTTACTTTCATTTATTGGAGGGATATTTTTTCGACTCGAGCCATTCAAAAAACGACTTCATGTAGGTGTTGTGATTTTACATAATTTTAAAACAATATTAAATTTATAATG
>CAMPKC010000092.1 GCA_946887045.1 uncultured Sphingobacteriaceae bacterium | reverse complement strand
GCAAGCATCATCTCGACACCGCCGAGCACGGCTTTTTTATTATAGAAACTTCCGGAGTGAACATCGGAGATTTGGGCTAACTTCAGTCCGTGAAAAGCTTTCGGGAGATTTTTTAAGTATAACTTTCTTCTCTTGAGCTGGTAATCATAAGCGCCCGACGCAATTCCCCAACTTAACGAAGCTAATGGGATTGCCGCCACTAGTAACCCCGATTTAATGATGAACTCGGAGCGAGGTATTTTGGTCTCATCCCTTTTTTGTTCTTGCGTAACGATTTTTGATTTTTTTCGGCTCAGCCAGATTATTCCTCGTCTGACATCGTCAATAAAAAGAAAAGGTAAAAAGAATATTTTAGTTACAAAACTTAGGAAAAAGGCTACCAAAATAACGGCTCTGGCAGTTAGCTTAATATTGAAGTAGATTCCAATAAATACGCCCAGAATAAGCACAATACTGTAGCCCCAGTACAAATAGGAAAAGCTTTTTCTTCGTTTTTCTATTGCTTTAATTTTTAGAGCGAGAAGAGCCTTTAAAATATACCAGTCGATTATCAATAACAAAGAACTGATGAAAAATAAAATAAGTAACCTGTCGGACATGAAGTTTGTGTGTGTGATTTTAGTTCTTTTCTGCGGCTTCTCAAATTTAGAGACAAGCTCTGTAAACTGGTTACGGCGATTCTAAGGGTAAGAGAGTTCGTTATCGTTCGTCATCAAAGTCGTCTTCATCTCCATCATCAAATTTAGCATTGAATAAGCTGCCAAGCATGTCTTTAAACGCGTAGCCATTATCCAGGAACGATTTGCTAACCTGCGAGTATTCTGATAGACCATGTAGCAAAAATTCCATCAATAGTAATTGTTGGGTGTCAATCATTGTTGGATGAAATAGTTTCACCAGATCTCTCAGGCCCGGAACCGAATTTAAAACATTACTATACTCTTTTTCAGAAAGATCATCTACAATACTTATGCTGTTTCCCATGCCGAACCAGCCCGTGATTTCGATATAAGGATTTGTCGCTTTCGACCGTTTCAACTTTTCAGGATCAGGAAAATACTGCGACATCAGGGTTTTTATGGCTTTGCCAACCAGAATATTCGCAACTTTCGCCGGGCCTTCTTGTTCGCCCTCGTAAACCAGTTCGATTTTACCGGTGATTGCAGGGATTACTCCTAGAAAATCTGATATCCTTACAAAAGTCCTTTCTTCATTGTTTATCAGCATTCTGCGTTCTGCATTACTGATTAAGTTTTCGTACGCAGTTATGGTTAAGCGAGCCGATACTCCGGATTTTTTATCAATATATTCTGAACTCCTTGCTTCGAAAGCTATTTGCTCAATCAGATCCTTCACCAAACCATCCGACTCTACATTTAGTATTTGTTCTTCAGTCAGACGGGCTTCCTGCTGTGTGATTTTTCGTGAAATTTCTACACTTCGCGGGTAATGGGTTAGTATTTGACTTTCGATACGGTCTTTTAAGGGTGTAACAATGGAGCCCCGGTTGGTATAATCTTCAGGATTTGCGGTAAATACAAATTGAACATCCAGCGGCAGGCGAAGTTTGAAGCCTCGAATTTGGATGTCTTTTTCCTGAAGGATATTAAATAATGCCACCTGGATTCTTGCCTGTAAGTCAGGAAGCTCATTGATTACAAAAATGCTGCGGTGTGCCCGGGGGATCAGTCCGTAATGAATTACCCGCTCGTCCGAATAATGGAGTTTTAATGATGCAGCCTTGATTGGATCCACATCACCAATTAAATCGGCAACGGTTACATCGGGTGTTGCAAGTTTTTCTGTATAGCGTTCATCGCGATGCAGCCAGGCAATAGGGGTGTCATCACCGAGTTTTTCAAGCTTTTCACGCGCAAACCAGGATATAGGATTTAGCGGGTCATCATACAATTCTGAATCTTCAACATAGGGAATATATTCGTCTAATAGGTTTACCATTAATCTGGCAATACGCGTTTTTGCTTGTCCGCGTAAGCCCAGCAGTAAAATATTATGTTGAGATAAAATGGCCGTTTGCAAGTCAGGAATAACGGTGTCTTCATACCCAATTATCCCTTCAAACCCCGCCTCTTTATTTTTCAACTGTTTGATCAGATTCTCTCTCAGCTCTTGTTTTATCGAGCGCGACTGATAACCTGATTTTTTTAGTTCACCTAATGTTTTTATGTCGAGTTGCTTCATTTCTTTTTTGTTGGTGTCTCAGCCAGTTAAGGTGTTACGCTCCTCTCTTCTTTGGGAAGGGCTGGGGGCGAGGTTATCTAACTGTTCTTCTTCTGTTTCTGATGTAATCTTCAAATATATATTCGCCCAGTCCTTTCAACGAACTGTAGAATGCCTTGCCACCATTAATTTCGGTAAACTTACGAACAAACTGTTGCAGGTAAGGATCTTTTGCAATCATGAAGGTTGTAATGGGGATGTTCAGACGTTTACACTCAGCCGCTTTGTTCAGTGTTTTGTTTACAACCTTACGGTCGAGTCCAATACTGTTTTTATAATATTTATTACCTTCTTTCAGGCAGGTTGGCTTGCCGTCTGTGATCATAAATATCTGTTTATTATGAGTTTTCCTTCTTCGAAGAATATCTGCAGCCAACTCGAGTCCGGCGTATGTGTTGGTATGGTATGGCCCCACCTGTAAATACGGTAGTTCTTTTAATGTTATAGGCCAGGCATCGTTTCCAAAAACAACAATATCCAGCGTGTCTTTAGGATATTTCGTTTTAATCAATTCAGCTAAAGCCATGGCTACTTTTTTAGCAGGGGTTATGCGGTCCTCCCCATAAAGAATCATCGAATGAGAAATATCGATCATCAATACTGTCGAGGAAATTGATTTATAATCTTTTTCTTCAACTTCCAGATCACGCTCGGTAAGTGTAAAATCGCCAATACCATGGTTTATCTGAGCATTATGGATTGATGCAGTCATGTCAATCTGGTCCAGGCTGTCTCCAAATTGGAACTCGCGCCGGTCTGCATTTTTTTCTTCACCAATCCCTGAAATATTGGTGTTATGATTCCCTTTACCGGATTTTTTTAGTTTTCCGAAAATTTCTTCGAGCGCGGATTTGCGAATGGATTGTTCCGTTTTGCCAGTGATTTTGAAGCCGCCTTTTTCATCATCAGAACTCAGGTAACCTTTATTCTTCAGGTCATCTATGAAATCTCCCATTCCATACTCATCGTTGGTGAGGTTATATTGCTTATCGAGCTCATTCATCCAGGCAAGCGCCTCATTAGCATCACCCGAGGTGTAGTTAAGCAGTTCGAGAAATAGCTTCAAGAGTTCGTCAAAACCTCCTTTTGGAAGTTCATTCGATATATATTTTGAAAAGGAGTGGCCGCGCATGATTTACCTTATATTGATATACCTTATAACGAATTTAAATGTTTGTATTGCAGGGGATGTTATGACTTTGTAAAATTAAAAATTGGTGATCTCAGTTATTTCATCGAGAGTATAATGGGGATTGGCGCCGTGCCTTGAAGCCACCAATGCCCCTGCTGCACAAGCTCTGCTTAACGTTTGCTGCATTGGCGCGTTTTGTAAGTAGCCATAAATAAAGGCAGCCAGAAATGAATCTCCGGCGCCTACGGTGTCGGCCACTTTTATTGAGAAACCAGGATGACTATAAAACTCTCCTTCATGGAAAATACAGGCACCTTTATCACCCAGTGTTACGCAAATGGTTGAGATTTGGGTGATATTGCTTAGTTTTCTTAATTGACTTTCAACGTCTGCTGTTTCTATCGACCAATGGGTTGTAAGATATTCCAGTTCATGTTCGTTGACTTTGAGCACGGAGCTTCTTTTTATCAAGTTTTTTAAAATGCTCATCTCAAAATGCGGCGGACGCAGATTCATGTCGAAAATGGAGATTTTACTGGTCTCAGTTAGCTTCAATAATGTATGGTAACTTATTTCGCTTCTGCAGGCCAGGCTGCCGAATACCAATGCATCTGCCGTACTGCTTAGCGTGGTCAGGTTTTCCTGATAAACGATTTCATCCCAGGCAACTGGTTTTACTATGGTGTATGTGGCTTGCTTGTTTTCATCAAGTTCCACCTCAACTATCCCGGTAGGTAAGGTTGAATGTTGCTGAATAAATTCAGTTGATAAGCCATTTTTTGCCAGAAAGGCTATCAGATCTTTTCCGTTTTGATCTTTTCCCACGCTGCTGATCAGGCGGCTGTCTATCCCTTGCTTATGCAGATGTAAAGCCACATTCATAGGAGCTCCGCCTGCCATTTTTCCGCTTGGAAAATTGTCCCACAATATTTCTCCAAAACAAACTACCTGACGCATTGACAAATGTATCGTTTATAATTAAAGGTTTACTTTTCTGCTTTCTGTTTGGAGAAATATAAACTAAAAAACCCGCCTGAAGGCGGGTTTTACGGTGACTTGCGAAAAATTACTTAAGGCATTATTACGGTGTCGATAACGTGTATTACGCCGTTTTTCTGAAATACGTCGGCTATCGTAACTTTAGACATTCCTCCTTTTTCATCTTTTAGAATCAGATCTTTTTTTCCTTTCATCATCGCCCAGATCCGTCCACCATTTACTGTTTTAAATTCTGCTGTGCCTTTTCCGGCTTTAATGGCTGCTGCAATTTCGGCAGAACCTAATTTACCCGCTAAAACATGATAAGTCAAAATAGAGGTCAGCATTGCTTTATTTTCAGGTTTAACCAAGGTTGATACGGTTCCTTCGGGCAGTTTATTGAAAGCTGCGTTGGTAGGGGCGAAAACGGTAAATGGTCCTTCCGATTTAAGTGTTTCTACCAATCCGGCTGCTTTAACCGCGGTAACCAAGGTGGTATGGTCTTTTGAATTTACAGCATTATCTACAATGTCTTTTGTAGAATACATGGCAGCACCACCTACCATTTTAGTTTTTTGAGCAAATGACTGGGTTGTAATTACACTAGCTACTAATGCTATTACAGTAAAAATTTTCTTCATGTTGTATAAGGGTTTAATTTGTAAATCATGAAGAATTACGAAGGAAGGCTGTAGGTCGGATTTTCTAATCGGAATCTTTTTTGTAAGTGTTTGATTTTAAGAAGGAAAATATAAACATTGTTTTTTTTACTCTTCTACAAATAACTCTGAGCTGATCCTATCAGCAAAAAGCTTACCCTGTGATGTAAGTGTGGCTACATTATTCTTCAGAACAATATGATTTTTTTCAATAAAGGGTTGCAAGTCGCTTTCGATATGTAATTTATAATCTGCGCCGAATCTGCTTTCAATTTCATTCAAATGCATGCCCCATTTAGTACGTAGGGAAGTCATTATGTACTCATTTACCCGATTTGCCGTAGTGAGAACTTCCTGTTCGGCAGGGATATTTCCTTTTAAAATGCCATCAATGTATTTTGCATTATTGGCTACGTTCCATTGCCTGGTGTTTCCATTAAAAGAATGGGCGGAGGGACCAATTCCGAGGTAAGAAATGCCTTTCCAGTAATTGGTATTGTGTTTTGAATAACAGCCGGGCTTTGCAAAGTTTGAAGTTTCATAGTGTTCAAAACCAGCCTCAGAAAGCGATTCTATGAGTTCCAGATATTGCGCTGCACTCTGGGATTCATTCATAATCTCCTGTTTGCCTTTAGCGATGAAGGAAGCTAATGCTGTCTTTGGCTCAACCGTCATCGCATAAGCCGAAATATGCGGAATATTTAAGTCAATGACTTTTTTAATATTCGACTTCCATTTCTGGTCGCTTAGCAATGGATATCCGTAGATCAAATCCAGGGTTATATTTTCAAATCCTGCATCCTGCATGCGTTTTACGGAGCTGTCTGCTTCTGCAGCGTTATGGGCCCGGTTCATCCATAAAAGATCTTCCTCGAAAAAAGATTGGATTCCGATGCTGAACCGGTTAATATTAGTGTGTTTTAAATCCCGAACCGTTGCAAGATCTAAATCGTCCGGGTTTGCTTCCAGCGTAATTTCCGCATCCGCTTTGACTGTATGAATCTGCATGATTTTGTCAATCAACTTTTGAATTTCTGTAGCACCGATCAGAGATGGAGTACCCCCTCCGAAGTAAATCGTTTCAATGTTTTGTTTTCCAAGATAGCTTTGTTGCAGATCAAGTTCTGAATGCATTGCCTGCAATAGCTCATCTTTATATTTCAGCGAAGTAGTAAAATGAAAATCACAATAATGACAAGCTTGTTTGCAAAAAGGGATGTGGAGATAAATTCCGGCCATGTTACACAAAAGTACAAAATCATATAGCTTTAGCAGAAGGACGGAAGAACGAGAGAGATATTTAGATGATATTAAGTTTGGAACCCAGGAAGAGGCGGTAAACTCAAAACTCCCGTCACCGGGAGCTTAGATAATTAATACGATTCTGTCGGCATAGCCGTAACCGGCACTGTGGGGGCGGCATTCTCGCGTTCCATTTTTTCTTTAATAGGGCAGTATCCTGTTAGTCCTCTATAAAGCAGCACGCCTCCTAAACCCAGTTCTGTTATTGCTAAATAAGGATGTGAAAAAACGTTGCTAATGCCTTTTAAAGCAATGAACGCTCCGCTGCCTATTGAGACAATACGTTCCGATTTTCCAACATTACCATTTGTATTTTCTTGAAGGATGGAACTATTTAAAGTGTCCGAGAGTTTGTTAATCATTGAATTTTCCATGGTTTTTGATGATGTTTTAAGGATAACCCTGTATGTAAAAGACTGTTTTCTATTTTCTTGATATTTGTTTGCCGTCTGAAATCCGTCGCTTGCCGATTATTTCATTCTGCTCGCCTAATTGGGATTGTTGGGCATCTGATACAGTCTAATTTTGGGTAGAAAATTAACTTCAAAATGAAATCGATTCACTCTATACTTGTCGCCTTGGCTTTACTGTTTTTTTTTATTCTATTTCAAAAATAGATCCGTGTAAAAGAAAAAAACAGAGATTTTTGCCCCTTAACGTAAACTTTTTTGTTCCTCTTTTTCCTTTTTTCTTACTGCTCGTCCCTGTTTTTCTCTCCCTTTCGCTTCTTTCTCCTTGTCCTTCTCCTCATCTTTTTTGCCAAGCTTGAATTTCACATTTCCATTTTCATCATCCTGACCTCTTAAATTTATCACAATCCCGTTATCGAATCTTTCTCTTTTTAAACTATCGGATAGCCCAATATCTCTCTTCGGGTTACGAATAGGAATTCTAAGGAAGATGTCGGATCCCACAGGCATGCCATAGACCCCTTCGATATATAAATTAAGAACGCTTGATTGGATGTACATGGGATGAATGGTGATCTTGCTGCCTTTTATATCCAGAGTGTTTTTTAGATTGGTGAAGGTTATATTAGAAAAGTCTCTGTTAGGAAAAGCAAAATTTCCTATTTTTTGCATTGGCTCGAAATTCAGAAGAGCACCGTTTTTAATATCGAA
>CAMPKC010000091.1 GCA_946887045.1 uncultured Sphingobacteriaceae bacterium | reverse complement strand
GAGCTGAAAGACGGATCTCACATTCAGGCTAATTCGGACATTTTAAAGGATAGCGCCTCCGGAAAACACTTCCTTTATTACTCAAAAGGCGACTCTTTAAAACAGATTTTCGCCGAAGAGACGCTTAAAATTACCCGACCGGACCCTTTTAATATGCAACAAAAAATTGAAGGTTTACCGAATGGTGATAAGTGGAGATTTACGGTAATAAAAGGAAAGATCAATGCATTCTGCTTTTTTATTGATGGCACAGAGATTAACCAAATTCAGATAAACGATGGAGAAATAACTCCTTTCAAACCAGATTATTTGAGATCATTAATCGGAGATAATAAGAAAGCAATAAACGCCTGGGAAGAAAAAAACTATTATGAAGCAATAAAAAACTATAATGGGGGATGAAACTGTTTACTTTTTCATCAACCTCGCCACATATTTTCCTATAATATCAAATTCAAGATTAACCAAATCTCCAACCTTAACCTGCTGCAGATTGGTATGCTCGTAAGTATAAGGAATAATAGCTACTGAGAAACTATCTTCTGTAGAATTCACCACTGTCAAACTTATTCCATTTAGGCAGATTGAGCCTTTTTCGACTGTTACGTTTCCGAGTTTGGGGTCGTATTTAAAAGTATATTCCCAGCTTCCATCTCGCTCAACCAAATTAATGCACTCAGCAGTTTGATCTACATGTCCCTGAACAATATGTCCGTCTAAGCGACCATTCATTTGCATGCAACGTTCCAGATTGGTTAAGCTTCCGACCTCTAAATTACGCAGACTGGTTTTAGAAAGCGTTTCTTCTATTGCAGTAACCGTATGAGAATTTTCAGCCAATGCGATAACTGTAAGACAAACGCCGTTATGTGCCACAGACTGATCAATTTTCAATTCGGATGAAATTGGTGATTCAATAGTTATATGAAGATTTCCCTGGTCTTGCTGAAGTTTTTTGACAACTCCGAGGGTTTCTATAATTCCTGTAAACATGGGCCGAAAATAATTAAATAAACTTTCCAAAAGTTTAGAACTTTTGGAAAGTTTATTTAATACTCTTTACGATTTTTTTTCCAGACACTATTTAAGCCGGCTAAACTTATTGTATTCGTCTCCATCCGGCTTTCCTTAAAGTTGTTTAAACCAACTAAGGCTGCGATAAAAGCCTCCTCTGCAGAATCTTCCTCTGCAGAATCAGAACCAAAACACTTGCTTACGAAATGAGTGTCGAAATTCCCTGACGCAAAAGACTCATGTTCCATTACAAATCTCCCGAAAGACAGGGTATTGCGAACGCCCGTAATTTGATACTCATCAATTGCGCGAATCATTCGCTGTATTGCTTCTGTACGATTTGCGCCCCAGACAACCAGCTTTGCAATCATGGGATCGTAGTAAATAGGAATTTCCATTCCCTGCTCAAAACCATCGTCAACCCGTACTCCCGGTCCCTGCGGAATTTTATAGCGGCTAAGCGTTCCGATATCCGGAAGAAAATCATTTGCAGGATCTTCAGCATAAACCCTCAATTCGATCGCATGACCCTGTATTCTTAAATCCTCCTGCTTAAAGCTGATCGTTTCGCCTCTGGCAATTTTAATTTGTTCTTTTACCAAATCAATCCCTGTAATCATTTCCGTTACCGGATGTTCGACCTGAAGCCTGGTATTCATCTCAAGAAAGAAAAAATCGAGGTTTTCATCCAGAATAAACTCCACCGTTCCGGCGCTTGTATAATTACATGCACGTGCGGCATCCACAGCGCATCGTCCCATTTTCTCGCGTATCTCCGGAGTTAAAACAGACGATGGGGCCTCCTCAACTACCTTTTGATGCCTCCGTTGTATTGAACATTCACGCTCGAAGAGATGTACAATATTTCCGAACGAATCACCTAATACCTGAATTTCTATGTGTCGCGGTGAGGTTACATACCGTTCTATAAAAACCGATCCATCGCCGAACGCAGAGACAGCTTCAGAAACCGCCCGTTTCATCTGCTCTTCAAAATCATGTACGCTTTCAACAATGCGCATCCCTTTTCCTCCCCCGCCTGCAGCAGCTTTTATTAAAATCGGAAAGCCGATTTCTTCTGCCCGTATTTTTGCTTCAGCAATGTCGGTTATAGCAGTATCTGTACCCGGAACTAAAGGAATGTTGTAAGAAAGAGCAGCCGCTTTCGCGGATAGTTTGTTTCCCATAATTTCCATCGCTTCTGCCGATGGGCCGATAAAAATAATCCCCGCTTCGACAATAGCTTTTGCGAACGCAGGATTCTCTGATAAAAATCCGTATCCGGGATGAACTGCATCTGCATTTGTACGCTTACAGGCTTCAATAATATTTTCAATAACCAAATACGATTGACTGGAAGGTGCCGGACCAATACAAACCGCTTCATCGGCATACTGAACGTGTAAGGCGTTTCGATCAGCCTTAGAAAACACAGCGACGGTTTTAATTCCCATTTCGCGGGCCGATCGCATAATGCGCAAAGCTATTTCACCACGGTTGGCGACTAATATTTTATTTATAGATATCTGAGACATGGGTATTGAGATTTGAGATGTGAGTTTATTCCCAGCTTCCAAATTTGCCCATGCGATAATCGTCGTAGGCTTGCATTATTTCTTCCTGAGAATTCATTACAAATGGGCCCTGAGCTACCACTGGTTCATTTAAGGGCTTTGCATGCCCGAGCAACAAAATGCTATCCTCTAAAGCCTCCACCACTAATTCAGAATCATCATTTTTAAATTCAACTAAATGCAGGGCGTTTACCTCGCAATCGTTTACGTTCAGGCGGCCTTTTATAATGTAGAAAAAGATATTTCGTTCCGGCAGAATGTTGAAAGAAGCCTTTCCGCCTTGTTTAAACTGAACGGTGCTTAAGTGTACATCTGTTTCTGTTTTAAAAGCGCCGTCCTGCCCTTCCCATGTGCCTGAAACAATATTCATATACACCTGGTCCGACAGTACTATCGAAGGAATGTCTTGTTTCTGAAAACCCTTATATTGAGGTTTAGTCATCTTTAAATAAGATGGCAGATTTAACCATAGTTGCAAAATCTCCAAATCTCCACCATCTTTTTTAAACTTATCTGACGAAACTTCAGCATGAATTAAGCCACTTCCGGCGGTCATCCATTGCACGCCACCTGCTGTGATAATACTTTCGTGCCCGCCGGAATCTTTATGCATTATATCTCCTTCCAATATAAAAGTCACCGTCTCCATTCCACGATGAGGATGCGGGCCGAACGGTAATCCGGAATTATTTGCCGGGTAATTTTGTGGGCCGTGGTGATTCAAAAATAAAAAGGGATCTATTTGATTCAGACTACGTGACGGCAAAGGAGAATAAGTTATCAGATCGGCGATGGGTGAATATCTGGCCTGATGAATATTTTTTATAGTTCTCATGTTTGATAAATTGAGCACTGCGAAAATTGTTTTAGTACTATAAATAGACAATCGCCTACAAAATAAACACCTCTGAGCTAATACAATAGGGAAATGAAATATATTTTCTAAAAAATTATAAAATCTTTTATGCCATAAAAGCGTTACCTACTTAGCTTTTTTAGCCACAAGGGCTAATTTTCCCCCTTTTAATAATGTTATTTAGTAATTTTGGGGCTCTAGAAATATGCTAAGACAAAACTTACAACAGAAATTACTTCAAAAGCTATCTCCGCAGCAGATACAGTTTATTAAATTATTACAGATACCAACTGTAAGTTTAGATGCACGCATAAAGGAAGAGCTTGAAGAAAACCCTGCGCTTGAAGATCTCAGCTTAGTAAATTTAAATGAACCGGTAGAAGAATATCCAGATAAAGATCCTGATACCGGAGATTATAACGAAGAAAAAACTGGAGACGAATTCGATGAGTTTAACGTCGAAGACTATCTTCAGGAGGATAATTTGAACGATTATAGTTCAAAATATGACCAGAATGGTGAAGATGAGGAGGAACGCAAGGAAATGCCCATCGCCGTTCAATCATCTTTTTATGAAACACTTCATCAACAACTGGATTTAGCCCCTATTTCCGAAAAGGATTTTCTGATCGGCCAGCAAATAATTGGCAGTTTAGATGACGATGGTTATTTACGCCGTTCTACTACTTCCTTGCTGGATGATTTAGCCTTTTCACAGAATGTCATAGCTGAAGAGGAGGAAGTTGAGGAAATGTTAAAACTTATTCAATCTTTTGAACCTGCCGGCGTTGCGGCACGCGATTTAAAAGAATGCCTGCTTATTCAACTAAGAAAAAAAGAACAAACACCGATCGTACAAAAAGCAATTAAAGTAGTTGATAACTATCTTGATGAGTTTACACGTAAGCATTACGATAAACTTGAACGGGCTTTGAATATGGATTCTATTGAGCTCAGAGAGGTTATTTCTGAAATTCTGAAATTGAATCCAAAACCCGGCGATGCAGGAGAAACAAACAACAAACAGTTACAGGTAATTCCCGACTTTCACATCTCTAATAATGAGGGAACACTGATTTTAACTCTCAACTCTCAAAACGCTCCGGAACTTCGGGTTAGCCGGTCGTACAAAGAGATGTTTGAACATTACGATAAAGCATCGCAAAAGGATAAAAAACTTAAAGAAGCAGTACAGTTTGTTAAGCAAAAACTCGATTCGGCCCGCTGGTTTATAGATGCTATAAAGCAAAGGCAGCAAACATTACTTAAAACAATGAATGCCATAATGCAATATCAATACGAGTACTTCTTAACCGGAGATGAGCGGAATTTAAGGCCAATGATCTTGAAGGATATTGCGGATAAAATCGGGATGGATATTTCTACTGTGTCTCGTGTAGCTAACTCAAAATACGTTCAAACAGAATTTGGAACATTTCTTTTAAAATCATTCTTCTCCGAAGCTATCCAGATGGAAAGCGGTGAAGAGGTATCTAACAAAGAGGTTAAAAAAATATTAGAGGAATGTATTGGAAACGAGGACAAGCAGCACCCTCTTGCAGATGAAAAACTAACAGAGATCCTTAAAGAAAAGGGATACAATATTGCTCGCAGAACTGTTGCAAAATATAGGGAAGCGATGAATATTCCGGTCGCCAGACTAAGAAGAGAACTATAATCTTTTCAAGCGCTTTGCAGAATTAGAGCTAATTCTCGCCAAAAATCCTGGATGAATTTCCGTTGGTTTATAGATAACTGATGCCTACCAATTTCGTTGCGGGCAGGTAACTTTATATCGGTTATTTAAGAGCAGCCCGAGTACGATTTCGTGTGTTCCACTACTTACATTTCCCAGATCGGATGTAGTAAAATCATACGAATAACTGAGGTTAAATAAATAACTGACGTTAAATCCGGCTAAAGCCGAAAATGAATCGTTATGACGATAGCTGCCTCCCAACCAAAACTTGTCGCGAAAAGCCAGTTTCAAATTGGCATCGTAACTATTGGGTGCAGGAGATACTCTCTTTATCATCACTGAAGGAACTGCTGCAATATCGTCGGCAAGGAAGATTTTATAACCAGCCGTTAAAAAAAAATGAGGTACAGCTTTTCCCTGGGTGTATTGACTGTTATTTGTAAAATTCAAGGTCTGTCCTAATAATTGCTGAGCGGACAATCCGACAAAATACTGGGGTCCGTAAATCCAGAGACCGGCACCCAAATCAGGCTTAAGCCGATCCGTTTCTGTAGCTACAATTGCCGGATCCTGATTATTCTCTAAAGTTATTTTAGAGTAATCCAAACTCACCTTCGAAATACCCACAGCGACCCCTAAAGCAATGTTTAATTTTTCAGATAAACCCAAATGGTAGGCATAGGTAGCATTTACATCGACACGACTAATCGGACCTGCGCGATCCAAAACAGCATGCATTCCGATACCATGATGTGGTTCGGCGGCCATATAGTTCTGCAAATAACTCCTGCTCATCGGATTATTTTCCTGACCGCCAAATGAATTTGCATCACCAGATAAAAAATTTTTCCCCAAAGGAGCATTAACAGAAATGTAATTTGTTACGGGAGCACCGTCCAAACCAGTCCATTGTGTCCGGTAGCCAGCCTTTAGATCAATGTAGTTTTCTATACCGGAGATAGCTGGATTTAACAGGTAATTATTAAATATGTATTGGGTATACTGCGGCCTTTGCTGGGCAAAGCCCGCAAAATTCAGGAGAAATCCGAAAGCAACAACGAGGTGTAAATTTTTCAAGTGGTTTACAATAGGTTATAACAACAAATACCAGGGGCAGTGGTTGAAATAATATGCAATTGTTTAACATTTGTTACGTCTCCGATACATGTTTTCTCAAACACCATTCAAGATACGATTTAACCAAACAACATCAATTTAATTGAATATTATATGAGGATTTTCAACAAATATTTTGCTTTAAATATATAACAAAATTGACAAACTTTTATGAGCGAAAATCGAAGTAAGGGCTTACCGCGATTTGTATAAAGGCAATCTAAAGTAGAAGGTAGATCCTTCATTAAACTGACTCTGAACACCTATTGTTCCGTTGTGCGCCTTAATAATTTCAGAAGATATATACAGTCCCATCCCTAAGCCACTAGCGGAATAATTTTTATCATCCACCCGGTAAAACCGTTCAAAAATCAATTCCATTTGGTGCTCTGTTAAGCCAATACCATTATCAGTTACAGAAACCTGAACGTTATTTCCGTTAATTTCAGCATTTATAACTATATCCTTATTGACAGGGGAATATTTTACAGCATTATTGATAAAATTCATCAACACCTGTTCCAAGCGTTCAAAATTGCCGATAACAAACAATCCATCTTCCGTATTGCCCCTAATATTGTAAGTTGGATAAATATGGTTTGAACTCTCAATACAACTATTAATAACATGGCTAATGTTGAGGGTAGATTTACTAAACTGTAATTTACCTTTTTGAATTTTACTTACGTCTAAAAGATCGTTTACCAGATTCTGTAATTTGCCGATGGCTTCATCAGCTTTCCCAATAAACTGCCTTACCGTAACCGGTAACACTTCCTTTTTATAACTGCCAATCAGTTGAAGATATCCCTTTAAGCTGGTTAGCGGGGTTTTGAGCTCATGACTAGCGATGCCGATAAATTCATCTTTCTTTTCCATGGCCTTCTTTTGATCCTCGATATCCGTGGCCGTCCCTACCCAAAATAAAATTTCGCCGTTCTCGTTTTTCAGGGGATTTGCGCGGTTCAAATGCCAGCGATAAGTACCATCAGCACGCTTAATTCTATTTTCAACTTCAAAAGTCGACCCAGTCTCCATGGCCTTACGATACCTGTTAAGGGTATCCAATTTATCCTCAGGATGAACGATTTCATTCCATCCCGAGTCTTTACTTTCTTCAAAACTTAAGCCGGTATACTGGTACCAACGCTGATTATAAAACGTGAACTCGCCCGAAGGAAGATTTGTCCATGTTATTTGTGAGATATTATTGGACAACATTTTAAAATGTTCTCTGCTAAGCAACAATTCTTTGGTTCGCTCTCTAACAATATCCTCGAGTTGATTATTAAGGGCAAGGCTTATCTGCTGCGCTTCTTCAAGTTGGTCATTTTTTAGCTTTAGTTCTTTTTCGGATGCTTTTTGAACGGTTAGATCTGTAAGAATGATACTCATCGATAAGCCTTCATCCAGTTCTAACGTGGTCAAGGATAAGAGAAAGGGTGTCGGGTGTTTGCTGCTGTTGCAGAGATAAAGTTCTGACTTGCAATCACGCTGCCAGGAAGACCCGAGTAAATCGTCAAATTTCTGCTTTGACTCGGGAGATACAAATTCTTTAAAAGGGAGACCAATTACCTTTTCGAGAGGGAAATTCAGTGCATTAGCAAAGCTGGAATTACTGTAAATAATTAATCCCTCCCTATTTAAAGTAACAGCACCTTCATTCATCTTTTCAATAAAGACACGATAAGTTTGATCAGCATTTTTAA
>CAMPKC010000090.1 GCA_946887045.1 uncultured Sphingobacteriaceae bacterium | reverse complement strand
CCTCTGTTTACATGGTTACCTGATGCAATGGCTGGTCCGACCCCTGTCTCGGCCCTAATACATGCCGCGACAATGGTTACTGCCGGTATCTACATGATTGCCCGTTCGAATATCTTATTTACACTCTCTCCAACAACTCTTACGGTTATAGCAAGTATCGGTATCGCGACGGCGCTTTTAGCAGCTACCATTGCTATCACCCAAACGGATATTAAAAAAGTACTGGCCTATTCAACGGTTTCGCAGTTGGGATATATGTTTCTTGGTTTAGGCGTTGGCGCTTATACCGGGGCTTTTTTCCATGTACTTACACATGCCTTCTTTAAAGCATTGTTATTCCTTGGCGCCGGTTCGGTGATTCATGCGGTAAGCAATGAGCAGGATATGAGATCTATGGGAGGGTTGAAAAAGAAACTTCCTATCACCTTTATCACGATGCTGGTGGGTACTATAGCGATAGCAGGAATACCGCCTTTCTCTGGTTTCTTTTCAAAAGATGAGATTCTGGCGCATGCTTATGAACATAATAAGATTTTATGGGTATTGGGCGTAATCGGTGCTCTATTTACCTCATTCTACATGTTCAGAATGCTGTTTCTGACCTTTGATAATAAGTTTAGAGGAACACAAGAACAAGAGCATCATTTACATGAGTCTCCGCGAACTATGACTATCCCTCTGATTGTTCTTGCAGTGCTTTCAGCTTTAGGAGGATTTTTAGGTGTGCCGGAAGTTCTGGGCGGCAATCACTGGTTGTCAAATTTCCTGAGTCCGGTATTTTTCGAATCAAATGTAAGGCTGGGACATTTAAAGCTTGACCACACTACAGAATATATCCTGATGGGTGTTTCGGTGGCCGGGGCTTTAATTGCTGCTTATATAGCTTTTGTTAAATATTCTAAGAACAACCATGTACCGATGGCAGATACTTCTGAAAGAGGTATGCTAGCTCGTTTGTCGTATAATAAGTATTACATCGACGAAATTTATAATGCAATCATCACAAAACCTTTGAATGCCCTGTCGGGATTTTTCTTCAAGGTTGTAGATAAAGCAGGTATTGATGGTCTGGTGAACGGAATGGGCAGAGGGACTACTGAAGCTTCAAATGGGCTGCGCCTATTACAATCAGGGAATATTGGTTTTTATATTTTTATGATGGTTGCAGGCATTATCGGCTTGCTTCTGTACGGATTCTATAACATATAATAAGAGGGATAAGAACATATAGATGGAAATTTTACTGCTTATATTTTTACCCATCCTCGGTGCAATATTTACATCGTTGCTTGGTAAATCACAACAGGCAAAAACCCTGGCATTAATCTGGTCGTTGTTATCATTAGGTCTGACAGTTTATCTCCTTATTAACTTCAATCAATATTCTTCAAGATTCCAGTTCGGTGTTGATTATCCGTGGCTGAGCACTTACGGTATTCGTTTCAGAGCCGGTATTGATGGAATAAGCATGATGATGGTGTTGTTAACCAATGGCTTGATCCCGCTTATCATTCTTTCGAGCTTTAAGCACCATTATAAAAGTACCGGTGCATTTTACGGATTGATCTTGTTTATGCAAAGCGGTTTACTGCTTGTGTTTACCGCATTGGACGCATTCCTTTTTTATATTGGATGGGAAGCAGCATTGATACCTATTTACTTCATTTGCGCCATCTGGGGCGGTGAGAACAGGATTAAGGTTAACCTTAAGTTTTTCATTTACACTATTGGCGGGAGTTTGATAATGCTATTAGGCATTATTTTTATGTACGTTAATACTCCCTACAAAAGCTTCAGTCTTGATTCATTTTATAACCTGAACCTGGATGCCGCTACACAAGGCTGGATATTCTGGGCATTCTTTCTTGCCTTTGCTATCAAGATGCCGATATTTCCTTTCCACACATGGCAACCTGATACCTATACCGAGGCTCCAACTGCCGGAACGATGCTTTTATCAGGTATTATGCTTAAGATGGGTATCTATGGTGTTATACGCTGGTTAATTCCAATAGCGCCACTGGGCTTTGATGAATGGGGCCAAACAGCATTAATATTATCGATTATAGGAGTTGTGTACGCCGCAATAATAGCTTTCACACAAAAGGATGCCAAGCGACTTGTCGCTTATTCGTCAATCTCTCACGTCGGGCTAATCTCTGCGGGTATTTTTGCCTGGAATATTCAGGGATTACAAGGTGCCATGATCCAAATGATTAGTCACGGTATTAATGTGTTCGGATTATTCTTTGTTTTAGATATCATCAGCAGAAGATTAAATACACGGGAAATCAGCAGTATGGGCGGGATAGCCAAAGTCGCACCACAGTTTGCCATCGCCTTCCTGATCGTGTTGCTTGGAACGGTAGCATTGCCGCTTACCAACGGATTTATCGGTGAGTTTTTGCTTCTGTTCGGGGTTTATAAATACAATATCTGGGCCGCAGGAATTTCAGGCCTTACCATAATATTCAGCGCCGTATATATGCTTAGAATGTATCAGCGTGTTATGCTGGGCGAAACCAATGACAGTACGCTTAATTTCCCGGAAATTGCCGGCTCGGAAAAAGTGGTATTGTTTATAGTTGGCGCTTTAGTGATTTTCATTGGTGTTTATCCTCAGCCTTTATTAGACATTTCGAATGCCTCATCTAAAGCATTGATTGAATTTGTGAATAATCGCATTGCGGGAATAAATCCATACATACATTAGAAAGTGATAGAGACAACATGGACGTAATAATAACGATATCTCTTTTAGCTATACTGGTTCTATACCTCGGACTTTTTAAAGCAGGCAAGGCATTATTACCTGTGTCTATCGTTGGTCTGGTAGTAGCATTCGGACTAAGCCTTAACCACTGGGACTGGGCAAATAATGCCCGTACCATCTTTAGCGGGATGCTGCTGTTCAATAATTTTGCTGTGGCTTTCTCTTCCATCGCTATTTTGTCTACCATTTTAATACTGATGCTTTCGAAAGATTATTTTGAGCGCATCAGCACGAACGTGGCAGAGTATTATACCATCATTCTTTTTTCGCTCGTTGGTATTATCATCATATCCTCTTATCACAATTTATCCATGCTGTTCATCGGCATAGAGATCATGTCTGTAAGTTTATACATCCTTACGGGGATTAAAAAGCGTGACTATGCATCAAATGAAGCTGCGTTAAAATACTTCCTTATGGGAGCTTTTTCGACAGGCTTCCTACTGTTTGGCATTACTCTGCTATACGGAGCTTCGGGTTCTTTTGATCTGGCGGAGATAAGGAATTATGCCAACGGCAGCGAGATATCTCCGATATTTTACGCAGGGATTTTGTTGATGATTATTGGTCTAGGCTTTAAAGCGGGATCTGCACCTTTTCATTTCTGGACACCTGATGTATATGAGGGCGCTCCAACCCTTATAACAGCATTTATGAGTACGGTAGTGAAAACTGCGGTATTTGCAGCTTTCCTGCGTCTTTTCTATATGAGTCTGTCGCCTTTGCAGGAGTTCTGGACCCCGGTTCTGGTTGTGCTTGCCTCATTATCTCTGCTCATCGGAAACGTAACAGCAGTGTATCAGCAGCACTTTAAAAGAATGCTTGCTTTTTCAAGTATCTCTCATGTAGGTTATATGCTTTTTGCACTTATCGCGTTAAGCAGCTCGTCTGGTAATGCCATTTTCGTATATGCCGCAGCGTATACCATTGCTTCGATTATAGCATTTGCAGCCCTTATGGTTGTGCAAAGACAAGTCGGCAGCGATAGCTTCGATAGTTTTAACGGACTGGCCAAGAAGAATCCTTTGCTAGCCATCACTTTAACGGTGGCTATGCTTTCGCTTGCGGGAATTCCTCTAACAGCAGGCTTCATTGGTAAATTTATGATGTTTGCCGGAGCACTGTCTCAGTATCACACCTATCTTGCCGTATTTGCAGTTCTAAATGCCATAGTGGGTATCTTCTATTACTTCCGCGTGGTTATAGCTATGTATTTCAGAGATGCAGAACGAAACGAATTATTGATCCCTGTGTCGTTTAAACTGGTATTAATTATCTCTACTCTTGCTACGTTGATATTAGGAATCTATCCCGGTTTTATTTCCGATCTTATCTGATTATTAAAAAATTAAAAATTATTTTAATAATCGTAGATTTACGGGTATTCAAATATGTACGAAATCTGGGATTCAATTCAACATTTAATAAATCCGGAGACTTTACTGAGAGAAGGTGGATTTTACGTCCTCCTTTTTGTGGTTTTTGCTGAAACCGGACTTTTTTTCGGATTCTTTCTCCCAGGTGATTATTTACTGTTTCTGGCCGGCATGTTTGTGGCCACCAATAAACTGGATGTAGGCATTCATGTATTAATAATCGGGTTGATAGTTGCTGCCATCGCCGGGAATTTTATAGGTTATTGGTTTGGAAAGAAAACGGGCCCGGCTTTGTACAAACGCAAAGATTCATTTTTTTTTAAACAGCAGTACTTAAAAGCCGCTGAGACGTATTACAATAGACAAGGAGCATTTGCTTTAATCATGGGACGATTTATCCCTATAGTTAGGACCTTTGCCCCCATTATTGCGGGAATGATAGGTTTGGATTACCGAAGGTTTGCGCTTTATAACGTGTCGGGCGCTTTTCTCTGGATCTCTTCTCTCACACTTCTGGGGTATTTTCTGGGAATTAAGTTCGCAGATGAAGTAAATCAATATCTTTTCTATATCATTATGGGATTTATTGCGGTTACAGCAATCCCCCTGATATGGACCTATTTAAAAAGGAAATTACCTTAAACAAAATATCGATAGTTTAGTTTAACGAAAATATACAACCACATATGAGTAAAGACCATCCCTGGCATTCTGTTTCACCCGGTGACGAAATTCCAAATCTTGTTAATGCCATCATAGAGATCCCGAAGGGATCAAAAGCAAAATATGAAATAGATAAAGATTCAGGGCTTTTACGGTTAGACAGAATTTTGTTTTCGTCAGTAATGTACCCTGCCAATTACGGTTTCATTCCTCAAACATATTGCGACGATCATGATCCGCTGGATATCCTGGTTTTATGCTCTGCTGACGTGTATCCTATGTCAATTATCGAAGCTAAAGTTATTGGCGTAATGCACATGGTTGATAATGGCGAGCAGGATGATAAAATTATCGCGGTAGCGAAAAATGATATGTCTGTTAATTATATTGATGACCTGACAGAACTTCCACCGCATGCAATGAAAGAAATTGTGCGTTTTTTCCAGGACTACAAGGCCCTTGAGCATAAAAATGTTTCTATTGAAGACCTGCTTGGCAAAGAGTATGCCTTTAAAGTGATCGAGGAAAGCTTAGAGCTTTATAAGAGCACATTCGTTAATCTAATTTAACTGAATGGGACTTCAGATATTTTGGACGTTTTTTCTGGTTTTCCTGAACGGGTTTTTCGTAGCAGCAGAGTTTGCTATTGTAAAAGTCAGAGCCTCTCAAATTGAGATAAAGGCCAAATCGGGGAGCCGGGTGGCTAAAACTGCCAAGCATATTACTCAGCATTTAGACGGTTACCTCGCCGCAACGCAACTGGGTATTACCTTAGCCTCCCTAGGATTAGGTTGGGTAGGCGAATCGGTAATGGAACACATTATCACTAATGTCCTCACTTTTTTTAACGCCAATCCGGCAACTATAGCCTCTATGGCCAGTACTGCATCACCAATTATCGCCTTTACGGTAATTACAATTATGCATATTGTATTTGGAGAGTTGGCGCCTAAATCTATAGCTATACAGCGGCCTATAGGCGTAACGATGGTTATTGCCTTCCCTTTACATGTATTTTACCTGGTATTTAGGCCGTTTATCGTTCTCCTCAATGGCTTCGCCAACGCTCTTTTAAAATTGTTCGGCATCAATGCAATCGGATCGCATGAAGCTGCGCATACTTCGGAAGAGTTACAATACCTGTTGGAACAGGGAAAAGAAAGCGGTGCCCTGAACTTGAACGAGCACGAGCTGATTAAAAACGTGTTCGATTTTAACGAGCGTGTGGTTAAACATATCATGGTACCACGCACCAAAATATCAGGAATAGAACAAAATACACCGGTAGCCGAACTTATCGACACCCTTGTAAAAGAAGGCTATTCGCGCATGCCGATCTACGATGAAACTATTGATAAAATTATCGGGGTTATTCATGCGAAAGACATCCTTCCGTTACTGGCCCAGAAAAAGGAGCTTGTTCTGAAAGATATCATTAGAAAGCCTTATCTCATTCCGGAAACGAAGAAGATCAACGACCTGATGGCGGAGTTTCAACTTCGCAGGATTCAGATTGCTATTGTTTTGGATGAATTCGGCGGTACAGCAGGTATGGTTACGCTGGAAGATATTGTAGAAGAGCTTGTTGGGGAGATTCAGGATGAGTATGATGAAGAGAAGCCTATTGTAGATAAGGTATCGGACGGAGAATTTATAGTAAACGCTTCCGCCACTATTTACGATGTAAACGAATACCTTCCTCATGATCTGCCCGAGGACGAAGATTACGATACTGTGGGTGGATTAGTGGGCGACCTGTTTGGCAAGATCCCCGAAGTGGGAGAAAGCAAAGAATTCTACGGCTATAATGTAACTATCTTAAAAAAGTCAGAACAAAACGTTGAATCGGTAAAGATGGAACTGGTTATTAATCCGGAAGACGTTGTTGATAAACATTAAACAGGTGAACTATGCACCTATTTTATACTCCGGATATATCCGGTGAGAGCTATGAACTGAACGAAGAGGAAAGCCGGCACTGCGTTAAGGTATTACGACTTGTGCAGGGCGACCGGGTAAATCTGATAGACGGCAGGGGCGGCTTTTATGTTGCAGAAATTGTGAATCCCCACCCTAAACGTACCCTTTTAAAAGTACTGGAACATCAGCAGGAGTTTTCGAAGCGTAATCATTACCTTCATATCGCGGTAGCCCCCACAAAAAATATTGATCGCTTTGAATGGTTCCTCGAAAAAGCTACTGAAATAGGAATTGATGAAATTACTCCGATCATCTGCGAAAGATCTGAACGTAAGGAAGTAAAAACCGAACGTCTGAATAAAATAATAACCTCTGCCGTAAAGCAATCGCTTAAAGCTTATCACCCTAAGCTTAACGAGCCTTCCCGCTTCAAAGATTTTATACAAAAGGCGGGATCACAAAGATTTATTGCTCATTGTATCGACAGCGAGAAAAGTGCGTTAAGTGATAAAATAAGTCTGCATGGCCACTATATTGTGTTAATAGGGCCTGAGGGAGATTTTTCTCCATCTGAACTGGATTCTGCTCTTAATTCAGGATATATTCCTGTAACTTTAGGAAGCGCCAGGCTGAGAACAGAAACCGCTGCCCTGCAGGCCTGCTTTGAAATAAACTTTTTAAACCGTTAAACAATCGCGGGACGATTGATTGGATTTAGCTGGAGAGCTTACATCATATTAAAAATATCTAATGAAGAAGCTGCTTTTGTTTGGATTATTTGCCCTTACTGTACTTAGCGGCTTGACAGCTCCTTCGTATAAATTAGGTAAATTAAAGTATAATGGTGGTGGTGACTGGTATGCGAATCGCAGTGCGCTAGTTAATTTGATTGAGTTTTGCAACAAAAACATTGGTACCAACTTCCAATCTGAGGAGTCAATTGTTGAGGTCGGCAGTGGCGATCTGTTTAATTATCCTTTTATTTATATGACGGGTCATGGCAATGTGGTATTCTCTGATCAGGAAGCACAAAATCTGCGGAAGTATTTGATGGCCGGAGGTTTTCTTCACATCGACGACAATTACGGACTGGATAAATTTATCCGACCGCAGATGAAAAAAGTATTTCCCGAATTAAGCTTTGTTGAATTGCCTTCGAGTCATCCCGTATATCAGCAAAAGTTTAAATTTCCCGGCGGTATTCCGAAGATTCATGAACATGATGGTAAGCGCCCACAGGGACTGGGATTGATATACAAAGGCCGATTGGTTTGTTATTATTCTTACGAAACGGATTTGGGCAACGGTTGGGAAGATGCAGGCACCTATGCCGGGGATACTCCTGAGACGAGGGACAAAGCTTTGAAGATGGGAGCTAACTTAGTTCAGTATGCTTTAACTCAATAATATGTATAAGGTCAGGATAAACGGCAAGCATCTGTATGCATTCGGCAGCGATGACGGGAATTTTATTTATGATGGTGAAAAAGTGTCAATTGATCATCAGCAGCTAAATGGCCAGCTAAGTCATGTGCTGTATAAAGATAAATCCTATCAGGTAGAACTTATTGAGCATAGAAAGGCGGAGAAAACTCTTCTGCTGAAAGTGAACTCAAAGGAGTATTTAGTGGAGATTTCTGATCAGTATGATGAACTTTTACATAAGCTTGGCTTTGATAAGGCTGCTTCCCATCACATCAAAGAGTTAAAAGCCCCGATGCCGGGAATGGTGTTGAATATACTGGTTAAGAAAGGCGAAGAAGTAAAAAAGGGGGATAGTCTGGTGATATTGGAGGCCATGAAAATGGA
>CAMPKC010000089.1 GCA_946887045.1 uncultured Sphingobacteriaceae bacterium | reverse complement strand
AATTACTTCTGCACCAGGAACAGTTCTTCTGATTTCCTCGGCTTGTCTGTCCATTTTACGACCGATATAAGCACCGGCCACTCCGCCTATTGCGCCGCCAATAACTGCTCCTACAGCAGTGTTACCGGCTTTTTTTCCAATAATTGCGCCGATTGTGCCACCAGCTGCAGAACCTATAACTGCACCTTTTTGCGTTTTAGTCATCTGACTGCAGCCTACTGTTACCATAGATGCTGTCGCTAAAGCTATACAATACGTAGCGATTTTAATCCTCATTACTTTCATAATTTCTAATTTTTGTGTGTGTTTAATTATTCAAATTTAATACCATTTTCTACAATCGGTATCCCAAATTTTGGCCTTTATTTTTTTAGACTCAAGGTTGTTTTATTGGTTTAAAAACAATTAACGTTATAATATCTACAATAGTTTTTTCGCGAAATTGTTTTTACAGATTTGGTGTTTTTCCTCCATCAACGGGAAGATTTATTCCATTAATATAATCTGCGGCAGGGCTGGCCAAAAAGGCAATGGCAGCAGCCACATCTTCAGGTGTTCCAATTTTTCCAAGGGGTATTTCCGAAATCATATCTCGTTCTACTTGTTGCAGCGTTTTTTCCTCTCTCTCGGCACGAGAAATAATAATCGATTGTAGTCTGCCGGTCATAGCCGTACTTGGCAAAACATTATTTACAGTTATCCCGAAAGGACCTAATTCAAAAGATAGTGTTTTAGCCCAATTGGCAACCGCCCCTCGTATCGTATTAGAAACCCCCAATCCTTTTAAAGGGGCTTTCACGGAAGTAGATATGACATTTATAATTTTACCCCAGCCGGCCTCTTTCATGCCGGGCACAACTGCCTGAGTTATTATCTGGTTACAGATAATATGCTGAGAAAAGGCCGCTAAATATTCTTCAGGTTTCGCATCCAGGGCTGGTCCTGCCGGTGGACCGCCGGTATTGTTCACTAAAATATCGATTGTGTGATCTTTTAAATAGGTATCTAATTCAGCTTTTAGGTGCTCTGGTTCAGTAAAATCCGCCACCAGGAAATGATGTGATTCAGTATCATCTGCGGGCAGGTGATTTATAACATCCCGTAGTTTTTCTTCATTTCTGGCCACCACGGTAATACTTGCGCCTAAAAGAGCAAGTTCCATAGCAACCGCCCTGCCAATACCCTGGGTACTGCCGCAAACTAAAGCTCGCTTTCCGGTTAAATCTATATTCATTTGTAAACGGGTTTATTGCATAACAGAAAAGTACGCTTCAAGTTCTGAAAGAGTATTGGTATTCGTTTGGATATCCTTTATTATTTTCCCTTTTTCCATGAGCAAAATTCGTTGAGAGACTTCGGTTACATGGCTTAAATCATGACTCGAAACTATCGAAGTTATCTGCTTTTCGCGAGTAGTTTCTTTAATAATGTTTTTTAAACGGATTTGAGTACTTGGGTCAATATTCGCAAAGGGCTCATCTAATAGCAGAATCTCAGGATTTTGCAACAAGCAGGCGATTACACCGACCTTGCATTGATTCCCTTTCGATAGATCGCGTATATACTTTTTCCGGTTCAAAACCTCTCCATTGAAAAACTCCTCATACTTTTTGAGTTCCGAATCAATATGCCCTTTGCTTAATCCATGAAGCGACCCGATGAAATAAAAGTATTCTTCGGGCGTGAGATATTCGATTAAAAAACCTTCATCGAGAAAAGAGGCAGTATAGTTTTTCCAGCGCTCGCCCGCAGCAACATTTTCGCCATTTAACAGAACCTTCCCGCTGTCAGGTCTTATCAAATCAAGTATTAATCGGAATAGTGTGGTTTTACCGGCGCCGTTATTTCCCACCAAACCAATAGTTTCGCCTTTATTAATTAGCAATTGAGGAATATCCACTACCGTAATGTCATTGTAGGCTTTTTTAAGTTCTTTGAGTTCAATCATTGGATGTGCATTTAGTGTTGTCTAAATCCTTCTGCTATTTTGTAGCGTTTGTTTTTGAAACTACCCACCAGTTTATCAATCCAAAACGGACGTGTTAAAATGAAGATTAATCCGATAAATCCCAAGGCAATGATAGCTGCGATGGGATTTGAAAGCCAACTTACCACGAAATAAATAAGCATTGGCGTAACAAATAAAGGGATCCCAATTATGAATTGAGACGCTCCAACTCCCTCCCAGTTAAACGACGAACCCTTTGAAAGATCGATAAATTTATAATTCCAATTGGCAAAGACAAGAATTATCAGACTGCTTACTCCAATATTCCAAAGATAAAGCATGATGTGTGTTAATAATATCTTCCATCCGAAATATACGTACGGTGCCGTGAGTATTAGAGTTAATGTGGAAAACAGGGTAAAGAGAACAAATTTTGACTTGTAAAAATCTTCCGCAGAGATTTTGTTCGCCAATATCCCGTCAAAGTGTGCGCTTTGCCAGCTGAACATAAACTGGC
Organism: uncultured Sphingobacteriaceae bacterium; assembly: GCA_946887045.1. Next base: position 6,155 of record CAMPKC010000089.1, on the reverse strand, counting down.
CATAATTAATAATAAAAATGCCGGTCATCATCATCCCTGCAACAATTATCAGCATTTCATCCGGTTCAGGGTTTCGGTAGAAAATAAGTCCGTACAGCATGAAAATTCCGCTCATGATAAGGGTGGATTTTGGACGTTTATTTCTGAGTATTAATTTAATTTCCAGCGATGCGAGTTCGCCCGGTATACCAAGACGATTGAGAACAGGAACATCATTTAGAGTATTTTGGCGAGGGCCTTCCTTGCGAAGTTCGTCCAGATAAAGATTGTTTTTTAGAAATTCTTTATTGAGGAAATACATCAAAACGCCCCATAAGACGAACAGTGTAGAAAGGAAGGGAAAACGTATAACCGAATTAAAGAGATATCCGGAAAAAGTTAAAATCGAAATAGAATCTGAATAGAAATCAATAACTACAATACCTGCGATTGAAAAAAGAAATGCAAGCATAAACCACGCATTCATATTAACTTTTCGTTTTAGCCAAAGGCTGAAAAAGTGATTGAAAAGAGTTAGTCCAATAATGGAAATGAATAATCCAATAAACGCCAGTCCTTCATCTTCAAGCGCTAGCACCTTTATCAAAAACGGAATTGTTAAAAGAAAGGGTGCCAGGTTAAAACCCGACCAGAGGGAAGTGAGCGATAAATAATTGACAATTTTGTTCCGTTGAACCGGCAGATTTAAATATGGCTTAACACTCAAAGTCGGCAATTCCTGAAATTGAAAACGCATTAGCAGATCCGCTAGAAAATAATAAAGAAGTAATCCGTTAAACGCATCTATCACATCTTTTTCCGGGAATACTTTATCAAGGATTTTATCAAGAAAAAAAGAGGCAATCAGGAGGTTGGCAAACAAATAGAGCATCGTTAAACCAAGTAACATGCTTATTGCCATACTTTTTCCGGTATTTTTTGAGCGCCAGAATGCTAACCATTGATGCTGTAAAAATGCTCGGTTCATGCTCCCAATATAAAGAAATCCAATCACCTTTTTTGTAGCAATTGCCATCCAGACATGTATGTCGTATAAATGACTTAAACATGTCGTAGCCTGAAATCGAATCTTAAATTACTTTTGTCCCAGACAATTAAAACATGAAAAATTCAGATTTAGCGATAAGGATTAAAGAACTGAGTACACGCAAAGGTTTAAGTCAGGACGAATTAGCAACGACCTGCGGATTAAGCCTTCGTACGATTCAACGAATAGAAAATGGAGAAACCGAACCAAGAGGTGATACTTTGCAACGTCTCGCACTTGCGTTTGGAGTTGCTCCGGATGAATTAGTAGATTGGGCTGAACAAGAGGATAGTAGCATATTAGTTCTTTTAAACCTTTCGGCTTTAAGTTACATCGCGTTTCCAATTCTGGGCATCGTTGTTCCCCTGGCAATTTGGTTACTTAAAAAAGGCAAAGTAAAAAATCTGGATTACACGGCTAAAAAATTGATTAATTTCCAGATTTCCTGGTCGATATTTCTATTCATAATTTACCTGACCGTGTTTGGTTCGATATTGGGGAACTTTAGATTTATCCATATCCGAGTGGAGAGTATAATTCTTATGATAGCCTTAATGTATATTTTTAACGGCATTGTAATAGTAGTTAATTCCATCCGGTGCGGCAATAATCGTTCTGTATTTTATCCGCCAGCGTTTCCTTTTTTAAAATAAACTTTAAGTCAACTCACTCAGTACTTGTATTTATTCTTCCATAAAGACTTCAATCTTTCCCTCAATTTTTGCTCCGCGGCATTATTGCCCGGTTGATATAAGGTGCTGCCTTTTAGTGCATCAGGAAAATATTCCTGCTCTTCGAAACTGCCCTCGTAAGCATGAGAATATTTATAATCCTTACCGTACCCAATATTTTTCATCAGTTTTGTGGGAGCATTGCGAATGTGTAAAGGAACAGGCAAATCTCCTGTGCGTGAAACCAACTCCTGAGCTGCATTGATGGCTTCATAACTTGCATTACTTTTTGGTGAAGATGCCAGATAAGTCACCGTTTGTGATAAAATTATCCTCGATTCGGGCCAGCCAATTGCATTCACGGCCTGAAAACAGTTATTTGCTAAAAGCAGAGCGTTCGGATTGGCATTGCCCACATCTTCTGAAGCTAATATTAGCAACCTCCTGGCTATAAAAAGCGGATCTTCTCCGCCAGCAATCATTCTTGCCAGCCAATAAACTGCAGCGTTGGGGTCGCTTCCGCGGATGGATTTTATAAACGCTGAAATGATGTCGTAATGATTCTCCCCGGCCTTATCATATAAAGCCATATTCTGCTGCACATTATCTAGCACCAGCTGGTTGGTAATTATGAGCTTGTCTGCGCCGATTGCATTAATTACTAGCTCAAGAACATTTAAAAGCCTTCGGGCATCGCCACCCGAAAGACGGAACAATGCTTCGTATTCTTCTATTTCAATCTGCTTACGCGATAAATGTTTATCTTCTTTTAAGGCCCGATCTATTAATTGTGTTAAATCTTCTTCCGTAAGATGTTTAAGAATATACACCTGGCATCGCGATAGCAAGGCAGAAATAACTTCGAACGAGGGGTTTTCTGTTGTGGCGCCAATCAAGGTAACCAAACCGCGTTCAACCGCACCTAACAGCGAATCCTGTTGTGATTTTGAAAAGCGATGAATTTCATCAATAAATAATACCGGTAGATTTTCTTCTGACTCTTTAAGTGCCGTAGCCTTCTCAATAACTTCCCTGATATCTTTAACGCCAGAATTTATTGCACTTAAACTAAAAAAAGGCCGGTCGAGCTGACGAGAGATAATATATGCCAGGGTAGTTTTACCTACGCCAGGCGGCCCCCACAAAATAAGAGAAGGGAGGTTTCCACTTTCGATCGCCCTGCGCAATATGGCATTCTGGCCAACTAAATGCTGTTGTCCTACATAATCATCCAGACTGGCTGGACGCATACGTTCTGCTAATGGAGCAATGGTTGCCATAGATTAAATGTGTTATCCGACTGGTTCAAGAAAGTAAATTTCACGCAGAGCAGATAAAACAATGCACAAAGATGGCTAAGGCTGTTTTCGTACGTGATAACCTTGCGTTCTTTGCTTGAAATCCTGCTATCCTTTCTTTACTTCCTTCGCCCAGGTATCTTTTAAGGTAACGGTTCTGTTAAAGACAAGTTTTTCTGAACTGGACTCTTTATCCAGGGTAAAATATCCTTTCCTTAAAAATTGATATCCTCTGCCCAATTCAGCTGATGCAAGGTCTTTTTCAATGTATGCAGTCGGTATAACCTGTAAGCTATCTGTATTAATATATTCTTTGAAGTCACGTTCCTCATTCCCCGGATCTTCAACCCGGAAAAGTCGGTCGTATAATCTTACTTCTGCTGTAGCCGCATGCTGCACACTTACCCAATGGATTGTTCCTTTTACATGTATGCCGGAGGTATCTTCACCCGACTTTGACTCAGGGATATAGGTACAATGAACCTCAGTAATATTACCAGCTTCGTCTTTTACAAAGTCTTCGCATTTAACAATGTAAGCATGTTTTAAGCGGACCATTAAACCAGGGCCTAAACGAAAATATTTCTTCGCCGGATTTTCCATGAAATCATCACGTTCAATCCAAAGCTCTCTACCGAATGGTATTTCTCTCATGCCTTCGCCGCCTTCAACTTCAGGATTATTTTCTCCGTAAAGTATTTCGTCTTTACCTTCCGGGTAGTTGGTGATAATCAGTTTTATCGGATCAAGAACGCCCATCCGTCTCCATGCAGTTTTATTTAAATCTTCGCGAACGCAAAATTCAAGTAAGTTGATATCAATTATATTTTCCCGTTTCGCTACGCCAATTCTTTCACAAAAATCTCTGATAGAAAGCGCAGTGAATCCGCGACGGCGCAAACCGCTAATGGTGGTCATCCTTGGATCATCCCAACCATTTACAAAACCTTCGTTTACCAGTTGAAGCAGTTTGCGCTTGCTGGTAACCGTATAAGTCATATTTAAACGAGCAAATTCATATTGTTTCGAAGGGAAAATATCAAGTTCATTGATGAACCAGTCGTACAATTCGCGGTGACTCACGAATTCAAGTGTACAAAGCGAATGTGTAATTCCTTCGATCGAATCTGATTGTCCATGGGCAAAATCATACATCGGATAAATGCACCACTTATCGCCTGTGCGGTGATGATGAGCATGACGTATCCGATACATTAGCGGATCGCGCATGTGCATGTTTGGCGACGACATGTCGATTTTTGCCCTGAGAACTTTTTCGCCGTCTTTATATTTTCCGTCCTTCATTTCGGAGAAGAGCCTTAAATTCTCTTCAACACTTCGCGATCGATACGGAGAAGCAGTTCCCGGTTCTGTCGGGGTTCCTTTTTGTTCCGCTATTTCTTCAGGAGTACCGTCATCGACGTAGGCCAAACCTCTTTCGATCAGTTTGACAGCGAATTCATATAGATGATCAAAGTAATTGGATGCGAACAGCTCATTTTGCCACTCAAAACCCAGCCACTTAACGTCCTCCTTTATACTTTCAACGTATTCAGTGTCTTCCGTTTCCGGATTTGTATCATCAAACCTTAAATTGGTTTTACCATTATATTTCTGAGCAAGACCAAAGTTTAAGCAAATAGATTTAGCATGGCCAATATGTAAATACCCATTTGGCTCTGGCGGGAAACGTGTATGTACCCGTCCCTGATGCTTTCCATTTTTTATATCTTCTTCAATTATCTCTTCGATAAAATTTAATGATCGTTCTTCGCTCATATTTAAAATAAAGGTTACAAAAGTAGCAAAATTCAAAGCCCTACAGTAAAGTATCTTTGAGGGATTAATAAAAAACTTCTTACTACTTTTATAAGTATGAAAACGTTAAACCGGCCTGTTCGTGTATTGGTTGCAAAAGTTGGTCTGGATGGGCACGATCGCGGAGCAAAAGTTATTGCTACGTCCTTGCGGGATGCTGGAATGGAAGTTATTTATACAGGATTGAGGCAAACTCCGGAGATGGTTGTGCATACTGCTCTGCAGGAAGATGTCGATGCCATAGGGGTATCCATTCTGTCTGGAGCACACATGACCGTTTTTCCAAAAATCATCCAATTGATGAAAGAACTGGAGCTCAATGACGTTCTTTTAACAGGGGGAGGTATCATACCGGCTAAAGATCAGGAGATCTTGAATGAAATGGGGGTAGGCAGACTGTTTCCGCCCGGAACGCCGACCAAAGAAATTGCCGATTATATCAGAGAATGGGCATCGGAAAACAGAAACTTTTAAATGAAGTCAATCACCTATGTATAAAAACCTGCTTACATCTGTCGAGAATAAAATTCTTACAATTACCATTAATCGCGAAAGCAAATTAAACGCGCTTAACAATGAAACACTGCATGAGCTTCATCTTGCTTTCAGTAATGGTTTCAAAGATCCGGCGGTGGGCGGCATAATTCTTACCGGAGCCGGTTCTAAAGCTTTTGTGGCAGGTGCGGATATTAAGGAGTTGAGCGAGCTTGATGAAGTTGGCGGGCTGAATCTGGCAACTGAAGCACAGTCGAAGGTATTCAATTTAATTGAACTCGGTCAAAAGCCAATAATTGCTGCAATAAATGGGTTTGCACTGGGCGGAGGAATGGAATTGGCTCTCGCTTGCCATATTAGGATTGCGTCTGAAAATGCAAAAATGGGCTTGCCCGAGGTTTCTTTGGGATTGATTCCTGGCTATGGGGGAACACAACGCTTACCAAGATTAATTGGAAAAGCGAAGGCGCTGGAACTGATCCTGACAGGAGACATGATAGAAGCTGGAATTGCGCACAAGTTGGGATTGGTAAATCATGTTGTTCCCGCGGAATTTCTGTTAAATACTGCCATTGTATTGCTGCAAAAAATCCTGACAAGGTCACCATTAGCTGTGGCGGCAGCAATAAGGGCTGTAAACGCGGGGTATAATGATACCGGTTTTCAATACGAGATTCAGGAGTTTGCGAATTGTTTTGGGACAGAAGATTTTCGAGAAGGAATCTCTGCTTTTCTGGAAAAACGACAAGCTACATTTGGGTAAATATATTGCATTTTAATTAAAATATTTAATTTATTTAATTTCATACTTAAATTGCGCTTGTCTTGCTATGGTAGTCCCAGAAC
>CAMPKC010000088.1 GCA_946887045.1 uncultured Sphingobacteriaceae bacterium | reverse complement strand
CGCCGTTATTGAGCAAAATACTGGATATAATCAATAATAGCTCCCTCCCATATAATTGGTTAATAAAAGGCTGTTAGGACGCCCGTCCTGCAGCCTTTACAATTGATAGGGCTCCTGATCTGCTGGACGGCATCAATTACCTGCTGTACATGAATGCGGTCTTTAACAAGATTGGCTTTAGGAAATCTCTGCCTGACAATCCGTTCCATTGTTGCGGTAAGGCCTAAGTTGACTTCTTTAACCTTATTTTGCTCGTTCTCTCGATTCGACGACCTTCCATGCCCTCGCCAAATCATAAATTAAAAGCCCCGGCCGATTTTTACTTATTTTAATTTAGCATAAACCGGGAGGATCCATTCCTGAACAAATTTTCATCTGTAGGCGCTAATAAAAGGATAGCCGTGTGCTGCATTTCATAGTTCTTTCAGCCATTAAATTATCTGAACTTTCAGCTTTTTAATTCTTTGTTTCGTGAGGGTTAATTTGTTGTTTTATAGAGTTTTACACAAGAAAATAGTTTCAGTTTTTCCAGTAGATTTTCCCGGTTTTGGAATAATACTTTTAATAGTACCAATGAACTAAGTTTTGAAAAATTATTCCAACTATAACGTGGTTGATTTTCTATTGGACGGTTCGTTTATAGAATGGGCAATAGGGGAATCTTTACGTAATCACAGTTTCTGGACCTCATGGCCAAAGGAATTCCCTCATAAAGAGAGGGTATATTATCAGTCACTGGAAATAGCATCAAGTTTTAAAATAGAGTCGGTAGGAGGTTTGACACATTTAGAGCTTTCGGATTTAATAACTCAGATAAATAATAAAACCATTAATGCTGAAATAATCACCAGCGAACCTCGTTCGTTTCAGTCGATTTTTTCTGAGATCATAAATAGTGGAATTGTGATCAAAGGAGGAGATGTAATGAAATTAATTAAAAACTAGATCACTGATTATGGAAAAAACAAGCATCGAACAAATCTGACATTGTCGTAGCACTACCAGATCCCATTTCTTAATTAATTACCCAATTATAAATGGGGCTTTTGTCGAATCAACGAATCAATTCATCTTACCAATTTAAAATTATGAAAAAGAGGGTATTACATGTAGTTATGCATATTAGCTTTCAATTTGCCATAATTCTTTCGTTAATAGGAAGTGCTATTGCTAAGGACAGCAAAGCGCAGGGAGCATTAAATACCAATGTGACTTTGAATGCAGAGTCGGAAAAGTTTTACAATGTATTAAATTCTCTCGAAAAGCAAACCGATATAAAATTTATCAATAGCTCTGCAATTATCAATTCGGACAGAAAAGTCTCTTTTTCTGTTAACAAAAAGTCTTTGGGAGATGTGTTGGATATGCTGTTACCGACATTACAGCTGACCTATCATGTTGCCGGAGATGTGGTTCTTATAAAAAGGCACCAAAAAGGAGAAACCACCTTTGCTGTGGTGAAAATTACAGGTAAGGTTACTGACGAAAAGGGTGAACCTCTGGTGGGAGTGAGCATAAAAGTTCAAGGCGCCACTGGTGGAACTGTGACCGACATCGATGGATTATACTCTATTTCCGCAGAGGAAGGCAGTTCTCTGGTTTTCTCTTATATAGGATTTGAAACCCAGGTATTGCCCGCCCGTGAAGGCACACTTAACGTAGTGATGAAGGCTTCAGATACACAGTTAAGCGAGGTGGTTGTAGTTGGTTACGGAACCCAAAAACGCTCCGATATAACCGGATCTGTAACATCTGTGCCTAAAGAACGCTTCACTCAGCTTCCGGTAACAAATATTTTGCAGGCTGTGCAGGGAGCGGCACCGGGTATAACCATAACCCAGGGATCCTCGGTCCCCGGAGCTCAACCCTCGGCGCTCATTCGTGGACAAAATTCTATTAACGCTGGCACCGGTCCTTATATAGTCGTTGATGGTATCCCTTTAAGTAAAACCGGTGGATCATTAAATGATATCAATCCTAACGATATTGCCTCTATGGAAATCCTTAAGGATGCTTCTGCGGTGGCGATTTATGGTACAAACGGAGCCAATGGTGTTATCCTCATTACCACGAAAAGAGGAACTACAGGCAAGCCGGTGATAAGGTATAACGCCTACGCCGGAGTAGAGGGAATGGCAAATACGCTTACACCGCGCTCAGGGCCGGAATATGTACAAAAGTATGCGGATTGGTTGAAGCAAACAGGACAAACTCAGACCCAGCCCGTTCCTAATTTAAATGAATTGGATAATTATAACGCCGGGCGAACACTCGACTGGATGGATGAGGCGACCCAACAGGGTGTCTTACAGGATCATAATTTAAACATCTCTGGTGGATCAGAGGATGTGAAATATTTTATTTCCGGGGACTACTTGAGTCAAAAAGGAGTAATAAGGGGTTATCAATATAAAAGGGCAAGCATTCGTTCAAATGTGGATGTAAATGTTACCCGATTTTTAACTTTAGGTACATCACTTTTTGTCACTAATAATAACTATGATGGGGGAAGGGCTAATTTATTAAATGCCACAGCGATGAGTCCGTATGGACAACTTTATAATGCTGATGGAACCTATACCATTTTCCCCATGTTCCCTGAGCAGTTATTTGCGAATCCATTGCTTGGTTTAACAACAGATCGCGAAGACAGAAGTACGAACCTGAATGGAAATGCATATGGCGAGGTGAAATTTTCCGGCAAATTAGACGGCTTTAAGTTTCGTTTAAACGCGGGTTACTCTTATATCCCGGCAAGGAACGCTAATTACATAGGAAGGGCGGCAAACGATATGATTGGAACGGCAACTACTCAGTCGTCAGAAACGAACAGCTACACTATAGAAAATATTTTGTCATATAACAAAAATTGGGAGAAACACCATATTGATGTTACAGCCTTGTATAGTGCTCAACAGAGAAAATATTCCCAAACTAATGCAAATGCCAGTGGATTTGTTAATGATGAATTGAGCTTTAATAATTTGGGTGCAGGAAATACCCGTACCAGCGAGTCGTATGCAGACAGATATGCTTTGAACTCGCAGATGGGAAGGGTTAATTATTCTTACGACAGTAAATACTTATTTACACTAACTGCCCGTCGGGATGGCTCGTCGGTGTTTGGTGCCAATACTAGTAAATATGGGGTGTTTCCATCAGCCGCGATTGGTTGGAATATAAGCAACGAGCCCTTTATGAAGGAGATTAGCTTTGTTGACAACTTGAAATTACGGCTATCCTATGGTAAATCAGGTAATGAGGCGATTGGTGTTTATGAGACAATTACCAGAAATAGTACAAATCGTTATCCTTTTGACGGAGTAACTTATATTGGCACAGCTCCCAGCGTTCTGGGCAATGCCGATCTTCACTGGGAAACAACATTGGGGTCAAATATCGGATTGGATTTCAGTCTATTGAAAAGCAAGATTTCGGGATCTATGGACTTTTATAGCAATAAAACCAGCGATTTGCTGCTGCGAAGAAGCCTGCCGATTACGACGGGTTACGGAAGCGTTTTTTATAATCTTGGGAAAACATCTAACCAAGGGTTCGAACTTAATTTAAATACGAAAAATTTAGAGCTTACTGATTTCAGGTGGGAAAGCGGAATTGTTTTCTCCACCAACAAAAACAAGATCGTCGACCTTTATGGAGACAAACAAAGCGACGTGGGTAACCGCTGGTTTATAGGTCAACCAATTAATGTGATCTACGATTTCAGGATGCAGGGTGTTTGGCAGGTGGGAGAAGATCCCTCAAAGCAAGATCCGGGTGCCAAACCAGGCGACTTAAAGTTTGCGGATCTTAACGGTGATGGTAGAATTACAGCTGATGGTGACAGGGAGATTCTGGGACAGCCGAATCCGAAATGGACAGGAGGACTAACGAATACCTTCTATTATAAAAACCTGCATCTAAATGTTTTCATCCAGACCGCACAAGGCATGACACGGAATAATCCTGATCTGACTTATGCAGATGAAACAGGGCGGAGGAATACCCCTTCGGAAGTTGGTTACTGGACTCCTGAGAATCGCAGTAATACCAGACCAGCGTTGTCATACAATAATACACGAGGTTATGGATATGCGTCGGACGCAAGCTACACCAGAATTAAGGACATCACCCTTAGTTATGTTGTTAACCCGACTGTTTTGGAGAAGTTCAAACTACACGGTTTAACATTGTATGCAAGCGGGCGTAACCTGGCCACTTTCACGAAATGGATTGGATGGGATCCGGAAGCAAATTATTCTTCCAGAGGGTCAGGCGATTGGGTGAATAATTACCCTGTAAACCGCACGTTCGTTTTTGGCGCCAATATCTCTCTTCGCTAATTAATATTTAAAATATTGATATGAAAAAGTATATAATATTCTTGATGCTCATGGTTTCAGTGTTGGCAGCTTGTAAAAAAGACTACCTCGATGAAGAGCCCTATTCGTCCTTAACACCTGTTACCTTAAAAGATGCTCTGGGTTTTGAAGCATCGCTTGTGGGTTTGTATAATCATTTAAGCACGTATCATACATGGTCGGGTGCGCAGGGTTGGTTGAGTGTGTGGCAGGTCGGAACGGATGTAGCTAATGCGACAGCCAACCAACAAGGCATAGAAATTCCCTATTATAATTATTCTTTGCTGACTCCGGATGACGGTGCCGCAGGACGTATATGGGACCGAAATTACATTATGATTAATTTTACCAATACAATTTTGGATGGTCTGGCAGATCCGTCTGCTACGGTAACCGAAGCTCAGAGAAACAGTATTGCTGCCGAAGCACGGTTCTTCAGGGCTTTTGCCTACAACAGCCTTGCAACCTTATTCGGAGGCGTCCCGCTTCTTACTCAGGCGCTAACCGCTCCGAAAACCGATTTTGTACGGGCTCCGCTGGCTGATGTGAATAAGGTTATAGAAGACGACTTACTTTTTGCCGTTGCTAACTTGCCGGATGTAACAACTGCGAAGCCTGGCAGGATTAATAAGTACGCAGCAATGCATTTGCTGACAGAGGCATATTTAAGAATGGGTAAGCCAGATCTCGCCGAGCCACAGGCTCAAAAGATTATCACCGACAACAGATTTAGTTTGATAAAAAGTAGGTATGGTGTCAACATAAATCTTCCCGGCGATCATTATTCTGATATGTTCGTTTATGGAAATCAACGCAGAAAGCAGGGCAATACCGAGGCTATCTGGGTGCTGGAGCAGGAATATGAAAGTAAAGTACCAGGCGGACGGACAGATAATGCTCAGCATAGGCGCGTATGGGTACCTCAATATTACGATGTTACCGGAGGAGGAATGTCGCTTGCCGATTCGCTTGGTGGACGCGGGCTCGGACGTTTGCGATTAAGTAATTGGGTAATATATGGCCTGTACTCTGCTAATGATGTGCGAAATTCGAAGCATAATATCAGGCGAAAATTTTATTATAACAATCCTGATCCGCAATATGCGGCAAAATTTGGTAAACAGGTTCCTTATACAGGTCCGGATACCTTACATAAGATTGCGCCACATATAACCAAATGGAACCAATTTGATCCGAACGATACTTTTGGTTTCGCAATGATTAAAGATTTTATTTTAATGCGATTAGGCGAGACCTATTTGCTTTTAGCCGAGGCAAAGTTTAAAAATGGCAATTTGCAGGGGGCCGCCGATGCAATTAATGAATTAAGAAAACGTGCCTTTGCGAACTATCCGGCAGAAGGAATGGTGCTTGCTTCACAAATAAACCTGAATTTTATTCTTGATGAAAGAGCACGAGAGTTGATTGGAGAAGAGAACAGACGGATGACTTTAATGAGAACAGGAACTTTGGTAGAACGCGCTTTAAGACTTAATTCAAATGATCCGAACAAGCCAATAAGCGGTTTGACAAACACTCATCTTCTCCTTCCAATTCCTTTAAGGGAAATTCAATTAAATAAAGATGCAGACTTGGGTCAAAATCCCGGATATAATTAGGTAGATAAAAAGCGTTCGTTATAAAGATTGGTTGATTGAGGCTATCCGGACAATCGTCCGCTAACCTATTAAAACGACAGAGATTCAAAGCTCTGTCGTTTTTTTATTATTAGACGTCTATTTAATTGAGTCAGGATCTCTTTTTTGATGCTAAAAGCAAAGAACTTGTTATTGTTTAGCGACTGTATGAGACCAAAAGGCGGAACATCGAATAATTCGCACTATTTAATATTAAATATCCTTTTTAAAGAGCTGCCCACCTTGCCGATAGCCTCCCGGCCTGCAAACGTGTCTAACAAAGAATGCTCTGATTGCTGAATGTCTTCCATGTTCGTGTTTTGATCGAGTTGCTTAGGATAAAGAATGATAAAACTATTGTTGTTGAAATAGTTGCTTAAGTAATACGGGAGCTTTTCCAGCTGATCAATAAACGATATATGATCTTTTCTTGAGGTTATAATAACAAACAGATCATTGTTCTTAAGCTGACTGGCGAAAATTAAAAAATCATCCCAATTGCTGAAGTTATTTAACTGAATCTTCGCTGAGCTTGCCAGATTTTGATGCGCTTTTTCCAGTTCGTAATTGGTTTTATCATTCGCGTAAAATACGATCGGCATTCCTGCTTCTTTTGCCAATGTTACCAGTTTTAAAAACCAGTGCAGGAAGCCTGGTTCAAGTTCAGCTTTCGGCGGCACAGCTACAACCATCCTTTTTAACGTGTTGAATGGCTGAGAAGGCTTGTAAATATAAACGGTATCAGCAACTCGTTTAAAAATATTTTCAGCAGTGAGTCCGAAAAAATCCTGCTGCTTCGAATCGTGATGCAATCCGATAAGGATATCAGTTATATTGTGTTCTTTAATGGTATAAATAATTCCATTGGTGATATTTACATCAAATCTTGTGATCGGAATCAGGATGTTCTCGGTGGCTGCCGCGTGTTTTACCGCCTTTTCTATGATTTTTTTTCCGCTGGCGGGCGACTCACTAGCTTTTTCATCATGCGTGACATGCAGGGCATAAACAGGTATAGAACTGTTATGGGGTTTAAGCATTAATCCCAGGTCGACGAGTTCAGAGACTGTTTCGGGATATGCGAGCGATATTAAAATCTTTTCGCCTGATTCTGTATCTCCTCCCTTGAGCTGATCTTCTTTTAAAGCTAATTTTTGTGATGCTTTTTCGACTGTAAACGAGCTTAATGTACAGGTAACTAATATCATCAGAATTGTTCCATTCAAAACATCTTCGCTCAACAAGCGGATAGGTTCGCCCGAAGCAGTTTCGGCAAGAATGATATTGTATCCTACCAAAACAATAGCCAGGGTGGCACCAACCCTCGCATTGCTAAGTCCAAAAATAAGTTGTCGCTCCTCTTTAGATAGCCGAAAGGATTTTTGCGTGAATAAGGCCGCCAGAAACTTCGAAATTACAGCAATGACTATCATCACCGCCGCCACCTGTATTGCACCCCAACCCTTAAAAAGTACACTAACATCCACAAGCATCCCGACGCTGATCAGGAAAAACGGAATGAAAAAAGCATTTCCAACAAAATCAATGCGATTCATCAATGGTGAAAGGTGAGGGATGAAGCGGTTTAAGGCCAGACCTGATAAAAACGCTCCGATGATTGCTTCAAGTCCCGCAACTTCAGCAAGAAATGCGCCCAGAAATACCATAGCAAGCACAAAGATGTATTGTGAGATATGGTCGTCGAATCGTTTGAAGAACCAGCGGGCAATTACTGGAAACAGGAAAAAAACAATGCATCCAAAGATAATGCAGCCTACAACCAGGCGTATCCAGAAGTCTGGTCCGATATCTCCTTTTGTCATACCTGTTACGGTTGCTAGTACCAATAACGACAAAATATCGGTTACGATCGTTCCTCCAATTGTTAAAGTCACCGCTCTTATTCGGGCGATTCCGTATTTGCTTACTATTGGATAGGCCAATAAGGTGTGAGTGGACATCATACTGCCTAGCAATATGGCTGGAAAAATGCTGAAGCTTAAGACGTAATAGGCTGCAAGGCTACCAACAACCAAAGGAATCGCAAATGTGAACATTCCAAACACAAAGCTTTTGAATCGGGTCTTCTTAAATTCCTCAATGTCGATCTCTAAACCTGCAATAAACATTATGTATAAAAGCCCTACGGTCCCAAACAACACAATACTGCTATCGCGAAGCAGAAGATTAAACCCATACGGGCCGATAATGATACCGGCTATAATCAATCCAATGATGTGAGGTATTTTAAGTTTATTGAATAAAATCGGCGCAAACAGTATAATAAATAACACCAGCGAAAAGATAATCACAGGGTTTTTTAAAGGCAGCGAGAAATCTAAAGCAGATAATAAGATCATATCAATCGAAAGATTATAGTTTTTCTGCTTTAAGCTGGTAGATAATTTTGCATTTGCCGCTCTGATTGATCACTCGTTCTCCTTCCATTAAGTTCTCAATTGTCGAGCTTGGATTTAGCACTACCTGCATTTGGGTTTCAGAGTCCGAAGCCTGCTCTATGGATAGTTCCAGTGTGTTTTCTTTAAACAAGCCGCTATAAGTTCTGATTAACTGCTTGTTTGCCAGCACTCTTGCAACCACCTTATTGTTTTGGTACGAAATATTCCAATGTTCGGTCTTTGTGTCTCCAATTGCAGAACCCTCGCAGGTAGTTTCGGTGCATACCATTGTTATTTTCCAGTTACCGATAAGTTTCGGATTAAATACACCGATGGTATCTGAATAGTTACTTATGCTATCTGTATGCTGCTCTCGTTTTATTAGCGTTTGCTCTTTTAAACTGAGTCGTTGCTCCCAGGCACGTAATGCCTGCTCTTTTTTTTCAAGTTCTTTCTCTCGCTTTTTTAATTCCTTCTCTGTGTCGTTTTTGCAAGCAGTAAACAGAAAAATTAAAGTCAGAAAAATAAAATAGTTTAATTGAAGTAATCGCATCTATAATTTGTTAGAATAACGAATTTACAAATCATTTTTTTTTAAAATCACCAGTTCTTTTAAGGAATTCTTAATAAGCATATAATT
>CAMPKC010000087.1 GCA_946887045.1 uncultured Sphingobacteriaceae bacterium | reverse complement strand
AGAACGCCGAGCCGGGTGCTGGCCCTTGAGCGCCGAAGGATCGTTGTCGTCTTGAACTTTTGGTGACTTTTGTTTCAAGACAAAAGTTACTAGCCTGCCCGGCAATGAGGGCAAAACAAAAAACCCATTCATGCCATAATTATCAAAACTAGATAACCCTACCCCACCAAGCTTTACAATCGCCGATTCGCTCAGCTACTAAATGACACGATTAATCCCGCCACCGATTGCTGGCAAAACTACCGACTCACCTATTTTAGGGTAGCTACCCACCGAACTCACGACGTAAAAATCCTCACCCAACCCTCTCCAATCCAGAACCCTCACTCCCCCTTCCAAACAACCTTTCCTTCCCTTCAGCAACCACCCTTAATAAAACAAACCCAACCCCAACAACACATCCTACCCCCACTAAAACCACCAAACTCCTCTCAAACCCTCCAATATACTTATAACCCACTATCACCAAACCATTAACAATCAATTGTAATGCTGCATACATCCCCGACACCCATAAATGCAGCCATTTCCTTTCATTAGCCAGATACTGGTAAAAATGCGTACGATGCGCCTCGAAAATATTCTCCTTCCTGATCAGTCGAAACCCTATGGTTGTAACAGCATCCAATCCGTAGATTAAGAGAAAGCCAACAAACAGCACATTTTGCGTCTGCACAATCAATTGAATCAATAAAAAGCAGATTATAAAGGCAATAGTCACACTCCCCACATCACCGGCAAAGCATTTAGCTTTCCTGCGGAAATTAAAAAAGTTGAACACCAGCAAGGAAAGAATACTAAAGATTAACAGACTTTCTGAGGTAAAAGCTTCTACATAGCGGTTGATGTAAAACAAACTACCCAGCAATATCAAACTGTAACCTCCTGTAATTCCATTAATCCCATCCATAAAATTATAGGCATTAATCGTACCCACAATTAGAATTAAGATCATCGGCAGCCAGTACCAGGCCAGATCCAGCCTCAACTGATACAACAATAAACTAACAGCCACAATATGAACTAATGAGCGTAAGCCACTTTTCAGCGTATGCAGATCATCCAAAAAGCTGATGAAAGCGATAAGCAGCAGGCCTGAAAGAAAGTAAGGATAGGAAAACCCAGAATAAAAAAACCATAACAAGGCAGCTATACTGAAAATCACTCCACCCCCACGGATGGTGATTTTCTTGTGTGAACTGCGGTCATTGGGTTTGTCTATGATTTTATACTGGAAGGCAATACGGAAATAAACCAGTTCCAGGAAGAAAAGGGAAATTAAAATAATTAAATAGATAAGTACTTCAGGCATTTTTGAATGAACGGGTGGACTAAATTCCTTCCCGAGCCGACAAAGGTAATTCTTTCCAAATAAATAACCACTCCCCGTCGCCCGGCCCCCGGTCATTGCGAAACCCTCATCATTCCTCCAATCTCTCGTCATTCCCGCGAAGGCGGGAATCTTAATGCTCAGCAAAATAAACCCTGAACCCGGATCGTCTTTTACCAACAATCTTCTTCCAACGTCAGTCCTGCGAACGCAGGAATCCTAATGCTGAGCAAAATAAAACCTAACAACATCAACCACCCACTTCCTCTCACGAAAACCTCAAATCAAATGTCCTTCCCTTAAAAACGGCAAAATCAAATCCTTATCAGAAAGCTGCATCTTATCCTGAGGTATCCCCCAATCTATATTTAACAAAGGATCATCAAAACGAATTCCACCTTCCGATTCTTTATTGTAGCCATTATCACACTTATACGAAAATACAGCCCTTTCACTTAATACCGAAAAACCATGGGCAAAGCCCCTTGGAATATACAGCTGCAAATTATTTTCTGCGGAAAGTTTTAAACTCACATATTGCCCATAAGTCCCTGATCCTTCTCTGATATCAACTGCTACATCCAGCACCATGCCCTCCAAAACCCTAACTAATTTTGCTTGTGCATGCTCTCCCCTTTGAAAATGAAGTCCACGAACTACACCGTAAGTAGAGGCGGACTGATTATCCTGTACAAAGTGTCCATTCTGGCCTGTGAGTTCTTCAAATTTTTCGGCATTAAAGCTCTCGAAAAAATATCCGCGGGAATCTTTGAATACTTTAGGTTCTATAATATAACAACCCTTTAATTTTGTTTCTGTTACTTTCATTGATCTTCGTAAGAGGATGTTATCCTCTATCTTTAAAGGAATGAGCTGTTCTTAAAATTCCCTCCCGGGCCGACAGAGGTAAATCCTTTTTTAAAACTGACTTAATTTTATCGTTGCTTACAACAAAATTCTCTGTTAGTTTTTGAAGCCGTTCCGTAGTCAGTGGTAAACGCAGTTTGTCTCCAATTTTAGCGAGTGCTAAAATTATATTTTGAGGAATATTTAACAAACGAGGCGACCTGTTTTGAGCCTCTGCCAAAAGCGTTACTACTTCATTTGTCGACAGCGGCTCATCATCTGCTACGTTATAAACTCCTGATGAAATATCATCTCTTTCGAGAATTTCTTTGATGATAAAGCAAAGGTTTTCTACGCTTAAAAATGAACGTTTATTTGAAAAGGAGGCTAATGGATATGGAATTCCCTGGGAAACAAAACTATACAAGAGATTCAAGTTTCCCTTGTTGCCTGGACCATGGATCATACAAGGACGAAGGATGTAATATGATTTACCAGCAGGCAAAGGTTGACTTTGGATATAATCTTCAGCGAAAAGCTTTGACTTACCATAATGAGTCTGAGGATTTGCGATCGTATTTTCCGACAAAATATCATTTATCGAGTCTGCTGCTGCTTTTACCGAGCTTACAAAAATGAATTTAGATGCGGTTGACTGCAAAAAAGCATCATAAAGGCTCTTTGTTAATTCATAATTAACTTGATAATATTCCTCGGGTTTAGAAACCTTTTTGATATCATGCGCTTTACCTGCAAGATGGACAATCACCCCCCCGGAGTGTTTGAAAAGATCCGGTTGTGTTCTTAAGTCTAAACCCTCCGGCTGAAGCGACTCCGTATAACTCTCTAAGAAGCCTAAAAGATTTGTTCCCACAAAACCTGTGAAACCAGTTACAAATACTTTCTTCATCCTTTAGTGAAAATATCCTCCAAACGACTAACTAATAGCTCCCTCTCAAAATTTTCTTCGAAATACTTCCTGCCATTATTCCCCATTTGCTTTCGCTCTCCCTCCGCTAAATCAAAGAATTCCAAGGCTTTCATAGCTAATTTGTCAGGATTCTCAGCCTCAACGATTAAACCTGCCTTGGCCTCATTAACTATCCGGCCGCCTTCGCCATCTAACGAGGCTAAGATAGGTTTACCACAAGCCAGGTAAGACTGAATTTTAGAAGGAATCGTTAAACTAAATATATAATCTCGTTTAAGACTTACTAATAGACAATCAGCACAAGCAAAAAAATCAGGCATTGATTCCACAGGGTGAGATCCTAGCAAATGAAAGTTGTCATTTAAACCATATTCTTTAATCTTCGATTCTACATAATGATATTTCCTTCCATTACCCAATATTATCCATTGAATGTCACGATTCGTTAAAGCGACTATTTTAGCTGCTTCTACAATAGTTTCAAAATCTTGTGATTCGCCAATATTCCCGGCGAACATTATTTTAAAGCCCTTTGGCAGTTTGGAAAGCGTATCTGGCTTAGGCATGGTAACAGAAAACAGACCTTCAACAGAGTTAGGATAAAATTCAATATCGTCGTTCTTTACGCCCTGTTCTTTAATAATATCTCTGAATCCCTCTGATTGGATTAAAACTTTATCACTCTTTTTGTAAATCCATCGGGTAAGCTTATCTAAAAGAGTAATAACAGTTTTGTTATTCATCCCCCCTGCGGCTGTTACACTTTGTGGCCACAGGTCTTGTACCCAAAAGTAAATAGGAGCATTTTTACGCCATTTCATTACTATAGCAGGAAGCCCTACCGTGATCGGAGAAGGCTCATACACCAGTATCTTGTCAAAATTACCTTTTATTGAAAGTCCCCTAATAGAGTTAAAAAATGCAAATGAAAAATAATTAAGCAGTAATCTTAAGCGACCAGCCTTGCCCCGGGGAATTATTGGGGAACGATATATCTTAATATTTTTCCAAACTTCAGTCCTATTTGAAAAAAACGAATAATTTTTATAGAATTTCCCCTGGGGGTAATTAGGCTTACCAGTCAGCACAACTACTTCATGTCCTCGTTCCGTCAAGGCTATTGAAAGATCATTTATTCTAAAATTTTCGGGCCAAAAGTATTGAGTAACAATAAGGATCCTCACTCGTTGACTTCTAAAAAAGGTAAGTTATACATAGAAAAAAACACCGTTACGAATATTTATACAATTCAGGATATTTCGCAATCCAATTTTTCATTTCCTCGACCATTACTTCATATGAAGATACACTATAATTGAAATCTCTATTCGTTCTTATTAAAGATTTATCCACTGTATAATCATCGAAAGGTTCGATCTCGATCTCTCTTTTTGAAAATACAGTTTTAAACAATAAAATCAAATTGTACTTATTAATTTTACTATCATTAACCAAGTGATGTAAACCGGATATATCTTGTCTGATAGCAGCAATAATAGCTTTTGCCAGCTCTAAAGTGGTAACCCCTGTCCAATAGGCCTTTGTATAGCCTTTAAGCTTACCCCGTTGTCTCATGAACCAATGAAACAGGCCAATTCCATTATCTTTCAATTCCGGTCCAATTATAGATGTTCTTAGCGTTAAATGTCTACCATAACAGACCTCGCCTAAGGATTTTGTTTGTGCATAAAACCCTTTCCCATCTTTTTCGCTCGATTCAGTATAACTTCCTCTTTGGCCACTGAATACACAGTCTGTACTAATATGAATAAGTTTAAATCCGATTTCGTTACCTCTTTGAGCAAGAAAATGGGGTAGATAGGTATTTAATAAAACCGATTTATCGGGATGATCTTCTGCATCTTTATTCAACACGCCAATGCAATTTATAACCACGTCCGGCATTTCTTCAATCAGGACACTAGTCATTCTTTTGAACTCCGATACGTCCAACTGATACGTGGGTGCATGCAAATCATTATCACGGGCTATGTCAATAATTTCAAAGTCTGTTTCATTTCTTAAAAAATGATAAATTACATGACCAGCCATGCCTTTGGACCCAATTATCAGAACTTTTTTCATTTATTCCAGGTTACTCTATTTACAATTGATGTATAGCTTTGAATTAACCTTAATACCCTATCGGAGGTATTTTCTACCTTATATTCCCATGGAAGTTCAGATTTAGTGCTTTGAGTTCCCTTTACAATTTCAATAGATTGCAATATCTGATTCGTACTAATTCCTCCTAAGACAATACTTCCAGCATCAATAGCCTCAGGTCGCTCAGTACTAGTTCGGATGCTAATCGCAGGAAATCCCATCATAGCCGATTCTTCACTAATAGTTCCGCTATCCGATAAAACGACAAAGGCTTGTTTTTGTAAATTCACATAATCGAAAAATCCTAAAGGCTGAATATTTTTTATCAAAGGATGAAATTGAATGTCCTTCTCCTTTATCCGCTTTTGAGTTCTTGGGTGAGTGGAAAATATAATAGACATTTGATATTTTTCTGCCACCGAATTTAAACTTTTGACAAGAATGTCAAAATGATTCTTTAAATCAATATTTTCTTCCCGGTGTGCACTAACTACAATAAACTTATTTGGCTGTAAATCCAGCTTACTTAAAACTTCAGAACCCTCGATTTGGGATGAGTATTTTTTTAGTACCTCATTCAACGGTGAGCCGATCACAAACACATGATCCTTTCTAAATCCTTCACTCAATAAATATCGGCGGCTATGTTCTGTGTAAGTTAAATTAATATCACTAATATGATCGGAAATCCTTCTGTTAATTTCCTCTGGTACATTTTGATCAAAGCACCTGTTTCCAGCTTCCATGTGGAAAATTGGAATTTTCAAACGCTTTGCAGCTATCGTACACAGAACACTATTTGTATCACCAAGAACCAATAGAGCATCAGGCATTTCATTCAACAAAACCTCATAAGATTTCGCAATTACATTGCCGATAGTTTCACCGAGGTGATTACCTGCCACACTCAAAAAATAATCGGGTTTTCTCAGTTCTAGATCTTCAAAGAAGATCTCATTAAGTTCATAATCATAATTCTGTCCGGTATGGATCAATATATGATCAAAAAACATATCGCACTTTTTTATACATTCGGCCAATCTGATGATTTCCGGCCTGGTACCAACTATTGTGGCTACCTTCAATTTGCTCATATCTCGCTAATTTGCTCTTGGGAGATTAATTTCTCCATTCATACCAAAGACTCTTATCGAACCTAAAATCATCCGCAATCGATTTTGAAAGCGTGGAATCAGAAAAAACCATCAATCTCGAATTCAGCTCAAGAGCTTGAAAACCATTAACAAAACCACCTGGAATGTGCAGAATTTGATTGATATCCTTTGAAAGGTTAAATTCTTGTAGATCCAGATTTTCGCCAGGAATTTCCCAATTATCAGGCTTCAATAAAACTACTTTAAAAGATCCTGAAAGAACATAAAACCATTTCTGCTCTTTTTTATGACCCTGCCAGGCTCTAACTGTATCTTTATTGTCAGGTTCAACGACATAGAAACGCTTCACCGGTTCTAAACTTAATTCATTAAAAAAAATTAGTGTACCTCGCTTATCAACATGTTTTGCTCCTATGATTAATTCGGCCGTTAAAATTCCTTCCATAATTTTTAGCCAGTGTATTCGACAATATTAGTCTCGAGTAAAACCTCTTTACGTATTAGTGGTAACTTCATAAGTAATTTTTTCATTCCTTCGACATCCTCCCGCTTGGTATTGTGAGAATGATAATCGTCTATTTTTGAAATGTCTTGCTCCCCTTCAGAGAAGTATTGATTATAATTTAAATCTCTGTTGTCGGCTGGAATTCTATAAAAACTTCCCATGTCTTCTGCTTTTAGCATTTCTTCGCGGGTACATAATGTTTCATACAATTTCTCCCCATGACGGGTTCCAATAATATTAATTTTATTAGAAGCCTTGCAGAGCTCCTTCAATGCTTGAGCTAAATCACCAATGGTGCCCGCAGGAGCCTTATTTACAAACAAGTCGCCCTGATTAGCATGTTCGAATGCAAATAACACCAAATCTACCGCTTCTTCTAATGACATCAAAAAACGAGTCATATTCGGATCAGTAATGGTAACGGCTTCGCCATTTTGAATTTGTTGAAGAAATAAAGGAATCACCGATCCTCTTGAACCCATTACGTTACCGTAGCGGGTCAGACAGACAGTGGTTAAATTCTTAGGGATATTTCGCGACGCCGCAATAGCAACTTTTTCCATAAGTGCTTTCGAAATCCCCATAGCGTTGATAGGATAAGCAGCCTTATCTGTACTTAAACAGATAACTTTAGAGACTTTATTTGCAATTGCGGCGTCGATAGTATTTTGTGTTCCAAAAACATTTGTTTTAGTCGCCTCTATTGGAAAGAACTCACATGAAGGAACCTGTTTCAAAGCGGCAGCATGAAATACATAGTCAACCCCACGCATCGCTCTCTCAATGCTGTTATAATCTCTTACATCGCCAATATAAAACTTCAGTTTTGAGTTATTTAAACTTACCCGCATGTCGTGTTGTTTCTTCTCATCGCGGCTAAAAATTCGAATTTCTCCTATATCTGTATGTAGAAAGCGATTTAATACAGCATTACCAAAAGATCCTGTACCACCCGTTATTAATAATATTTTATTTTTAAACATAAACTGATTACTACCTATTAAAATTTTTTAAACCACCTTTATTTACTTCAATAACCAAATGATCACATAAGCACGCAACCGACTGATACTTAATAAATTATCGTTTTCGATAACCGGAACTCATACAATCAGACAAGACCCAACAATCAAAAACTAAATTAAGTCTGTAACCTTATCAAACAGAATACAAATCCTATATTCTCTCATTAAAAACCACTATCTCTTTTCAAAAAAAATTTGCCCACTATAGCGAAAAGTAGATCATCCAATTCTAGCTTTAACAATATTAAATAATTCGGGCCAGGAATTCGACTTTTTAGTATCTAAAGGTTTAAATCGAAATCCTTTTAGTGGAAATAGCTTCACAATTTCTTCAGTCCATTGCATCACATCATCATGCTTAGCAAACCTTGCACCCTCATAGCAGTCCAAAACTTCATGAGAATATGCAAGATCTGCAACAACTATTGGCATTCCTACATAGCCCGCTTCCAGAAGAGGTAAGCCTAAAGTTTCAATGTAACTTGGAAAAACCAACGCATCGGCATGTTTGTACATTCCTAAAACCTTGCTGAACGATATTTTACCCATAAAATTAATTCGAAAAGATGCACTGGAATCTACATTCAACTTGGCTAAATCGTGCCGTTCGCAAGTTAGATGAAGCGTAACTTGCTTTTGGCATAATACTTCAAGGTTATTCAAAGCCTGAATGAGTATTTTGTGATTTTTATAAATAAAACCTGTTGCAGGATAAAATAAATTCAGATGATTTTTGTCTAATAAGCATTTTTCTGCTTGTGCTAAATCTGGAAATTTAACCTCGGGAGTAATGACATGGATTCGATCCTTTGAAAAGCCGTAAAAATTTGCGAAATCCTCTTTAATAATGTCAGTCTGAACAAAAACTTCAGTGTTCCTATTAATGAACAGGCGCACAAAGAATGGATAGATATGCTTATAAAACCAAAGCCCCCTTTCATGACGTGAAAAAAGGCTCCATTTTGCTTTTGAAAAAGGAATAGAGTTGTGATAGTAAATAAAATTGGGCAGATTTCTATTTGTTCTGAAATTTGTATTCTGCAGAGAAATCGTCGCCGCAGGTTTAATATTATTAGTTTTCAACCAACGTTTCAAATTAAATGTATCCCACAAAAACCGCTGACTCTTCGATTTTATACATACTTCAATTACCTTAATATTTTTCTGTTTTAACTGAAAGTTCAATCCGTTATCAATAAAAACAATATACTGAAATTCATCATTAGGAATAGCCTCTATAAACTGCTTTAAAATTGTTAACGCGCCACTCGTTCCTAATGCTGTAGCATTGATTACTATAATCATTTTATATTAATATGAACTACCCGTCAGTTTATTTCGGACAAATATACCTAATACCATTACCAAAATCCAGCGGGACAAATATTTTACAAAAATGCACGAAACAAACCCTTTTAAGTGGCCTAATGCATAGTTCTCTCAAAATCCGAATTAATAAAAAGACCTTTATAAGGAAGAAAAAGATCAGGATAGGTCGCTATCGATTGAAAGAAGAATAAAATCGAAAATCCTGTGAATAAAAGAATCACAGCTATTTTATCGATACGATTGAACAGGCACAATTGTAAGCCAAGAAGCAGAGGCTCCATAACATTAAAAAAAACGCTGCCTCGGCTTATCATTACTAACAAGGTCGTAGAAAAAAGTAGATAAAAAGCAATTCCGACTATATATCCATTTAATAA
>CAMPKC010000086.1 GCA_946887045.1 uncultured Sphingobacteriaceae bacterium | reverse complement strand
ACATTAAAGTTAAGCACTTTTTAAACCCTTGTCAAGAACTTTTTTATTTCTCTTTACCAGATATTCGGAGGAGGAAAACGCTGATATCTCCTTTATATACCTATTCTATGAAAGTGCTCCTTGGAGAAATACCCCTAATACGCCCCTAACCCGGACAATTATTGCCGTAAGGAAAAAACAATGGTTCTTTTCCGGATCGGCCTCCGGTTGCTAACCTAAATCTGTTCAAAGAACACCGGTGCTCATATCTATACCAGCGCCTGCATAAAACCGTTTTGGTACTATCCTATATATATAAGGTATAACTACTCGAAAAGGAATAGATGTTAAAGTATGTTAAAGGAACCATAGGAATCTAATTTTAAGATACTTTAGAGGCCGATTAATTTATTGAAATTAAATTGAAATTAACCTATCTTTGCGCAATGTTTAAAAACAAGCAATTTTTAACGTATTGTTTAATCCTTTTAATAACTATTGTTGCTGGCTGTAAAAGCAAGTTTGAAAAACTGCAGCAAAGCACCAATACAGCAAAAAAATACCAGGAGGCTTTGCGCTTATATAATAAGGGCGACTATAATAAAGCTCTGATATTATTTGATGATCTTATGCAGGCATATCGTGGGCGAGCCGAAGCTGAGGATCTGTCGTACTACTTTGCTTACACTAATTACAAATTAAAGGACTACGCAACAGCGCGCTACCAGTTTAAAGTTTTTGCTGACACCTACCCCAATAGTCCAAAAGCGGAAGAAAGCCGATTCATTTCTGCTTACTGCTTTTATCTTGAGTCTCCGAATTACACGCTGGATCAGGAAAACACTATACGGGCCATTGAAGCGTTGCAATTGTTTATTAACTTGTATCCAAAAAGCGAACGTGTTGCAGAGGCCAGTACTTTAATAGCTAACTTACGCGATAAGCTTGAGAAAAAATCATATGCGAACGCTAAGCTCTATTATGACATTGGTGATTTCAAATCAGCAGTGGTAGCATTTAAGAATTCATTGAGAGACTTCCCTGATACAAAATACGCCGAAGAGATGGAATATTTAACTGTAAAAGCACAGCAACAATATGCTGAAAACAGTTTAGAAACACGCCAGGAAGAGCGCTTTAATGAGGCCATCTTATTTGCAACCGAGTTCGAAGAGGATTATCCCAATAGCGTATATTTAAAAGAAGTTCAGGCGATCAAAAAGAATTCGGAACGAGATATAATTGCAGTAAAGAAATCGCTAGCGTCTATGATGGCGCCAAAAGATAAAGAGAAACAGGCAGATACAACACAAAATTGAAATTAATATGAATACTCCTAAAAATACAGTACCAACAAGTACCATCACACGTGATGTTCGTCAACTTGATGAGAAAACGGATAATATATATGAATCACTGGTTATCATTGCTAAGAGAGCAAATCAGATTTCAAATAACCTGAAGGAAGAACTGAATGGTAAATTATCTGAATTTGCATCTTCAAATGACAACCTTGAAGAAATTTTCGAAAACCGTGAACAGATAGAAATATCCAAACACTATGAGCGTTTACCAAAGCCAACGCTTATTGCTGTTGATGAGTTTTTGAACGACAAAATATACTTTAGAAATCCTTCTAAGGAACAAGCTTAGTCTTGTTAATCTTCTTAAAAAATTGCTTTTGAATTCTTACACATAAGATTTAAAGGCAATTTTTTATGTAAGTTTGGGCATATAATATGCTTAAAGGAAAAAATATATTACTTGGCGTTTGCGGCAGTATAGCAAGTTACAAATCAGCTTACCTAACCCGGTTACTTGTTAAATCGGGAGCAAATGTTAAAGTGATAATGACAAATGAGGCGAAAAGCTTTATTACCCCCCTTACTCTTTCTACCCTCTCTAAAAACCCGGTTTATTCTGATTATTTTAATGAAGCTACCGGCGAGTGGAATAACCATGTAGATTTTGGCTTGTGGGCAGATTATTTAATCCTCGCTCCTGCCACTGCCAATACTCTGGCTAAACTGGCAAACGGACTGTGCGATAATCTACTTGTGGCTACTTACCTTTCTGCAAAATGTCCCGTATACTTTGCTCCGGCGATGGATCTGGACATGTGGAAACATCCTTCGACGCAAGAAAGTATTTCGAGGTTAGAACAATACGGCAATATTCAAATAAACCCGGGATATGGCGAATTAGCAAGCGGCTTAGTTGGTGAAGGACGTATGGCCGAACCGGAAGAGATTGTATCATTTTTGGAAGCTCATATAAAAAAAACTCTTCCTTTATCGGGGAAACGGGCCTTGATTACTGCAGGTCCTACTTATGAGCCCATAGATCCCGTTCGTTTTATTGGGAATCATTCTTCCGGAAAAATGGGATTTGCCTTGGCAGAAGAATTGTCCAGGCAAGGTGCAGAGGTAGTGTTAATTTCCGGTCCAAGCTCAGAAAGAACAATAAGTAATAGTATTGTACGTATTGATGTAGGTTCGTCCGCCGAAATGCTGAATGAGGTGGTACAACACTTTAACGAGAGCAACATTACAATTATGAGTGCAGCTGTTGCTGATTACAGGCCTAAGGAAATCTCGACGGAAAAAATAAAGAAACAGAATTCCGAATTTAACCTCGAGCTGGTAAAAACTACAGACATCCTCTCGGAACTCGGAAAAAGAAAGCAAAGAAATCAGATTTTAGTAGGATTTGCACTTGAAACCGAAAATGAAGAGGAGAATGCAAAGGATAAATTACTAAGAAAAAATCTTGATTTTATAGTTTTGAATTCTTTAAAAGATAAAGGTGCGGGCTTTAAAGCTGATACTAATAAGGTGACCATCATTGACAAAAATTTAGAACTAACGACCTACTCGTTAAAAACCAAACAGGAGGTTGCTAAAGACATTTGCCAGAAAATTATAGACTTGATATAAATGTTAAAACGAATCTCCGTAATAATATTAGCTCTCATTGCACTTGCAAATTATGCTCATTCACAAGAATTGAATGCTCGCGTTCAAATCCTTTCCCAGCAAATTCAAAACACCAACAGGAGAGTATTGGATATGTTAGAAGTGTCGATGCGGGATTTCCTGAATACAAGACGATGGTCTGCAGACAATTTCCAGGCACAGGAACGAATAGATTGCAATTTCGTAATAAATATAACTGAGTGGGATGGCGGAGCCAATTTTAAAGCCGATGCGCAAATCCAGTCAAGCAGACCTGTTTATGGCAGCACTTTTAACAGCACTGTATTAAATTATAGCGACAAAGAATTCGCATTTAATTACACAGAAGGCCAACCACTTGATTATTCTGATCAGAACTACATCAATAACCTGAGTTCATTACTGGCTTTTTACGCCTATATAATTGTTGGCTTAGATTATGACACCTTTTCAAAGTTTGGCGGAAGTGCTTTATACGCTAAGGCACAAACAATTATAAACAACTCGCAAAATGCCCCGTTTCCGGGATGGAAGGCTTTCGAAAGCCTGAAAAACAGATATTGGCTCGCGGAGAACTTAACCAACAAGGCATATAATCCGATTAGGGAATCCCTGTATAACTACCATAGGTTGGGCCTGGATGTGATGTATGATAATCAATCAAAAGGAAGGAAGGAAATATTAGGCGTACTTCCACAACTCCAAAAGATAGACAAACTAAAACAGGGGGCTATGTTAAATCAATTATTCTTTACCGCCAAAGCGGATGAACTGGTGAATCTTTTAAGCCAATCCGATCCAAAGGAAAGAATGAATGCCTATAATATCTTATCCGTTCTGGATCCTGCCAATGTAACCAAATACGATGTTCTAAAACGTGCAGCTCGTTAATCTAAATGTGATACTTTTACTAAACTATGCTCAATCGTCTTATCATTCGCAATTATGCTTTAATAGAAGACCTTGATATTTCATTTTCAACGGGACTAAATATACTAACAGGTGAAACCGGTGCAGGTAAATCCATCATTATGGGCGCTTTGTCACTTATTTTGGGAAACCGGGCCGAAAGCCGGTACTTTTTCAACCAACAAAAAAAGTGCATTATTGAAGGTTACTTCAAAATACAAGGCTACAATCTTCAATCGTTTTTTGAAGAGAATGAACTTGACTATGAAGAAGAAACTGTTTTAAGAAGGGAAATATCTTCGGAGGGAAAATCGCGATCATTTATAAACGACACACCTGTAAATCTAACTACACTAAAACAGCTTGGCGAATTATTAATCGATATCCATTCGCAACATGCGACTTTTGAAATCAATGACGAAAGCTTTCAACGGCTGGTTGTTGATACTCTAGCCGCCAATGAAGCCCTGCTCTTCGAATATCAAAAAAAGTTCAGAACATATCAGGAGAGTCAGCGAAAGCTGAATGATTTGAAAGAGACTAGTCGGAAAGCAAAGTCCGAACTCGATTATCTTCAGTTCCAGGTGGATGAATTTGAGGAGGTAAACCTTGCTGATAATGAACAGGAAACACTTGAGCAAGAGCTTGAGACTTTAACTCATGCTGAAGAAATAAAGCGCAACCTTCTTTCCGCTGCCTATATTTTAAGTGAAGGGGACCAGGCAATGGTTATACAGCTAAAAGAATCGCTGTCTCACCTTCAGCAGGCTAGTAAGTATTTAAAGGAGGGCGAAATGCTTGCTGAGAGACTTCAGAGCTGTTTGATTGAGTTAAAAGACATCGCCGCGGAAGTATCGTATTTGGAACAGAGAACCGTAGTTAATGAAGCTCGGTCCATCGAAATCAGTAACAGGTTAAGTACCATTTACAATCTGCAGAAAAAACACCATGTAAATACGGTCGAAGAGTTATTGGGTATCTATCAGGAAATTAGAAACAGAATTGACTCGATCACAATTACGGACGACGAAATAGTTAACTTAGAAAAAGAGGTAAAGGATCTTTATGCTGAGTTAAATATCGTTTCGGAAACCCTTTCGGCGAGCAGAAACGAAATAATTCCCGGAATTGAGGAAAAAATACGAGAAACACTTGCGGAAGCAGGCATGCCCCATTCGGCACTGGAAATTCATAATGAGCTTTTGAATGAGGGCATGTTTAATGCGTTTGGGCGGAATAAACTGGAATTCCTTTTTTCTGCTAATAAAGGTCAGATGGTCGCTCCTATGAATAAGGTAGCTTCCGGCGGTGAACTTTCACGCTTAATGCTAACTATTAAATCTTTAATCTCCCGGCACATTGCATTGCCGACTATAATCTTCGATGAGA
The DNA here is from genome assembly GCA_946887045.1 of uncultured Sphingobacteriaceae bacterium. Next base: position 5,666 of record CAMPKC010000086.1, on the reverse strand, counting down.
TAGATACGGGCATCTCGGGAGAAGTAGCGTTAAAAGTAGGCGCTATTATGGAACGGCTCTCTGACACTATGCAGGTGATAGCCATAACACATCTACCCCAAATAGCCAGCAAAGGAGAAGCTCATTATTGGGTTTATAAAGACGATCAGCACGATAAGACTCACACGAATATTCGTCTGTTGACTTTGGAGGAAAGAGTCCTAGAAATCGGTAAAATGTTAAGCGGAGAAAACCCTGGTGAAGCGGCACTTCAGCATGCTAAGGAACTATTGAATTTAAATTTAAAAGTTAAATGATAGTTTACCAGATTGTGTCACACAAATCAATTAATTCGCTATTTTAGCGCAGAAATTTACAAATATGGCTTATAACTTACTGAAAGGTAAAAAAGGGATTATATTCGGTGCTCTGGATGAAAAATCTATTGCCTGGAAAACGGCATTACGTTGCGTTGAAGAAGGCGCTGAAATTGTTTTAACCAACGCCCCTATCGCTATGCGGATGGGTGAAATAAATAAACTTGCTGAGCTATGTAACGCTCCGGTGATTCCGGCTGACGTTACCAGTGAGGAGGATGTAGAAAACCTTTTGATAAAAACGAAAGAGCATTTCGGCGGAGGTGTAGACTTCATTTTACATTCTATTGGAATGAGTATAAATGTTAGAAAAGGTATCCATTATACTGAAAACAATTACGATTTCACTCATAAAGGCTTAGACATTTCGGCAATCAGTTTACATCGTGTGCTAAAATTAGCAATGAAACATGATGCTATTAATGAATGGGGATCAGTGGTAGCCTTATCCTACATCGCTGCTCAACGTGTATTCCCTGATTACAATGACATGGCGGATGGGAAAGCAATGTTAGAAAGTATCGCACGGAACTTCGGTTATCAGTATGGTGTTAAAAAGAATGTAAGGATTAATACTATTTCTCAATCACCTACACGTACAACTGCGGGATCAGGAGTAAAAGGGTTTGATGGGTTTGTGAATTATGCTGAGAAGATGTCGCCATTGGGTAATGCGTCTGCAGATCAATGTGCTGATTATACAGTTACATTATTCTCTGATTTGACTAAAATGGTAACAATGCAGAATCTATTCCATGATGGAGGTTTCTCTTTTACAGGAGTAACCCAGGCTGTGATTGAACAAATGGAAAAATAGGAATCATAAAAACATAACAAAAAAAGCCGGAGGATTCCGGCTTTTTTTGTTTCTATTCGGTTGTAAATTGAGTCAGCCTTCCCATCAGCCCCCCGTCACATTTGCTCGATCGAAATTGATGCCTGTTCAGCCCTGCTCTCTGTTCAGAAATATGATTAAATTCTAAACTTCATTAGCATGCATCATATTTGAAACCTAAAAAGGCCGGAAATTTCCGGCCTTTTTAAATCTAATCGAAATGTTTCAATTAAAAAGCGTAAACTACAGCTAAAGAGAATTGTGAAGCAGATTTGGTAGTATTACCATTCTCTTTAAAGAATAAATCTACACTTCCATTATCCAGCCTAAATTCTGGGATAAAAGTTAAACCGCCAGATTTTAAATTACCAGAGAATGTTAATGAGGTTACACTTTCATCAGCAGGAGCGCCAACAAGAACGCCATCATTCTTTTTAGTTTTAAAGTACTCGCCGCGAAGGCCTAAAGCAAACCCATCAGTTATAGCAAATGACGGATATAAGGCTGCGCCGTAATAACCAGTATCATCAGTACCCATCCCTGCAGACCAGTCAGCAGCATTTAAACCCAGTTTGAATTTATCTGTAATTTGATAAGCTGTAGTCAGGTCCAAAATAGTACCAGAATCGTAACCTGTTAACAAGTTAAGATAAGCGCTCCATCCTTCAACCGGAGATAAAGATAATTGCGCACCAAATGTGCTCACTCCAGAGATAGGATCTGCTTTATAGTTATTCCAGGAATTATTGAATAAACCTACCATTAACCCAACTTTGCTTGAAAGAGCATAATTAGCTTTAATACCCGCATTTTGGAATGGCCCATTAGTGAACAGATAAGAAGTTGAATAGTTAAAGTTTCCAACAGGAGAAATAACTTCGTATCCAACAAAAGTACCCATGTACCCTGCAGTCATTGAAAACTTATCTGTGAAGGCGTAAGTGGCATACAGATTCTGAATGTGGAAAGAATTAACATCAATACCATCACCGTTTGGAATTGATTGATATTGCCCTCTGGGACCAAAAGATACCTCCCCCACAAAAGATGCTTTTCCTGTAGTTTTTTTCAAAGCTACATCAATCATACCTAAGGATACTGAGTTTTGATCTGTTGCAAAACTGGTTCCGATATTAGGAACTTTTGCAAAATCATACTTGTAATACGTATCAACTGAACCTGAAATGGTTAGTGGCGTAGATGTTGAATCTTGAGCATTAGCATATGATACACCTGCTAATGCAATAAACGAAAGTACTTTTCTAAACATGTTGCTTTTTTTGATTGTTAAATAAGGTCTTTATATGCGTTTTTCCGATTAGTTTTCTATTACGTCTTTTTCAAATACTTTAATGTCCCGCTCAACGGTTTTACCATTATTATTTACCAACAAGGTACCTTGTAAGTATTTTTCGTTATGCTGAGAAGCATCCAATCCAAGTTCTTCATCTTCTAGTGAAACGCGAATTGGCTGAATCAAATTGATAAGCTTGAAAATGATAAAGGAAACAGTGAAGCTATATGCAACAACGATTACTAAACCTTTTAACTGGGTGAAGAAAAACTCAGCATTTCCATAAAATAATCCGTCTGCACCAGCGCCATTTACCGTTTTAGTAGCGAATACTCCAGTTAATATCATTCCGACAATACCTCCTAAGCCATGGCAAGGAAAAACATCTAAAGTATCATCAAGAGAAGATTTTTGCTTGTAGTGTACAGCGATATTTGAAATTATAGCAGCTATAAAGCCGATAAAGATACTTTGTGGTATTGCGACAAAACCTGCAGCAGGAGTTATAGCAACTAAACCTACTACTGCACCGATACAAAATCCAAGTACAGATGGCTTTTTACCTCTAATCACATCAAAAAACATCCATGATAAACCAGCAGCACCAGCAGCAGTATTTGTTGTTGCAAATGCAGAAACTGCTAAAGCGTTAGCTCCTAATGCAGATCCGGCATTGAAACCAAACCAGCCAAACCATAATAAACCAGTACCAATAAGTACGTACGGAATGTTAGCTGGTGGAATTTCTCTTTGCTCTAAGTGAGATGTACGACGTTTTAAAACCAGTGCTCCGGCTAAAGCAGCACATCCGGCAGAAATGTGAACAACTGTGCCCCCGGCAAAGTCAAGAACCCCCATTTGGAACAAAAATCCATCCGGATGCCAGCTCCAATGTGCAAGGGGAGCATATACAAATAAGCTGAACAATACGATAAATAAGATATAAGAAGTGAATCTAATACGTTCTGCCACAGCTCCTACAACCAATCCAGGTGTGATGATAGCAAACATCAGTTGAAATAAAGCAAAAAGAGTTAAAGGAATAGTAGGGGCAAGACTCCATGGAGCTCCTGAATTTACATCCTTAAAAAACAAGAAAGTTGATGGATCACCAATGAGCCCCCCAATTGAAGTTCCGAAAGCTAAACTGAAACCTACTGCAACCCATAGTACGCTTACGATCCCAGCAGCTACCACACTTTTAATCATGGTAGAAATTACATTTTTACGATGAACCATTCCACCGTAGAAAAATGCCAAGCCCGGGGTCATTAAAAAGACTAATGCTGTTGCCACCACTACCCATGCGATATCGGCTCCATTGTAAATTTTTCCTCCGTCGTCAAAGTTTGGCAGAACAGGAATAAAGATTGAGGCCAAAGCCACTGCAGTCAATACCAGGAACGGTATGATCTGTTTGATTGATAATTTACTCATTTTGTTTAGTTGTTTAGTGTTATTGAATAATATCTGCAATAAAGTTAGTCATTTTTTTAAAAATTCATAAATTCCTTATATTTTTTTTAAAAAAAATCGCCAAAACCACTATTAAACACAAAAAATGAGCAAACATGGTAGTTTTATTAATAAAAATAGCATTAAAATCACCTACATCAGTAAAGTTTATGATTTTTTAAAAAAAAGAGGGCCAACGAAACCGCTGAACCCTCCCAACACTAAACCAAATCGATAGGCAACGACAATAATGCAGTTTTTGCCTAATGCTTTTATCTATTTTAAAGACTAAAGTAAATCTTTAACTACTTTTTCCACTACAACTCTTCATCATGCTGACTCATATCCAACCCAAGTTCTTCATCATTGGCCGACACCCGAAGAGGACTTATTGTATTTGTTACCAACAGTAAAACATATGAACCAATAAAAGCAAAGGCTGAAACCGCAACCAAGGCAATTAAATGCACGAAAAACAGCTTGGTCTCCCCATAGTACAGTCCATTACCAGTTGTATTTGCTGAATTCACACCCTGGTTAGCAAAAATGCCGGTCATTAACATTCCGACCATTCCGCCAACACCGTGACATGGAAACACATCCAAGGTATCATCAATATTTGTACGAGTTCTCCATAAAACAACTAGATTACTAATAACTGCAGCAACCACCCCAATAATGACAGAGTGCGAAACACTAACAAAACCAGCGGCCGGAGTTATCGCAACCAAACCAACTACAGCTCCAATACAAGCACCCATTGCAGAAGGCTTCTTACCTCGCGCCATGTCAAAAAATATCCAGGCCATTGCAGCTGCTGCCGAAGCTGTGGTAGTAGTAGCCAAAGCGGTAGCAGCCAATGCACCTGCGCCTACTGCAGATCCTGCATTAAATCCAAACCAGCCAAACCATAATAAACCGGTTCCAAGAATGACATAACTTACGCGCGCAGGTGTATGCGCGGGCGTTGTACGCTTCTTTAAGAATAGAGCAGAAGCGAGTGCAGCCCAACCCGCCGACATGTGAACCACCGTGCCGCCGGCGAAATCTAGCACTCCTAGTTCAAATAATATTCCTTGAGGATGCCAGGTAGCATGCGCCAAAGGCACATATATACAAACCATAAACAAACAAAGGAAAATAAGATAAGAGTTAAAGCGAATTCGCTCCGCAAAAGCACCGGTAATTAACGCTGGTGTAATTACTGCAAACTTTAACTGGAACATTGCAAATAAAACCAAGGGTATTGTGGGCGCTAAAGGCCATACGGCATTGCCCACCATTCCCTTCATCATAAAAAAGGTACCCGGATTACCTATAACACCTCCAATATCCTCTCCGAAAGCAAGACTAAATCCAAACACGACCCACAAAACAGTTATAAGCCCCATACATACAAGACTTTGTAGCATAGTAGAAATAACATTTTTCTTTCTAACCATCCCTCCATAGAAATAGGCAAGACCAGGTGTCATTAATAAAACTAAGGCTGTCGCAACCAATAACCATGCGGTATCTCCGGTATCAATTTTGTTTTCCGCAACATTAATTACTTCTACTGAAGGATAAAAAAGGCCAAGCACGACGGCTACAACCAATAATAAAAAGGGTAATACTTTTTTCATCTTAATTGTTTAAAGTGTTGAGTAAGTAAATTAATCACGCATATGGACCTCGTCAATGCGATAGAAAATCGGCTTTTTAGCATCGGTGATTCATTTTTCCA
>CAMPKC010000085.1 GCA_946887045.1 uncultured Sphingobacteriaceae bacterium | reverse complement strand
TGGCTTAACTATGCGTTATATATGCCTTATATATACCTTATCTATACTTTAACTTTTAATTTTGTATACTCTTGTCTCGTCCTGAAATAGCTGTCTGTCTCGTCCTGAAAAAGCGATCGTTAAAGCATCAATTGAGTATTTAACATTCTGGTTTCAAACTCAGTGACAGGATACTTACTTTCAATCAATTTGATCAGAAGTTCTGTTGCCAATTGTCCCATTTCAAAAGCAGGCTGCCTTACGGCGGTTATTGACGGCGAAAAAAGCTCGACAACGTTTGAATTGGTAAAGCCAGAGATCGAAATTTCGGAGGCATATACAGGTTCATGTTTTTTGAAAGCCAGCAAAGCTCCGGTAGTGAGCTTATCCTGAGCGATAAAAATTGCCTGGGGCCGGTCTTCTAAAGCTAATATCTCTTTAACAACCTCGTCTAACTCATCTTGTATCATACCACCATGATTGCAAAATTTCACGTACGATTCATTATAAGCTATAGAATGTTTTTCGAGTGCGGCTTTATAGCCTGAAAGCCGTTCGCGGGTTATAGATAGATGGGCGGCATTGGTGAAATGTGCGACTCTGCGATGCCCTAATTTTATCAAATATTCGGTTGCATCGAATGCTCCCTGAAAATTATTAGCTATTACTTTATGGGTTTGAATTTCGTCGGTAACCCGGTCGAACAGTACAATAGGAAGTCCTTTGTCGTGTAATTTTTTTAAGTAAGAGATATCCGGCGTTTCTGAGGACAGGGATATCAATAAGCCATCCACAGATCTGGAAGCCAGGTGTTCGACATTTAAAACTTCCCTTTCAAAATTCTCGTTGCTCTGAGTTATGATGACATGATATCCGGAATTATAGGCAATCGATTCAATTCCGTTAATAGCCTGTGAAAAAAAGTTATTAGCAATCTCGCAGACTACCACACCGATTGAATGACTTCTTCGTTCTTTCAGGCTTAATGCTATCGGATTGGGTCTGTAGTTTATTTGTTCAGCATATTCCAACACAATCCGCTTTGTTTCCTCACTAATTTCATATCCTCCACGCAGAGCTCTTGAAACCGTAGAAGTGGATAGTCCCAGTGCTTTGGCTATGTCTTTTATGGTAGTAGGTTCGAACCTCATTGGCTATTAAAAGATTTCCTGATTAATTAAAAGTACAAGGTAAACTATAACAAGCAAAATTCAAATGACATTTAATAATGTCGACAACGTTGCCGGGAACGATTGCATAACTTTTTCTGTGCTATCGTTGGCACTTGTCATAAAAAAGAGCGTAACTTGTTATTAAAATAACATAACCAATTTTTAGAGGGGGCCAATTTTTACAACAAGTTGTAATCTTCATCAACAATCAATTATTCTAAATTATGAGAAAAGTTTTACTATTCTTCTCTGTACTGTGTATGCTAATCGTTACAGTACAGGCGCAAACCAGGCAGGTAACCGGCAAGGTTACAGATGCAGCGAATGAACCCCTCATTGGCGTGAGCGTGGGTGTTAAGGGAACTGCGCAGGGTGTTACTACTGATGTAAATGGTAGTTAGAGGATTAAGTTCCGTCGCCTTACAAGGTGGCGGCTCCATAACACAGATGAGTTTTCCGTTAATCACATATTGAGTTTAGTATAACAGAATTTTTGTGGTCATGCGAAAGGGTGTTTGTTTGTCTAGAATACAAAAAATAACGCTTATAAGCATCTAACCAATACTAAATCAAAATACTTCATTGCAATAATAAGACCCCTACAACTATTTATTTATCAAGTGTTACAAGCAAACTAACAATTTAAAACAAATTTCTAAACCTAAAATGATTATGAAAAGACTGCTACTTCTCCCAATCTTGCTGTGGGTTTCTCTCAGCTTGTTTGCTCAGGAAAGGAAAATTACCGGTACGGTAATAGAAAAGGGCACAGGAGAGGGTTTGCCAGGTGTCTCAGTTTTACTTCGGGGAACCAAGGTGGCAACCATTACAGATGAAACTGGAAAATTCTCTCTCCAGACGACCCAGACTGGAACCGTCGAGCTCGAGGCTAGAATGATCGGTTTTACAACTCAGATTGTTTCAGTGAAGGGAAACGGCCCGGTTAGCATTACAATGGCAGAGGACTCCAAGGCCTTGGAAGAAGTTGTCGTTGTTGGTATGGGTTACGGTTCTGCTGTGCCCAAAGCCGAGCTTACCGGTTCGGTTTCTACAGTTTCCGGAAGAACATTAGCAACTGCTCCGGTGTCTTCGGCTGCGGAGGCATTGCAAGGAAAGGCAGCCGGTGTACAGGTGACCAGTGTGGATGGTCAGCCAGGCGCCGAGATTAATATTCGTATTCGCGGAGGTACCTCTATAACGCAAAGTAATTCTCCTCTTTTTATCGTTGACGGATTTGCCGTTGATAACATCAATGACATTCCACCCACAGATATTCTGAGTATTGATATTCTAAAGGATGCTTCCTCAACCGCGATTTTTGGTGCCCGTGGTGGAAACGGGGTTGTTGTGGTTACCACCAAACGTGCCAAAGCAGGTAAACTGAGCGTTAATTTCAACCACAACACGCAGGTAAGAACACTCGCCCGAAAAATGGACTTGATGAACCCTTACGAGTTCGTAAAAATCCAATATGAATCAGTTGTAGGTAATAATGGAGACCGCCAGAGATTTCGGGGCAACTTTGGTAACCCGGCCGATTTAAGTTTATATAAGCGATTTGAAGGAAATGACTGGCAGGATGAAATCTTAGGCGGGAATCCGATAAATCAGATGTATAACCTCACCCTAAATGGTGGTTCACAAGCGCTGAGGTTCAACACAAGCGTAACCCATCATGACGAGGAGGGTGTACTAATGGGATCGGGTGTTACCCGAACTAACGTTAATACAAAATTAAGTATCGACGTCTCTGATAAAGTGAAGGTGATGATATACCCGCGGTTTTCCTACCGTCAGGACAAAGGTGCCGGCGCAGATAAAGTAGGAGCTGGCGGTATTAGCAATGTGCTGCGCTATCGTCCGTCAAATGGTCTTCGCGAATTTTCGTATTTTCCTGCAGAAGACATTGATCCAGACGATGAACGGTTTTTTGTGTATAACAATCCAAAAGGAGACATTGACCAAAACTACTTGAGAAGAAACGGATATGAGTTCACCAATCAAGCTTCAATTGAATGGAAAATTGTGCCAGGTCTGATTTTTAATTCTCAAGGCACACAATTTATGGCATATAGGTTTACAGATGAGTTTTCGGGCGACCTGACTAAAGTTGGAAGGGATAACCTCAATCAACCTGTAACAGATCTTGAAACCCAAAGAAGAAACAGGTACGGATGGACTAATACCTTAGAGTATAAAGCGTCCAAAGATAAACACAGCTATAGATTCCTGATTGGACAGGAACTCAGGACTGCATCGCAGTTTACAAGCTCAAATGAGTCACGATATTTTCCAAAAACAGTAGAACCGGAAAGAGCCATACGAAATCTGGGCTTGGGAACTCCCTGGAGATCTTCATCGTTCATCACTTCACCTGAAAGATACTCGTCGTTCTTTGGTCAGGCCAATTACGATTTTGAAAAAAAATACCTGCTTACACTCACCTACCGCGCTGACGGCTCGACTAAGTTTGCGCCGGGAAATCGCTGGGGACATTTTCCAGCTATCGGGGCCGGCTGGGTAGTAACAAACGAACCTTTTATGGCTGATCAGGACTTGTTCTCGCAGATTAAGATACGGGCTGCGATCGGTACAGCGGGTAATAACCAGATTGATGACGATATGTGGCGCTATCAATACACGGTTAAAGGAACGGGGGGGCCAGGCTGGGGAGAAGGCAGTGAAGCCGGATCCGAATACTATACTAATACCGGTGGGAGTGTATTTTATAACCCGAATATTAAATGGGAGACTTCCCTCACCCGCAACTTGGCCTTCGATATCGCAATGTTAAAAGATCGCCTGACCATAACACCTGAAGTGTATTGGAATACCACAAAAGACTTGCTTTATACGAGCAATATCCCTAACACAACGGGATATAGCCAACAAATACAAAACATTGCCCAGGTGTCAAACAGGGGATTTGAACTAGCGGTTAATGCACAGGTTATTAAAAGTAAGAAAGCTTACCTGAATACCACTTTGACTTTTGGAACGAATAAGAAAAGTATAGATAAACTTAATGGCACTGAAAATGAGATTTGGCTGACCTCTGGCCGGGGCGGTTGGCAACCTACAGAAAGCGATTACATGTTAAAGGTAGGCGATCAACTGGGACTCATCTATGGTTACGTTTATGATGGTATTTACCGATTTGATGAATTCGACATGCAAGGGCTCAACTATGTGGCCAAACCTGGAACGGTAAATAACGATGCGCTTTTCGGCACCCAGCCGGGTAGGCCGAAATTCAAGAACTTTGTGGATGAAGATGGGCAAACCAATGTGGTAAATGCCAACGACAGAGTGGTGATAGGGAATACCAATCCAAAATTCAGCGGTGGTCTCAACTTGCAGGGTGGCTGGCGTAATTTCGATATGTCTGCTAACTTCTTTGGGATGTACGGATTCGATATAAACAATGCTACGCGTTATACCTTGTCGTCGTTCAAAGACAACAGAAATAATTACTTCAATATCCTTCCGGAGTTTAACGAAAGCCGGCGCTGGCGCTATGCAGACGACGCTACCGGAGACAGGATGGTGAGTGATGCTCGTTATACTACTCAGTATCAGCAGATCAACGCAGATGCTGAAATCTTTAGTCCGGTAGATATCGGCAAAAATGTAACCCACTCTTACTTTATTGAAGATGGCTCTTTCCTGCGTTTACAGGATCTTACCCTGGGCTATACTTTACCACAAAGTGCTTTGAGACGGATCAAGGTGGGCAACCTGCGGGTGTTTGCCAGCGGTTACAACTTGTTCATATTGACTAAATATAAGGGTTATGACCCTGAAGTGGATGTGCAAACCGGACTAACACCAGGCATAGACATCGACCGTTATCCACGAAGCCGCAGTTTTCTGGCTGGTTTTAACGTAACTTTTTAATCCAGGGGTATAAAGACAGATTAACTACATAGACATGAGGAAATATATAATAATTCTAAGTACCATATTTATCTCTCTTGCTTCCTGCAAGAAAGATTTCCTTGAGGTAAATTCCGACTCGAAATACGAAAACGATTATGTTTTTGGAAGTAAAGAAGAAATTAACAGGGTATTAACGGCGGTATATGCTTCTTTAATGAGCAACGATACCTACGGCAGCGCTTACCTCAGTACATTTGCTTTAAACAGTGATGTGGAGTTTACTCCTTTCTCAACCGAGCTACCGAGCATAAATGGTGAAGATTTCAGAGCATTTGACGGTGCCCAACATGCCTCTTCCATCCAAAAGTTTTGGAACAAGCAATATGAAGGAATTGAGCGCGCCAATATCTTCATAGATGGAGTACAGAGTAGCCCGGTTTTTAGTATGAACGACAAAGAACTTACCCAGCAACTCGGGGAGGCTAAAGTCTTAAGAGCGATGTTCTACCATGATCTGGTAGTCATGTTTGGCGATGTGCCTTTTAACACAACGCCATCCTCTAAACTCGGATCATCTTTTGTAATCCCTTTGACTGACCGAAACGAAATCTTGAGTTTCCTTATCAATGATTTGAAGGATGCTTCCCGAGGCATGAAATATGCCGTTGAATTGGATTATGGTGTGGAACGGGCATCGAAGGAATTTTGTCAGGGAATGATCGCCAGGATGGCTTTAACCCGCGGCGGGTACTCCTTATACCCAGAGGGGGTTAACGGTACAATGAAACGTATGCCGGATTATAAGGAATATTACCAAATTGCCATGCAATATGCTGATTCGGTTATTTCATCCGGGAAACATGGCCTTTTTAAAACGTACAGAGATGTATTCATTGATCAGGTAAACTACATTGTAGACAATGATGATGATCCAATTTTTGAGATTCCTCTCCTTAAACGAGTGAACGGTAATGTTGGCTATGTTACCGGGCCTGCAGTTTCCTCAGTTGAAGGTGTTACGAATCACGTATGGGGGGGCTCTAATGGCGGTATGCGCCTAAATGCTTTCTATCATTATTCCTTCGACCGCGAGGATCTCAGGAGGGACTATACCGTTGGAACGTGGAATTACGACGCTGTAGGAGTGCCACAGGTACTCGCAGACTATAGCATGTACAATAATAAATGGTCAAAATTATGGGCTAGTCCGTCGAATGCGTTAGGAAATAACAGTGCTGGTGGGACCGGTATTAACCTTCCTTACATGCGCTATGCTGATATCTTATTAATGTATGCCGAGGCTGTTAATGAGGTAGAAGAAGGGTTAGGCGGGCCAAATGGAGTAAAAGCAATCACTGCTTTCAAAGCTGTTCGCAAGCGCGCCTTTGCACCTGGATTCGAGGCGACAAAAGTTAATGGCTATACCAGCACGGTAGCTGCCTCTAAAGAGTCGTTCTTTAACGCAATAGTAAACGAACGGAAATGGGAATTTGGTGGCGAAAACATACGCTGGAAAGATTTGGTTCGCTGGAACCTTTATTCGAAAGTAGTGTACGATAGTTTTATGGAATACTATATCGTAGCTTCATTGGCTGGAGGCGACTTCATGGCAGGGTTCGAAAAATATCAGAATCTGCCGGTTAACAAGTTTTACAAGCGTGAAGCAAACACAGGCAATAGGTACGATTATCCGAATACTACTTTGCCGGTTATTAGATTCTACAACCCTTGGGAAGCTGCTCTGCATCCGGGTACCGGCTGGGAGACGGCAACTTTATATGCATGGTATAACGAAGACACTTCAATGCCCAGAAACCAGATTCTTTACTCGTTCCGCGGCTATATTAAAGGGGGCCCCGCATCTAATTGGGAAAGTATGAATCATAACAATTTGCCCCCTGTGCGTTATATTCTGCCTTTACCGAACTCTGCGCTTCAAATGAGCAATGGTACCTATAAGAATCACTACGGCTACAATTAATAAGGCATCAAAAAAATGAAATATGAAAACTAAAATTTTTATACTAAACATTGTCCTGGCATGCTTGATGACAATGGTTTTCAATGGCTGCAAGAAGGAGATTCTTGAACTTAGCGACGAAGAAGAAAACCGGTCCTTTATGGCCATGTTTCGTCAACAGGCAAATACCGGAAAGTCCGGTGACCCTTTAGCAAGTCAGGTTGTTAATACAAACGATATGTACCTGGTATGGAACGGCATCAATGGCGCCGTGGGCTACCGTCTTCAGATGAAAACTCAGGCCGGTTCCTGGGACAATCCAGCCGATATTCTTTGGGATACCATTGTTGGACCGGAAGTGCTTAAATACACAAAGAAAGATTTGCAATACTCAACCAAACATAATTTCGCAATACAAACGCTTTCTCCCATGGGAGAGGCTTATCATTCAAAGTGGTATGGGAAAGGAGATCCCGGCCATAATGACGAACGTGCAGAATGGGAAATGGGGGAGCGGAGAGGTATTCCCGATGTTGTTTCTGTGTCTAGTGTAACGGAAACCAGTATGAGGGTGTGGTTTGACCTGAAAGTGTATAATTCAGATCCCACTGTTCTGAACCCTAGCTTTCAATATGAGAATGGTAAATTTTTGATAGACGAGATCCTTGTCCAGCCGGCTTCGGTTAACAGAGATTTGCCTTCGCAAACAATTAAGCTGACTCAGGCAAACCTGACAAATGGATATATTGATGTCACAGGCCTAAGCTCAAATGCCTTGTATGTTGTGAACGGGCTTAATAATAAGGTTGTGCGCTACTGGGATCGGTTGTACAACACGAGCATGGTCCGCATGAGAGGCCAGGTAGGTGCACCCATTCTTATTAAGCATATAGTTGACCAGACAAATACCTGGGCAAAACAGCATAATGCGTCGCGCCTTGATACCATTTTAAATAATTTTCTATTTGATAATACCCTCGCAGAAGGCACGATATTCATGCTCGAAGCAGGCAAAAATTACTATTTAGGTAGCGGTGTTGTTTTAGCTAAAGGCTTAACCCTGAAAACAAACACTCCGGGCACTAAGCCAACCGTTTTTATGGGACTTGGCTATAATGACACCAACAATGGTTCACTTGCTTATAACTTCCAGCTCGGACGCCCGGCACAAGCCGGTGAAATCGGAAGTATTACCGTGGGTGACGTCATTTTCGACGATATTAATTTCGAAGTGCCATATGCGGTTAATTTCTTCAATCAATCTTTACATCCGGGTAAGGTAATTACCGGCAACTATTTTATAAACCAGCACTCGGCGTCTATGCCGTTCACCTGCTCTAAATTAGAGGCTCGTAACTGTAACTTTCAGGGTATGGTCCGTAGCTGGTTCAGAACCCAAGGCTCGAACCGTCAGGTTATTGAAAATATCACTATTGATAAGTGTTTGTTCCATGATGTCGGTATGTATGATGTTAATGGGCGTGGGTATCCATTGATTACGGGCGATGCAAAGTCGGAAAAAACAAATATTTTCAATAATGTGGTAATTAAAAATAACTCATTTATTGGAATGAGTTATGACCAGCTTTTACGTGAAAATGCAAATCTGGCATGGGCACCGAGTGTCGTTTGGAATGTCACTATTGAAAACAATACGTTTTTAAATGCATTTGCAATTACAAACGGCCGATTCCTCATACAACATCAGAATCCGCCTGCCAATAGCAAGTATACGATTAAGAAAAACCTCTTTATCGCCGTTAAAGCTGCCGGTGACGACAGGCCATTGTTTCTGAGCGGAATGGACTTCAGGACGTATCGCCCGGGTTTAAGCTTCGATATTGCCGATAACTATTCAACCTCAGCAAAGTCGGCAAATAATGCGATTACCTATTACTCGTCCGCTGAAATATTTAATAACCAGCCCTTTAGCCATAACAGTCGGGGTGCCGGATTTAACGGAGGAGCATTGAATGTCGGTGGTTTGGAAGCAACAAAGGTGATAACCGGCCCAACTCCAATAGCTCCGGAGAACCTGATGGTCGACCCTTATCCGAAAGGAAAAAAGGTAGGAGCGAATTGGGCTGTTGATGCTCATATTTATAACCTGAATGGCTTGTTTTTCAAGAATACTCCTGCGGTTCTAAACCATCCAATTTATACCAAAGGAATTGGAGATCCCCGTTGGAGGTAAATTTATTTGAGAGATCTCCTGTAAATTAACGGGAAAGTTAATTTCCCATATACTCTAACCTGAAGTCAGTTCACCGAAATAGTGGACGGCTTCAGGTTTTTTTCGAATGGCACATCTCTTTCCTCATTTATACCAGATATGAATAGAATCCTGATTTTCTTAGTCGCACTTTTCCTTACAAGTTGCGCATCCCACATCATAACATCTTCAGCAGAAAAAAACAATACTAAACCCATCGCCTTCCCCGGCGCCGAAGGCTTCGGTAAATACACCACCGGCGGGCGTGGAGGAGAAGTACTGTTTGTATCGAACCTTAACGACAGTGGAGCCGGTAGTTTAAGAAAGGCCATCCAGGCGAAAGGCCCGCGTATTATTGTGTTTAAAATTTCAGGTACGATTGCTTTGGAATCGCCTCTGGATATTAATAACCCCGATATTACAATTGCGGGGCAATCAGCACCCGGCGATGGTATCGCCATAAAAAATTACCCGATGAATGTAAAAGCCGATAATGTAATCATCCGCTATATGCGTTTTCGGCTGGGTGATGAATCAAAATTTCAGGGAGATGCATTTGGTGGAACAAAGGGCGTCAGTAATGTCATAATTGATCATTGCTCTGTAAGTTGGGCAACTGATGAGTGTGCGTCTTTTTACAATAACAAAGATTTCACTTTGCAGTGGTGCATTATATCGGAGAGCTTAAACCATTCGGTTCATGAGAAAGGAGATCACGGCTATGGCGGAATATGGGGCGGACGAGGAGCTTCTTTTCATCATAACTTAATTGCAAGTCATAATAGCAGGATGCCTCGTTTTAGTGGTTCCAGCAGTACGCCAAATTCTGCTGACGAGTTGGTAGACTTTCGCAATAATGTAATTTACAATTGGGCGAGTAACAACATCTACGGAGGTGAAAAAGGCCGATACAACATTGTAGGAAACTATTTTCGTCCGGGAAATGCAACGGAAAAATCTAAACGAGACCGCTTGCTTGAACCTTATAAGCCTTACGGCAGATTTTTTCTTTCTGATAACTATATCTCCGGATTTTCAGAGATAAGCAAGGATAACTGGAATGGTGGCGTTAAAACGAAAGATTTGGATTCGGTTAAGGCTGGTACGGCTTTTCAAGTGGAGCCAATTACTACACATACCGCCGCTAAGGCTTTCGATTTGGTATTGAAATTTGCGGGAGCGAGTTTAAAGCGCGATATCGTAGATTCAAGAGTTACGCAGGAAGTGCGAAACGGCGTATCAATTTCGGGGAAAGCCAATAACGGAATAATTGATTCTCAGAACGATGTTGGCGGTTGGCCCGAGTTAAAATCTTTACCCGCTCTGGTCGACTCTGACACAGACGGTATTCCGGATGACTGGGAAAAAGAAAACGGCTTGAACAGCAATGATCCGTCCGATTCAAAAGCAGTTTCTGCTAAAAGTTTTTACACAAATGTTGAGGTTTATTTAAATAGTCTGGTTAAATAAAGCTCACTATCAACAAGTCCCTAAGCAGATAAACTATTTAGGGGACTTGTTATTTCTACTCGTTCGCAGCTTTTCCCAGCGTCGCAAGAATTCCGCCATCAACGTATAAAATATGTCCGCTTACAAAGTCCGAAGCCTTTGATGAGAGGAATATGGTAGCTCCCTGTAAATCTTCCGGGTCGCCCCATCTTGCTGCAGGCGTACGACTTATAATGAAGTCGTTAAATGGATGACCATCTACACGGATTGGCGCAGTTTGCGTCGTTGCGAAATAGCCTGGTCCGATACCATTAACCTGGATATTGAATTTCGCCCATTCTGTAGCAAGGTTTTT
>CAMPKC010000084.1 GCA_946887045.1 uncultured Sphingobacteriaceae bacterium | reverse complement strand
AAGAACTCAAACGCCGATACCCCAAACATTCATGGCCCGAAAACCCGCTCGAAGCGGAGGCGGTAAGAGGGGTGAAGAGGAAGGGTTAGGGTAGGCCGTGCGTCATCCTGTCCGGCCACTGGCGGATCAGCATCTGCTCCGTGCATTGGCCTGTTAAAGGATAATGAATTTTTTAAAGGTTTGGAAAAGGTACTGATGGTCTTCGTAGGTGCTGGGGCCCTGCCATTTGCTAATACTGCACAGGCATTAGCCACGAAGGCCGGTATCCGCGTCTGTCAGGTTTAGAAATGAACGAAGAACTTCGAATATGCTGTAATTCTGCTTTCCTCGCAAATCTCATTCCGAGCATAGGGCTCCTCGTGCAGCGCGCTGACTGAGGATTCATGGCCAACTTTTAACTGCAACAGGTTTGTGCGGGGGCGTAGGTACTTTCTAGGAAAGCTTGTTGGAATAACGGTTCAAATATTTAAAGCAAGCGTGTGTCGTTACCTTCCGAGTTAATAACATGGCAGTACAAGTACTCAACGTAAGCCGTAGCTGCATGTTCACATGGTCAAAGAGAAGGCCAAAAGCCTGTTAAATATCAGCTCCATCTAACCATCGCTGACGATCGCTTGGGATGTCAACCTCAACCACCTTTCGTATTGTATTTATGATCGTTCTTACCCAATGAATATCTTGCTTGTCAACGCTCGAAATTTCACTTTCAATTTGTTCAAGCTCACTCCTGTCTCCGACGAAGTGGCTTCTAACGATGTCAATTGCATGTGCTTGAACAAAAGGAGCCAAAGTGTACTCTAAGCTATTTCTTGTTACGGAAAGTAGTTTTTGCAGAAAGGGGACAATATTGATTAGCTGCGTCAAGCGCTCTGTGTCTTTTCTGGTGAGGTGTATGACTCCTAAAAGACAAAGTGTTTGTAGGTTTCTCTTTTCTTGTTGTCCAAACGTGTTCGCTCTCACACCAAGTCTTTCTACTGAAATAGTGTTATTCAAAATGTTCGATGATATTTCGGTAACAAGTTCAAACAATAGAGGATCTGACGCGCTGGAATGAAAAGTCGACAACATGGAAAAGTAGTGTGCACGCATCTGATTTTTCTCGTGGCGATTAGTCATGACCGCAGTTAGAAGCATCATGAAAAGTGGAACTGTTGCAAACGTAGTTGCTGTATCTTCTGCGTCGGACCATTGTTCGCTTGGCTTATCTGAGAATATTTCATCAGTATCGAGCGCTTTCAGATGCTCACTTCTTTCTTTTGCTGTTCCTCTGAAGTGTGAAAAAATTGCTCCATTATATAGATACGCTTCAAATGCTTCAGTGGGTTTAAAGTTGATGATTGCAAAATGAGCTGACACCGAACTAATGGTATGGAAAATTTCCTTGGAACCACATTTCCTCGCCTCATCGAAAGCCTTAAGTGCCCACCCGTAGGCCTTCTTAGGCTCACCTAATGCACTCGCCATATAAGCTAATTGCACAAGGATGAAACTATCATGCTTAGCATTATACCGCTGGGTGAAATCATTATGGTTATTATTAAACATTCCTTGGTATGGAGCAAAAAAATCCTCGCCTTCGATCTGAGGAGGTTTGCCATCAGTCATCATCGCGCTGCAGTAACCAGTCAAGTGACCGGTCAAAGAAAATAGCCTGATCCATATCGGTCCAAAATCGGATTTTCTGATTTCGAACAGCTTTGCGACTATGTCTTCCAGTGTTAGGAAGGTTTGAATGTGCTCGCCATTTAGCCAATAGGACACAGCCAGCTCATCTAACAGAAGGATAAGATCCAGTTTTGCATAACTCTTAATAGTTTCTGCGAGCTCAACTGCCTCGAGGCAATAGATAACTGCTTCCTGTGGAGACATCATCGCTATGGATGTAGCGGTCTGAAGCAGCACGTCGATGCGATCAACATGATCATCTCCTTTGTAAGCCAGGGCCTTTTTAAACCAGTCGATTTCCTGCTGTTTATCGCCCAGCTCCTGATATAGTCTACCCAGCTGAGCACTTAGAATAAATTTAGCACGGGTGCCCTCGGATTCCTTCAGATGATGCGCAGCAAGCTGAATGGCGTTATTTGGATCATTATACCACTTCGACTCAATGTCAATTAACCCTCGCAGGATACTCGCACTCAAGTGTTCTTGGTTTGCCTTCGTAAGAAATTCAAGTACTTTATTAAGCTTTTGAACTCCAAGATCGTCACTTTCAATCTGCGCTTCGCGATTGACAATCGCACGGCAAAATACATTCAGCGTCATACCACTTATTTCTGACTCAAATATGTTTAAGCCTGAATTCACGGCCAATGTGGCAATTTCGATCCACGAGTCAACGTTCTTGAGTGTGTTGATCTTCATTACCGGCAACCAGATCAAGTTAGACAACATAGTGAAGTCGTCAAAAATTCGGGTAACTTCTTCAATCTCAGTTAGATTTTTGAGCACAAACGACATATGATCAAAAAAGTCTGCCACCGGAAGGTCTTCAAAATAGGTTATTACTAGCACTAAACGAGATATGCCTTCTTCAGGAACCGTGGCATTTCCATCTTCAAAGATCCTGTTAGTTTTTTCCAGTAGTTTTGAAATGTCTCTATCAATTAATTTGTATAACCGGAGTTGTTCACGCCTGATCATGACTTTCATACCGATGCCCATTTCTGTTGGAAAGTCGGTACTGGTCCAGTACAATAGCATACCTGAACTATCTAATATCTTTCCTTCCTCTTTTGAAGTTGTTGCCTCATACATTTTTAACAGCACCATACCTGCGTTATCGAAATCTTTCCCACTCAGGAAAGCCATAAAAGCCCGGTTCGCGCTGAATTGATTAAGCGACTTACTGGCTAATATACTTTCACCAATGGCTCTATGGATATTTTTGACAGACTCTTGATCCAGATTATTTACACCTATATTTTGGATCAGTGGTGATATTTCATATTTGCCTTGACCTCTGAGCTGAATCCAAAGGTTAAGAAGCGACTGTAGTTTTTCGTTAGGATGGATAATTTCTTGTTCTACTTTACTTACTGCCTGTACCTGTTCCATGCCGAAGGTCCAGCTGATTAGGCTAAGCCGATACAGCAATTCTTTCGCGCTCTGATCCACGATATATTTGATAATTGCCTGTTGAGCATTTTCTAAAACTCCTACAGCAAATTCAGTACTCATTACAACGTCAAGAACTTCGTCCCTGTCAGCTCCCCAGTTGATTGATTTGAGGTGTTGGATCATTGCCGTGGTTAACTGGGGATTCCGATGTGCTCTTGCAGCAATAAATGGAACCATTCTCAGAAAATCATCTGTGGCACCTTGGTTAACCAAATATTCAGTGATTTCTTTATCATTGAATTCGAAATCTTCGTAGACGAAAACCGAATCCTCCGAACATCTGTGAGTGATAGAGTTAGGAAAGTGAAAATTTGAAGTGGTGATGAGCTTCGTAGAACTGGTTTCGAGTAAATTGATCAGAATCCGAAACAATTCGATCAAACCAGGCACTGAGTCATCTAAGCGTGGTACGTCGTTGAAAATCAATAAACTTCCTTCGGGTAAGTTTGCAATCACTTGAGCCACCCATTCCTTTTTGTCTGTTTGTGGATGGCAGTTAGAAATAGTAGCTAAAAAGAATTCAATAGCCAGGGCTGTGAGCCTAAGGTCTGATTGATATTCACGCAGGTCTAACCAATATACATCTTGAAACTCTTTGCTTACCAGCGATGCCATTTGTGTTTTTCCAGAACCGTTTATCCCATGGAAAGCAAGCCAAGGCAGCAAATTTAATAAATCTAGGATTTCCTTCACCTTCTCTGCTCTCACGGTTCCATTAAGAATTGTTCCGGGCGCACTGGTAGAGATGTTCTGCAGTCGATAACTAAATATCGCATCATATTTCAACGCCTCGACATCTTTGAATACAGTATTTAGAGCTTTTGATTGAGCGTCACTCTGTTGCTCTAAATTTCGCAGCCGCTGGTCTACCTGACTAAGAAGTGATCGCAATAGGCCCACTAGTTCCCGGTCTTGCGGAGACTTGGTGCTTTCCAGTCCCTGAGTTCTAAGTGTCTTAGCGTCTAGTTGCTTGATTCCTTTTGAACTAAGCAGCTTGAATACAAATACGAATAGACGCTCATAGAAGGTTTTTGGTTCTTCAGTCTTAAACTCGGTGCGTATCTTATCTAGAACAGTTTCTACGATGCTGATTTGATCTTCTTTCTGCCCAGCCCATTCGAAGGTCAAAATGAAATCTTTAAGGTTTCCAGGATCATCAAGGTAGCTATGGAATGCTTTCCATTCAGCGTCCTTTTTTATTTGTTCATCTAATAACTTGCTCGTTAGGGGTATGAACTGTTCAGTTATCTTTTTTTGAATGTGTTTTTGCAAAACTGAGACCGTTTCATTATTTTCCCAGCTAGTGGATGGATCATAAAGTTTGATCCATCTTTCAATTCCCTTATCGCCATTTGTAAACAGGGCTGGCCGTTCCTGTGCGTATTCGGCGTTAGTTAAGAATCTAAAACTGACCGCTCTACCAGGGTTATTGATTTTATGGTCATAGAAATTTTTGAGGAGTTCGAGTGTCAGATCGGTGTTTAAGGTGACTTTCCCTTCTCTATACTTGACCTGTTCCAATTCTCTTGAGATTTCCTGTTGAGCTAGGTCACGTTGCACCAAGTCTATATCTTCACCTCGCTCTAACTCAAGAAGGTCGTGTTCTTTAAGTTCTAACCATCGTAGAATGGTAAAATCTACCTGATAGACAAAACCGCGGATAGTGCTCCAGGCATCTCTATTGCTAATTTCCTTAAAGTCTAACCTAGGAGTCATTCAGATGCATTAATTCAATAAATATTATCAAATATTTCAAAATAACCATTAATTGTGATGACTTCTTTAGGTAAAAGTAGATTTGTATCCCTGCTACCGCGAGCATAAGCATTTTGCATAAAGCGCTTGCTGGTTCGAGCTTGCAGCTCGGACCTTTTACCTAGATGATAGGTCTTATCTCAAATCCCCCTTACTGGTCTTAGCGTCTCGCTAAGACCAGTAACTAATTAGACAGGCAGTCACGAGTTACCAATAAAAGTCTTAGAGAGACGCTAAGACTAGAGGGGTGATTTCTTATCCTGGATTATTTCTTCTAGATTGAGCTAGGATGAAGTTGATTCACCAAATCGAAAAGAGCCTTAAATGGTGACTTTAGGCCTTATTAAATAATATTATCGATTAAAATGTGAGTCTATCTCAGCTCCAATGGCGCTTGCCTCTTCGTATGATCTCGTGCCTTCCGCCCACTGCCATCTATCATCGCTTTTGTGAAGTACACCTAGCGTTTCACTACCGCTAGATACTGAAAATAATGTGACATCTTCCCGTTCGCCTTGATGAGATTGGATGTGCAAGATTCGTTCTTCAGAAGCGAAATTTACCTTTACGTTTAATGTTTCCTTTGTCATAATAGGTTAATATAGGATATTTAAGTTATATAACTCAATAGTTCCTTCCACAGTTTGGCGCAAGTATGCAGCGCTGACGGAGGGCTGAGTACTTGTGCCTCAGACTACCAACGGTTCTACCATCGTTATCTCAATCATTCCTTTCAAATCGTAATAATCTCTGCTCTTATTGGTATTGTACCAACAAACCGATGAAGGGCTTTATAAATATTTTGTGGTTACCCTTAAGTTTTCCCTTATAGCGCAAGCGTCCTCCCGTACTGGTCGTAGCGTCTCGCTACGACCTTCGATAAATAACGTCTAAGGTATTCTAGAGGTAAGTCTAATCCCTTTAATTATGAGATCTGAAATGATTTTTGCCTTTACCAAAACCTCAATCTGAATATAAGAGTGATATTTTTTCTTCGTACTAAACTTACACATTCCCTCTTTGTAGAAACTTGTTACAGTGGTTAAGTATGCTTCAAATAACAAATCAACCAGCATTACACCACCCGGCAGCTGATAAACCTGCAGTTCATCTTCTTTTTCTATAATTTCGCACCTCCTCAGAGTATACTTCTTTATTTCGGGAAGACGGCGATAAGAAGCCACGTCCTTTCCCCATGCTGGCGCACGCGTGTCGCGTGTGCATTTTCTTAATTTTTCCTAGATTTATCGTCTAAACCTATATCACTGATATCTTGAGCCGGAAATATAAATTCTTGAATAAAGAAGGACTGTACTTTGTAAGCTTTGCGACTGTAAACTGGATTGATGTATTTGTTCGTCCGCAATACAATAATATTATTCTTGAAAGCCTTAAATATTGCAGAGCAAATCTTGGGATGGAATTATTTTGCTGGTGTATCATGCCAAGCCATGTTCATCTTATCTATCGTGCTAAGGAAAATAATCCTGAGATTATTTTGGGTAGATTTAAAGAGCACACTTCCAAGCAAGTCATTAAAGCCATTAATTCCAATTTGCAAGAGTCACGACGGGAGTGGATGCTCTGGATGTTTTCCAGAGCTGGCCAAAAGAGCAGCAACGTAAAGTCTAACCAGTTTTGGCAACACAACAATAAGCCCATCGAATTGTGGAGTCCGGATTAATTGAGCAGAAAGCAGAATACATTCACATGAATCCGGTAACTGCTGGCTTTGTAATTGAAGCCTGGCATTGGCAGTACTCAAGTGCTATTGATTATTCAGGAGGCAAAGGATTAATAGAAATTGAATATTTGTAAAGCACACGCGACACGCGTGCGCTAGCAGGGGAGATTAACGGATCAATAGTCTTGTGCTACCTAGAGGGAAAAAACCCGATGGGAATCGAACCCACACGTCCCGAAGGACATCTATTTGACAAATAGACGCGTCTACCAATTCCGCCACGAGATGGCTAGCAAGATAGGAAAAATTAACTCAGCTACAATTCTTTTTCAACCCATCGCTGGCGCAGCCATGTTGAAGACAGAAAAGAATTGTTGACTTAAATTGAATCCCAATTATCTCTAATCTCCAAGCTTGACTTGTCAATAAGCCTTTCGATTTCTGGATTATCTGAGGCTGTATAGTATCTCCCAGCAAAAACATCAATGAGGAAACAGCTCTTCAGGTCTAACTTAATGCCGCGTTTTTCAAAAAACGTTTTCAGTATCAAAAGAGTTGCCTTTGCTTCATCTTCTTTTAATTTTTGAGCAGTAAAATTGAGTTTTAGAAAGCCTATTTGAGTGGCTCCGGCATCTTTAAATAATAACATATCTGCCATTGCACCAATCCTTACATCGTTTTTAGTAATCGAATCCTTCCTTTGAGTCAGATTGCTATTCACTATATACTTATCCAGTATGGGTTCTAAGAGCTTTGACATAGCAACAATTGCGTCCAATCCGTTGGCGGAACACACTCTGTTTTTGTAATCATCTTTATTAATCGGAAAAGCTATAGCCTCATCTCGATAAACTTTCGCCTGGCTTTTAAATTTTTCAAAGTATAAGTCGTTATCCTCCACGTTCGCCGAAAATATATCGCAAACAAGCTTTCGAGCCCTCTCGTAAAATCGTGGAACGTAATCGCCCGGGTACTTAGAGCCGACTAAAATCCTTTTTTTGCCGTTTTCTGTGGCAATAATATATTGTGAAAACCGCTTAAGGGATAGTTTTGGATCTTTTACAACCTTTGCAACTTTTACTTCAAGTTCATTTTCTAACATGGTGCTATAAAAATTAGTTTTTATTTCCATAAAGATACCCAATGCTAAATGCTGTCGCAATTATAATTCGCACGAATTGCTAACATACCGAGGGCAAATGTTAATAAGTAATATTCTCATGTACAGTAGATTAGAAAAATTAGGCGTGCTCGGATGAATTTGAGTTTTGCTGGTTTGAGTTTGTGACTCGGACATGCAATAACTTTGTAACTTGGAAGAATAGATGTAAACGATTTATTTCCTAAGTAAAACGCCTCAAGCCAGATATAGCTTTATACAGCAGCAGTATTGAAGATGGAATAAGTACGGTTTTCCCTATGATGGCAATTGCACTCGCTAAAATTATAGCGAAAAAAAGAAACCAGCCCTCTCTGTCCGGAGAGTTAAGCGTTAGCGTCTCTACGGATTCAACTATGAACAGGAGTCTCGGACTCCGGAGCCCGGAAGTAATCGATCAAAAAGTCGATTATATTCATAACAATCCCGTTGTAGCGGGTTTTGTAACAGAAGCTCATCATTGGAAATACAGCAGCGCCATAGATTATTCAGGCGGTAAAGGGATCCTGGAAATTGACTTTGTGTAATAAGGTCCGAGCTGCAAGCTCGAACCAGCCAACGCCACCAGATTCGTGCATTATGCTCGCAATAGCAGGGTAAATAAGCTTTGCCAATAAAAGGATTTTGTAAATCCGTCTACTTTGTCTCTATCAGCTACAAGCTTCTTTCTATAATAGGCATTAAGCTAGGCTTCTACACAGTCTTCGCGTAAGCTTAAGCCAGAAGGGGGTAGCAGGGGCGTGTCTCTTTTCCGCACCAAAGCCTTTAACTATAAGATGGCGAATTTTTATTTCCAGATCTTCCACGTAAAAACCAAATATAAAATGGCAACACCCGTCCACAACAGGAACGCTTCAAAATGAGTTTCAGGGAAGCCTCGGGATTGGGATATATATGCACCGGTGAGCAAGATCAATAAAATGGCAAAACCAAAAGTCAGTATTAACTTCCTTGCCTTATTTAATGGTTGATGGGCCATATCAGTTTGGCTTTCTGAGACGGTCAATTCCTGCTCAATACTTATTGGTGCAAATTCCAGTTGATTTGCTAACACATCTAATGAATATTGCCGTGGCATTACTTCGCCCTTTTCAATACGCTGCACCGACCGCAAACTTAGTTGGGTCATATCTGCCACCTGTTGCTGGGTATATCCTTTTTTAATACGGCTTTGCTTTATTAAGCGGCCAATTTGCTGGGTATTCAACTATCTAAGGTATGTCAATTACGTCATTTTACGTCATTGCTAAAAGGCGTAAATGTTACAAGGCTAAATATAATACTTTTATCAAAACTTACTCAAATGGCAGGCTTAGTAGTAGAACTTATAATATCATGGTTATTGCTCAAATTTGTTCTTAATAAAAACCTTTTGGTGCTTGGGTTTAAAATCAATAGCAAACAACTTATACCAATAGTAATAGCTTTATTTATACCGGTGGCTTTCCTGGTTATTCATTTGGTCGGTATATCATTGTGGGTAAAAAGCCCCTATCATTTAAACCCGCATTATACCTTCGCTGCATTTACAAACTCGACGCGGTACGTATTAATATCGGTCGTTTATGAGGAATTGATATTCCGCGGAGCGCTATTATATATATTGATCAAAAAAATAGGTACTCAAAAAGCAGTGCTGGTATCTGCAATAAGTTTTGGTCTCTATCATTGGTTTACAATGGGTGTATTAGGCCAGGTAGTGCCTATGCTGTTTGTTTTTACTATTACTGCTATCATGGGATATATATTTGCATTGTCCTTTAGCATAAGTAAAACCATCTATTTTCCATTCGCCTTACATTTGGGTTATAATTTTACTTTTATGATCATATTTTCCCGAAGTAACATTGGCGAGCAATTATTGATCCCGATGTTTAAAAATGACCCGATTAAAACAGGGGTTGCATTTCAAACAGTTACCACGGCAATACATTATATCGTTTTTCCATTTATTGTATGGTTGTATTTGCGTTATATGAAAAAGCGCATAGTCAGCGTATGATGAACATTCCCAAAAAACCATTAACTATGATCCCCAGTTTGGCAAGTATGCAGCGTTGCCAATTGGGTGGGCGTACTTGTGCCTTAGGCTAACAAAGGCTGCACATCTTTATTCCCTCACTGGCTTAAGTTTGTTGTTCTGGCTTAAGTTTAAGGTGCTGCCTTCAGTTGGCTAACTTAAGCTTTGAGGGAGTGGCTTATGGATAAGTTTGCTTTCGAGGCAAGAAGGAGCGGTAGGGCAGATAATTACAAAATCTGGCGGGATGATAATCATGCTATTGATATGTCAGATTTGGATTTCCGAAAAAAGCTTTCGTATATGCACGACAATCCTGTTCGAGCAGGCATTGTGGAAAGAGCTGAAGATTATTTAATGAGTAGCGCAAGGAACTATAATACCAATTGAGATTGCGTAAAGAGCGATGAAATCGCTGTTCTCGCTCATCCTCGTTGCAAACGAGGACGATAACGGGATAGCAGAAGATGCGCTCAGCCAACAATCTTGAGTACTCTTCGAGATTTTATGCAGTTTCTTTTGTTACCGCAATAGCACTGTTCAGCGCAGCCAATAGTGAATCCCTATATCTAATAAAATTATCTGGGCGGTCCGCTTCTTCACTTAGTTTTAGCGATTTTTTAACAAGCTTTACCTGTTGTAATTCGTTTTGGTACAGTTCATTAAAAGCGTCAGGGTTTTTGTTTTTTAATATTCTAACAGTATGAGAATATTGCTCAAATATATCGGTGATAATAGTGAGACTTTTATCATCGTAATTTTTTAAGCCACTTGCCTTTGTTGATAGCTTTTCTAACTTTCCTCTTTCTTTTGCGTAACCCATATGTAGACAAAGATAGAGTTTCCTGGCACCATTTACCCCGCTGCCGCGAGCATAAGCATTTTGCATAGACGCTTGCTGGTTCGAGCTTGCAGCTCGGACCTTTTATATAAACGATAATTCCTTATCTTGGATCCTATCTACCGATGAGTCGTAACTATAAATTTAACAACAAAGAAGGGCTATACTTTGTCAGCTTTGCTACCATTAACTGGATCGATGTTTTCGTCTGCGATGAATATTTTATGGCTTTTTCGGCAGCCTGGCCTGGTGCCGCAAAGAAAAAGGCATGGAAATATATTCGTGGTGTATAATGCCGTTCATGTACATTTGGTATTCAGAGCAAAAGATGCTAATCCTGGCGAATTGCTAAAAAGTTTCAAAACATATACTTCAAAAGCTTTGCAAAAAATGATTGAAGAACATCCTCAGGAAAGCAGGAAAGAATGGATTATATGGATGATGGAAAAAGCAGGGTTAAAGAACAGCAATGTGAAGAATAGGCAGTTCTGGCAGCAACACAATAAGCCGATTGAATTATGGAGTGCAGAAGTAATTGATCAAAAAGTCGATTATGTCCCTAACAACCCAGTTATCGCCGGTTTTGTAACAGAAGCTCATTATTGGAAATACAATAGCGCAATAGATTATAGTGGCGGTAAAGGAATGCTGGAAATTGATTTTGTGTTATAGGTCCGAGCTGCAAGCTCGAACCAGCCAACGCCCATCTGATTCGTGCATTATGCTCGCGGTAGCTGAGGGTGGGCAATCGTCAATGTAAAAAACACAAAGGCTCTTGTATTAAATACAATGGTCAATGTAAAGAATACAAAGGCTCTTGTATTAAATACAATGGTCAATGTAAAGAATACAAAGGCTCTTG
>CAMPKC010000083.1 GCA_946887045.1 uncultured Sphingobacteriaceae bacterium | reverse complement strand
GATAAACTATCTCTTGAAACTCTTAGGCCATTAACTGGGATAGAATCTTGTAATAGTGTGATTTTTTTGCCGTCTATTGTGGAGATTGGTGCCGACGAAATCAATAGGACATCTGCTCCGGGCTTTAACCTTGATGAGGACACGTTGTCTGAAAATGTTAATACTCTTTCATAGGTGTCCCGTTTATTGCGACGAAGAGTTACAGTATCAAGATTTTGTTTATCATCCTGGAATGCAACTGTAAGTGAATCAAATTCCATTGATTGGGTCCAAACATAGGCCGTATCATTAGTCGGACTGAATTCTGTTATTTTTGAATTATTTAAGGTCGCTGGTTGTAGTATTTGAATTTGTGGTTTTTCGAGTTGTTTGTTAAAAAGGAATGAGATGCGTGCATCTTTTTCAATTTTTCGATCTAATAATCTAAATTCTTTTGCCTGTTCTGTAAATATTTCAATATCTACTCCGCTCGTGTCTTTTGTTAGAACTATAGGATCTGACCGAAATCCGATTTCTTCATTTGTTGAGTTATATATTTTATCGCCACCTTTCTCTTTTAAGGCATACAAGTTATAGCTGCCTTCTCTCAGGTACTTCAGGCTGAAATTACCGGATGAATCGGTTGTAGTAAAAATGCTTGCCCGTTTTTTGCCGAATAATGAATCTTGAGAAACTGGTAAGATGAAAACAGTAGCGTCAAGTACTCCTTCCTTTGTTAAAGTGTTTTTTACATTTCCGCTTATAGATAGCGAATCGATTTTATCACCAGTCGCGAATACATACATGTAGTTTTTTAAGACATTCCCTTCGTTGTAATCTGCAAGAGCATTTCCAAAGTTTATTGTATATGTCGTACTATCTTGTAAAGGTTCTTGAAATTGAATATTGAGTGTCTTCTTTTTGACTTTAAAAATAGGAGCTTTTTCCATCGCCGGAGAAACGCTTATTTCTTTGAACTCATTCACCAGTTTATAGTATTCGTTAAACTCGATATTTATTTCATTGTCTTTAAAGCTTGTCGTGAAGTTCTTGGGGTTCTCTTCTAAAATTTTCGGCGCGACACTATCTCTGGGTCCGCCTGTAGGATGTTGGATGCTTGCACAGCCAAAAAAATGACTTAAGAAAAAAATGCCTCCAATGTAAACACAGAGGATAAGAGAATTTAGCCTATTTCGCATTTAAATGCTTTTTAAACGATTTTAACCAATTTTGGAACGATACCATTAAAATTTAAAAACTTGCGCTTATACGTTATTTATTTACGTCGACCTAATTTTAAGTTAATTAACTGAAAATCAATTATTTACAATTATTTCCCCATATGAACCATCAAAACGGATATATCTGAGGGTGAAACTCCTGATATCCGTGAGGCCTGACCTAAAGTTCGAGGTTTGATTTTAAGTAATTTTTCTCTGGCTTCTTTTGACAGGGAAACGAGTGATTGATAATTGAACGCAGGATTTATTTCCTGGTCTTCCATCCGTTTCATTTTATTGACGATTTCCATTTCCTTTTCAAAATAGCTTTCGTATTTCACTTTTATTTCTGACTGCTCTACTGTTTCTCGGTCGTATTCCTGTAAAAGATGATCGAAAGATTTGCTTGCTCTTCTGATATCTTTGATCGAGATCTGAGGGCGAGACAGTATCTGGAACATTTTCACATTTTGACTGATTGGGCTAGATCCAAGCTCTTCAAGAACAGAATTAATTTCCGATGGTTCTATCGAAGTTAATTTTAGATGCTTTACAATTCGATCTGAATCTGAAACCTTTTTATTAACCTTCTCTAAGCGCTCATCATTTATTAAACCAAGTTCGTGAGCGATCGGACTAAGTCTGATATCAGCATTGTCCTGCCTCAGGAGCAATCGGTGTTCCGCTCTCGAGGTGAACATGCGATATGGTTCTTCGGTCCCTTTCGTTACCAGATCATCTATCAAAACGCCAATATATGATTCGGACCGCTTCATGATCAATTCATGTTTATCGTGGATTTTTTGATGTGCGTTTATGCCCGCGATAAAACCCTGACTTGCGGCTTCTTCGTATCCTGTTGTTCCGTTTATTTGTCCGGCAAAGAATAAGTTATTTACAAGCTTTGTTTCGAGTGTAAGACTTAGCTGTGTCGGAGGGAAGAAGTCGTATTCGATCGCATACCCTGGTCTGAACATCTTGGCGTTTTCAAAGCCCGGTATTAATCTTAATGCTTTATTTTGTACATCTTCAGGCAATGATGTTGAGAATCCATTTACATAAATTTCTACAGTGTTCCAGCCTTCGGGTTCCACAAATATTTGATGTCTTTCTCTCTCCGCAAAGCGATTGATCTTGTCTTCGATAGATGGGCAGTATCTAGGTCCAAGCCCTTTTATCCTTCCGGTAAACATTGGAGACTTTTCGAATCCTTCTTTCAGTGTTTCGTGTACTTCTGAATTAGTATAGGTGATCCAGCAGCATCGTTGTTTTTTTGGAATATCTACATTTGTATATGAGAATCTTCCGCCCTCTTCATCTCCCCATTGCTCTTCCATTTTTGAGTAGTCCAGGCTTCTACCGTCTACTCTTGGGGGCGTTCCTGTTTTCATTCTTCCTGATTCAAAGCCAAGTTCAACTAGCTGCTCTGTTAATCCTGTCGATGATTTCTCTGCTGTTCTGCCGCCACCAAACTTCTTCTCACCTATATGAATCAAACCGTTTAGAAAGGTTCCATTGGTTAGAACAACGGCATCTGCTTCAATCGGAATTCCCAATGATGTGATCACCCCTGTAACTTTATCTCCTTTTACAGTTATTTCTTTAACGGTATCCTGCCAGAAATCTACATTAGGGATATTTTCTAACGCTAGTCGCCATTCTTCTGCAAAGCGCATCCTATCTGTTTGAGCCCTTGGACTCCACATCGCTGGACCCTTTGATAGATTGAGCATCCGGAATTGAATCATCGATTTGTCGGTAATTATACCCGAGTAGCCGCCCATAGCATCGATTTCTCGCACTATTTGTCCCTTCGCTACCCCGCCCATTGCCGGATTGCAGCTCATTTGAGCAATAGTCCCCATGTTCATAGTGATCAACAATACCGATGATCCGAGGTTACCCGCGGCGGCAGCGGCTTCACATCCAGCGTGACCCGCTCCTACAACTATAATGTCATATTTTTTAAACATATATTTTCGACGTTCCACGTGGAACAAATTTTGAATGTTCCACGTGGAACGTTATTGTTCTTTAAGTTCTATTAATTCTAACCAACGCAACGTATGGCTGTCGATCTTATTTTTTTGCTCCTCAATCTGTTTCGAGATTTCAGTTAATTCGATATGATCGAGGGTGTTGTTCAATTGCTGACTTAATTGTCTAACTCTGATTTCCAGTTCCGGAATTTCGGTTTCCAGAGATTCAAGTTCTTTTTCCTCTTTGAAGCTAAGTTTGCTCTTAGTTGTCTTTTCTTTTTTTTCAACTTCATTCCTAGACTGAAGAGGCTTCTTTGCTTCCTCCTCTTTTTCGAGTCTGTAGTCTGTATAGTTTCCTGCGTAAATATCCACGAACCCCTCGCCCTCGAGGATAAAGAGCTGGTTAGTTAACCGATCCATCAAATACCTGTCGTGCGAAACCAATAGTAGTACTCCATTGTATTTTTCCAAAAACTCCTCCAGAACATTTAACGTGTCAATGTCCAAGTCATTTGTGGGCTCATCAAGAATTAAGAAATTTGGATTCTTCATTAGAACCCGCATTAAATGGAGCCTTTTCTTTTCGCCCCCGCTTAATTTTGAAACAACATTATGTTGTTTTGCCGGCGGAAAAAGAAAATGTGTTAACAATTGCGAGGCGGTCAATGTCTTGCCGTCGGCCATGGTTATATATTCCGCTACGTTCTTAACAATGTCAATTACCCTCTCGCTTTCATTAAACTCCAATCCGGATTGTTTGTAATACCCAAACTGAGTTGTTTCGCCTGCGACAACTGTTCCTGAATCGGGCTTTATTGTGCTGGTGATTAAATTGAGAAAGGTTGACTTTCCGCTACCGTTTCTGCCTGCTACGCCAATCTTGTCGCCTTTCTTAAATGTGTAGCTAAAACTCTTAATTATTTCTTTGCTGTTAAAGCCTTTTGACACATTCTCTATTTCCAGAATTTTGTTTCCCTGGCGAGCAACTTTTGTGCTCAACTCTACCTGCTGTGTATCTTTGCCTCCTTTGGTTTTATTTTCTAATTCATAAAACGAGTCAATTCTTGATTTAGATTTCGTGGTTCGTGCTTTAGGCATTCTTCGCATCCATTCAAGCTCTTTTTTCAAAAGGTTCCTGTTCTTCTGTAAAGATGCCGCGTCATCTGCTTCACGTTCTGCTTTGCGTTCCAGGAAATACCCGTAGTTTCCTTGATAATGGTAGATCTTTCGGTTCTCTAACTCAAGTATGTGATTGCACACATTGTCCAGAAAGTATCTGTCGTGGGTTACCATAATTAAGGTCTTTTGCCCTGTTGTCAGAAAGCTTTCCAGCCATTCTATCATTTCAATGTCCAAATGATTAGTTGGCTCATCCAGAATAAAAACCTCGGGGTCATCAATAAGAAGTTTTGCTAAAGCTAATCGCTTTCGCTGTCCGCCAGACAGGCTGCTTATCTCTTGTTCCAGGTGTGTAATCGATAGTCTCTGGAGGATGGTTTTAATCTGATACTCGTATTCCCATGCGTTGGCTTCGCTTAGCTGATGAGTAATGTCCTCTAAAGCTTTGCTGTCAGCTTCCGGATTCTCAATCAATTCCTCGTATTTTCGGATTAATTGTTGTTGCTGATTATCGAGACTGTATATAAAATCGACAATAGTTTTATGGCCCGAAAAATTCGGGTCTTGTTCCAGGTATCCAACATGAAGCCCTTTTTCTTTAACTACCTTTCCTTCATTTGGCTTAAGTCTTTCTGCAAGTATACGCAGTAAAGTTGTTTTGCCAGAGCCATTTATACCTACCAAAGCCATGCGTTGGCCTTTGGCTATTCCAAGCGTCAGATCCTTAAACAGCCAGTTGTCATTAAAAGCATGGCCTAATTGTTCTCCTGATAAAATGCTCATGCTAATTGTGTTATTGTATCGGAAGGATACGTGTGTATTCCTTCTTCGTTTTTAAATGTTTGATTAATCATTGCCTTTGCTACCGTAATAGCCTGTATACTTTTATATTTTTTTAAACTACCCGCCAATAGTGGATTGATGATTTTCATGAAGGTGATTGCAAGCTTTTCTACTTGTCTCTTTTCTTTCCTGTCTCCTGTAAGCAAAGAGGGTTGATAAATATAAATCGCCCGGAAAGGAATTTCTTTAATGTCTCGTTCTGTCTCTCCTTTTAACTTATTATAAAATATGCCAGAATTAGGATCAGCTCCCAGGGCAGAGATTAGGTGAAATTGAGAGACCTTATTTTCCGAAGCAAGTTTGGCCAAAGCTACCGGATAATCATGATCTACTTTCCTGTAATCAAACTCATCCGGCGTTTTATTCTTTGTCGTCCCTAAACAACAATAAAGTGCATCTCCTTTTAAGTCATTCTTAATCTCGCCAAGCGAATCGAAGCTTGTAAGTATTTGAACTAACTTTATATTAGACACAGGCAAAGGTCTCCTTACTAACGCTACAACTTCATCTATCTTGTTGTTGTCTAACAGATGATTTAAAAGTTCACTCCCAACAAGTCCGCTCGCGCCCGCTACAATAACTCTTTTCAAATTTTATCGCTTAAAGCGCACAAAAATAAGGATTTATTAGCTTGGAAAAACTATTGTGTGTTTAAACATCTATTTATATGAGACAGCGATGAAACTAATTCATTTGGAAAGGGACGAAACTTTAGATTATTTGAAGCAGCCAATTTCAATTTTAAGGCTATAAGCGTTTTAAAAGGTTTCGATTATTGCGTTTTATGGAGTAAAAGCCGGCAAGATTCAGAAGTCACGCATAGCAAGGTGGTGATCTTCTTTTTCTGTCATTAAACTTTTGTCGGATTTGGTCTTGTCCTTATAGCCTATAAGGTGAAGCGTTCCGTGAATTATAACCCGATGCAGTTCATCTTTTTCAGCTACTTTATATTTTGACGCATTTTCCCGGATACGTTCTATACTAATAAACACATCTCCGATTATTAAATCCGGAGATTCACTGTTATCAAAAGTAACTATATCCGTAAAAGTGTCGTGATTAAGGTATTGCTTGTTTATTTCAAGAAGGTAAGCGTCACTACAGAATATAAAATTAAGCTCTTTTAACTTTTTACCTTCCGAGCGGATGGTGTTTTTAATCCAGTTACGAACCTTGTTTTTTTCTTTTAATGTAAAGGAGATATCTTCAGAGAAAAAGTGAATTGGCAGTTGGCTCATTAAACCTTAAAGTGTAGTTCAACTTCATTGCCTTTCAAATTAAAAATGCACTGATCTGCCAGATGTTTGATAATAAATACACCTCTTCCTGTCAGGTTTTCAAGATTTTCGGGAGCTGTAGGATCAGGCAGCTGATTGTAGTCAAAGCCTTCGCCCTCATCTGCAACGGTAAATTGCAAACGTTTTCCTGACTGCACTTCCAGGTTTATATAAACCTTTTTATTTTCGTCCTGTTTGTTGCCGTGAACAATTGCATTTATAGTAGCTTCACTTAAACAAGTCAACATATTGGCATAGGTGTCATCACCAATGTTATATTCATCTTTCAGGGTATCTACAAAATTCTCTATAGAGGTTATGCTTTCAACCTTAGAAGGTAACTGGAGTGTATATAACACGGTGTCATCTGACATATCTACGCGATTCGTGATCATAGATTATTTAGTATTTAAAAGTCTAAAATAGTCACCTACTTTCAATTTATAAAATGAATTAAGTGCAGGTGGTACAGTTTTTAATAATTCGAGCTCGCGACGTTTAATTTTATTAAATTCTTCGAGTACGATTTTGTAGTTTGGAGCTTGATCCCTACCCTGCTTGCTTTCCCGTTGTGTGTCAAGTTCGCGTTCCCGCTCTGCCTTTTCGGCATCCAGTAACTTCGTTAATATATCTTGCTGTCTAATTAACGTTTCCTGCTGGATTTTCTTGTTTACGAGATCAGTTTCGGTTTGTTCCATTTCTTTTGTCAATTTATCAAGATTGCCTAAACTTCCCTTGCCGTCTTTATTCATTTCCCGATTAATATCTTGTAAAGCTTGCCTGATTAACTGCTGCTCACGTGCCATACGTGCCATTTGCTCGCTCATCTGGCCTTTTCCCTGACTTTGCTTCCCCTGGCCCGGCTGTGGCCCCTGCTGTTGCATTTGTTGCCGGGCTTTTTGCATGTTTTGGTTCAGCTTTTCCTGCATTTTACTTAATTCGGAAAGGCTGGGGCTTTTTCCTTTCCCTTTTCCCTTCCCTTGTTTGGCATTTTTCATTGCCTGTTGCATTTGTTCTTCTACTTCGCTAAGCATTAATGCCAGATTGTTAATAGAAGTCATTGCGTATTGCTGGTTCCGATTTGCTTCAGCCGTTCTTCTTTCCGCAAGTTGTTGTAATGCAAAGTCAATATTGGTGTTTATTGTTTGAATTTCTTTGTTAATCACTGATTCAATTTGTGGAACCTGCCGGCTTAAGGAATACAGACTATCCTGAACCATTTTGAGGTTATCTTTTATGTCTTTTTGCTTTTGAGTCAGTTTCACATAGTTTGGATCATTTACGGAAGTCCCCTTTAGCGCTTGCATTACTTTTTCCTGATCAAAGGAGGATGTTAACAGGTTTGATAACACTTCACGAAGATTCTGCATATTAACCTGCATTTCTTGCATTTCTCCCTCCTGTTGCATTTGCTCCAATTTCTTAGAAAGATCATTCATCTGCTTTGCGGCTTGTTTTTGATTTTCAGAAGCCTTTTTGGTATCCTTCTGCCCGAGGTTCCTGCTACTTTCTTCCTGTTGTTTTTCTATTTGTTCCTGTTCCTTTTCAGTATTCTGCAGATTGTTTTTTTGCTCAAGTTCTTCATTTTTCTGCGCAAGCTCTTCCAAATCCTTTTGTACTTTCTCAAAATCTTTCTGAAGTTCTTCCTGCTGTTGTTTGAGAGCGTCGGGATCTGAACTCTTCTTCGCAGTTTGTTCTCCCAATTTTTCTTGCTTCTGTGCTTGCTCTTTTAGTTTGTCAATGGTATTGGTAAGTTTCTGATCGAACTCAAGCTGTTTATATAGCTCTAAAATGCGGTCTAGCTCTTTTTGCAGCGTTTTGCTATCTAACTGCATTTTTGATAGTTCCTGTTGAGTTTGATTTTTATTGTTTTGTTCAAGCAGTTTTTCAATGTTTTTTAAAAGCTCTCTGGTTTTTTCATCCAGGACATTATTAAAGAGATCTTCTATTTGCTTCTGCTTCTTAAGGATTTCCTCAGACTGATTTTGAATGTCTTGCTGTTCTAACGATTTCTGTTTATTGTCTTTTTTGATTTCATTGACAAGATTTTCAAGTGCTTTTTGTTTTTCCAATAGCTTTTCAACCTCTTTCTTTTCTTCAAAAGAGAGACTTTTTTTGTTTATCAGATCCTGTGTTAACCGCTTTGCATCTCGCTCAATTTGTCCTGCCTGCCGGATGGCCTGCTCAGTTTTCTGTTGAACGGCCTTCGACGATTGTTCAATGTTCCGTTCCGCTTCTGCTTGTGTAGGAAGTTTTACTGTTTTTACGACAGAGCGGGTAGCTTTCGGCCCATTCACACCATCGTTGTCCACAACTTCAAAATAATATTCAACTTGCTGGCCAGGTTCAGCATTCGCTTCCTTTACATCCCACACATGGAAAAAATTACTCTGTAAGGCATTTCTATCGAAAGAAATAGTTTTAGTGTTTGATTTTGCGATCTTATCTCCATTGAGGACTTTATAGTGAAATCTTAAAGATGAGAAGCCATAGTCATCACTCACCTGTCCAACGAAATACAACATTTTAGTATTCACAGAGTCAGGCCGCTCATTTACCTGAATGGCCGGATTCAAATCTGGAATGACTTTAATTGTATAATTAGCCAGATCGCTTGTACTTACTTCCTTATTTACTGGCCGGGCGGTGAAACCCGTATTTTGCATCGCTCTATAAGAGAAATTAAATTCATTCGCATTAGAAGGCTTTATACTAACGTTTCTGTTTCCAAGATTTAACTGAATAGTGCTCGTGTTATCCGTTTTGAACTTCCAACTAATTTTGGTGCCAACAGGCACGGTTAGATCTCCGGAATTGCTTATAAACTCTCTTCTTTTGCGAACATACTCGGGGTAGTCCAGAATTACGTCGAAATTTAACAAGGTCGGTTTGCGTTTAACCTCAATCGTGTACCTATCTGAAGAAAACTCTCCTGCTATCAGTCGGATATTTTTCGTATTCTGAAGGTTCCTGAACGTATAATTAAAGCGGATAATGTTCTCTTTTTCGAGTTTGAACGTATTTGCGCCGTCTTCTAAATAAATATCCTGGGGAATTTCATTTCCCGTCATTTTTATCTGTAATTCGAAATCATCGCCCTGAACGGAAGAAAGATCTTTGTTTAGTATTACGAATTCGAACGGTGCCTTTTTAACAAATTTCTTATCATGTTTTAAAAGCCTTTCCGTGCTTTCAGAAAAAATTGATGGTGCTGTTGCACTTATAAGGAAAATTATCGCCAGCGGAGGTAGTGCGTATTTTAGATATTTTCGGTTATCATTAATCCGAATCGCGGAGGTGAACGGAATGGGCTTTAGATCGTCAATTTTTTGATTGATACTTGCTTCTATTAAACTTTTTTGCTGATGATTTTCATCTGCAAGCTTTTTAAGCTGTAGGGTATTCAGCAATTTATCCTTCACATGCACAAAATGCCGCCCGATTATCTCAGAAGCTTGCTCATGTGAAATATGTTTTCCAAGATTGTAAAATGATAGAAGCGGAATCACGATCCAGTTAGCAAGGATGGTTCCGTTCAAAATCAGAAAACTATAAAAGAGAATAGTGCGGATTAAAGGTGAAAAGTTTCCGAGATATTCTGCTATCGTAACAACTAAATAACTCGCCAAAAACGATGCGGTAAGATAAATAAGGCCGCGTACTACTTTATTCAAGTAGTACTTCCTTATAAATTCATCGATTTTATGGATGAGATAAGAATAGTTATTGTCTGAGAGCATAATAACATCCGCCTATAGATTATGAAATTAACGAAATTTCATAACAAATTATATTCCAAGCGAATTTGTTATGTATTATTACTATTATAATACTTACAAAAGCATGCAGCCAGCCACTGTAGTAAAGGCTGTTTCATCAATAAGTATTGCACCTCCGTTTGCTCTCAATTCCTCATAAGTATCGAATACAATAGGAGAAGCTGTTTTAATAGTAATATTAACAATATCGTTTAGTCCGGCTTGTTCAATATTGTCTTGTTTTACAAGGGTGTTAACATCCAGCTTATAATTTATTTCCTTAACTACACAACGTACAGTTTTTCCGTGCACTTGTATAAGATATTTATTCCCAGGGTTCAGAGGTTTCGTATCCATCCAGCAAATTACTGCTTCCAGTTCCTGAGAAACTTTAGGCATGCTTGATCTGTTGACAATAACATTACCGCGGTTAACATCTATATCGTCTTTTAGACGGATAACTGCACTTTGGGGCGCGAAAGCTTCCGCCACTTCTTCTCCATTAATTTCAACAGCCTCAATTTCAGAGTCAATTCCTTCCGGAAGAACTGTAACCAAATCGCCTTTTTTATAGGTTCCGCTTACAACCTTTCCTGCATATCCGCGATAGTCGTGTAAATCATCAGACTGAGGTCTGATTACATATTGCACAGCGAATCTTGGGTCTGTATAGTTAATGTCGTTAGAGATGTTTATTGTTTCTAAAAGATTCAATAAAGTTTCGCCTGTATACCACGGAGTATTAACAGATGGCTTAACAATATTATCGCCGTTTAAGGCGCTAATCGGAATAAAAGTTACATCTTTTATGTTCAGCTGTTCAGCCATTCTCATGTAATCAGAAATGATATCATTATAAACAGCCTCCGAATAATGCACCATATCCATTTTGTTTATGGTAACCACGACGTGCGGAATTGCCAGTAATGAAGCGAGAATACTGTGACGACGGGTTTGCTCAATAACTCCTTGGCGGGCATCAACCAAAATAATAATCAAATCAGAGTTTGACGCTCCGGTAACCATGTTGCGGGTATATTGAATATGACCCGGCGCATCGGCAATGATAAACTTGCGTTTCTCTGTATTGAAATATTTATAGGCTACATCGATCGTGATTCCCTGCTCCCGTTCTGCACGTAAGCCGTCGGTAAAAAGAGCTAAATCTATTTCACCTTCAGATTTATTTTTACTTTGCTTAAGTATGGTTTCAAGCTGGTCAACTTTTATAGAATCGGTATCATATAAAAGACGGCCAATTAATGTGCTTTTTCCATCATCAACACTACCAGCAGTTATAAATCGAAGTAAATCCATT
>CAMPKC010000082.1 GCA_946887045.1 uncultured Sphingobacteriaceae bacterium | reverse complement strand
GTATATAAACCATTCAGTATTATTGGAAAGATTAAGATTTTGAGCAGAAAAACGAAAACATCACTTCCTGAAGCCGAGCTAATAAAAGCGATGCGGCAGAAACAAAAAATTGGATCTGAGGCATTGTATGATATGTACTCAGCATCTTTATTTGGCGTTATCGTAAGAGTTGTCCAGGATCATGAACTTGCTGAAGATTTACTGCAAGACACTTTTGTCAAAATATGGAACTCTGTTGATTCGTATGATGAAACAAAAGGACGACTCTTTACATGGATGGTGAATCTTGCCCGTAACCTGGCGATTGATAAATTGAGGTCAAAAGACTTCAGAAATAATAGCAAGAACCAAGATATCGAAAACTCCGTAATTAGCATTGATGAACAGCGGAACACAACGTTAAACCCCGAAGTTCTTGGCGTAAGGGACATGGTAAATAATCTGAGGCCCGAAGCAAAAGCAGTCTTAGACCTAATTTATTTTAAAGGGTATACGCATGTTGAGGCTTCAGAAGAATTAGGGATACCTCTTGGCACAGTAAAAACAAGACTGAGGTTAGCGATTATCAGTTTAAGAAAATTATTCAATTAAATTGGAAGATTTAAAGACATATATTGAAAGCGGAGTTTTGGAGCTTTACGTCCTTGGCGACTTAACAGTCACTGAAAGGCATGAGGTTGAATTAATGCTTGAAAAACACCCTGCACTGAGGGAGGAACTTGTTGAAATTGAAAAATCATTACAAAAATATTCGGAAGCACATGCCGAAGAAGCACCTGAGCACCTCCGATCAAAAATTTTAGACAGGCTGGAAATAGCCGATGAAGAAAAAGATACTCCCGTGGTTCCTATTGCAAATTCAGGAAATAAAACGGACTTCTTTAAATATGCATTCGCCGCTTCAATCGCCTTATTGCTAATAAGCTTAATTGCCATTATTAATCTGAGCAGTCAGCTTAGAGAATCAAATAATCAAATAGCTGTTCTTCGCGAATCAAATCAGAAGTTTTCTAGTCGGGTGAATTATGTTGAGGGTCAACTTGATGAGGCAAGGCAATCACTAAAAATATTTCACAATCCTGAACAATACAAACTTGTAAACCTCAAAGGAACCCAAAATGCTCCTTCGGCGAGCATGATGGTAGCTTTTAGCGCTGAAAAAGAAGAAGTTATGATTGACTTAGCTTCTCTCAAAATGCCTGCGAACGATGCAGAACATCAGTATCAACTTTGGGCGCTGGTTGACGGTAAGCCGGTGGATCTTGGTGTTTTTGACGCCAAAACCGATACAGCGGGAATGGTAAAAATGAAATCTATAAAAGCAGCGCAGGCATTCGCAGTAACGTTAGAACCCAAGGGTGGAAGTGTGACTCCGACTATGGAGCAAATGATGTTGATGGGATCGATTTGATACTTCTACATTTGACCCTTATTCTTCTTTATTTCCCGCTTAACTTCCTTCAGCAGGCGCACTTTAAAAAACACAAATAAAGCCGCGGCAAATACCGCGACAATAACTATGCTGTAACGTTCCTGATTGATCCCCCAGATGAAACACATAACCATTGTAAAAATGGCTATGTTATAAAACACATTTAAAAGTACTTTTTTAAACATCTTAATAAACGGGCATAGAAGGATCGTATTTCTCTTTCCAGGCCAGGATACCACCTTCAAGATTATACAGGTTATCAAAACCTAAAGTTTGGAGCTGCATAATCGCAGCCGCACTACGCTTGCCACTGCGGCAGTGCACAATTACAGGTTTGTCTGTCTCAATCTTTTCCGATTCGATCATTATTCCTGATAATGGAATATTTAAACCGCCCAGATTTGACACTTCATACTCAAAGGTTTCTCTAACGTCAATCAGCTGAAAATCCTCACCATTATCAATTTTTCTTTTTAATTCCTCTACAGTTATTTCTTCCATTTCGCAGAATTTTTAAACAAAGATAGCACTAATCCAGTATTTGCTTTAGATGTTATCTTTACACCCGGATATTAAATTTTAGTTTATTTGTAACAACTTGCACCACAGGTCGTTTTATAAAATATTATTCTCTCAGTTTAATGAAGAAAATTACTGACTTTTTCTGGTTTTGTTCCGGAGCACATGTTGATACCTTAAAAAGATTTCCTACAGAACAGAACAAATATGTGGGAATAGGTGCAACTATATTTTTCACTGCTCTATTCGCCACCCTATCTGGTGGCTATGCAATGTATTTTGTCTTTGCAGGAACTACCGCCGCAATTCTTTTTGCAATTTTCTTCGGGCTAATCTGGGGGCTTGCCATCTTTAACATGGACCGGTACATCGTTTCGAGCATAACCAAAACCGGAACCACTAATCAGCAGATCCTGCAGGCTACTCCCCGTATTTTGCTGGCAATTATGATTGGTATCGTAATATCGCGACCTTTAGAGCTGAAAATTTTCGATAAGGAAATTCGCGAAAAGCTAAAAACAAGCTACCTCAACGGCCAGCGGTCAAAAATTGACACCCTCAACAATACATTTAACAACAAATATGTCACAGAACTGAATAAAATCGTTGATTTAAAAGCCGAAAAAGACTCACTCGAAAGAGACATCACCCTATCGAGATACGTTCTGAACCAGGAAATATTTGGCGATAAAAGCAACCAGACTTCGGGTAAAGTAGGCTACGGAACTTATGCAAAGCAAAAAGAAGCGGTGCTTAATCAGAAGGCACAGCGACTGGAAACCGTGCGGGGAGAAATGGCCTCTTTTGAGAATTATATATTAAAAAGGAAAGACCTTGAGGGCATAACCAGCGATCGGATGTTTAGTGCCAAAC
Source organism: uncultured Sphingobacteriaceae bacterium (assembly GCA_946887045.1). Next base: position 8,772 of record CAMPKC010000082.1, on the reverse strand, counting down.
AGTTAGATAGTTTATCGAACGTAGCCGGCTTTGCCGACCGTAACTGGGCATTAGGGCAACTCAGCTTCAATACAGATGGCAGCAGAGATTTGGGCACGTATCTGGCAATTTCCTTTATTAGCATGTTGTTTATTCTGTTCGAATGTTTGCCGGTTTTCGTAAAACTGATGAGCCCGATCGGACCATATGATATTGCGCTGCAAAACGTGGAGCAGTCCGCAGTACATGGTTCTTATAAAAATAAAGAATACGACATTGCAGTAACTGATGGCATCCAGGATACTAAAGTGGAGACTGAGATACATAAACAGAAGCAGATTATAACCGGAAAATCTTCGCGGGAGTTAGAGAATTACCCATGGGATTAGCAGGATACCCTTGACCAAGATCGGTTTAATCTTAATATTTCTGTACGGAGCCATATTTGTAAGATTGCATTTTAAACATCGATGAAAAACGTTTTTCTATTATACATCACTCTTTTCCTTGCTTCCTGTGCCGTACAAAAACCCGAAAATCTTATAAAAAACACTGAGGTTGAGAGACTAATCCGACGGCTTTCTGCAGATGACCTGCAGGGAAGAGAAGTTTTTACACCGGGGATTGAGAAGGCCGCAAGCTTTATTGAAGACGAATTCAGACAAATAGGTTTGCAGCCTCTTAAAGGTTCGAATGACTTCAGACAAGAATTTTCAAAACTAAGCATTAAACCGGCCACGCTAAGTGTTACCGTAAACGGAGATATTTTAGATGAAAACCAGGTGATGGTGGTTACCGATAAAGCGGGTATAAACTGGACAAACGAAAGTGGAGTGGAAACACAATATATCAAGCCGGGCGAAACTTTTATGTCGCGCTACCGCGAAATAATGCGACTTGACAAACCGGTAGTTGTATTTGTAGACAAGCAGTTTTTAGACGCCTTTAATCGGGTCCGTAATTTTTTCATGGGAGACAGAGTTTTAGACGAAGCGAATGATAAAACTGCCGCAGTTTTCATCATTGGAACAGAAAACCCCTCATCTTACCAGATAAATTTCAGCAATCAGATTTTAAAAGCACCACTTTATAATATTGCAGGCATCATTCCCGGTAAGTCAAAGCCAAATGAATTTGTAATATTTTCCGGGCATTACGATCATTTAGGAATTATTGACGAGGTTGAAGGAGATTCTATAGCCAACGGGGCAGATGATGATGCTTCAGGAATTACAGCTGTGATATCATTGGCCCGCTACTATAAAAAATTGAACAACAATGCCCGTACACTAATATTTGTTGCCTTTACCGGCGAGGAGTCGGGCATGTTAGGATCTGAACATTTTTCAGAAAAACTGAACCCGGAAGAAATAACGGCTATGTTTAATATTGAAATGATCGGAAAAGAATCCAAATTCGGAAAGAACTCTGCTTTTATTACAGGATTTGATCGTTCGGACTTCGGAGAAATTCTGCAGAGGAATCTTAAAGGAACGGGATTCACCTTTTATGCTGACCCTTACACCGAGCAGCAATTATTTTATCGAAGCGACAATGCTACCCTTGCAGCACAAGGCGTACCGGCTCATACAATTTCAACTGTCCAAATCGATAAGGATGAATATTACCATACGGTGGATGATGAATTTGAAACGCTAAACGTTGACAATATTACAGCCACCATAAAGGCTATCGCTCTAAGCTCAAGAAGTATTGTTGCAGGAGCCGAAACACCAGCGAGGATACCTCCGTTAAAGCCGGCAGAACCTTAGATTGTTAAGCGCATTACATAATCATCCAACACAAACCCGAAATAAGGAATATCCACTTCTTCAAATACCTCGAACCCATATTTTCTGTAAAAGAAATATGCCGGATTTTTGCGATTGACGTTCAGTTGCAGAATTTTCGCGCCCTTTGCCTTTGAATCATTCCTGATAAAATCTGTGAGTAACCTTCCGATTCCTTTCCCTTGTTTTTCAGATAAGATATAGAGCTTATGAATTTTAGAAATAGAGTCGGAGATAGAATACGACGCAAAAGCAATTGCTTTTTGATCATCTTTTACCAATAAAAAAATACAACCCTCATTAAATTGTGATTGCAGACTTTCGTGAGAATACATTTCGGTCAGCATTAACTCAATTTGTTGCGCTGATAAGATGTCCTGATAAGCCGAGGGCCAGATTTGATAAGCAAGGTTGTGGATCTCTGGAATATCCTTAAGGCTGGCTATCCTGATTTCCATACAAAGGTTTAAAGTGTTTCGGCGATAAAAGTAAAGGGCTGTTCGAAGGTTAACGTATAAAAGCCTTCCTTCTCTGTTTCAAAAACATGTTCAGTTATTGGTATCAAGCCCGAAACATGCAAATTATTCGCTTCAAGGAGTACCTCTATTTCTTCGCCTGCGGTTTGCCATTTACTAAAGCCTGACTTTACCGGAAATATCTTTTGATAGGGCGTAAGCACAACTAAATCTATTCTGTCTACATACAAAACATAATCTTTAGCGCAAAAGGTGTCCGTAATAATATTTACCGCAGGATATTGCTCTCCTGTTAAAAATTTAAGAGCATCCTGTAAAGGATCATCTTCAGTATGAATTACAAGCGTTTGTGGCTGTGCAGGATAATGAAGGTCATTACTAACCACGCCATCAATCTTTATCCCAAATGAATCGACTGTTTCGAACATCTCTTCGGTAACAATAACCGTAGGGCTCCACTCTAAAAGCTGACCAAGATTTTCGTGGTTAAAGCCTTCCATATTAATGATAAGCAAAGCCGGCTCTTGTTTTTCCCGTATAATGTGGTGCGATGACATAAAGGCAAAAGTACTGAAGACTTAATATACTTTTTTATAAATTTCCTTGAATGCTGAAGCAGGATTATCCGCCTTATTTACGGCTGCAGATAATGCAATTCCATACACGCCGGTTTGCATTAAAGCATCCACATCTTCTATTTTAACGCCGCCTACAGCCAAAACAGGAGCCGAAATATTAACTGCCTTCATTTTTTGTATAATAGCTTCGTATCCTGAAATCCCTAAAAGAGGGTAATCGTTGGGTTTTGTCTCCGTCAGATCAAAAGGGCCGCAACCAATATAATCCACCGCGTTACTTGCGGCTATCCGCTTAATATCCTCAAAAGTATTAGCCGAGGCGCCAAGTGTTTTCTCCGCGCCAATCATCTTGCGGATTGATTGAAAATCAGCTTGCATATCTTCAATATGTACTCCCTGAATATCCGCTTTGTCTAAAAGGTGTGCATGATCGGTAACAATTAAAGTTGCTCCCCAGTCGTCGCAAATTGTGGCTATCTGGTGAAGATCCTTTAAAAGCTCATCATCATTTTTTGACAGGCAACGATATTGGATCCATTTGCTTCCTGCTTCGCAGGCAATCTGAGCTTGTTCTATATGGCTGCGGCTATCCATATCTTGTGTTAAATAATGCAGCTTTGCTATAAATTTCTTCATGTTAAAAAACGAATTTTAAGTAGGTTCTAATTACTTTAATACTTCAGTAATGGGCTGCCCGATATTACCGTTAGGTTCCTGAATACGAAGTAAAGCCGCAAGCGTTGAGGCTACATCCGACATGCTTGTTAATCTGTGAGTCTTGCCCTGTTTAATTCCCCAACCCATAAATACCAGAGGGATGTGAGTATCATAGGGATTCCAGGTTCCGTGGGAGGTACCGGTCACTTCGGTTCCGTAACCCTGATAATATCCCGGATTTAAAATGATCTGGATTTCGCCGCTGCGCTTCTCGTTATACCCGTTAATTATTTTAGATTTCAAAGCCTCGGGTATTGTCTCATTGTCCATATTTTTCATATCGACCGCATAGGCAACCGCAGCCTGGCTGGTATAATAAGTGATCACCTCCTTCTTGATCTGGTCAATGTCTAAGCCCTTTTCGCTTAAAAGCGGATAATTAAAATGCACCTGATAATTATACATGGACCTTACTATTTTATCGCTGCCGAATTTCTTTGATAAAATTTTATTGAGCTCTTCCACTCCGCGTGTAGAGTTGCGTGTACCGTTCCAAACGCCGGCCGGAATTTTATGATCTCTTAAAAAGTTAGGATTATGTGCCGCACCATGATCTGCAGACAGAAATATGGTATACTGTCCCTTCCCTACTCTGTTATCCAGGTAAGTTAAAAATTCAGCGATATCTTTATCAAGCCGCAAATACATATCTTCCACTTCCACCGAATTTGGACCAAACTGATGTCCGAGATAATCCGCAGAAGACAGGCTTACCGCAAGAAAATCGGTCGATTCGCCCTTGCCCATCCCTTCGCTGGCGACAGCTTCTTTCGCAAAGCTTAAAGTATAGGTATTTGCAAAAGGCGAGTTTCGTATAGGCCCCCAACCGCTTGCTTTATCGCCCCCGATCTTATGCGGAAATACCGGAGCATTTTCGCTTTTAAACTTCCCCTCATAACGTGAAGAGTTATCCGGACTGCTTTGTTTATAAGATTCAACCGGGTAAAGCGTTTCCCATTTCCGGCTGAGTTTTTCAACAGATCGCTTATTATTAAAACTCTCTACCCAAGCTGGCAAATTAGCTCTATAATACGTACTAGTAATCCAATTTCCGGTCAAATCATCAAACCAATAAGCCGCATCGGCAGAATGTCCCGCAGGTAATATACCGCCCCGATCTTTAAGAGCAATGCCAATTACTTTTGAACGGAAATTTGTAGCCAGCTTTAATTCGTCGGTAACTGTACTTGCTAAAAGATTTCTGGGCGACATTCTGCCCGCTTTAGAAGTAGTTCCCACAGATTGCACTGTAGTATCCTCGGTGCAATACATATTATATCCGGATGATTGTTCAATCCAGTTATTGCCCGAAATTCCATTTATTGAAGGAACGGAACCTGTATACAAACTTGAGTGGCCGCAGGCTGTATACGTTGGGATATAAGATATCTGCGTATTTTCGCAGCTGAAGCCGTCATTTAAAAGGCGCTTGAATCCGCCCGAACCATAGCGCTCATAATAGCGGTACAGAAAATCCCACCGCATCTGATCTACCACCAGCCCCACCACCAACTTAGGTCGCGGCAAAGATTTTTTCTGCGAATAAGCAATAGAAGAAGCAGCTATCAGTAAGATTAAAAGACAGTAACGAATTTTCATGGCTCAAATATCGTTAACTATCTGGTTTCGTAATGTAATTTTTAGGATTAGAAACATAATCGTATTAAATGCGGTGAGGGATAATCTGCCCTAATTACTCAATCCATTCCCAAGCCTCCAATTATTGCCCTGAATCCTGGCCTGAAATCCGCTTGAAATTATAATTAGATTTCAACCCCGCCCAACAATAACTTGTTTTTTCTGTTTCATTATTAGACAAGTAAAAGTCAAAAGAAAGGTAAAAATCAATGTTCGAAATATTCAATACAGATGCAGAAAGTCCGCAGGATGTTAAAAGTCTTCGAGACGCTTTGCTTCGGTCAATAAAAGAGGAATTACAAATAGTAGAAGGCGGGGAAGGAAAACATATAAGAGGAATACAATTGTTCATTACATGTCCTGAAAATGAAAAACATGTATACGAATCGGCAGTGTACATTGAAGAGCCTCAACTCTTTAAACAGGAAGTTCAGCGAATTGCTGACGATTACGCTTTAGACCTGCCGCAAGGCTGGACACTGGAGATCAATTTTGTCGACATATTTCCGCCGGAGGCAAAAAAACTTGCCGAAGTACACGCTGCATTATTCATAAAAACTCGTCAGCAGGAAATACACAAAACCGGAACCGCTTACATCAGGGTACTTAGCGGCCAGGCGGAAAAAGAAGAATATGAGATCCGCTCAGATTCGGGAAAGATAACCATAGGCAGAGAGAAAAGAGCCCAGACGGACGACGGCTTTTTTAGAATAAACACCATTGCGTTTCCTGGAGATTGCGGAAACGATTGTAATAAATACATCAGCCGGCAGCATGCACATATCGAATGGAACAACGATGCCGGTTGCTTTATGCTTTTTGCAGATGATGGCGGCGTACCACCAAAAAATAAAATTAAAATCAAGTCGATAGACAATGACAATCCGATAAAATTAAACTCCACCCATATCGGACATCGTTTAAAAGAAGGTGATCAAGTGATACTGGGAGAAACTGCGGTGATCGAGTTTTCAACTTCGGCACAGTCTTAGATATATTTTAAATTATCATAATATCAGCGAAAGTCTGATAAATACCAGAAGAAAGACTTATGCGTTTTAATAAACCTCATAAATCTTTGATATAGAATCATGGCCAGAATATTTACCATAACAGAAGGATTAGAGAATATGGGCGCTTTGCGCACCGGTGGACAGGGATCTGTTTACAAAGGAAGACGTACGGGCCAGATAATTACCGCTGTTAAATTGCTGCCAACTCCAATCCATGCAGAAAATAATAACGATAAAAACTTCAGAGATTTCCAAAATGAGGTATTAAAACTAAAACGGGTAAATCAGGAACCTAACCCGAATGTGGTTAAAATCTTAAATTCTGGAATTACCGAAAGCGGTTCGCTGCCATTTATTGAAATGGAATACATTGAGGGGCCGGACTTAGAAGAACTGTTAAAACCTCCTCACGACTCAGTATTCAGCATCCGTGAAGCGATTAAGGTAGCCGATCAACTATCTAATGCATTGGCTCACTGCCATAAAGTGAATGTAAAGCATGGCGATATTAAGAGCAATAATGTAAAGCTGAATGTTCATTCCGGCAATTATATGCTTTTGGATTTCGGCCTGGCGGTAATGTCAGATGAGCAACGCCGAACCAGCCTGCGGCATGCAGGAGCTATTGAATTTATGGCTCCGGAGCAAAACTCCGGCGAAATGCTTTTTGAAACAGATGTCTACAGTTTTGGTGTAATACTTTTTGAACTTGTGGCCGGGACTGTCCCTTTTCCTTTACAGGATAATGGCGAAACTTCCAGAAATGCGGTAATGATTTCGCATTTGGAAATGCCTGTACCAGATATTCTTGAGCTTCGGAGACAAAACCTGCCGAGGAAATGGTCGGATGAAAAAAAAGAACTTGAGATGCGTGTTCCGATGTGGCTGCTCAGCATCATCGCAAAATGTCTGGAAAAAAAGCCAGAGAACCGGTTCAAAAATGGTATAGACCTTCACGAAACGATTGTATTAAATAGCACATCCCAAGCCGATTCATACAATCCCGGATCCGGGTTCAGTAATTTAGCCGTGCTCCAAAGTGAAAACGAACGATTAAAGAGTCTTTTACTACAATATCAGCAAGCAATAAGAAAAAATGGCGCTGCTGGTTTAACCGCTTTACAGGACACAAAATTGCAAAAAGAAGCGGCAGCTTATACAGTGCATTCAGAAGCGAATAAAACCCGAAGCCGCCAATCAACATCAAGTGCTTTAAAACCAGTATTGATTGGTCTGGTCATTCTTCTATCATCCCTCGGTCTTTTCGCTGGCTTCTCTTTTATCAACAGCCGCAATGCTTCAACAGCCATTGATACTACAGCATTTTATGCCGAAAAAGAGCGGTTGAGAGATTCTATTTTAACCCTTGAACGTTTAAACGCAAGAAGGGTTCAGGATTCGATAGATTTGTCCAGAAGATATTTTGCATTAAAAGAAAAAGAAACAAAACAAGAGGAAGAAATTATTGCAAAACAGGAAGAAGAATTAGTGAAAGAGGAAAAGAAAAAAAAGCGTAAGTTTTTCGATATAAGATTTGAAAAACGCAATTAAAAAAATCTTTCAAACGTATGAAAATTAAATAAATGGGTAAAGTATTCACAATAACAGAAGGCTTGGAAAATATGGGTGCGTTGCGCACCGGGGGACAGGGCTCTGTCTACAAAGGCAGGCGCATTGGCGAAATTATAAGCGCCGTAAAACTTTTACCCACTCCCATTCATACGGAAAATAATGATGATAAGAATTTCAGAGACTTCCAAAACGAAGTAGAGAAACTTAAAAAGGTTAATGAAGAACCGAATCCTAACGTTGTAAAGATACTTAACTCTGGTATCACCGAAAGCGGCTCCTTCCCTTTTATAGAGATGGAATTTATAGAAGGGCCCGACCTTGAAGAACTTCTTAAGCCACCTCACGACACTGTTTTCAGCATTCGTGAGGTAATTAAAGTTGCCGATCAACTATCAAATGCGCTGGCTCATTGCCATAAGGTTTCGGTTAAACATGGCGATATAAAAAGCAATAATGTAAAGTTTAACATCCGTTCGGGAAATTATATTTTACTTGATTTTGGCCTTTCGGTGATGTCTGACGAGCAACGCCGGAGCAGCTTGCGCCACGCCGGAGCCATCGAGTTTATGGCCCCTGAACAGAACGAAGGAAAAATGCTTTTCCAAACAGACGTTTATAGCTTTGGAGTGATTCTCTTTGAACTGATAGCAGGTGTTGTTCCTTTTCCTTTGCAGGATAATGGAGAAACGGCCAGGAATACCGTGATGGTTTCGCATATGGAAACCCCTGTTCCGGATGTGATGGAGTTGCGAAGAAAAAATCTTCCCGACAATTGGTCTCCCGAGAAGAAAGAAAGTGAAATGCAGGTACCCGCCTGGTTGCTGAAAATTCTTGCCAAATGCCTTGAGAAGAAGCCTGAAGATCGTTTCAAGGATGGCGTAGAACTGCACGAAGCCATAATCTCCAAAAGCATTTTATCAATCGGAGAACCTACCGACCGCGTAAAAAGTACTGCGGTGCTGCAAAGTGAAATAGACCGCTTAAACGCACTGTTGTTGCAGTATCAGGG
>CAMPKC010000081.1 GCA_946887045.1 uncultured Sphingobacteriaceae bacterium | reverse complement strand
TCCCCGCTGCTGCTCCGCTAAGAGTGCTGGTCGAAGTAACGGTCTTGCCGGTACCTACTGATGCTGTATTGAAGGTTCCTGTTCCGTTGAAGGTTACCTCATCACCGCTCACTACTCCGCTCAGTGTTCCACTGATCGTTGCTGTGGTCGTACCGTCATACACTTTATTGTTCGCTGATACGCTGTTTACCGTTAGGGCTTTAGTCGATACAACGCCGTTAAAAGCTACATAAGTAATGTTATAGTTACTTGCCAGAAACCCTCCGCTGCCTGTAGCAAGGGATGGGGTAACTGTATAAGAAGCGCCGGCTGTCGTACTTGCTGAAAGCCCTGCTGCATCTGGCGTCAATGTTACTCCCGTTACCGACTCCCCACTGATAGCTCCCGTTGCACTAAAGTCCATTGTACTGGTTCCCCCTGTCAGGGCCGTCCCATAGGTCTTAGCAGGACCCGTGGCAGTTACCGTTAAAGATGCCTGATTGATCGTTAGCGTTCCTGAAACATAGCTGAACTGATAATTTGTTGAAGTCAGTGTTCCCACTGCTGGAGTGATCGCATAGGTTCCTGCAGCGCTGGTTGTAGATGCCGTGGTAGTGAGTGAAGGGGTACCAGTTACGGCAGTAGCCTGTGTATCGCCATTCAAAAAGCCAGTCATTGAATAAGTAAAACCAGGATTCGCTGCACCGTAAGTCTTACTTGCATCAACAGCGGTAACTGTTAGTGTGGCTTTATTTACGGTAATCACTACGTCGAATGTTGTACTGCCCCCGCTATTGGAAGCCGTAACTGTATATGTGGATTGACCAGCTACTGTTGTAGGTGTTCCACTTATCACACCCGTGGTTGTATTTAAAGTAAGTCCCCCAGGTAAAGATGGATTTACGCTATAACTTGTTACTGTACCTGTTACTGCAGGATTTAATGAAGTTATTGTACCGAAAACCGTATATACGTTAGGAGTAGTATAGCTTAACGCCGAAGGAGCAGTAATAGCAGGTAAGGTAATTGTAGATGATGTGACGCTGTTGAGGCCAGTTGAGCTAAAGCTTAAGGTATAAGCGCCTCCCCCCGTAATTGATAATCCCGAAAAAGTAACTACCCCGTTTACTGCAGTTACGGTCGCAGTACCGCCTAAGTTTCCTGTGCCTGAAGCAATCGCTACCGTTATCTCGGTACTATTATCATTGGTTTTATGATTTCCATACGCATCATAAATATAAATTACAGGCTGTTGTGCAAAGGCTGTATTGCTTGTCGCGTTTGCAGATGGCTGCTGAAATATCGTCAAACTACTAGCAACTCCCGGGTTAATTACAAAGGAATTCGAAGTGCCGGTAACAGTCGGATCTGCAGTGCCTACTGTAGTCAAAGTATAGGTTCCGGCTTTTGTTAATGTTACGTTGTGACTAGATAATACACCTGCAGAAAAGGCAACCGTTGGACCAGAACCTGCAAATACTGTTGATCCAGATGAAATAACGTTAGTACCTGTATAGGTAGTAAAGGTGGCATTACTAGAATTTCGGGCTGTAATTTTAACAGGGAAAGCAACACCTGCAGTTTGAGTTCCAATATTGCCGCCCGCAGCAGCTTCAATGAAGAAATTGTCTACGCCCTGAACTATAACTTCAGTTGAAAAATCACTTTCTAACTGACCAGATGCTGTATTGGTAGCCTTCACTTTAGCGCCTTTATATAATTCGCTGGAAAGGGTAGCCAAATTTGTAGTACTATACGCCCAAGCTCCGGATTGTGAACTTAAGGTAGGACTTATAGGAGAACCATCTATATATACGGTCAACGTACCCGATGCACTTCCTCCTCCAATACTCGTAGCACCGGCTAAGATTGGAGAAGTAACAGTTGGTATTAATGCTGTACGACCCGTAACTGTTACAGAGTTGGAGGATACACTTACATTCTCGCCTGTAGCCTGCGCTGTGGCGGTAAGAACATTGCCTGCTATAAGTGTAATTCCAGAAAGAGTCCAGGTTCCAAAAACAGTTACTGTAGTAGTTCCAATTGATACACCAGTTCTATAAACAGTAATCACAGTTCCCGCGGCTTCAGTAGAAGTTCCGGATACAGATGTCTGTGAAGCGGTATACGTTCCTGTAATTACAGGTGCATCACTGGTACCACTTACTACCTGTTGAACTGTAACAGAATTTGAGACCGCAGATAAACCAGATCCTGAAACAATAGCTTTTGCAGTTACAACATCGCCCACCGCTAAGGTCAAACCAGAAATAGACCAACTTGTAGATGCATCCGCAGCCAGCGTTGATACCTGCACTCCGTTAACATACAGGTAAATTGCAGCATTGGCTACTTTCGTACCAGAAACAACAGTAGTGGTATTAAAGAGGGATGTTGATGTAATTACTGGTGTAGCGGTTGCGGTTATTCCATTTCCATGAAGGCCAGTATTCGAAGGCACCGATTCGCACGTTCCATTTATAACATCTGTCGCAGTGGCCCAAAAAGTACCAGTTGGTACAGAATTTCCGGAGTTGCTAAAGTCAAAAGTCCAATTGGCACTTGTTGTATTCGCCGCAGTTGCGGGTGCATAAATTACTGTTCCCTGATAATTTGTTGTATATACTGTGATAACGCCTGCAGTGGAAAGATGATACAAGGTAATTCTGATCTGATTTGCAGCAATTGCCGTTGAGCCAGTAGTCCATGTTCCGAGCCAACCTTTCGTTCCACTTGAAGTTACTCCTAAAGTGGGCGCCGTTGTACAAACCTGCCCTACCACAATAGAGTTAGAAGCATCCGACAAAGACTTACCACCCGAGATATCCTCAGCTTTCGCCGTAATTGTACTACCCGAAGTCAAAGTACCAGCAGAGATACCTGATAAGGTCCATGCATTATTGCTAACCGTTGTAGTCCCGATAGAAACACCATTTTTGTAAACTGTTATAGTAGTTCCGTTTGGTTCGGTACTTGTACCAGAAATGGAAGTACTGGTGGTTGAAATAGTTCCGGAAATATATGGTGCCGCAGTTTTTACCGCAGCGAAGGACCCTCCGGCTGATAAACTTGACAAGCTGGTTAAGGGAAAAGATGTAATAACATTTTTCAGCATAGCCAAAACGTTGCCGCTGTATGCCAAATCGTTCACACCACCAACATCAGAGATTGTACCCGTGATACCACTTGATGCGCTGGTTATTGTCGTCGCTGCGAACCGAAGCGGATTACCACTTAAGACGCTTAAGGGAACATAAAAATCATAGAAATAATCCGCATCTCCATTATTTGTAGAAACAGCAACCGAGCGCTGATGATGCTGATCAATATCATAAGCAACAAAATTAGAATTGGTATGGTTATAAACCACAACCCGCTTGCCTGTTTCAAGAACAACCTCCTGTTCAAAACCAGGGTTACTTCCTGAACCAGCGAAGGTATTATCCGTATCAATTAAAATACTGTATCCCTTAGCTGCTGTAGAAGCACCCCCAATTCTGAAGCGAATAATTAGATTTGTACCGTCTGATAAAACAAAAACCGACTTACGAGTGCCGTCATCAACAATATCGGTATGCCCACCATTAGCGCCGGTTGCAAGATCACTATTCGGCTCGACCGCTAGTTGAGGTATAGCGATCATTTTCAGTTCACTTTGAGCACCATGATCGGTGATGGAAAACCCTGAAGAGGTAGCAGATACATATCCGTCACCATTAGGATCTAAAACTAACTTCCCTGCACCGGTAGCAGGTTTATAAATTAAACCTGGTGTCTGTCCGTAACTTTTTAATCCCCAAAAAGTTAATATACCAACAAGTAAAAAAAAACGAATAATAGTAGATTTTTCCCGCGTCAAAATTAAGATGTCTAAAACTCACGAGCGTATAAACATTTAATGTGCCAAGTGCATTTTAACTAGCATAGGACTATTATTAGGCTGAAATAAAAAAAAATTCGTAGAATTGATTTCTCAACATGGGAATTTATTCACAGATAAACGTAAGGTTGTAATAAGCCGAACAAACCCTGAGAAAATCTCATCATGATCGACGCAAATTTTCACAAATGAAAATTTATGTCCCGGCGATTAAGCAATTACAAATATCATGGAGAGAGTATTTTGCGTTCGTCGAGGGATAACGAAGGAGAATTTCCAAGCAAAACTTATGAGGATCGTATGTTTTTTTTTTAAATCGGATCCGATTCAAGTACAGATTCATTAGTTGAATCAATGCCTGGCAGTGAAAAGAAAAATGTTGAACCCACATTCTCCACACTCTTAACCCAAATTTTCCCGCCATGATCATTAACGATTTCTGATGCGATATATAATCCCATGCCTAAACCGGAATATCCTTTTATTACTTGCTTATCCCGATGAAATTTTTGAAATATTTTTTCGACGCTATCCGCAGACATTCCTATCCCTTCATCCGTAATAGACACCGTTAGGATCCCCTTGTCGCATACCTTGGTTTTAATAACAACCCGGGATCCTGTTTTTGAATACTTTCCGGCATTACTTACGAGATTCGTAAACACCTGATCCATCCGCTCCCGGTCAAGCTTTACCCTCACTTTTGGGCCAAGCTCTACTGTTAACTCGTGGTTAGGCAGTAAATGGGTGAGTAAAAATGCTGAATCATCGATAAAAACATTGAAGTCGACTTCTTCGTAATTATATTCAAGTTTGCCGTTCTCAATTTTAGATGTATCTAGCAACTGCTGAACCAGGTTGCCCAGCTTGGTTGACTGGGCATCAATTTTTAAAAGGAAATCTTTCACCTGTTGACTGCAGGCTTCTTTTCCCATTAGCGCCAACTGTGTATAGGCTTTAATTATGGTTATCGGTGTTTTCAATTCATGACTGGCGATGGATATAAATTCATTGCGCTTTTCATCAATATATTTTGATTGCCTTAATTGTGCGTCTCTATCCGCTGCAATGATAAATAGTTCAAGATTTTTTCTTTTAACCTCTTCATAGGCTGAAATAGGTGGTTCCGTTTCAAAGTAGTCTTTAAGGAACTTTAATCTAACCTGGTCTAAGCTTATCGAACGTGGTAAATTAATACCAATTTCAACAAGCACTTTTTCGGCCAATGTATAATTTTGAAACAAAGGAACTAGCTTCTTGGCATAGAAAAAGCTCTCCTCGGTAATAGCGGAGCCTTTTATATCGTCGTATTGGATAATGCCGGATAAAGTATAGCGATTTGCGTTCTGTACAAGGCCGAGAGAAAGAATACCTGTATCGGTAAAATCGATCACCACCCTGCTGAGTTCTGCGATTGCAGTTACAAAGGTTGCTTGGGTTGAGAGACTTAATTTCAGTATCTCGGATAATTTTGACGCCTTTTTCTGGGCCAAAACCAGGTCCATTTCATTTTCTAATGTAAGGGTTATTAATTCTAACATATTAATGAACATTGCAAACTACTACAGACATATCATCTGTTCTTCGTCCATAATCTTTATATAAGGCGGCCGCAAGAAATGACAGATCGTATTTATTGATACCAGGATATTTGGTGCTATCCCATCTTGTTTTTAAGCCGTCAGAACACAATGTTATCTGATGAAAATCATCCGAGGATATTTCCTGGCTTGACATCGTATTCGGGATATTATGTCCAATAATTCCATTGTAAGACATCAGGTTACGCACGCTCTGATAGTTCATCATACCGGTGGTAATATTCCCAACTCCCGCTATCTTCCAAACTTTTCTTTTAAAGTCGTACACTACTACCGTCCCAACGGCTCCACGAGTCTTTTTTATTGATTGATGTATGAACCTGATAATCTCTACCGGGTCATCGTCCCTGCAAATTTTAAAAGCATCTCTGGCCTCGATAATAGCCTGATGAGCTTCAGGGCCATGGCCCAATCCATCCGCCACCAGCAATTTGAAAAAATGAGGGGTCTGGATAAACATCCCGCCATCACCGCTAAGGATTTCGCCGGGTTTAGCCACAATAACCGATCTAACTGAAATATTTTTCGCTTTTGCACGATGCTCGGAATTTTTATAAACCCTGCATAATAGAATGGTTCCCCATCCCAAAATACTGTATATTTCGAAATAGTCCGACAATCTTTTTATACTTCCAAGACCGTTTCCTGATGTACTCGTAGTAGATACACCATCAAGTTTCATCCTTTCGGGATCAGAAATTCCCGGGCCACTGTCGATGCAAATCAACTCAATATATTCATGATCGGTCTCTCCGGTGATGCACATCAAAAGCTCACCTTTTTCTGCGTGCTTAAGAAGGTTAGAAGTCATTTCGGCGACGATGATATCGAGCGCACTTAATTTTTTCGAATCAAAACCAGCTTCAGTAGCTTTCTTATGAATATCTTTCTTTAATAAAGAAAAATAACTTCTATCTTCTGCACAATAACTTGTGTGTGTTGCATTATCCATTTGCCCATTTAATTACTACGACTGTAGTCCCTTTTCCAGGCTCACTTTTGATATCGAATTCGTTTACCAGACGTTTTGCACCGGGCAAGCCTAAGCCGAGACTTTTGCCGGTCGAATAGCCGTCTTTCATTGCTAAACTCAGATCGGCTATACCAGGACCCTTGTCTTTGAAGGTAAGTCTAACTCCGTTATCACGACCACGTGTGACTATTTCAATCAAAGTTTCTCCGCCATTGGCGTATTTAAGCATGTTTCTGCCCAATTCGCTTGCAGCAGTAATCAGCTTTGTTTGATTAACAAGCCCCATTTTTATTTTAACTGCGCATTCTTTTACACGGTTTCTGAATGGTACCACATCCTGATCAGCTATAATGCGCATCACATCCTTAGATAGTGTTATTATCATCGTCCAGGTCTTCATTGCCATCTGTTTCAATATCTACCTTAGAGGATAATAACATCATTCCCTTTTCTACATCAAGAGCTGTATGAACACCTGTTAAAGGAAGACCAAGCTCGATCAGTGTAATAGCCACAGCAGGCTGCATTCCAACCACTACAGTTTCTGCGTCGAGTATTCTGCACATTCCTGCAATGTTTCCAAAGATCCTTCCCATGAAAGAATCTACAATGGAAACAGCTGAGATATCAATAAGAACACCTTTAGCGGCGGTCTTATTTACCATCTGAACAAGATCTGCTTCTAATGACAAAGCCAGCCGGTCGTAGAGATCAACCTGAATGGTAACCAATAAAAATGGCCCCATTTTAAGAATAGGAATCTTCTCCATTATAATGCAGCTTTAACTACCTGAACTTTTTTTACCTCCAACTTTAGCGACTGAAAAGAAAACTTTAAAGCACTGGCAAGCGTAGCCTTGGTAATGATATTAGAAAGATCGATTCCCAGATGAACGATAGTTTGTGCAATTTCGGGACGAATTCCGCTGATAATACATTCGGCACCCATTAAACGTGTGGCACTCACGGTTTTTATCAGATGTTGCGCAACAAGCGAATCGACAGCCGGAACTCCTGATATATCCAGGATAGCAATACTGCTGCCTGTTTCGACAATTTCCTGTAAAAGATTTTCCATAACCACCTGCGTACGGGCACTGTCTAATGTTCCGATAATCGGTAAAGCAAGGATACCATCCCATACCCGGATCACGGGAGTTGAGATTTCGGTTATTTCATCTGTTTGACGTAGAATAACTTCCTCGCGACCCTTAATAAAGGTTTCGAAAGTTACGATACTGAAGCTGTCAAGTAGGCGATTTAGTTGTAAAGTAGCTTGATAAAGAGTCTCTTTATCGTCTTTTATCTCTTGTTGAAGCAATTGTAATAATGCTTCTTTCAATCCAAAAATAAAAGCGCCGGTTTCGCGGGGTGTAAAGCCTTGTCTGGCTCTGGTAATTGATATGCCGGAAAGAATTTCAATGACATCATCAAAATCGCCGGAGTTTACGTCGTCAATATTTTCCAGAGTCAAATTTAAAACAAAAGAGTCAACAAGTTCCTCAGATTGCTGTCTGATTTCAGCATTCGAAATCAGATCTTCCCTTAAACCGGCTTCCGAAAGCTGATTCTTAATCCATAATTCAATTATATTCTTCTTTTTCTTCTGTAACAGCTTAGGGATATTGTATTCCATTCTTTATGATTATGTGTAATGGTACACAATTAAATGGTGGTATTTTTTTTTATTTCAGTCAATCACACCTTTAAGTCGTTGCATGAAAGTAGTTTTCCTTACAAGTAAAAAATAGGCGCTTTTTTTTGAACACCAATTTATTTAAGATCACGTACACAGTTTCTCAGTACCGATAAAATAACATAAAATTAACGCTCAAATTAATGTAGATGTTGATACTTGGATATGTCCAAAAGAGATGTTGATTTAGTCATCCTATCTGATATACATCTGGGAACCTATGGTTGCCACTCCCGGGAATTACTTCAATATCTTAAGAGCATCAATCCAAAGGCTATTGTCCTGAACGGGGATATTATAGATATCTGGCAATTCAGTAAATCATACTGGCCGGAAAGCCACATGAAAGTGGTGAGAAGGATAATGAAATTTGTCACCGAGAATATTCCGGTTTACTATCTTACCGGCAACCACGATGAGATGCTCAGAAAATTCGCCAATATGGAAGTTGGCAGTTTTAAATTGTTAAACAAGCTTGTTTTAAACCTGGATGGACGCAAAGCATGGATTTTTCACGGAGATGTTTTCGATGTAACCATGCAAAATTCTAAATGGCTGGCAAAGCTCGGAGCAGTTGGTTACGACAGTTTAATTTTGCTTAACAGTTTTGTTAATTGGTGCCTCACTTTTTTAGGGCGCGAGAAGATGAGCTTTTCGAAAAGGATTAAAGGCCATTTTAAAGATGCTGTAAAATTCATCAATAGATTTGAGATTACAGCAGCAGAGCTGGCTATTGAAAATGCGTACAGTTACGTGGTCTGCGGCCATATTCATCAACCTGAAATACGGGAGATAGCGACGAGCGAAGGCTCGGTTCTATATCTTAATTCAGGGGATTGGGTAGAAAATTTAACTTCTTTGGAATACCACAATGGCGAGTGGACTATATTTAAGTATGATCCTGAAAAGTTCAAATCCGATATTATCGATGGCACCGATATAATTGACTCTCAGGATCTCAACGCTATGCTTAACATCAAATCACTGTTAGAAAGCATTAAGGAACACGGGTAGCGATAAGTTTAAAGCAATAAGAGATCTAAAATATAAACCGCTAATAATCAATAAAGTAAGTAGGTAAATTATTGAATAGCACTAAATAGCAGCGTTTAAAATATTGCATGGTTTGCTACAATCTTATCTATAATCTGTTGTGTAATATCAGGATAATTCACTTCGATAATCTTTTCCTCTTCGAGCCATTCACGTATAGCTGTTTCATTTTTGGATTTTAAATTTTTCAACACGTGAACGTTCAAAGCTTTTAATGCGGCTGCGTTTAAATGCTGTTCATATTGATTCTTCATCGGTATTACCAAAAGTTTCTTTCGCAGGTATAGAGCTTCGGCGGGCGTTTCAAAACCAGCGCCACACAATACCCCGGCCGAAGCTGCCATGCTTGCTGTGAATCGTTGATTATCTATTGGATAAATGGCCAGGTTTTTAGATTTATATTCCTTTTTATTGTGCTTTGAAAATATCTCCCACTTTACATCCTGGTAAACAGACAACTGCTTGATCAGTCTCTTATCATCATAAGAGGGTAAATACACTGTATAATGCCCTTCATTTGATATTGGAAGTTCTCTTACCTGTTTCCGAATAACCGGGGTGAAAATATTTTCGCCACAGGCAGTGAAATGAAATCCATATACGGTATTCGCCGGGGCATAGTGTTCGAGAATAAGTTTACCCACGCCGTCTACTCTGTCGGGTAAAGCGTAACCTTCAGTTAATACAGCGGCCTGATGACTTAATGCAACACAATTCTTATTCTTTAAATAACATGCCCAGGCTGAAACTGGTTCAAAATCATTAATAATCAAATTATACTGTTCAATTGGTAAAGCATTCGAGTTCTTAACAAACCGGCTGAGATTGGTTCGCGCAAAGGTTTTCCAAAGATTTACACCTCCGCTTTTTCCAAAAATAAAACTTAGTCCTTTGTACTGATATGTTATAGGAAAAGGCAAATTAAGATCGCCCTGAACGCCACTCACCAGAATATCAACTTCGCCATGCTTCTGAAGACAGGGGACAATATCCATTGCCCTACTTAAATGGCCATTACCTGTACCCTGAATGGCATATAAAATTTTCATATCATCATTATAACTTCAGTAAACATCAGAAAAACAAGTGTACCCTGTATTAATTTAAGATTAAGTTTTCTTACAAAGGCAAATAAAATCTTAAAAAATATAAACTCATGGTTGTAGTAAACAATAAAAAACTCAAATAAATTAACAAAAGCTTAATATCCCCAATACCACATCTCCTCTCCCATCTTCGTAAAATTGCTGTAATATCAATTTGAGTATTTATTGGCTTGTCAAAATCATGAAAAAGTTTTCTTTTCAGCAAAAAGTATTAGCAGGTTTTGTGGTAACTCTGGGCTTCGTGTTTTCTGTTGGAATAATTTCTTACGTCCGAATTACAGAAATGGAAAAAGACAATTCCTCTGTCGACCTTGCACAGGAAATTATTAAACTCTCCAATGTTGTCCTTATAAATATTAGCCAGGCAGAAAGCAGTTGCCGCGTATATATAACTACCGGAAATATTAAATACCTGGACCATTATAATGAATCGCTAAGTAAAATAATGCCCTCTGTCGATCGCCTGAGATCACTTGTATTGCTGGAAGGCAGGCAGTCAAAACAAGTTGCCAGTGTACAAACATTTACAGCACAAAAACTTTTTGCTCTGAGTAAAATTCTATGGGCTTATAATCACGATGGAATTGAGGGCGCAAAGCGAGAAATTAATGTCGACAGCACCATGACTAAGGTTGAACAAAGCATCGAACGACTCAAAGCGATTGAGGAAAAATTATTAGCCGAAAGAAGAATTAACAGTAAAGTAAACGCCCATCAAACCTTAATTTTTTTTGCATTTGCTTTGTCTGTTATCATAACAATGGTTTATATACTTTTTCGATACATAAAGCGAACCTTCGTACACCAGAAAGTGATCGAAGAACGGACAAACAGAGCAAATATAAAACTCCAGGATTTATTCGAGACTACTCGGCTACAAGCTAAAGAACTGAAGGAAAAGCAAATAGAACTTGTGGAAATGAATACGGAGTTAATGATACAAAAAGAACAAGAACAAGCGGCCCGGAAGGAGGCAGATAAAGCTAATCAAGCAAAAAGCGCTTTTTTGGCAACTATGAGCCACGAAATCAGAACGCCAATGAATGGAGTGCTGGGGATGACTGGACTATTAGCAGAAACAGTTCTGAGTAAAGAGCAACAGGAATATTTAGAAGTGATTCATACCAGTGGAGAAAACCTGCTGGCGGTGATAAACGACATTTTGGACTTTTCTAAAATAGAATCGGGAAGTCTTGAACTTGACCCTCATAGCTTTGCGTTACGAACTTGTATTGAGGATATTATGGACTTATTTTCAGTAAAAGCATCTGAAAAAGGCCTGGACCTCATTTATCAGATCGATCAGAATATTCCGGTGCAAATTAT
>CAMPKC010000080.1 GCA_946887045.1 uncultured Sphingobacteriaceae bacterium | reverse complement strand
ATACTACCAAAACAATCAATTTTTTAATATTCATCATATTAACAATAACTTTCGAAACAACAAATGGGCAGATTTTCCCAGGCGAACAGAACCCTCCCACCCTTAAGTGGCATCAAATACACACTAAATATTTTCAGATCATCTACCCCTCGGAGCTGGAACTGCAGGCCCAACGCATGGCCAATGTACTCGAGAGTGTCATCGCAGATGTGAGCCTCTCGCTGGGAAGGCAGCCTAAAAAAATCTCTATAATTCTTCAGAATCAGGGCACCACATCCAATGGATTTGTACAGCTGGCCCCACGCAAATCCGAGCTTTTTACAACACCCTCTCAAAGCTTTGATTACCAGAATTGGCTGAACAGCCTGGCAGTGCATGAACTCAGACATGTAGTACAATTCGATAGACTAACAGGTAAATTCAACAGCCCTCCCTTTGAAAGTTTAGCGCTTGCTATATTCGGAATCAGTCTTCCATCCTGGTTCTTTGAGGGGGACGCTGTAACCACCGAAACCGTACTTACCGAAGCTGGCCGTGGCCGCATACCTGAGTGGTACATCGCTTTAAGAACAAATACACTAAGCAATAAAAAATACAGCTACTCAAAAAACTATCTCGGATCTGTCAGAGACTTCACCGCGGGATATTATCAGCTCGGTTTTTTCATGAACACCAAGCTTGGAAGAGACTTTGGAAACAACATAAATGACAGTCTGATAAGTCGGATTTCCCGCAATCCGTTACGCCCATACAACTTCAGTAACTCGTTAAAAAAACTCACCGGGCTGAGCTCCAAAAACCTCTATGAATCTACAATAAATGAACTCGAAAATTTATGGTCGCAACAGCTCAAAAAAGTGAATGCGCAGGACTACATCTCACTTAACAAAAGACGAAATAGCAAGCCAGAAAATTTTCTGCTTCCTACCAGCACTTCCTCGGGCAGTATTTTATTTTTGAAAGATAGCAAGGCCGAAACCCCAGCAATTTATGAGATGATTGCAAACGGCGAAATTTCTAAAATTCTGAATATCGGATCACAGGAAATTCCATGGTTCAGCTATGGGAACGAAAAAATTGTTTGGGATGAATTTCGGTTCGATCCGCGCTTTCATCAGCGGTCTTTTAACGTCATAAACATCTACGACAGGAAACGCAAAATCAAGAAACAGCTCACACACAAAAGCAAGCTTTTCGCTCCCGCGCTTTCACCCGACGGCAACACAATCGCGGCCGTTGAAGTATCAAGCTCTCATCAAATTTCTCTGGTGGAATTAGACTCTGGAACCGGCAAAGAAAAGAGACGATATCCGGCCCCCGAAAACTACATGTTGCAGATGCCTGCATTTAACCAAAGCGGAAATAAAATCACCATCATCGCAGTAGCAACAAGCGGAAAAACTCTTTACGAATTAAACAGGCGAACCGGAGAATTCACCCGGCTTTTACCATTTCAATTACAAGAAATCCTTCGTCCCGCATACGCTTCTGACCAGATAATCTTTAAAGCGAATTACAACGGAATCAATAATATCTGCAAACTCAATCCAGTCACTAAAGAAATTCATCAACTAACTTCCTCCCGATACGGAGCTCATAATCCATCTTACGATCCAGGTTCAGGCAAACTCCTGTTCAACGATTACACACCGGAAGGCTACGATATTTCGGCGATTACCTTCAAACCCACTGGCGGCTCCTCAATAAGTCAAATAGAAAAAGCGATTGTTAATTACGCGGATCCTCTGATTCCTAAAGAAGGGAGCAATAACGTTTTCGAAAATTTACCGACTCAAACGTACCCCACTAAAAGATACAGAGAGTTAGGCAATCTTTTTTACTTCCACAGCATATTCCCTACCGTTGAGGACAACCAATTTTTTGACGACAGAAATTTTGGCCTCCGTCTGCAGTCTGACAATCCGTTAAATACTTTGAGCTTTTCGGGAGGCTATCAATACAACAACGCCTTACGGAAAAGTGAATACGAAGTAACCGCGACCTATAGCAGATATTTCCCCGTTCTTAACTTCTCCTTTCTCAATCGTCCTAGATTGATAAACCGAAGAACAGAAGTGGCCGGTAAGATTGTTTTTATTCCCGTAGCGTGGAGAGAGAATGAATTTAAAGCAGATATTTCTATCCCCCTTCGTGCAAACCAGTATAACAACAATTATAATTTCAACTTTAAGGTTGGCACGAGCTACACAAGCCGGTATGATATAGAAAACAACTTTTCGGCATTAATTCAAACTTTAGAGTTCCCGATGCATTATGAATTCACCGCATCAAGGAACAATAGAAGAAGTGCGCGGGATCTGGCACCCAAATGGGGTCAAAATATTTTTGTAAGATACCGGCACTTCCCGTTTGATCAAAAATTATCGGGCGAGCTTTTCAGCTTCAGAAGCACTTTATATTTTCCGGGGATCTTAACGAACCATTCATTTCAGGCGTCTTATAATTTTCAAGATTCGGAAGGAGGATACAGGAATACTGTTGACATTCCCAGAGTAAGCGGATACAGTTTCATGAGAAGAGTGGGCAATACCCGAAATACGCTCTTATTAGACTACCGTATGCCCTTATTCTACCCCGACTGGGAGCTTGGGCCGCTCTCCTATATAAAGCGCTTTAAAACGGGCTTTTTTGCCGATTTCGAAAACATCGATTCTAAGAGGAAATTTTCTCCCCGCTCATTTGGTGCAGAGCTCCGTGCAGATATGAATTTACTTCGCTTTCCATTGCCCAATTTCGACTTGGGTGGAAAAATAATTTTCTTAAACGAAAAGCCGAGACAAAACCCGATATTCGAAGCTATAGTGATTTATAATTTTTAACATGAGCGGAAAAACTATTTTCATAATCATTGCATCAGTTCTTGTAACCATCGTCTTAATGAACAATACGGAAGAGATAGACTTCTGGCTGTTTGGCGTTACAAAAATCCCAAAACTGGTAATACTGGGCTCTATGTTTGGCCTGGGATTTATCATTGGCATTGTGGCTGGCAGACCTAAAAAGAAAGAATCCGCTCACAAAGAACCTGAATTTGAAATTATTGAACCTGAAGAAAAACGTTCTGCTTTAAGTGATGAAGATCGAGATTATATAAATTAGACATCGTAAAACACCTGGTTGTTTTTTTCCAGCCCCGTTAAGTCGACATCATTTTTAAATATTCCATAAACCGACGCTCCGCTACCGCTCATGGAAGCATAAATAGCACCGGCTTCGTACAAGGCCGCTTTTACTCCCCGTATTGATGAATGATTCCTGAAAATAGACGCTTCAAAATCATTTTTGATCGCAAGCTTCCAATCTTCAATAGGCAGGCTGATTAAATCTTTTAAGGATTCCGCAGGCTGATGCGGATTTACTCCACGATAAGCTTCACCCGTAGAAACATGCACCGGGGGCATAACCAGCGCCAGTGTGTAGCGAGATAAATCCAAATCGACATTTTCAAATTCATCTCCTTTACCAAAAGCAAATACCGGCTTATTTTGAATGAAAAAAGCGCAATCCGCACCCAGCTTCCTGGCATAATCTTCCATGGCTGAAGTATTCAACCCTAAATTAAATTTTTCATTCACTAGCTTTATAAAAAAAGCGGCATCCGCCGAGCCCCCACCCAAACCAGCACCAATGGGAATTTGTTTATGTAAATGGATTTTCAGAGGAGGAATATCGTAATCGAACTTTAGCAGTTCGTAGGCTTTCAGACAAAGATTCTCATTGGCGTAACCCGGTATTTCAATTCCAGAAGCTTCGAAGCTTAATCTATCTGCTTCGACAATTTCCAAAGCATCGTTTATCTTTACAGGATAGAAAACTGTTTCGAGATTATGATAGCCATCGCTTCTTCTTGAGACGATAGTTAAACCGATATTTATTTTAGCGTTCGGAAAAGTAAGCATGAGTTCTAAACAATCGATATTTTGTTCACAATTGTAGGACGGTAAAAATACATTTATTTCTTTTGTAGAAGATGAGACAATATCTTGATTTGATGCAGCACGTGCTAAACACCGGCACACAGAAACACGATCGTACCGGAACGGGAACTATCAGCGTATTTGGATACCAGATGCGCTTTAACCTTGAGGAAGGGTTTCCCTTGGTAACGACCAAAAAACTTCATCTCCGCTCGATACTTCACGAATTGATTTGGTTTTTAAAAGGCGACACCAATATCAGGTACTTAAAAGAGAACGGGGTAAGTATTTGGGATGAGTGGGCGGATGAGAATGGAGATCTAGGCCCGGTGTATGGATATCAGTGGCGTTCGTGGCCGACTCCCGATGGTCGGCACATCGATCAGATCACCAATGTTATTAATCAGATAAAAAACACGCCCGATTCCAGGCGCCTGATTGTGTCGGCATGGAATGTGGCCGAAATAGAAAACATGGCGCTCCCCCCCTGCCATAGTTTTTTCCAATTTTATGTAGCCGATGGAAAATTGAGTTGCCAGTTATATCAACGAAGTGCCGATATCTTTTTAGGCGTGCCCTTCAATATAGCATCGTATGCTTTGCTTACTCTTATGGTGGCGCAGGTCTGCGGATTAAAGCCAGGCGAGTTTATCCATACTCTTGGCGATGCGCATTTATACAATAACCATCTTGAGCAAACCAAACTACAGTTAAGTCGCGAACCACGCCCCTTGCCGCAAGTAAAGCTAAACCCGGACATAAAGGATATTTTCGAATTTAAGTTTGAAGATGTTACCCTTGAAAATTATGATCCGCATCCTCATATTAAAGCACCAGTGGCAGTATGATAATTTCCGCAGTTGTAGTCGTCGACCAAAATTCAGGAATAGGAAAAAACAATCAGCTTCTTGTCCACTTTCCGGCAGATTTAAAACGTTTTAAAAATATCACTACAGGACATAGCATAATTATGGGCCGTAAAACGTTTGATAGTATGGGCAAAGCGCTTCCAAACCGGAGGAATATCGTGATTACCCGTCAGGCTGATCTAGACCTGCCGGGGGCAGAAATTACAAATTCTTTAGACGAGGCCCTGGCTTTATGTGAGAACGAAGAAGAGGTATTTGTAATTGGGGGTGCTGAAATATTCAAACAAGCCTTACCAAAGCTTGACCGGATCTATCTAACCCGAATTAATAAAAGCTTTGATGCGGATACATTCTTTCCAAAAATCTCATCCAACGAATGGGAGGAAACACAAAAAGAAGATTTCGACCCCGATGAAAAAACTCCATTCGCATACTCTTTCATAACTTATCAAAAGCGATAAATTTTAAGCACTATAATTTATACATTAAAGAATTTCATAAATTAAAAATTTACTTAGATTTGCCGTCTTATCTAAAAAGGGCTTAAATTAAAAACACAATACAATATAAATCAAAATGCAAGGTAAAGGACTGATTAAATTCGTCGCTATAGCGTTAACAATAGGGTGTTTATACTCTCTTTCGTTTACGTGGGTGGCAAACAATGTAAGACAAGATGCCCGGGAGTATGCTAAAGGCGATCCGTTGAAGGAGAAAGCCTATCTGGATTCTATCGGCACACAGCCGGTGTATAATCTGGGTTTCACTCAATTCAATTACAATTATGTAAAAGATCGTGAAATTCCTCTTGGCCTGGATCTTAAAGGTGGGATGAACGTTACCATGGAAATTTCGCTAACCGAACTGGTAAGCAACCTTGCTAATAAAAATTCCGATCAAAGTTTCACAACAGCTTTAAGAAATGCAGAAGCCCGTTCAAAAACCAGTACCACAGATTTCATAAGTTTATTTGCTGAAGAATTCGAAAAGGTAAATCCGAACGGAAAACTTGCAACATATTTCGCAACAAGAGAAAACGCTTCGGCAATAAAACCTGATGCGAGCAATGCAGATGTTATCAAATTTCTTCGCAGAGAATCTGAGAGTGCAATCGACAGATCATTCAATGTTCTTCGCACACGTATTGATAAATTTGGCGTTACATCTCCAAACATTCAAAAACAAGAAGGAACAAATCGGATTCTGATAGAGTTGCCAGGTGTTTCAGATCAACAACGTGTTCGTAAACTTTTACAAGGATCCGCCCAATTAGAATTTTGGGAAACGTATGACAATATGGAAATTTTTCCATTATTGGAAAACATAAACAAAACTCTTGCAGCTACTCAAAAGCCTGAAACAGATACAACATCTGCTCCTGCCGCACAAGCTGGAGGTAAACTTGCTCAACTAGGCACGAAAAAAGACTCTGCAGCTAAAGACACAGCGGCCCTGGCCCTTAATCAGGCTCAGCAAGCTAAAATGAATCCTTTATTTGCTGTATTGGCACCTGCTACTTACCAGGGAGAGGGAGGACAGACAGCTCTTCGCCCAGGATCAGTTGTTGGTTACGCCGCACAGAAAGATACCGGAAAGGTTAATTCATATTTAAACTCTCCTGTAGTAAAATCAATGATCCCGGCTAACACCAAGTTTTATTGGGGAGTTAAACCAATGAGCGAGGAAAGTGAAGTTTACGAACTTCATGCCTTAAAAGCTACTGGATTTGATGGATCGGCAGCACTTGCAGGCGATGTAATTACTGATGCACGTGATGACATCGGACAAGACGGCCGTCCTGAAGTAGTTATGATAATGAATTCTGAAGGAGCCAGCCAATGGAAAAGAATCACCGCTGCGGCAGCCTCAGACCCCAACAACAAACGCAGCATCGCAATCGTCTTAGATGATTATGTTTATTCTGCGCCTACAGTTCAAAACGAAATATCTCAGGGAATTTCTTCGATTACCGGTAACTTCACCGCAAACGACACAAAAGATCTTGCTAATGTTTTAAAAGCCGGACGTTTACCTGCACCTGCCAAAATAGTAAGCGAGTATGTTGTAGGTCCTTCCTTAGGTGCTGAATCAATTCAAAAAGGATTAATTTCCTCTTTGGTCGGATTGGCAGTTATTTTACTCTTCATGGCCCTGTATTACAACAAAGCCGGATGGGTTGCAAATATTGCGCTGATAGTCAACCTGTTTTTCCTAATCGGAGTTTTGGCTTCTTTAGGAGCGGTATTGACTTTACCTGGTATTGCCGGTATCGTACTTTCGCTGGGTATGTCGGTCGATGCAAACGTTCTTATTTATGAACGTGTCAGGGAAGAATTATCAGCGGGCAAGAGCTTACGCAGTGCAATTGCCGAAGGATTTAGCAAGGCAATGTCTTCAATTCTTGATTCAAACATAACCACATTTTTAACAGGTGTTGTGTTATACGTATTTGGCAGCGGACCTATTGTTGGTTTTGCCACTACTTTAATGATCGGTATCGTTACATCTTTATTCTCAGCAATATTTATCACTCGGTTAATATTGGAGTGGATGTTGAAAAAAGAGCAGGATATTAGCTTCTCAATTAAATCAACTCAAAATTTATTTAAAGATTCAAAATTCAATTTCATTTCAGGACGAAGAAAGTTCTACCTATTTTCAGGTATTATCATTGTAGCCGGATTGATTTCCATGTTTACAAGAGGCTTTAGTTTAGGCGTTGATTTTAAAGGCGGCCGTACCTACTTTGTAGCATTTGATAAAGACGTTAACACAAACGATGTACGTTCTGCATTAGCAACCGAATTTGGTGCTGCGCCGGAAGTAAAAACGATTGGATTAAACAATAACGAAGTAAAAATCACAACATCCTACAAAATCGACGACACTTCGCCAAACATCGAAGAAGAAGTTTCTCAAAAGCTGAACAATGGCTTGAGCAAAATAAGTCCGAAATATGAGATTAAGGATGCTCAAAAAGTAGGCCCTACTATAGCGCATGATATTAAGATTTCAGCTATTTACTCAGTAATCTTCACTATGCTGATCATCTTTGTTTATATTTTAATCAGATTCCGCAGATGGCAATTTGGTGTCTCAGCTATTGTGGCACTACTTCACGACGTCTTGGTACTGCTATCGATATTCTCTTTACTGAATGGTTTCGTTCCTTTCTCTTTAGATATCGATCAGGCGTTTATCGCTGCCGTATTAACTGTTATGGGATATTCGATTAATGATACAGTAGTAGTTTTTGACAGGGTCAGAGAGTATATTGGCGAAAGGAACACTAAAAACGAGGATCTTCCTACGGTTATCAACAATGCACTGAACAGTACTTTGAGCCGTACGGTAGTAACCGGTATTTGTACAATTGCGGTTCTAGCTGTCATCTTCATTTTTGGTGGCGAGATTTTAAGAGGATTCTCCTTTGCAATGCTAATCGGAGTAATATTTGGTACCTACTCGTCATTGTTCGTTGCAACTCCGTTTGTAGTTGAAATGATTAAAAACAAAGAAAACGAAAAGCCAGTTCCGGCGAAAGCGGAATTGGGCTAGTTGAAATAAAACATTCTAAAGCACTCATCCAGTCCGGATGGGTGCTTTTTTATTTTCGTCGGCTCTCAAACATTTAACAACTTTTTTTCACAAAAAGGGTTATATAAGCATAAAAATATGGTTTCAACAAGCTCCCCGATAACGTTTCCTAAAGTCATTATAGTTGGTGGTGGATTTGGCGGTATCCAACTGGCAAAAAAACTCAGAGAAAAAGAAGTTCAGGTTTTGATGCTCGACAGGCACAACTATCACACATTTCAACCTTTATTATACCAGGTTGCCACCGGTGGGTTAGAGGCGGATTCAATCGCATTCCCGCTGCGTAAGATTTTCAAAGGGCAAAGAAACTTTCTTTTCAGAAATACAACCGTATTATCCATCTCTCCGGAAAGAAACACCATTGACACGAGCATTGGCGAATTTGAATATGACTACCTGGTAATAGCCACCGGATCTGACACCAATTTCTTCGGTTCAAAAGAGCTAGAGCATTATACAATGCCGATGAAAACAATCCCCGAAGCTTTAAACCTCAGGAGTATGCTTTTACAAAACCTGGAAGAGGCATTGATAGAACACGACCCGATAAAGAAAGCAGCCCTGTTAAATTTCGTTGTAGTTGGTGGCGGACCTACTGGTGTCGAACTGTCGGGAGCATTATCAGAGCTTAAACGACATGTATTAAAAAAAGATTACCCTGAGCTCAATATCGCTGATGTAAATATATACTTGATTGAAGGTACAAATGCAGTATTAGGTCCTATGTCCCCGCAAGCACAACGCAGCGCAAGGGAATTTCTGGAAGAGATGGGTGTAAATGTACTTACAGGCGTTACCGTCGTCTCTTATGATGGAGATCTGATAAAACTATCTAATGACGTTAATATCATATGTAAAAGCGTGTTATGGTCGGCGGGGGTAAAAGGCGAATTCCCTGAGGGTATTTCGAAAGAACACATCGTTAGAGGAGGCAGAATAAAAGTTGATCAGTTTAACAGAGTCGACGGCCATAGCAATATTTTTGCGATTGGTGATGTTGCAGCGATGATAACCGATGAAACGCCGAACGGACATCCGGGAGTTGCACCTGTAGCCATGCAACAGGGAAAACTTTTATCCAAAAACCTCATCAAAATAATTAATAAGGAAGAGCCCGAGCCCTTTAAATATTTCGACAAAGGATCAATGGCCACAGTAGGAAGGAACCGAGCAGTAGTTGATGTCGGAAAAATTCGGTTCCAGGGCGTTTTCGCATGGTTCGTCTGGATGTTTGTTCACTTAATGAGTTTAGTTGGATTTAGGAATAAGCTGGTTGTATTTGTAAACTGGATGTGGAGCTATTTCAGCTATGACCGAGGTACCAGACTTATTATCAGACCATTCAACCGACAATCGATGCGAGAAGACACTTCAACTAAATAATCCTTTATGCCTCTCCAAAAAGAAATAAAACTAATTGAGTGCCCCCGGGACGCCATGCAGGGGCTCAATTACTTTATTTCGACGGCCGATAAAATCGATTATCTCAATATACTGCTCGATGTAGGTTTTGACACACTTGATTTTGGAAGCTTTGTATCTGCCAAAGCCGTCCCTCAAATGTCGGACACGGCAAATGTTTTGGAAGGTTTAAAACCCTCTCCGACCAAGTTACTGGCGATTGTAGCTAACCTGAAAGGTATCGGCGAAGCATTGAAACACCCTTCCATCACATATATAGGCTATCCATTCTCCGTTTCAGAGACCTTTCAAAAAAGAAATACCAACACTGACATCAGCAAATCTCTGGGCATTGTTGAAGATCTGCTAAGCAAATGCGACAAGTTCGATAAAAAAGCCGTCATTTATCTTTCAATGGCCTTCGGAAATCCTTACGGTGATGAGTGGAACCTGGAGTTAATAGCCCATTGGACCGCAGAGCTTGTGAAGCGAGGAGCTTTAATCATTTCGCTTTCAGATACGATAGGTTCAGCCACATCAGAGCTGGTGGGGGAAGTATATAAAAATACACAAAGCAGTTTTCCCCACATTGAACTCGGGATACATCTACATAGCACTCCCGAACATTGGGAGGAAAAAATCAACGCAGCGTACCTTAGTGGATGCCGACGTTTTGATTCTGCCATCAAAGGCTATGGAGGCTGCCCGATGGCCGCAGACACACTCACTGGTAATATTGCTACAGAAAAACTTATTTCATTTCTAAGGGAACGAAATGAGAATTTGAATATAAATATGTCAAGTTTCGAAAAAGCTATGAGCTTTTCATCTAAGATCTTTCGTTAAGACGGAGAACCATTTTATAGTGTCGTATCCCAACTTCATCAAACTCTTCCCCTTCCTTTTCAAATCCAAATTTTTCATATAAAGCACAAGCTTGAATCTGCCCATGCAAATAAACATATTGCGCATCGGCAGGAAGATCTTTGAGTACCGCTGCAACCAACGCTTGTCCGATTCCCATTCCTCTGAACTCTTTTAAAACCGCGAATCGTTGTAATTTGAATCCTTCATTCGTTTGTCTCCACCTGGCCGTACCCGCCGGTATGCCATTTACTTCAGCCAAAAAATGAACAGATTCATCCTCATGTTCCCATTCAAATTCAGGAGGACAATGTTGTTCTTCTATAAATACAAGCCTTCGAATGTCATAAACACAGTCCAGGTCATTTTTTTGGATTGCTTTCCTTATTGTTATCATTGGTCGACTTATGTTTACTACCCTCAAGTGCTCCCAACTTTTCGATATGAGATTTTAGCGCAGATTCGTTGGTGTGTGTTTTCTTTAAATGTTCCGATTTTTTGGCCAGCTCGGCTATTTTAAAATAAAAATTATGTAGCCTATCAAGTTCCTCTTCAGACAAGTCTTCGATATCAACCATCCTGTTACTTGCCCTCGGAATAGAGGCTAATAATTCATTGAGCTTCAAATGAATTGCTTTTGAATCCTTATTCTGCGATTTCTGTATCAGAAAAACCATTAAAAATGTAACAATTGTTGTTCCGGTATTAATGACTAATTGCCATGTTTCTGAATAATCAAATATCGGACCCAGAATGCCCCATATTATAACGATGAATCCGGCGATAATAAAAGCGGTCGAGCTTCCGGTGAAGTGTGTAGCGAAATTGGCTAACCTTTCAAAAAAATTGCGTTGTCTTCTTTTCATAGTATGATTTTATTAATCTAATTTAAGATATCCGCAAGAATTTGTATACAAAAAACGCCGGATTATAAACCCGGCGTCTCTCTATAAGTCAGCTTTATAATTAAAGCTTGTCGTTCGCATTGATGCAATTCAAATCTTCAAATGCCTGAGTTAAACGCTTAACAAAATTCT
>CAMPKC010000079.1 GCA_946887045.1 uncultured Sphingobacteriaceae bacterium | reverse complement strand
TAGAAAAGAGATACGAGTTTAGCGAAAATTTTGAAGCCACTAAACCTGCTGACGATTTCTCATTCGAAGTATAATTTTCCCTAAAATATTTATTTAAAAACCATTCGGCCTAAGGCGGGATGGTTTTTTTATTTAATAACATCCCAAGTCCAGTGTTCAAGGATTTAAAACCAGTTTACATTTTATTTGTCTGTAAATACACCTGCATACAACAGAATGATAGCTTTAACAGAAGATAAAAATTTCCTTGGCTTACCCAATGAATTGAATTATGCATACAAAAGCAGCAAAGTCGTAATTCAGCAAGCACCTTATGAACATACATCGTCATATATTCAAGGATCTGCAAAAGGTCCGGCTGCTATCATACAGGCATCGCACTTCGTTGAGTGTTACGACGAAGAGCTAGACACAGAGATTGTTGGGAAGGTGGGAATTTGCACAATCCCTCCTATCGATTTTCAGGATAAAATTAATGCGGATGCTGTTTCAATAATCGAACAGGAAACGGAAAAACTTCTGAACGATAATAAGTTCGTCGTATCGTTAGGAGCAGAACATACTGTCACCTATGGATTTGTTAAAGCCTTCGCAAAAAAATTTGATAACCTTACGGTTTTACAATTAGATGCCCATTCTGATTTGAGATATACCTACCAGGACAACCTGTATTCACATGCATCTGTAATGGCACGAATACACGAAATGGGTTTAACTATCTGCCAGGCCGGGATTCGCGCTCAGAGCATTGAAGAAGCGCAGCTGATAAAAAGTTCGGATAATATTCATACTTTTTATGCCCATCAAATAAGAAATAATCCACTTTGGATGGAAGAATTAATTGCGCCCATGAGCAACAATGTCTACATAACCATTGATGCTGATGGCTTCGATCCGTCTATAATGCCCGCCGTAGGCACTGCAGAACCCAATGGCTTGTTATGGACCGAGACGCTGAACTTTCTAAAAAAAATTTGCCGGGAGCGGAACGTGGTTGGGTTTGATGTAGTGGAATGCGCGCCGATAGAGGGCTCTATCTTGTCTGAATACACACTTGCTAAATTGGTTTATAAATTGATTGGATACAAGTTTTCGTAACAAGGGCTTTCTTAAATCCCCTCAGCCGCTATGATTTTGATAATACGCTTTGTGAATTGCCAATTGCATCTATTTTACTCAGTTTCCGCTTTCAATTACATTTAGTATAGCCTATCTTTGCCGACCACTAAATTCTTTCATAGAATAAGATTAAAATATAAATGGCTTTACAATGCGGAATCGTTGGTTTACCCAACGTAGGAAAATCTACCCTTTTTAATTGTTTATCAAACGCGAAAGCACAGGCGGCTAATTTCCCCTTCTGTACTATTGAACCAAACGTTGGAGTAATTACAGTTCCCGACGATCGGTTAAATAAACTCGCTGAACTGGTAAAGCCTAACAAGATTGTTCCAAATACAATTGAAATTGTTGATATAGCCGGCTTGGTAAAAGGTGCCAGCAAAGGCGAAGGATTAGGAAATCAGTTTTTAGGGAATATTCGCGCAACAAATGCCATCATTCATGTTTTAAGATGCTTTGATGACGGAAATGTGGTGCATGTTGATGGATCGGTTGACCCGATAAGAGATAAAGAGATTATTGACACCGAGCTTCAACTAAAAGATCTTGATGCCGTTACCAAAAAGATTCAGAAGGTTGAAAAGATGGCGAGAACCGGGGGTGACAAAGATGCGAAAAAGGCATTTGACGTTTGTACTGTTGTAAAAGCTCACCTTGAATCCGGAAAGTCAGTTCGTACTGCTCCGATTAGTGAAGAAGACAAAGAATACCTTGCTGACTTATGGTTATTAACACAAAAGCCGGTAATGTATGTGTGTAATGTTGACGAAGCATCCGTGATTAATGGAAATGCATACGTTGACCGTGTGAAAGAGGCTGTTAAAGAAGAAAATGCTGAAGTCTTAATTATTTCGGCAAAAATAGAATCCGAAATCGCTGAACTTGAAAGCTATGAAGAGCGTGAAATGTTTTTAAACGATCTGGGCCTGCACGAGTCTGGTGTAAGTCGTTTGATCCGATCTGCTTATACCTTATTAGACTTATACACCTATTTTACCGCTGGTGTACAAGAGGTGCGTGCGTGGACCATTACAAAAGGATTTACGGCACCACAAGCCGCCGGTGTGATACATTCGGACTTTGAAAAAGGTTTTATCCGTGCAGAGGTAATTAAATACGAAGATTTCGTAAAATATGGTTCGGAGGCGGCATGTAAAGAAAATGGAAAGCTTAGTATCGAAGGGAAAACTTATGTTGCCGAAGACGGCGATATAATGCATTTCAGGTTTAATGTTTAGGCATTACCCGATGCAGAGGGAACCGTAACAGGAACCCGAATTAATGAGCCCCGATCTGATAAAGAGCAATTGAAATTAAATAGGCTTCCTATTTAATTTCAATTAGCTGAAGTTGTAAATACCACTTGTAATCATCTATGCATTCTTCCGAATGGGGACCGCTTGACAGTTGGCCGCTACACAGTTAAATCGTTTTTTGAAGTCTTGCCCAGAAGTATATGATATTCTACAAGATCGGGCAAGGGCGACTTTATAATTTTACCAGTGGTCATGCCCCACTCTGTAGCAACTTCCCTTAAGATTTCGCGAAAGTTATATCCTACAGAACCGATGCAGTTAAATGTATGCTCCTGGTAGTTGGGATATTTGCTGACGATCTTTTTGAAAAAATCATCAAAAGAGCTTTTCACGATATCCCTGATGTAAGCATTGTCTAAATTAGCTTCATTAATAAACCTGCTAAATCCGGCACAATAGCGGTTAGCGAGAGGCTTACTATAAACTGCCTCATGAATATCATCAGCGGTTAGCTGGTAGGCGTCTTTAAAGCTTGCCGATATATCAACCGGCATGTGGCCTCGCATATAGTCTATTAATAGCTTTTTTCCCATATAAAAACCGCTGCCTTCATCTCCCAGAATATGTGCGCCCGAATCAACATGAAAGGTTATATCTTCACCGTCATACAAACAAGAATTTGTTCCGGTACCGAGAATAGCAGCAAATCCGGACTTGACCCCCAATAATGCTCTGGCTGATGCAAGAAGGTCATGGCCGACAAATATCACACTATTAGGAAAGATATTTACAAGGGCTTCTTTAATTACTCCCGCCTTGTCCTCATTCTGAACTCCTGCACCGTAAAAATGAATATTTTTAATGTCTGATCTTTGCAGATTACCAGGTAATTTACTTGTCAGAGAGGTGGTGATATATTCGCTGTTTACAAAATACGGATTGTAGCCTTCTGTTTCGAAATAAGATCTCTGTTCGACACTGTCAATTACACACCAACTAGTTTTGGTGGATCCGCCGTCGGCAATTAGTAGCATGTATATTATAGATAATTAAAAGTTCAACAAATTTACTAAATCGGTTTAGCTTTTTGAATAAAAAAATGAACCGATTACAAAAAATCCTTCTTAATAAGGATTTATGCTTCTACCGAAACCGCCCGTGACGAGTTTCTTATTATTAAAGAAGTGGGAATCACTACTGTGTTTGGCTCCGACACCTTAGGAGAAGACGTAAGTTTACTTAACAGAAGCTTAATCACAGTCTCTGATATCTCCTGTATTGGCTGCGATATAGCAGTGATAGACGGGGTAAATAACCTGAATAAGCGATAGTCGTCAAAAACGATAACACCTAAGTCTCCCGGAATAGACAAACCCAGGTTTCGTATTGCTTCAAGACCAGCGTCTGCAAGATAATTGGTAGCAAAAAAAACAGCGTCAATTCTCTTGTTGGCTTTAAGAAATCCTTCTATATCTTTTACAATCAAACTATGCTCATCATGAAATCCGATTTTCTTGATATAGGCCCTGTCTTTTCTTTCGTTTATCACGGTTTGATAACCGCGAAGTCGCTCCTGCATCTGAATCTGCTCTGATGGAAGCGTTACAAAGGCGACATTTTTGTAGTCATTATTAAAAAAATGCTGAACAGCATTATAAGTTGCCTCAAAATTATCTACCACAACATTGTCTGTTTGCAGATCGGGAAAGTATCGGTCGAACAAAATAACCGGCAGATTATCATGCATTAATGATCTGATATCCTCCTCGACTCCAGGTGGCGGAGCGATAATATACCCGTCAACCTGCCTGGTACGGTAAATATCAATCAGCGCTTTCGTTCTTTCAGTATCATTCTCGGTACTACTATAGATGATTCTATATCCCTTCTTATTGGCTTCCTCCTCAATCATCCGGGCAATACTGGCGAAAAAAGGATCGGAGATATCTTCGACTAACATGCCGATAATCTTGGTTTTGCCGGTACGCAGACCCCGCGCAAAGGCATTTGGCTTATAGCCTACTTCTTTAATGTAGGTTAGAACCTTCTCTTCAAGACTTTCGCTTATATGCTTTTCGCGGGCCTTTCCATTTAAAACAAACGAAACGGTTGTTTTCGAAATATTTAAATGTTTAGCGATATCTCCTATTGAAATCTTTTTTTTCATCGAATGCTCCTAATTAATAACCTTCTCAAATCATATGACACCTGAAAGAGTAAATACTAATCAGTTTTACAATAATACTTTTAATAATTCATCTAATCATAATTATTTTTCATCAAAAGCATTGAATCCGACAATTATTCTCAGATAATTTTTTTCACTCTCACGAAGCTTCTATTAATTTCAACAACCGCTTTATTATTTCGTTCGGCGCCGTGATTTTATACCCGGGTTATAACCTTCTGATCCAATAAATGCATTGCCCGGCTTTCAGAAAGAGAGGTAAACTTAGGAACATCTCACCAATAAATTATTTTTTATACCCGATATTAATACCTCCTATTTTGAATACATTAATGTCCCAAATCCCAGCTGATCGAACCCTCCGCTATTAGGCCCATAATTACCACCTCCGCCTTCTGGTCGTACCGTTTCAGCAAATTTCTGAGACCAAGTAGCTTTTACTCCTTTTACTTTCGCATAATGATTATAAATCAGCTCCCAGGATGGGCGAAGGGTACCTCTGCCGACCGATGAAACACTGGTATGGGTAACTTGCGCCGAACCACAATTGGTATAAGGAACAAAAGGCACGGTATTGGAAAAATCGACATTGTATTTGGCCGTATACTCGCATAAAGCCAAGACCTTGTTGTTGTCGTATGAAAACAGATCTACACCAATGTTATAAGCCATCTGGCAAAACGCTCCATATAGCGAGATCACCAATGTAGCATGCCCCTGATCGCGACCAGATTCCTGACCTTGTCCCAAATCTTCATCGCCTACTTTATGCCGGTAAGTAACCGCGTTGTTAATATTTCCAGTTCCTGCACCTAGTTTAAAATATTTAATAGCATAATTGATTTTACTCAAATCATCGGTTAAAATACCGATGGCCAGAACAGTATTCATATTAGCGATATCCCAGTTGGTCCAGTAATGTAAATTACACGTACCATTATGTCTTTCTAAGAAATCAAGTGCTAACGGATAAAAAACAGAAAGCATCCAGCTTTTAAATTTAGTAAAATCAGCAGCAGCCCAGCCAGAGTACGTACGCATGATCTCAGCTGCATTTGCAAACTGGTATCCGTAAATCCCCGAAGCCAAAAATTTATTCGAATCTCCGTTAATACTTGTACAGGTACTTGCCCAGGCATTTAGAATTTGTACTGCTTTATCTGCATACGCGTTATCTCCTGTAATTTTCCATCTTAGCGCCAGTTGATAAGCTGCGGCTACATCCCGAAAAGCATTTGCATAATTATCCGGATTAGGCTCTTCTCTCGATCCTCCTCCGCGAATTAGCGTAACAACAGGATTAGGTACATAACCGGCCGATGCAAAAGAGCTGGCTGTTAATACATCCCAGCCTGATTTCCATGGTTGTGCACTTATATCGACTTTGCCTTTCACAAAAGCGAAATCCTGCGCTGTATGTAACATGCAGGGGTGAGAAATGGTAACCGTTTCTGTTTGGGTCACCGGCTTCGATTCAGGTTCCGGATCTTTACCCTTGCTGCAGGCATTACCCACTAACAATAATACCATAACACTGCACGCCGCCTTAAATCTTGGATTGTTCATTTGAATTATGTCTGATGATTTATAAAAAGCATGCAGCTATCAATGATAGCTGCACGCATATTTTTAACGATTAATATAGGCTTCAAGATCTGCCAGACTCTTGAATGATTTCACCCAATGGACTTCATACTTATAACCTCCGGCTGCTATCTGGTCGGCGGTCAAAACAAAGTCAGCTACTTTAAGTTGAAAAGTCGATAATGTGGTAGTTGCAGTAGTTGATAGTTTCACTGCGCTTCCGCCAAAAGTACCGGTAGCCAGGTTTGCATAATGAACCTGTACTCCATCTTTGGCTATAAGAGTATGTAATTTATTGTTTCCGTTGAGGTATGAACCATTATTGGTATCAAAAACAACATTACCTGTTCCTAAAGGCCTGTTAAACTTAAAGGCGATGATTGGGAAATTGCCGGCGTGAAGTGTTGCTCCGCCCGCACGTTTAAAATCGCCGCGGTATTTAGTGCCTGCCGCCATGGTTACTTTAAATTTCCCGTTTTCGATTACACCTGTAGAATTAGCAGTCACAGCCTGCCACGGTGTAGTTGCACCAAAAAAGGTATCATTAATTTTCCCTGCCTCAACTACAACAGTAATAGATGCACGGATATTCGAATTATTCTTAGCGGCAACGGAAATTGTCGCCTGTCCGTCCGCTATAGCTGTAACGACTCCGCCGGCAGAAACTGAAGCCACCGCCTCATTGTTAGACGACCATACCAGGGATTGCGCAGTAGCATTAGCCGGGGTTAGAACAACCGCTATCGGAAACTGTTCACCAATAGCAAGGGTTTCGCTCGCTACAGTAGAAATTGCAACATCAGTGATCGGGATAACCTCTTTTACTGTAAGAGCAATCGTTTTACTTTTACCACTGCCATCTGTCGATGCTGCTGTAATTACTACATTACCCTTCGCAACACCGGTAACCAGGCCACTTTGAGAAACTGTTGCTACCGAAGAATTACTGCTTGTCCATTTTATGGTTTTATATGTAGCATTTGCAGGAGCTACAGTTGCAGTAATGGCCAATGTTTCACCTTGAAAAATCTCCTGACTGCCTGAGGTTAAAGCGATATCGGTAATAAACTCAATCTTATCGATTACTTTGATAGTTACCGAATGCTTTCTTGCACTGCCATCCGTTGAACTTACTGTTACAACTGCTGAACCAACAGCAATAGCGCTTACTTTACCTTCCTGAGACACAGTAGCTACCGCTTCGTTGTCGCTTTTCCAAACCAATGCTGGGTTAGTTGGTGCTTCGGGTGCATACGTAATACTTAACAAGCTGTCTTTTCCTATTAATAAAGGGAGCTCTGACGTAGTGTTAATTTGCAGCGTACTTAAAACCACCCTTTTTTCAGCAATTTGATCTATTATTGAATCATCACATGAAACAGAAAATGAGGCAATAAGAGCAAATACGAGGTACATCATACCTTTATTTACTATTTTGTTAAAAATCTTCATAAAATTTAATTTTAGGCTTATCATTAAAAGTATTCTATATATCCCTCAGATACGAGATTCATAACCTGAGGGATATTTTTAATTAGTTTTGCCAATCAGGATTTTGACCAAGCGCCGGATTTAACGTTAACTGATCTAATGGAAGAGGATATAAATAGTTCCTGTTGTTCCAGGTACGTCCCGATTCCATAATCAGCACACCATCCGAATTTCTGGGCTTAGTAACCGAACTCCATTTACTTTGAAATTCTGTTCCCGCCCATTTTACACCTAAAATATTTTGTGGCATCTCTGTTTCTGCAGTTTTCCAGCGTTTCAAATCGTCAATTCTAAAACCTTCATTAAACAATTCTATGGTACGCTCTCTTCTGATTTCAGTCTGCATATTTAGGCCGTTAGCAGTCGCAAAAGCATTACTCAGTTTAGGCATATTGATATTTACTCTTCTGCGGACCAGGTTTAAAGAAATGTCCAAATCGTCATCAGAAATAGCATTATCCCGTTCATAAACCGCTTCGGCATAATTCAACAATACTTCGGCATAGCGAATAATAGGATAATCGTAGCCTTCTGCTCTATCCGGCACCGCTCTTTCGGCTGCCCATTTCTGGTTGTGATAACCACTGCCATACGTTGGCTGAAATGAAGTAAAAGCAGCAGAAGCTAAATCAGCAGCATTGCCCAACCATGTTACGCGTGGACTGGTATTTCTCCAGTATGCTTTATAGGCCGGCATCAGCGTATATTTCATCCTGTTATCTCTGTTCTGGAACTCTGAATTCAAAGTATTGTAGCCCTGAAATTGGGTATTGTTCGGATTATCTATCGGCAAACCATTGCTGCTCAAATACATGGTAGCTAATTTCCTGCTTATCCATTGAACATTGGCAAAAGTTTCTTGTGTAATGTTATTCCCGATAGGATTGATTATCTCATCATGGCGGTTGCTGAAGATATATTCTTTATTATCCGATTTTTTTAGTCCTGCGGGATTGGATTTTGTATCCTCGAGGATAAACATATATTTCTGAGCAGAATCTCCAAGGGATACAGGATTAAATAAGGCGTATTCATTACTTATCATCACATCTTTTGCTGCTTTTGCAGCGATATCTAATAGATCTGTACCTCTTTGAGTGTTACCTCTGAATTTTTGCCATGTACCTTCAAACAATGCCACTCTAGATAGAAACGCCTGTGCAGCTCCTTTACTTAAACGACCGGCCTCAGTCACCTTGCTTTGTAAAGGCAAATCGGGAATAGCTGCCTTCAAATCTGCTATGATAAAATCTGCTACTTCTGAACGGTCATTTCTTGGTCCGTAAAGTGCCGGATCATTCGTTTCCAATAAGCGATCAACAATCGGAGCGTTTCCGTATAACTGCAGCAAATCAAAATAAACATACGCTCTGAAGAATTTAGCTTCAGCCACGAACTGGGCAATTTCTTCAGGTTTGCCGTATCCAGCTGCTTTGGTCAACAGAGTATTAGTTAATCTGATGCGGGCAAATGCACCTGAATAAGTACCATCGCTAGCAGGAATAGTATTGGTACCATTGCTGAATACATTGGCATTTGTAGACGTAATTAGATCGGATCTTCTATCGCTGTGCGGCGCATCGTAAACCGAACTGCTGAAATCTCTTCTCCAACTGTAAAATTGATTCGCAAAGGTTTTGAAATCGCTTTGGGTCTTCCAAAAATTTCCATCGCCAATTTTATCCAATGGATCCAGATCCAGCGATTTATTACAGCCGAACTGCATTGCAGACAAGGCTATAAATAATCCAATAATATATTTTTTATATGTTCTTTTCATGATATTTTATATTAAAACGTGGCATTTATACCTGCTGTGAAAAAACGATTAAAAGGATATCTTTGATTGGCACTCACAGTACGTGTAGCTTCGGGATCCCAACCATCGTTGATGTGGCTGATTTCCCACAGATCTTGTCCGGCTACATACACTCTTAGTCTCGAAAACGCTTTTGTTCTGGTAATGAAAGCCTGCGGCAATGTATAACCCAAAACCACGTTTTTAAGCCTCAAATAAGCTCCGTTTTCAACTGACCACGATGAAGCCTGATAGTTATAATTATTTACAGAGCCATCTGTTGAATACCTGGCAAAGTGTCCATCTGGTGTTTGAGGGCTCCAGTGATTGCCGACAGATTGATTAGTGGTGTTGAGGTAAACCGAACGGAAAGGAATTCTCCAGTTTACATCATTTCTAAACGTCGTCCGTTCGCCTGCTCCCTGGAAAATAACAGAAAAGTCGAAGTTTTTAAAGGAGGCTCCTGCATTTACAGAATAAGAAAGCTGAGGATCATCGGTGCCTAAATAAACCAAGTCTTTCGTATTCAGTATACCATCACCGTTTACATCTTCGTACATATTATCTCCCACTCCTATCCTGTTGGTTAATCCAATACCGTTTCCAACATTGTACTTATCTAAATAGGTTTGTGCCTGTTCAGCGGTCTGAATACGGCCCGCATATTTTAAACCAAAGATGGAGTTAAGGGGATGTCCTTCCACTGCTCCATTAAAGCCCTGACCGGTTACATTTTTCCCGCCGAAGTCAATCAAATTATTTTTGGCGTAGGTTACTGAACCTCCTACATTATAAGAGAAACCTCCTATTTTATCGGCCCAGTTCAATATTCCTTCCCATCCTTTCCCTTCAAACTCTCCAATATTTGCGGTTGGTGCAGCAGCTCCTAATACCGCTGGATAAGCCTGGTTTAAAAACATATTATTGTTCTTTTTCATAAACCACTCTGCAGTTCCGGATAAGCGATTATTTAATAAGCCAAAATCTAAAGCAATATTATAGTTATGTATTCTTTCCCAGGTACGATCAAAACTCACTAACCGGCCGTTAGTTGTTACAATGTTTACTTTTCCATTGCCCAAATAGGCACCGCTACCAGTTACGGGAACATACAGCTGTTGCCCATCGTAAATATTTATACCGTTTTGATTTCCTACGATACCATAAGAAGCTCGTAACTTCAGCTCATTAAAAAAGCCCAAGTCACGTATGAAATTCTCCTCAGATAATCTCCAACCTGTGGAAAATCCGTAAAAGAAATTCCATCGATTATCTCTTAAAAACTTAGAAGAACCATCGTATCTGGCATTGGCTTCTAATAAATATTTTGATTTATAATTATAATTGAAACGACCAAAATATGAGCCTAACGCGTTATGATGTTTATATCCGTCGTCTGGGTCGCCGAGGATAGGTGTAATTGCACCATTCCCATTTACTGCGGAAAGAGAACTATTGATATCTACTACGGTATATCCGTTTGAGTCGAATTCATTACGTTCATACTGCGTACCTAAAGTTGCACCAACATTATGATTGCCAGCGATGGTTTTATTGTAATTCAAATATGCTGTTGCTGAATAAAAATCGGTTTTGGCAAAAGTTTTCTGGTATGAACTTTTTGCCTGGGTCGGATTGGTTTGTACTAATAGATCACCCTCGTAATTATACCATTCTATGCTATTTTGCTTCACATCACGAGTAGCTGTACTGTTATTATAACCGAGATTGGTCACAAATTTTAAATCTTTATAGATTTGATAATTAAATGTCTCACTAATATTAATTGCAGAAACATTTAATCTGTTATCGCCGCCATATATACCAAAAGAGTTTGGTGTATATTGTCCTCCCCATGCATACGCTTTACCTGTTAACGTCTGTGCCGGTAAACCGGGCTGCGGATATCCCTGGTTAGCAATATTACCCAGCATGGTTGGAGCAACCTGATCCTGGCGATTGTAAGAAATAAAAGACTCGAACGAGATCTTATCAGACACTTTAAAGTCGTTATTCAACCTTACATTGTATCTTTTATTGGTATTGTTACCATATTTCAAAACACCATCATCATTGGTATAGCCTAAAGAAAATCTGTAGCCAGATTTTTCAGTCCTGCCCGACACACCAATATCATGCTGTTGTGAGTTTGCGCCTCCCCATAAAATATCGGTCCAGTTATTATCCAGAAAAACAAAATCTTTTACATCGTTGAATGCTCCCTGAATCGGCTGGTTATTGATATCACTTGCATCAAGATATCCACCTTTATTGGCTAAAGCCAGGTTAGCATATTTAATCCAGACATCATCCGCACCAAACCCATCGTTTGTACGAGCCTCAATTACACCATTGGCCCATTGATCCATACTCATTAAACGAGGCTGTAAACCCACAAACTTACGGGTATATGAACCATTATATTCGATAGCAGTCTTACCAGTTTTTGCTTTTTTAGTTGTGACTAATACTACACCACCAGCAGCCCTTGATCCGTAGATCGCAGCAGCAGCATCTTTCAAAAAGCTGATATTATCAATATCTGAAGGATTAATCAAACGCAATTCTCTAAAACTACTTGCCGCTACTCCATCAATTATTACCAAAGGTTCGGTAGCTGTGGCAGAAACAGCCCCGCGCAGTTTCATGCTCCATGACTCGTCACCAGGTGCTGAAGATGAGCGCGTTATAATTACACCCGGAACCTGCCCCTGCAAAGCCTGCAAAGGACTTGCTAAGGAACCTTTATCCTGGAAAGCCTGTGCGTCTACTTTAGTAACCGAGCCGGTTAGAGTCTCCTTTTTCTGAGTTCCGTAACCAACCACTACAACCTCTCCTAACATAACATCATCTTCTGCAATTTTGATAGTCATCGGAGATGCGCTTACAGCAATTTCAAAAGGAAGATATCCTATATATGAGACCT
The DNA here is from genome assembly GCA_946887045.1 of uncultured Sphingobacteriaceae bacterium. The sequence continues at coordinate 351 of CAMPKC010000079.1, read as the reverse complement.
GTAATATTGCAGATGCGGGAGCATTTATACGAAAGGCGCCATTCACGTCGGTAGTCACACCGTTTTGTGTTCCCTTCACTTTCACAGCTGCACCAATAATTGCTTCATTAGTTTTTGCATCAATTACTTTCCCTGTTACCAGACTTTGCTGAGCAAAAAGCGGATTGCAATACACAATGAATAGAAAGAGGATCAAAATCACATTTCCCCTTCTCAGATGTAACGATTTCTTCATAATACGTTAATTTAATTTTTAATAATGTTGAATCACTAAAACGATTTAGTAAAGTTTATTTAGTTTGGTCTTTTGTACAGCATTTTAAAGGAATTTCTAAGATACCGGGTTAAAGA
>CAMPKC010000078.1 GCA_946887045.1 uncultured Sphingobacteriaceae bacterium | reverse complement strand
CTTGTTCAAATAGTTGTTGAACCGCATCACCGTATAAAACGCCTTTATAATTTTTAATATTCATATTATTTAATAATAAACGCCCGAAAATAAAAAAAATATTCAAGCTTACAGATGATTTGAGAATTATTCATAACAACAGATAAATAAAGAGTGTTCTCTTAAAAATTTCGTTTATTTGTAACCGCTTATTCCAAAAGATATATGGCTTGGTTCAAAAGAGAAAAAAAAGGAATTATCACTTCTACCGAAGAAAAGAAAGAAGCCCCGGACGGTATATGGAACAAATGTCCTGAGTGCAAAAAACCTTTACATTATGCAGAACAAGTAGAATTTAAATATGTATGCCATTATTGCAACTATCATCTGCGAATTGGTTCTAAAGAATATTTTTCCGTTTTATTCGACAATAATGAATTTACAGAACTTTTCGCGTCACTTCGGTCCGGCGACCCCTTAAACTTTAACGACAACAAAAAATACACCGACAGATTACTGGAAAGCAATAAAAAAACGGGCCTTATAGATGCCATTCGATCAGCTCACGGCAAGATTGGGGGCCAGGATCTTGTAATCGCCTGTATGGATTTTAGTTTCATCGGCGGTTCTATGGGATCGGTAGTAGGCGAAAAAATAGCCCGCTCGATTGATTATTGTATACAGCACCGAATTCCGTTTCTTATGATTTCAAAATCAGGAGGAGCAAGAATGATGGAGGCTGCCTTTTCTTTAATGCAAATGGCTAAAACCTCTGCTAAGCTGGCATTATTAAGTAAGGCCAAAATTCCTTATATATCATTACTAACCGATCCGACAACCGGTGGAGTTACCGCTTCTTATGCAATGCTCGGAGATGTAAACATTGCCGAACCGGGCGCATTAATTGGTTTCGCCGGCCCTCGTGTTATTAAAGAAACAATTAAAAAAGATCTTCCTAAGGGATTCCAAACCTCTGAATTTGTACTGGAACACGGATTTCTGGATTTTATAGTAGACAGACGGCAAATGAAAGAAAAACTCTCGACGTTTTTAAGAATGCTAAATAATTGATTCTATAAAATAGAAAAGCCGCGTTAATAAAATGCCCCCGAAAAGTTAGACACTTATCGGGGGCATTTTTTATTATCTGCCAGTAGCATTTCTTCTACCTAAATTCGGATCTTTTGCTGTGGTGTTAGCCTCATCTTTCGATACATTCTTCTTTGCCCCCTTCTTTTGGGGTGGATTCGTAAGCTTCGCAGAGGGAACATCTGAAGGAGTTTGCCCGGTGTGATTATGTTTATGAGCCATAAAAAAAGCTTATGAACCTGGCAACCCTGGTTCATGATCTGTCATTGTGCCTGTAACACGTCCGTGCGGGCGAGATGAAAAATCAGCATCTGTGTTAATTGAGGTTCTGGCGATTGCATCATCTTCATAGTCATCATCATCTTCGTCAGATAACAAATCGTCATCATCGTCCAGATCGGGAGTTATAGCGGTATCTAAATCATCATCGTCATCGAACAAATCATCATCGTCATCCTCTAAATCATCATCATCCGGATCAATTTCCGACGCGAAATCAAGAATCCTTTCATCTTCTTCGATTTCTTCGGTATCTAGATCCAAATCAAGGTCATCGTCATCTTCGTCGTCAAAGTCATCGTCATCAGGATCAATTTTATAATCAGTTATATCATCCTCTTCCTCAATCTCGTCTCCCAAAGGTGTAATTTCAGAATTTTCGCCGAGCTGATCGTTGCTGTAATCCAGATCATCATCATTATCAGACCCTTCTCTTGACGGATCTACTCTTAAATAATCATCCTGAATAGTTAAGTATTCTTCGCGAAATAGTTCCATGTCTTTCTTTTTTAAGCTAAATAATATAATAGTAGAACAGCCGGACTCACCTACTTTGTTTTACAAAAGCTAAAAAAATAAAAATTGAAAAGGAGAGAGAAATCCCTAAAAAAGAGCTTTCAGCTTAGTTATCACATAATCTATCTCTTCTCTAGTATTGAACTTACTAAACGAGAATCGAACAGCAGGCCGGTTTGGATCCGAACCTATACCTTCTAACACATGCGAGCCAATATTAGTACCCGAACTACATGCACTTCCTCCTGAAACAGAAATCCCCGAAATGTCAAGATTAAAAAGTAGCATGTCTGCCAAATCTGTTTCGGGGAATAACACGTTTAATACAGTATAAAGACTTTTTTCCGGCGATATCTCTCCATTAAAGTCGACCCCGGGAATATTCGCAACAACTTCGTTAATCATATACGACTTTAAACCCTGGATATATTCATGATGCGCGTGCATGCCCTTGGAAGCGATCTCAATAGCTTTAGCCAAGCCGGCTATGCCATACAAATTTTCTGTTCCGCCACGCATATTACGTTCTTGCGCCCCACCAAAAATAAATGGGCTTATCTTAATGTCATGATTGATATACAAAAAACCCGTACCCTTAGGCCCGTGTAACTTATGTGCGGCGCATGTAATGAAATCGACTTTAAGTGCCTGTAAATCGATAGGATAGTGACCAATTGTTTGTACTGTGTCGCAATGAAATATCGCCTTATACTTTTTACAGATCTCTCCAACAGTTTCAATATCGGTGAGCGTGCCTATTTCATTATTTGCATGCATTAAGGAAACAAAGCTACGATTATGAGAAGAAAGAATCTCTTCGAGATGCTTCAGATCGATATTCCCCTTAAAATCAATATCAACAAAGCTCAGTTCAATTAAACCGCTTTTCTGCATGGCTTCGAGCGTATGAAGAACAGCGTGATGTTCGATCCTTGTAGTTACAGCATGTTTTATGTTGTGATCGAGGATTCCGCAGCGGATAGCCATGTTATCGGCTTCGGTTCCGCCGGAAGTAAAAAATATTTCAGAAGGCGATGTATTCAGGAATGAAGCTACCGTTTTCCGGGATTTTTCTATTACGGTACGTGCTTCGCGACCGTGCGCATGAATTGATGACGGATTGCCAAAATGGCTCTCCATCACCGTCGATATTTCCTTTATAACCTCTGGATCTAAAGGGGTTGTCGCAGCATTATCCAGATACACACGCATAAGAATCTGCTACCCTTTTAATTGAAGTATCTCTTTAATATCGGAAATGATTTTATTGGCCAGGTTTGCGGCAACAGTTTCAGAATCGCCTTCCGAATAAATACGAATAATCGGCTCGGTATTCGATCGGCGCAAATGAACCCATTGCTTATCGAATTCAATCTTCAACCCGTCAATTGTAGAATATGGCTGATTTTCGTATTTCTTTTCTACCTTTTTCAAGAGGGCGTCAATATCCATTTCGGGAGTAAGTGTGATCTTATTCTTCGAAATAAAATATCCCGGGTAAGATCGTCTGAGAAGAGAAATTGATTTACCGAACTTCGCAAGGTGAGTTAAAAACAAGGCAATCCCAACCAGCGCATCGCGACCGTAATGTGATTCAGGATAAATAACTCCGCCATTTCCTTCACCACCTATCACCGCATTGGTTTCCTTCATCTTGTTTACAACATTCACCTCTCCTACTGCGGCTGCGTTGTATGTATTGCCGGAAGCTTCAGTAACATCACGCAAAGCACGTGTTGATGAAAGATTTGAAACTGTGTTACCAGGCGTATTTTTCAACACGTAATCAGCAACGGCTACAAGTGTATACTCTTCGCCGAACATGCTTCCGTCTTCGCAGACAAAACATAAACGGTCAACATCCGGATCAACAGCAATACCAAGATCTGCATTTTTAGAAAGTACTTCCTGCGACAAAGCAACTAAATTTTCAGGTAGCGGCTCCGGGTTATGCGGAAAATGCCCGTCAGGTGTACAATACAACTCATGCACTTTTTCAACACCTAAAGCTTTTAATAAAGCCGGAACAAAAATCCCTCCGCTTGAGTTTACACAGTCAATAGCGATCTTAAACTTCGCTTTGCGTATGGCCTCAACATCCACTAAAGGAAGAGCGAGAATTTTATCAATATGTTTTTGCAAATAAGTATCATCCAAGGTAATACTTCCCAATTGATTTACATCCGCGAAGGTCATATCCAGCTCCTCTGCCATTTCCAAAACTTCTTTCCCATCCGCTTCACTAATAAACTCTCCGTCTCCGTTAAGCAACTTTAAAGCGTTCCACTGTTTGGGATTATGGCTGGCTGTAATTATTATTCCACCTCCTGCATTTTCGTCAGGAACAGCAATTTCAACAGTTGGAGTAGTTGACAGGCCCAGGTCGATTACGTCGACGCCGATACTTTGCAAAGTACCAGCGATCAGGTTTCGAACCATTTCACCGGAAAGCCGGGCATCACGACCAATAACAATTTTATTTTTGCCGCTTTTTTTCATTGTCCATTTACCGAAAGCAGCTGTAAATTTCAATATATCAACTGGTGTTAATCCGTTTCCGGGAGTACCACCAATAATTCCTCTAATGCCTGAAATTGATTTTATGAGAGTCACGTTTGTATGTTTTGCCCAAAAATAACAATATTAAGGAGGATTGCCCAACGATAATAAACCTGTAAACTTAATTTAGCTTTTTATCAATAAAATAAAACGACTTTCTACTTCCGGCAGACAGTTTAATTTTTTATTGATATTTCTGTGAAATTTAAGGGACAAAATTTTACGTAAGTTTGCACGCTTAATTTTTTTATATGCCAGGTAAATGGTACCAGAATTGGTTCAATTCTCCTTACTATCATATTTTATACCATCAGCGTAATGACGCAGAGGCCGAAAGCTTCATCAATAATCTATGCTCTCGTCTTCAACCCAAAGCTGATGCCAGAATGCTTGACATTGCCTGTGGTAAAGGAAGACACTCTATTTATTTAAATAAAAAAGGCTTTGATGTCACCGGGATCGATCTTTCATACTCCAGCATCAAATATGCAAAGCAATTTGAAAATGGAAAACTTCATTTTTTTCAGCATGATATGAGGAATTTATTCTTCATAAACTATTTTGATTTTGCATTCAACCTGTTCACAAGTTTTGGGTACTTCGCCAGTGAAAGAGACAATGTAAACGCACTTAAATCTTTCAGAAAGTCGTTAAAAAAAGACGGTATACTTGTACTTGACTACTTTAACAGCGAGAAAATACTGAATAGCCTCACTGAAAAAGAAATTAAAACGATTGAAGGGATAGACTTTAATATCAGCAAAAAAGTTAAAACGGGCAGAATTATAAAATCGATTGAATTTGAGCACAAAGACAAAAAACAAAACTTCCAGGAAGATGTGCAGGCTTTTTCGGTATCTGATTTTGAGAGACTGTTTAAACTTAGTGGATTCAAAATAAATGAATACTTTGGCAGCTATTCACTTGATCCTTTTGATGAGAAAAGTTCTGACCGATTAATTTTTATATGCAGCAAAGCTGATGTTTGATTCTTTAATACACTTTGACCAGCAAATCTTTTTTTTCATAAATAAAGATCTCTCCAATTCATTCTTCGATTGGATTATGCCCTTTTTGAGAAACAAATATTTTTGGACGCCGCTTTACCTGTTTTTGATTGTATTTTTAGCGAGAAACTATGGCAAGTGGGGCTGGGCCTGCCTGCTTTTTATCGTGATAACGTTTGGAATCTGCGACTTCTTTTCGGCATCTGTAGTGAAACCAGCGTTCGAACGGTTAAGACCATGCAACGATCTTTCTATCAAAGGCGAGATAAATTCGCTTGTACCCTGCGGCAGTGGTTTTAGTTTTCCATCAACTCACGCTACCAATCACTTTGGAATTGCAATGTTCCTGGTGGGCACCTTTTATTCGAGGTGGAAGTGGATAGCACCCCTGGCCTTATTGTGGGCCTTCAGCGTTGCCTTTGCGCAGGTGTATGTTGGCGTGCATTTTCCTGTAGACGTATTTACCGGTGCGCTATTGGGTTGCCTGATTGGTTACCTGACCAGCACAGTTTTTTTAACATTAAAAATCAATAAAGAGTGGAAGTCTGGAAACTGATTCTATTATTTACAAGCTGTCTTCTTGGCGGAATGGCGATCTTTTTCTTCAAAAAAGATAATACTCAGCGTCTCAAACTCATTCTCTCATTTAGTGGGGCTTATTTATTCGCCATTACGATTCTTCATCTTATCCCCGAAGTTTATCATGAAGAAACACATAACATCGGCTTATTTGTATTAGGAGGCTTTCTGTTTCAGATATTGCTGGAGCAATTTTCTGAAGGAATTGAGCACGGACATATACATAAGCACCAGCACGATCATTACGTTTTTCCTTACGGGATAATGATAAGTTTATGTCTGCATGCTTTTCTCGAAGGCATGCCTCTTGCCCAGGGACACCAGAATCAATTGTTGTTTGGAATCGGACTTCACCATATCCCTGCTTCCTTCGCCCTGGCAAGTGTATTGATGCAAAACAGGTTATCTAAAAAGAATATAATCCTGTTACTCATCCTATTCTCAACGATGTCTCCCCTTGGCTACTTATTTAGTGAAGGCTTGAGCAATGGCTCTATAGGTGATCTTAACAAGTATTTTGATCGAATTATGGGGATTGTTATTGGGATCTTCCTGCATATCTCTACCACAATTCTATTTGAATCGAGTGTTGATCATCATTTTAATCTTAGGAAATTAATCGCGGTATTAGCAGGAATTGCTATAGCACTGGTTAACTATTTAATTCATTGATACTGATAGCCCGAGAGGGAGCAGAAAAAAATAAATCAGCGACGCTTGAGGTCTTCAGGGCCTCTTAACTTATCAAGCAAAAAATTTAGCTGCTTTGCTTCCGCTTCGTTAAGATTAGATTTTAGAATATCAATGGGAGTAATTACCGGGTCAAGTTTTTTAAGAAGCTCAAGCCCTTTTTCATTGATAACTATATCAACGGCTCTTCGGTCTTTCTGATTGATACAACGGGACACCAATCCTTTTTGGACCAATCGTTCAACAATTCTTGAAGCATCAGACATTTTGTCGAGCATACGATCTTTCAAAAGGTTAATCGTTGCCGGACCCGGATATTGGCCCCTCAAAATTCTCAAAACATTGAACTGCTGAAGAGTGATATGATGTTTACCCAGACGTTGTTTAAGCAAATCGCTAATCCATCCATAGGTATAAATGGTGTTAACAACTACTTTTTGATAGTCGTTCTCAAACTTGGTCTGTATCTCTTTTTCCAATTCCATTTTAGATGCTCTCTCTATAATCTCTTTTTTTCTGATTTGTTTGTTATTGTTTCTTTCTCTAATCGTTTATTCCAGGGACAATGCCGGCAATTATTTTTACAGCAGTAACCACGTTTTAAATGATATTCCTCGGTAAAAACGATGTATCCACCATCAATAAAATAAAAATCCTTACCCTCCTCCATCAATTCAGTAGCTTAACAAGTAGTTTTCCTTCAAAATAGCTCTTTAAATATGAACCATCCCCGTGGAGGGTCCAAACTTGTTTGGGGTTCACTGTTTCAATAGTATGCAAAATATCATTCCAATCTGCATGATCCGAAATGTACAATTCTAAATCGTTTTGATGTTGCAACTTTTTCCATCCGGAAGCAAAAACCCTTAATACATTTTTAGCTCTAAAATAACTTTCGAATGTAAGAGGGGGAACAATATACACAAAACCTTGATCAGGAGCTTTCATGAGTTTCCGGTTATATGGCTCGTATTTACCCGGATGAAATGAAAAATTTTCATAAATTTTAGCTATCGGCAGCATTGAATGATGCAACAACACGGTTCTTTGAGGACAGTATTTATTTATCAGACTTACGAGTCTCTGGCTTTTGCCTAAAGAATAAGCCCCTAATAAAACGTTATGATTTGAATTATTTAGCTTCCTAATTTCAGCTTCTACATTCGGATGATTTACTTTGGGGTCGGCAAAGGTTGTTTCGGTAATCAGTACATCTGCTTTTACAAATTGCATAGGTTCGCAGGTCGCGTCTTCCTGAAGTTTAAAATCTCCTGTATACAAATATCGCACCCCTTTATATTCCATTAAAATCAAAGCCGAACCTAATATATGGCCGGCAGGATAAAACGAAACAGACACGTCCTTAATTTTAAAGGATTCGGCGAATTTGAACGTTAAAAACTCTTTTCCTGCATTTTTTCTCAAACGTAGCTGCATAATCGCAGCAGTTCCGGGAGTACAAAAAACCTGATTATTCCCCCCTGTAGCATGATCTCCATGTGCATGAGAAATCACCGCCACATTTACCGCCTGTCGTGGATCCAGGTAAAAATCGCCGTATACACAATACAGACCTCTCTCATCAAAGATCAAAAAATCATCAAGTATCATTTAATTTCTGCTGAAAGGTTTAAGAATTTTTCGTGTAGGTCAATCACTTGTGGGATCAGCATTTGCTTTTCATCGTTAAGAATTATAAAATCAGAACGCAGTTCCTTTTCCTCGTCACTTAACTGTTTACTCATTCGCTTTAGCACATCACTTTCCGACACTTTATCCCGTTCCATTATCCGGGCAATCTTCAAGCGCTGCGGAGCTTTAACCAAAATCGTATAATCACAATCTTTATAAGAACCACTTTCAAACAATAAGGCTGCTTCTTTAATCACGTACGGAGCCTCTTGCTGTGCAACCCATTTATCAAAAGCTTTAAACACAGCTGGGTGGACTAATGAATTGAGTTTTTTAAGCTTTTCCTCATCACTAAAAACTAATGCCGCAAGCATACTTCTGTTTAATCCTCCCCCGGGAGAATATACATCTTTGCCAAAAGCTTCCTTTATATCAGCAACAAGCTGCAGATCTGTCTGCATGATAGTTTTGGCTTGCGTATCAGCGTAAAAAACCGGAATGTGCTGTAATTGAAAAATTTTACATACAATTGTTTTCCCACTACCTATACCTCCCGTTATTCCGATTTTAAGCATTATTCTTTAACGAGAAAATCCACAGTTTGAGGTTCAGTCTTCACCAACTTACAAAATGCAGGAAATTTAGTAATTTGAACAGGTAGCTGCTCGTATTTATTTTTCACCCACTTATCCAAATCAACACTCACTTTCAGCGACTCCCGATCAATTTTGGAATAATTACCAAGGGCCGTCAATAATGTAATCTTAGCTTTTTCAGGAACAACTTTTACATCACGGCCTGGGTTATGTTGAACTTCTATCGGAATTTCCAATACCTTCTCAGTGAATTCATCAACCGGAATCTCAACTTTCACAAATTTCGGATAAACATCTATATTATTTTTAAGTCCTTTTTGAAAACTCACCTTTGCATTTATGGAACCATTGATCTCCGTCATTGAAAGACTATCTGTTTTCCAGGAGTTGATCTCCTCCAAATCTTCAGCCGCCCCTGTAACAATCACAGTTGCCGGATCAAGCTTGATAGGCCCCGATATTCCATAGGCTTTTTGAAAAGATAATTTATATAATAACTTTACAGGAACACGCTTTGTTATCCGCGAGGTAAAATCAAAAAACAGGGTATCGGGGAAGACCGACACTACCCTTTGATTGGATTCAAACTGACGATTTATCTCAGGCAACTGATTCGAAACAGTAACGAAATTTTTTGTTGTTAAATCCTTTAAACTTACGTTAACAATCTTGTGGCTCAATTTAAATTTAGAAAAAAGCAATTGCCAGCCCGTTCCCCGAACTTTTAATGTAATTGTATCGTCTTGCAAAGGATGATAAGCCTTATACAAGGGCGGATTTATAAAATTTATTTGAGAGTTTACCTGATATTCGTAGTTGTTTGACAATGCAAAGAACAGCCAGGCAAATACGGCAAGGAGCAAGCAGCTTAAAAAAACTGATACTCTACGTCTTTCTATCCTGTTTAGCGAAACTATTGGCATGTTCTAAATTGAAAAACTAAGTTACAATATCTATACAATAAAAATGCCCCGCCCAAAAAGACGAGGCATTTTACTATGCGTATTTTATATTAAGCTTTGGTAATTGCTTTAGAGGAATCAAGCGAAATTGCCGATTTATCAAATCTGATCTTACCCCCGCCTTCTACTTCAAGAACAACAGTTGCTTCATTCATGTCAACTATTCTTCCGTGGATGCCGGCAGTTGTAACAACCTTATCACCTTTTTTAAGCTCTTCTACAAACTTTTTCTGATCTTTTGCCTTTTTCATCTGTGGTCTGATCATAAAGAAATAAAACACAATGACAATTAATATCATTGGTAAAAAACTTGCGATTCCTGAACCACCCATTTGCAATAAAATATTTGCTATCATTTATTTAATTTATTTAATTAAAATTTATTTATTCTTAACCTCGCCGGTTAAATAAAGCTCTGTTGTTGGAGGGTTTGCATTAGTAGTTATTGTCACTACCTTGTTTTGCATTCCTACTTTACCCTCACTGTTAAAAACCACTTTTATCAATCCAGCTGACCCGGGCGCAATGGGTTCCTTAGGATATTCCGGAACGGTACATCCACAAGTGGCGGTCGCGTTTGAAATTATTAATGGAACGGAACCATTATTACTAAATTTAAATTCGTGAGTTACTTTTTCGCCTTCCTTAATCTGACCAAAATCGTAACTATTCTTTTCAAAGCTAATCGCTGCTCCGTTTTGAGATGTTGTCGTTGACACGGATACACTGTCGGTATCGCTAACTGTTGCAGTTGGATTGTTGCAAGAGATTGCAAGCGCTGAAGCACCTAAAATTGTTAACAGTATTCTTTTCATTACTTACTCAATTAATCCTCTTCCTGATTTTCGAATTTTACCGGATGTTTTTAACTCTGCTAAAATTTTGTCTAAAATACCATTTATAAACAAATTACTTTTAGGAGTACTGAATTCTTTTGCAATCTCAATGTACTCATTCATCGACACCTTCACCGGAATTGCTGAAAAATGGATCAATTCGGTCAGCGCCAATTTCATCAGAAGGATATCGATAATGGCGATACGTTCTGCTTCCCAATTTTTGGTTTTATCAGAAATCAGCTTTTGATATTCTTCATCAAAGGTGATTGTCTTTTGAAATAAGTTAACAATGAAATCTCTGTCTTCGACCCACACCGGACTAATCTGAGCCAGCTTATTCTCCGCTCCATTCTCACTTTGAAAATTGCTTAAGGTTTTAGCCACCATCGCTTCCAACACGGGGCGATCTACCTGCCAGTTAATAAACTTCTCTTCAAAAGCTTGTTCAACTGAGGGAACAACCAATATTATTTTTTTGAAAATGTATTTGATAATATCCTTTTCCGCCCGCATAGATACATCTTCAGAAAGCAGATAGGCTTCGTATTGAGATGAGGATTTTAACTCCGTAAAAATAGATTTCACGATTTCGGGATCGAAACTCCAGGAGGCGCTGTACTTTTTTAAATCATTTTTAAAAGCAGGATTCTCCTTTAAGGCGAGAATGAACTTGTTGGTATTCAGTTTCAGATTGCTGTTTAAATCTGTTTCGGAGGGTAAATATTTATTTGCACGTTCATCGGCATCTCTTAACACATAATCAGAAACTTCTGTCAATAGAGCAAGCAACCAGATATACATTTCGTATACGTCATCCACACTATCAAGAAGTCTTTTCTCGAATGATTTAACCACTTTGTTTTCGGATAAATGGTACGCGTACAAGGTTTGTAACACCTTTACCCTAAGCTGCCTTCTATTTAACATGTTATAAGAACGATTTTATTGAATATACCTAACTAATAGGATGCTTTAATTTTTTTTATATCTGAGATCCGCTTTTCAGCGATCATATCTGCTGCTTTATTTGACGGAATATTTTCAGTTTTGGATTTCTTCAACACTCCGCGTGTTACTTCGTATATATTCTCTGCCAATTGCAAAGTTCGTTTCTTGCTGTATCCTGATAATTCCGAATACATGTTTATCATTCCGCCGGCGTTGATAAGGTAATCTGGTGCATACAGAATTCCTTTTTCCAATAGCATCTGGCCATGTAAGTTTTCGTCTGCCAATTGGTTATTTGCCGAACCTGCAATAATTGCGCACTTCATCTTGTCTATCGTGGCAGAATTAATTATCCCACCTAAGGCACAAGGAGAATATACGTCAAACTCCAGGTCGAGAATATTATTATTTGAGATGGGATCGGCACCGAATTTTTTGGCTACCTGGCGTACACGCTCTTCATTAATATCGCTTACATAAACTTTAGCATTTTCTTCACGTAACAAATGGACCAGGTTTTCGCCAACGTGGCCAATTCCCTGTACAGCTACCGATCGGCCTGCTAAGCTATCGCTGCCATAAAGCTCTTTTAAACAAGCTTTAATCCCCATAAAAACTCCGCGGGCAGTTACAAAAGGAGCATTTGCGGCGTTTGAAGACTCATGACCGCCAATAACATGCTGGGTTTCCATACGGATGTATTCCATATCCCTGTTATTGGTACCTAAGTCCTCAGCTGTAATAAAACTGCCATTCAGATTGCGTATAAACTGACCGAATCTTCGCAATAAAGCTTCTGTTTTATCCGTTCTGCTGTTGCCAATAATCAAGGCTTTTCCACCACCCAAATTTAACCCGCTGATTGCTGCTTTATACGTCATGGCTCTTGAAAGACGTAAAACATCTCTCAATGCTTCTCCCTCAGTTTTATATTCCCACATACGGGTACCTCCAAAAGCGGGGCCAAGCGTAGTATTATGAATAGCGATAATTGCTTTTAAGCCGGTGTCTTCATCGTTGCAGAAAACAACTTGTTGATGATTGCATTTTCTAATCTCGTAAAATAATGAACCTTCCTTAAAAGTTGTTGATACCATGTTAGGGAGCGAATCTTCCTGCAAAACTAGTAAAATTTCCCTATATAAAACTTTATCCTATAACAGGATTGTTATTTTTGCAACCAACCTTGCGGCTATTTGTTTAGAAACCCTATTGAAACAGTTTTACGCGAATATTACAACATGAAAGATCTGGCATATTTAAATAAGTTTTTCTACAAATACCGTTGGCGTCTAATTCCCGGAATCATATTCGTAATCGTTTCTAACATTTTCGGCGTTTTACCGGCAAAGGTTATTCGTATTGCCTTCGACCTTGTAACCGAAAACATCAGCACTTACAGGCTTTTTAACGGCTTTGAAAGACAGGAACTTGTATATCAGATTTTTGGCTATAGCCTGATTTTATTCGGCGCCTTTGTTTTAGTGCTAGCATTATTAAGAGGAATTTTTCTGTTTTTCATGCGGCAAACCATCATTCTAATGTCGCGACATATCGAATATGATTTAAAAAACGAAATCTATCATCATTACCAGAAGCTCTCGATGAGCTTCTTTCGCCGGAACAATACAGGCGATTTAATGAACAGGGTAACCGAGGATGTGAGCCGTGTTAGGATGTATGTTGGTCCGGCTATAATGTATACCATAAATACGATAGTTCTTTTTTTACTGGTGATTATTGCCATGGTTAGTGTAAATCTAAAACTTGCGATTTTAAGTCTGCTGCCTTTGCCAATACTGGCGTTCACCATTTACTACGTCCATAATATCATTAATCACAGAAGTGAGAAGATACAGGAGCGCCTCTCGAGCTTATCAGCCTTCGTCCAGGAAACATTTTCGGGCATCCGGGTAATAAAGGCTTATGTTAGGGAAAAAGATATTAATGAAAAATTTGCTATCGAAAGCAATGCCTACAAAAAAGAATCTCTCGCTCTAGTTCAGGTGCAGGCAACTTTTTATCCTACCATGCTTTTATTAGTTGGCCTGAGTACTATTGTAACTGTGTATGTGGGTGGAATAGAAGTAATGAAGGGTACTATCACTGCTGGCAATATCGCGGAGTTCATTATTTATGTCAACCAATTAACGTTTCCTGTAACTTCTTTAGGCTGGGTAACTTCGCTTATTCAACGTGCAGCCGCGTCTCAAAAAAGAATCAACGAATTTTTACATACAAAGCCAGAAATCACCTCTTTTAATAAAGATAAGTTTGTGCTTAATGGCCATATTGAATTTAAAAATGTAAGCTTTACATATCCCGATACAGGAATAAATGCTTTAAAAAACGTTTCGTTCGAAGTAAAACCCGGCGAGTTTTTAGCTGTAATAGGGCGTACAGGGGCCGGAAAATCTACCATAGCTAATTTGTTAATGCGCATGTACGATCCTGATTCTGGCACAATACTGATCGATGGAAAACCATTAAAAGATATAAATCTGAACGATTATCGTAGTCAGACCGGCTTTGTACCACAGGAAGTTTTCCTATTTTCTGATACAATCGCCAATAATATCGCCTTCGGCCAGTCTGCCACAGAAAATTCTAAAGTTGAATTGGCAGCAAAAAATGCAGCGGTATATGACAACATTATCGAATTTGACCATGGCTTTGATACGATGATAGGTGAACGGGGAATCACCCTTTCAGGCGGTCAGAAACAACGTGTGTCCATCGCAAGAGCCTTGATTAAATCTCCCCGTCTGCTAATTTTTGATGACTGCCTCTCGGCGATCGACACAAAAACGGAGGAAGAGATATTGAATAATTTGGGCAACAGTATGACCGGAAAGACCAGTATCATAATAGCTCATCGGGTTTCTACAATTAAAAATGCTGATAACATCCTGGTTCTTGAAAATGGAGAGATTAAAGAACAGGGTAATCATGACACACTTATCGAAGCAAATGGAATTTATAAAGATTTGTACGAAAAACAATTACTTGAAGAGCAAGAATTACACGCATAAACACATAAAGTACAATAATTTTGTATTTTGAAGTTTAAAAATTAATAGTTTATATTTACCGAACTAAACTTTAAAAACAACAAATGGGAGATTTTGACAACAAAGAGAGAGAAGAGGTTTTTTCTAAGAAAGTAAGAGCCGGAAAACGGACATACTTTTTTGATGTGAAAGCAACACGATCTAATGATTATTACATCACAGTAACAGAAAGCAAAAAACGTTTAGAGGATGGAGTTTTTGTCAAGCACAAGATTTTCCTTTATAAAGAAGATTTCGAAAAATTTGCTGAAGGATTGAAAGATACTGTAGAATATATCAAAGCAAATCAGGAAGTTATAGAAAAGAGATACGAGTTTAGCGAAAATTTTGAAGCCACTAAACCTGCTGACGA
>CAMPKC010000077.1 GCA_946887045.1 uncultured Sphingobacteriaceae bacterium | reverse complement strand
GACATACTCGTCTGAAACATTGCTATGCGGAATTACAAAATAATCGGTAAGACTGGCAGCGCCTATTGCATATTCTTCATTCCGCGGATGTCCTATTTTTTTTGTAAGAATTACATCAAGCGGGAAATTTAACTCGCGGGCAACGGCATAACCCACCGGCACGCCCCCCCTCGGAACAGCCAGAACCACACCGGGATCACCTTTAAACTTTCTGAGCTTTTCGGCTAAGAATAAGCCAGCATCTAATCTATCTCGAAACATAATAATCTTCTTTTTTCGGCCCCTATCAACTTCTTACTGCTGCCACAGGACTTAAATATTTTTCAAACCATTCAGCAGCCAATGTTGCTACTTTATCCAATTTTCCCGGCTCTTCAAATAAATGAGAAGCGCCTTCAACTATTATAAGATCTTTAGGGCAATGCAATCTTTGCAGCACTCTTTGGTTTAACTCAAGAACAACGGGATCCAAACCTCCGACAATCAACAAGGTCGGAGCCTCAACTCTTTCTACAAACCTCATTGCAAGATCGGGGCGCCCGCCTCTTGAAACAACAGCGCCTACCGAACCCAGGTTAGCGGCGGCCTGCAGGGCAGATGCAGCACCAGTGCTTGCACCAAAGTACCCTACACTCAGATCTTTTGTTGCAGGATTAGCGTTCAGCCATTCCGTTACACCTATTAGTCTGCTGCTTAGCAGATCGATATTAAACCTGTTATCATAGTCCTCGTCTTCCTGACTTGTAAGCAAATCGAATAAAAGTGTTCCAAAATTCCTTTCACGCAGGTACGCGGCCACCATCTGGTTGCGGCTACTAAATCGGCTGCTTCCACTTCCGTGCGAAAAAACAATAATCGCTGTCGCATTTAAGGGCACAGACAATTCACCTTTTAAGGTTATACTTTTAACAGGAATGGCAACCTCTTTAGCAATACGCATTTCCATAATGTCAGATTTATTCAGGTAAGATGATCGGAGACTTAGCCTTAATATTCACTTCGTGTTCAGCCAATTGAGACAAACGGTCATCAATGTGTTTTTCGTTGATTTCTGCTTCGTGAAAAACGGCAGCAGATTTATCCATTCCAAGTGCATTGGCAAACGCCGCAGCAGTTCCGTATGTACTTATTTTGAAATGATTTATAGCCTGCACACAAGAAAGCAGACAGGCATCTTTCACCTCTAAATGTGTACAGTTTTCCAATTTCTCCTGAGTTTCAGAAATATAGGCCTGCATTATGCGATTATTGAGACTTAAAGAACCTATTTGCTCCTGTTCAAAAAACTCTTCCAGTTTTTCAACATGCTGCTGTACGAAGGTCAGATACCTTTGCAAAACATTTTTCAACTGAAGAGAACTGGCCTTGTTGATCCATTCTGACAAACTGTTTTTTAGCTGAACTTCTGCACTCATAAACCTGCTGATATCATAATCTATAAGATTATGAAGGGTACTGATAGGTGTATTTTCCATAGCTTTTTTCCTTTTTTTATTAGTTCAAATCTAGTCCGCTTTCAATTCTATCCCGATGATAATTGTCAGACTACGATCTGACAATTATCATGCATAAGAACCATAAAATGAGGTTGTTTTGAATAAACAACGCAGGAAAAACAAATTGCCCAAAAGAACTCTTTACAAGGAAAAGCCCTTGCATAATTTGCGGTTTAAAGAGAGAAATTAAGCAGGCAAATGAATCTCCGGTGAACACAGAGTCAATACTATGAGACGTTATTTTACGCAGGAAGTATCGGTAGATGAAACCGCAGCTATCAGCGCCATTAAACAATGGAGCTATCCGCTTAACAGCAGGGCTGATTTGCGGCCCTTATTTGACCGGATAGGAGATTCCAGAATAGTGATGTTAGGTGAAGCCAGTCACGGGACGAACGAATATTATACATGGCGCACTCATATTTCACGAAAGCTGATAGAAGAAAAAGGATTCAACTTTATTGCTGTTGAAGGGGATTGGCCCGATTGCTATCGGTTAAACCGGTTTGTTAAAGGATACGACCCGGAGCACAGAACAGCCCTGAAAATATTGCACCAGTTTAACCGCTGGCCAACATGGATGTGGGCTAACTGGGAAGTAGCAGCACTGGCTGAATGGATGCAAAGACACAACTTGGATCTGCCTTCAAACAAGAAAGCAGGATTTTATGGTCTGGATGTATACAGCCTGTGGGAAAGCATGGAAAGTATTATGCAGTATCTAAAGAATACCGATCCAGCAGCTTTGCAAATTGCCGAGGAAGCTTTTCGTTGTTTTGAGCCTTACCGTAACGATGAAGGCAGGGCATATGCAAGGGCCTCGATGCTGGTACCTGAGCTATGTCAAAATGAAGTGGTTAAGTTGTTAAAAGAAATTCAGCAAAAATCGCCTAAGTACGACTCTGACTATGAGAACGTGTTTAGTACCGAACAAAACGCCCTGGTAGCAGTACATGCCGAAAAATATTACAGGGCGATGGTGCAGGGCGGACCCCATAGCTGGAACGTACGTGACAGACATATGGCCGATACTTTAAACCGTTTGCTGGCATTTCACGGAGAAAATTCGAAGGCAATTGTATGGGAACATAATACGCACATAGGTGATGCCCGGGCAACGGATATGGTTCAGGACGGGATGTTTAATATCGGGGAACTGGCAAGAATTCAACATGCTGATAAAGGCGTAGTGCTGGTAGGATTCGGATCGTATAAAGGATTTGTTACTGCGGGAAAAAGCTGGGGAGCACCCATGCAAAAAATGGAAGTACCCGAAGCGAAAAAAGGAAGCTGGGAATATTTATTACATACCGCAGGCACCGTAAACAAATTATTGATTATGGAGGATTTCGCTGATCATGATATTTTAATGGAAAATCATTTGGGTCACAGAGCAATAGGTGTGGTTTACGACCCTAAACATGAATATGGCAATTATGTACCCAGCATATTGCCACTGCGTTACGACGCATTTATTTATCTGGATGAAACCAACGCCCTGCATCCTCTGCATTTAAAACCCGACGGCCACCAAATGCCGGAAACATATCCGTTTGGAGAATAAAAAATCAATAAAGACTATGAGAAAGGCCGCAAAAAACAGCACACTGACACCGAAAAACAATTCGGATACTAAGATGCCAATAAGTACAGATGAACCAATCATCCAGCACGAAGACCCTGATTTTATAGAAGGCGTTGACTCGTTTACTTCATCTGGGGAGAATCAGAATGACTGGCCCGATCAATCAGACCTCAGTGAATCTGCGTATTACTCTGTACATTACAAAGAGCTTAAAATTACCAGCCCCGCCTTTGAACACAATCAATCCATTCCGTCAAAATACACATGCGACGGCAAAAACTTAAGCCCACCACTGGAAATCGAAAACATTCCGGATGAAGCCAAGTGCCTGGCCCTAATTGTTGACGACCCTGACGCACCAATTGCAACCTGGGTGCACTGGCTTGTATGGAATATTCCATTGACGCATCATATAAAAGAAAATGTTATACATGGCGTGGAAGGGGTTAACGATTTTGAAAAAAGAAATTATGGCGGCCCCTGCCCCCCATCAGGCACTCACCGGTACTTTTTTAAAGTATATGCATTAGATGAATTGCTGAACTTGGGTCCGACTACAAGGAAAACCGATCTGGAGAAGGCAATGAGCGGACATATTATAGGTTTCGGCGAGCTGATTGGAACTTATAAAAAAGTTAAATGAGGTCTGCCTTATTTATCTTACTCATGTTCGTTGCTCTTACGAGCATTGTATCGGGTTTACTGATGATAAGCGATCCACCGGGTACTCTGTTAAATTTGCCGCCTGATATATTACGAGAAACTCCATTTAAAAATTTTCTGATACCGGGAATACTTCTGGTAGGTGTGGGATTAGTGAATTTGTTTGCAGGATTCTGCAACGCACAGCGATATCGCTCAAGGTATAAGTGGTCTGTTGTCGCCGGTTTATTAATAAGCGGATGGATAATTATCCAAATGATTATGATTAATACTATTCATTGGCTGCATCTGCTCTATCTTCTTACCGGCACGGGTATTCTATATTTCGCAGTACGGCTTGAAAAGAGCAGAATGCTTTAAAGATTATCTGTCTGACTTATTTATCCTGCAAAACCAGCAATGGTAATTTAGTTTTATAAATCATTGAACTGGTATGAACGCTGCCAAAAGCCCGTTCAAATACATTGTGCGTGCGGGCAAGCATAACCAACAATTCGGCAGGATGGCTTGCGGTAAAATCCTGAATCCCCTCTTCAACACTGTCGGCCTCTATTTCCTCATACCAGAAAGTTACCTTTGAGAAAACGCTGCGAAGTTGTTCCTTTCCTGGATCTTCGAAATCTGTCTCTTTCATGTATCTTTTAATATGCAAAACCTGTAACATCGCATCTAGTTTGTCCATCAATATAAGCAAAGGATCAAAACAAGAAATATTAGAAATTTCATTAAAATCAGCAGCGAACACAATATGTTTAACAGGTGAAAGAGATGCTTCTTCAGGAATTATTAGCACCGGTATGTTAACCTTTCTGATTGTACTTAATGTGGTTTCACCGGCACCCATAACAATCAGATCAGCCTCCATCTCATCCGCCATATCTCGTATCTTAGCCGTTTTAAAACCTATTCTGGCATATCCGCTTATTTCCACGGCATAGTTTTCCCTTAAAAAGTTGATCTCCTTTTTTACTAGAATTTCATTCTCGTCCATTAAATCCG
Organism: uncultured Sphingobacteriaceae bacterium; assembly: GCA_946887045.1. The sequence continues at coordinate 10,505 of CAMPKC010000077.1, read as the reverse complement.
CACCAACAGTATCGCTGTCGACGGGCCCCTCAATAACAGCAGAGGTTTCATGAAACACATATAAAAGCCGGATTTCGGCAGACAGTTGTTTAGCCAAGGTAGCGGCATATTCACTGGCCCTACGGGAAGCCGGGGAAAAATCGATTGGTACAAGAATTTTTTTCATAACAAACCAGAGTTTCATGTGAAAATAAAATTGAAAGAAAACGGCCACAAAAAGACTGATTGGCATCTCTAAGTAAGATGATAAATACCCTGACTAATCACATGAATATCAGAAAGATAACTGATTATTATCAAAGCAAAAAAAAAGGAGGGAGCTATCTTTAAAAAATCAAAAAAAACAGACTATTATTATGAAAAATGACGCACAAATCCAGCAGGATGTACTCGATCAGTTAAAATGGGATCCGCTTTTAAACGCTTCAGAGATTGGCGTTTCTGTTAAAAACGGCGTGGTGACGCTTTCAGGTAATGTAGACAGTTATCTGAAAAAGTTAGAGGCCGAAAAACAAGCCAAGAAAGTAATGGGGGTTAAGGCAATTGCTGAAGATATTCAGGTAGGAGTTTCACCCAGTTATAAAAGGTCGGATACAGAAATTGCAGAGGCCGCCGTAAATGCAATTAAATGGCATACCTCTATTAATGAACAAAGTATTAAAGTAAAAGTAGAAGATGGAGTTATAACTCTGGAAGGAGAAGTTGATTGGGGATATCAACGAGAATCAGCCAAAAACGCAGTGGTCAATCTTATCGGTGTGCGCAGCGTTATTAACAACCTTACTTTAAAACAAAAAAACGCGCCCGAAAACTTAAAACAAAAAATAAGCGCTGCTTTTCATAGAAGCGCCAGTATTGATGCAAATAAAATACAGGTTGAAGTTGAGGGGAACAAAGCTATACTGAAAGGAAAAGTACGCTCCTTCGCAGAAAAAGAAGATGCTGAAGACGCTATCTGGTCAGCTCCCGGTATCTTCAGAGTAGAAAATAAGCTGGAAGTTGAAGAAGAGGCAGAGTTCATTCTTTAGCAAGATTTTTATGCCGGTTTAGGCCGGCATAAAAATAAATCCTAACCTCCCGCAGCACACCTTATCAGGGCCCCTCGCCGGGGACAGGTGGCGTATAAGGCGGTGTTTCAAAAGGATCTTCGAAGGGAATTATCTCAGGATCGCCTTCGGGTACAAATGGATCTTCAGGATCAGCAATTGGCGTATTCTCAGGATACTTCTCAGGCAATTGCTCATTCATTTTTTTCGTCTTTGCCATAAGCCAGTGATTAACTTAAAGCCGAACAATTAATGTTCCAGTTTCATCGGTGAAAAAACCTTTTTTTTTATTAAAAGACTTTAAAAAGCACGATTACACAACTTAGAGGCCTTTTAGCTGGAACTTCATCATTCTTGAGAACTGTCAGCCATCGTGCTGACACAGATCAGTTGAACACTCCTGTTCAAAGGATAAATTTGAATTAGAACAAAGAAAAAAACAACCGTCATGGAAGTAAATAATTCAACAATCAGCAACCTTGGTCAGTTGCTTATTTATGATATCAGCGAGTGTATAAACGCAGAAAACCAACTGAAAGCGGTTTTACCCGATTGGATCAATAAGGCCAATTCTTCCAAGTTAAAAGCTGTGCTGGAGAAATACCTGGAGTTTGTTCAACAGCATGTACAAAAGATGGAAGCCATGTTGAAGGAAGAGGAAATCACTCCGCTGAATGTCGGTAGCCGTGTAATGGATGCGTATATTAAAGAGGTTGAGCAAACGATGTTTACTTGCCAGGATATGGACGTTAGAGATGCCGCTCTACTGGCAGGCGTACAGGCAATAAATCATTTCAAAATAAGTATTTACGGTACAGCAGCAGCCTTTGCTAAAATAATGAACATGGGAATGGGAACGGACGTTTTTTATTCGATTGATATTAATGAAAAGCATATCGACGACCGCTTATCGCAATTGGCAGAGCATGACATCAATATCAAAGCAAAAGACCCTAATATCTATCTTAAATAGCCAGTGGCAAAATTGAAAAAGCTACCTTACAGAAACATAGGCATTTAGGTTTGTTGGCGGCGATAAAACGATTTGCCACAAGTTATTTCTTTTTGCTCTGAAAGATGCTGCACAAGTAGACAGGTAATAAATCCACATTCTATAAAAACGTTCATCGTATTTTTCCCTTATCTGCGACCATGCATGTTTAAATCTGTCCATCCATGCCATTAAAGTTAAGTCGTAATTGCTGCCCAGGCTATGCCAGTCTTCAAGGATAAATTTATTTTCAATTGACTTTCCGATTTGGGCGACAGAAGGCATCATTGCATTCGGGAAAATATAAGTATTGATCCATGGATCTATAGTGGTTAATGAAACGTTTCCACCGATGGTATGTAAAAGAAATAAGCCGTCATCTTTAAGAGCATTTCTGACTGTTTGCATGTAATCAACGTAATTTTTATATCCTACATGCTCGAACATACCTATAGAAACAATTCTGTCGAACTTTTCATTCAGGCTCCTATAGTCCTGTAAACGTATCTCAACCGGAAGATTAGCACAACGCTCTTTCGCCAATTGAAGCTGTTGTTTTGAGATTGTAATTCCTACTACATCTACTTTGTATTTCTCTGCAGCATATTGAGCAAAACCACCCCACCCGCAGCCAATATCCAGCACCCTCTGTCCGGGCAAAAGCTTAAGTTTCTGACAAATCAGTTCAAGTTTATTTTCCTGGGCCTGATCGAGTGTTTCAGCATTATCCCAATAAGCACATGAATACATCATTCTTTTATCGAGCATGGCGGCAAAAAGGTCGTTCCCTACATCGTAATGCTTCTTTGCTACCTCCTGAACTTTATTCACCGATTGTTGATTTAAAAACTTCGATTTAAGAAAATATAAAATTGCACGAAAATCCCTTGAGACTTCCCTGTCAAGGTTAGCTCTAATAATTCTAAAGGTAAGCTCATCGAGTTTTTCACAATCCCACAAGCCGTCCATATACGATTCGCCGAAAGCCAGAGATCCCTTTTTAAAGAGGTTTGCATAAAGCGATGAATCATGAACCTGTATGTCCCATGGGCGCGAACCATTAATTTGTATATCCGCTTTATTGAAAAGCTTGTGCATATACTCCTCGTAAAAGTTCAATTTAACAGGATAGGATTTCCTGTAATCGGTTATAGCTGTAGCCATTCTTTTAAAAAAATAATGATGGAACTAAATTAGAGAACTACTGGGTTCTATTGACTGACAGGTCTCAACTCAATTACTGATTGTTATCCAAACCTGCCATTGCAGCGACTTACCCGAGAAAAAGCTTCGCAGAGGCTTAAACTCCGGTAACTTGCTCAGGGGTTTTTAATTCAACAGACATACTACTTTCAGGGCGCTTTCCTAAAATTTGTTCAATATCTTCCTTGAAGATCACTTCCTTTTTCAACAACAGCTCCGCCACTTGTGTAAGTTCTTCTTTATGATTTAATAAAATTTCTTTGGTTTTTTTATACGCCTCTTCCACCAATTTTCTCACTTCCTGATCAATCAATTTACCGGTTTCTTCACTATATGGCTTTTGAATACTGGAATCGCGCAGGCCGGTCGAATCGTAAAAACTAATATTACCGATTTTCTTGTTGAAGCCGTAAAAAGCCACCATCATATACGCATCTTTGGTCACCTTTTCCAGGTCGTCTAATGCCCCCGAAGACACTTCGCCCCATATTATTTCTTCAGCTGCGCGCCCACCCAGCGCGGCACAAAGCCGTTGCGAGAATTCGGTAGCAGTGCGTAACTCCCGCTCTTCGGGCAAATACCAGGCAGCGCCAAGAGATTTCCCACGAGGTATAATAGAAACTTTTGCCAGCGTGTCAACATACTTCAAAAGCCAGCTAACAATGGCATGTCCGGCTTCGTGATAGGCAATAATCTTCTTTTCTTCCGGAGAAATGATTTTACTTTTCCGTTCCAGCCCGGCTACCACTCGGTCCGTAGCATCTAAAAAATCTTGTTTTTCTACCTTATGCTTCTTGCGGCGGGCCGCAATTAAAGCGGCTTCGTTACAAATGTTAGCAATATCAGCACCCGAAAAACCAGGAGTTTGTGCCGCAAGAAAATCAATTTCGATAGAAGAATCGAGAACCAGGGGGCGCAAATGTACTTTGAAAATGGCTTTTCGTTCAGTGAAATTTGGCAATTCAAGGTAGATATGACGGTCAAATCTTCCCGGCCGTAACAGAGCCGGGTCAAGCATATCAGCACGATTGGTAGCAGCCAAAACAATAACGCCGCTGTTGGTTCCGAAACCATCCATTTCGGTAAGTAACTGATTCAAGGTATTCTCCCTCTCGTCGTTGGCTCCGGTATATAGCGAGTTCTTACTACGTGATCGCCCAACAGCATCGATTTCATCAATAAAAACAATGCACGGAGCTTTTTCTTTAGCTTTTTTAAAAAGATCACGAACGCGTGATGCTCCTACTCCGACAAACATTTCAACAAATTCAGAACCAGAAATAGAGAAAAAAGGAACCTGGGCTTCGCCTGCCACCGCCTTAACCAACAGCGTTTTACCGGTTCCGGGAGGACCGACAATAATAATTCCTTTCGGGATTTTAGCGCCCAATTGGGTATAAACGCTTGGATCTTTTAAGAAATCAACAATTTCCTTGATCTCAACTTTTGCCTCTTCCAGTCCGGCAACATCATCGAACGTGATGGTGCTTTTATTCTCTTTTTCCATCAATAAAGCAGTAGATTTTCCGAAGGAAAAAACAGAAGAGTTACCAGCTCCACCGGCAGCCATTCGCCGGAACATATATTGCCAGATAATGGTGATAATCACAAACAGGAATATCCAGCCGAACATCTGCATCAGCCAATTAGACTGTTTCACATAGCGTACATCAACTTTATCTTCTTCTTTGAAGTTAGCCTGTGCCTTATCGAGTTTATCCTCAAACGTTTCTACAGATCCGATAGTAAATGCGTAATGAGGTCCGGGATCTGGCTGACTGCCAATTGCAGGCGCAAACACGTCCTTAAAAGCGGGGTCCTGAGAAAATTTTTTATCGATATAAACGTCTACCCTTTCGTTGTTGATTACTTCAATACGCGCAACTGCCCGACGTTGTAACATATTCCGGTTAAACTCCTGCCAGGTAGTTTCTTTTGCCAGCGAAGTATCTCTAAATACAGAAACCGTCAAAATGATACCAAACAGGATTACATATATCCAACCGATACTGAAGTTAGTTCCTTCAGGAAGATCCGGTTGCGGAAGTTTTTTTGGGTCTTCCTTTTCTTTTTTCGTTTTTGAGGCACTTTTCCGCATAATCATTCTCACATTAAAAAGTTTTTCTATGATTTAAGTAACGGGGTACCATCGAATCATCATGGCGAAGCGAACTCTGCAAAATTCGCTGCAAAAGAAATCTAAGCTCGAATACCTCCTCATTCTAATCTCGGACAGCTTTCAAAGGAACAAAAAACGGACCTTCATTTTTAAAATAACGGTCAGTACAGCTATTGATTATAATCAGGGCTGGCAACAAATAGCAGATTGAAACTCGGCGATCAAATCACATTACAAGTACAGCTGCACCATGTATTTTTCCATGGCGAAGGCTGTCAATTGCCTGGTTTGCTTCCTGCAATTTAAACAGCACAGTTGTAGCCCTCACCGGTACTTTTTCCGCCAGCTCGAGAAACTCCAATCCATCTTCTCGTGTAAGATTAGCTACAGAATGCAAAGATCGCTCTTCCCACAAAAGATGATAAGGAAACGAAGGTATATCAGTCATATGGATTCCCCCGCAAACTACCATACTTCCTTTATCCACATCCTGCAAAGCTTTTGGAATCAAATCGCCGAGAGGCGCAAAAATTATTGCAGCATCCAATTTTATAGGAGGCATTTCTTCAGAATCGCCCGCCCATTCAGCTCCCAGGTCCATAGCAAATTTCTGCCCTATTTTATCGCCGGCGCGGGTAAATACATACACTTTCTTTTTTTGAAAAACTGCCAGCTGAATGATGATATGCGCGGCCGCTCCGAATCCATAGATGCCTATATTTTCAACTTTTTTGTCGAGCATTTTATACGACCGGAAGCCAATTAATCCTGCACACATGAGGGGTGCCCCGGACGAATTACTATAGAAATTTGACAGATTGAAGCAATACTGCTCATAAGCTACTGTGTATTCGGCAAAGCCTCCGTCAACGGTATAGCCCGTAAATAAAGGGTTATCACATAAGTTTTCGTGGCCGTTTTTACAAAATTTGCATTTGCCGCAGGTGTGAGCCAGCCAGGGAACACCCACAATATCACCCTCTTTAAAACGGGTCACGTTTTGCCCCTTTTTTACAACTGTTGCGATAATTTCATGCCCTGGGATAAGCTGAGGTTTAGGATTTCTCAGCTCTCCGTCTAATATATGAAGGTCCGTCCGGCAGATTCCACAAGCCTGAATTTTCAATAACATCTGGTCGGCCGATGGTTTTGGAACGGGCATCTGTTTCAATACCAAAGGTTTTCCGGCACGTTCGAATACCATTGCCTGCATTAATTCCGGAATATCCATAACTTGAAATTTATCGTCGCTATTTGTCGGGGGCATATAGAATAAGTACTATTTTGTGGATGCTACTAAACTGAGATTATTTTAATAAAGGAGATAGCGCATCAGGATTAATCCTGGTTTCGGCGAGTTCGGTCAAGACTTCGTCAGCGGCTTTCTCTTCCTCCAGCAGGTGATGCATCGTGGATGCAATTTCCGGCATTTTAAAAAGTTTTGCGTACGAGCTTACTGCGCCATATTGTGCGATTTTATAATGTGCGATAGATTGATGAAAAACAAGAATAGCCGCGTCTTTAATCTCCGGATCGGTGGTCATTTCAATCACTCCATCCATTTCCCTGATCACCCCTTCTACAGCCAGGGCCTTCTTAAAAGGAACACCATTCTTAAACTCCTCTAAAGTTTCACCTAAAATCCTGAGGTGATTTCTTGAAAGATCAGCCGATTTCGCTAATAATGCTTTTAAGTCCGGCGACCATACGCCGACCAGTAACCGGTCTAATGCTTCAGACCATCGTAACTCGGTATCAAGCAATGATTGCAGATAATAAATCATCAAATCATTTAAAGTGGCAATATCTTTCATTACAATAGAAAAATTTAATTCGCAGAAACGTTTTTCAAGCGTTGAACTTCATCCAGCTGATCATCTTCAATCCGCGTTAAAACCAATTCCCTGCCTTCTTCCAGGTTTACAACCCAAATTTTCCGGTTTGCCTGATTTACATAAATAGCATTGGTAATGGTAGCCCGCGGGTATTGAGCTTTAATCTGATCTCTTACGCTTGCCGGAAGGTGTTTTTCTGTTCCGTACGCAATATGATATATCAGATAACCTCTTTTATTATATAATGCTGTATTTTTTTGATCCGCCGAGATAAACTTAACCAAATACCTTTTATTTATCTCGAACCACCTTGGATTTATCGCATCTTTAAAATCATTGCTAAAAGCCTTCGACACTCTTTGATTTACTACAGAACCTCTGGTAATTACTACTGTAGGTAAAGTATCAAGACCTCTGTCAGAGATGGTATCCATTTTTAATAAAGTATCAACGTCCTGAGCAGAAGAACTGAAAGCAAGTGACAATCCTAAAAACACCATTGATACGCGAAGAATTAATTGAGTTTTCATGGCATTAATATTAAATATGAAAGAAGCTGTAAATTTCAGAACTAATCAGGTTTATATGCCTGATTCTTATTAACCAGGTCAATGATTATGGTCAAAAGAGAAAGAATAATTCAATGTTCGAAACTTTTAAATCAGTATTATTATTCCTTTAGGAAGGTTTCTTTATGATAAATGAACCACAGGAACTCTCGATACTTCTAAGCGGCTACACATTTTCATTTGGCCGACATGAGATTGGATCGATCAGGTTATCGGCAAATGAAATCGGCTTAAAAAAAGTAAGCCTTTCGGGAGAAGATGCAAAAGCTTTCTCTGTTAAAGAAAACAAACTCTGCTTGCTGCCGTCTCACAATAAAAAAGATGCTGAATACGATCTGACGATTTCTGTAGATACAGATTTTGGCGTTTTTTCAGAATCATTTAAAATCATCAGCGACAGCTTTATAAAAAACAAAGTAATTGCACACCGTGGAGCATGGAGAAATCGGGGTCTTCCGGAAAATTCTATTGCCGCCTTACAGCACGCTGTAAAATTGGGTTGCGGTGCCAGCGAATTCGATGTTCATATGTCTTCAGATTCGAAAATATTTGTTAATCACGATTACAAAGTTCAGGGCATTCCTCTTGAAAAAGCTGCATCGACCGAGCTGCAGAAATTGAAGCTTGCAAATAATGAAACCTTACCCACCTTGAATCAATATCTTGAAAAAGGGTTAAATCAGAAAAGCACCCGTCTGGTTCTGGAAATTAAGCCCTCGGCTATAAATAAAGAAACTGGTATTAAGACCGCCCAAAAAGTTGTAGAAATTATAAAAGACTATAAAGCTCAGGCCTGGCTCGATTATATTAGTTTCGACTATGAAATTTGCACAGAACTTGTGAAACTTCAACCTCAGGCTTCAGTTGCTTACCTTAAAGGTGATAAATCGCCTGAAGGCCTTGCAAAAGATAAAATTCCGGGATTTGATTATGCATTTAGCGTCTTAAGGAAAAATCCGGCCTGGATTAAAAAAGCTCATGAAAAGAACTTAACTACCAATGTTTGGACGGTTGACCGGGAGGATGACATGCGCTGGCTGCTTAAGCAAAACATAGATTTTATAACCACCAACGAACCTGAACTGCTTCTCGAAATTTTAAAGACATCGCGATAGGCTATTTACCAAAAAAGCCGCTTCAGACAATGCTAAAGCGGCTTTCCTATGAAAAACATTTTTTTATTTCTCTTTATTTTTGATATCAGTTACTTCTTTTCTCATATCAGAAGCAAGTGCTTTCATATCTTGTAATGCTTTACGAACACGTGTTCCGGCAGCGCTAACTCCCTTGTTGTAAAATTTGTCTGCATCTTCTTCTACTGATGCCAAAAGGCTTTTTAACTGATTGTATTTTTCCATGATTTCTTAAAGTTTAAGCCCTAATATATACAATTCTTCAATTATTGAAACATCTTGAAAAAAAAAATTCATCCACAACACGTTTTCGGGACAGTCAAAAAAGGGAAATCTGAGAGTAAATTGCTCCCATATTAATCCGGTTTTATTTCAACGCATCATACAATATTTCTACCGGATGCCGGGCTGTTCTTGGCGTTCCATCTTTAATTTGATGCCTGCAGGATGTTCCGGATGCCGCGATCAAAGTTTCCTCTTCGGCCGATCTTACAGCAGGGAATAGTATCAATTCTCCAATTTGATTGGAAATTTGAAAATGTTCCTTTTCATAACCGAAGGAGCCCGCCATACCGCAACATCCTGAAGGAATGAGATGGGTGCTGTAGTTTTCGGGAATGCCTAACATGGCTTTTAAATGTTCCTGAGCTGATAAAGCTTTTTGATAACAATGCCCATGGATCAACACTTTCCGTTTTTCACTAGTGAACAACGCACGGTTTATGCCTCCTTTTCGCATTTCCTTCGAAAGAAACTCTTCGATCGTATAGGTGTTTTTTGAGAGTTTAATTGCTTTTTCACGATTCTCCTTGCTGACAAGATCTATATATTCATCCCTGAAGGTTAAAATGGCGGAAGGCTCAATGCCTATTAAAGGAGTTTCTTCTGAAATCAGATCAGCGAAAATTTCGATATTTTGATTTGCAATGACCGCGGCCTTTTTCACCAATCCCTTCGACAAATAGGTTCTGCCACTTTCGACATGTTCGGGAATGACTACCTCAAAGCCTAAAGCTTCCAATAACAGAATGGTCTTTTGCCCAACTTCGAGATCATTATAATTAGTAAACTCATCACAAAACACAAATAATCTGCGCCCACTTTGTGCTGGTTTCTTTCTTTTTCTATGCCATTTGTGTAAGGTAACCGGGTTCAAATGCGGCATAGACCTTTCGGGATGGAAACCAACGACGGAATTAGCCATCTTTCGAAATACTCTTGTCTGAAAAATTAAATTGTAAACCGGCGGAAAAAGAGAGGCCAGCTTCATTTGCTTACTGAAGTTCCCGATTAATTTAGATCTGAAAGGAATACCGTTCTGATCATAATATTGCTGCAGGAACTCGGCTTTCATTTTGGCCACATCCACACCAGAAGGGCATTCAGTTTTACATCCCTTACAGCTCAAACACAAGTCCATGACATCCTTAATCTCTTCATGATTAAAAGGATGCTTATCATGCTCATTGCTGAGAAATTGCCTTAAAACATTTGCCCTGGCTCTTGTGGTATCTTTTTCAAGTCGCGTTGCCATATAGCTCGGGCACATCACGCCGCCAGAGATGGCGCTTTTTCGGCAATCGCCAGAGCCTGAACATTTTTCTGCCAG
>CAMPKC010000076.1 GCA_946887045.1 uncultured Sphingobacteriaceae bacterium | reverse complement strand
GCAAATCCACCCCCTGCCCCCGCCAGCGGGGGATATAAAGCGCTTTAGGCATTTTCGTAAAATGAAAGTTTATCTTCAGAACTATGTGTCTTCATTCAGCCGATAACGTACCTGATTTTCTTCAGCCAAATATTCTAAAGCACCTCGTATCCCCCGCTGGCGGGGGAATAAAAGGGGGTGGTTATCGCGATTGAAGGGGAAATATGGTGCTTTAGGCAGGCTGCCCGGATTGCAGGTCAGGTATAAACTATTTCATACTCTATCCGTGCTTTATCCATGCCTTTGCTATGCCTTTGCCATATATAAGCCCCATCCGCAGGCTCTCACAAACAAGCTTTGTAAATGTTTTAAAAAAAGGCCTTTAACATTCCCGTAAATCTATATCTTTGCCTCGCACAAAATGATGCTGTCTGCAAGCAGTGTAATTATCCTGATACATGCGGGATGAATATGCGCTAAAACGGACAGGCTTTTGAGTTTAAAGAAGAAAAGGGATCTTTAAATTTGTGCCCATGAAACACGTTGCGCTCTTATGAAATTTGAAAACACGAATAGATTGAATTTACTAAAATCTGTTACGCTACTTATATTATTCTTGTTGCTGGGTGCAATTCAACCCATAGCAGCACAAAGCACACAAAATTTCAGCAACATCAATGTCGACCAGTTATCCGACGCTCAAATAAAACAGTTCATTCAACAGGTTGAAGCGCAGGGATTAAGCGAGTCTCAATTAGAGCAGGTTGCCCAGGCAAGAGGCATGAGTGCCGGCGAAGTACAGAAACTGCGTGCCCGTGTAAATAAGATTAAACAAAGCGGTTCTGCCAGCACCAATACTGGTTCAGGCAATAAAACTACCGATGCTGGTTCCGGTCAGGGTACCCGCGAATTAAATTTCAAAAGCGATACCACACAGGTTAATGCGACAGGTACTGTTTCCAGGATCTTTGGCGCCGAGCTGTTCAGGAATTCAAAAATCAGCTTCGAGCCCAATCTTCGCCTCGCCACTCCTCTTAATTATCAACTTGGCCCTGATGATGAATTGAATATTGATATTTACGGCTATTCGGAAGCAAGTTATAAGTTAACTGTTTCGCCTGAAGGAAATATCAATATACCATATATAGGTGTGGTCAACGTTGGCGGCCAAACCATCGAGCAGGCCAGTCAGAGGATCCGTTCAAGGTTAGCCAGCGTTTATCCGAATATGCGCAGCGGAAATACCCGGGTAAACATTACATTAGGGAATATCCGCAGCATTAAAGTAACGCTAATGGGTGAAGTGACCCGACCAGGAACTTATACCTTGTCTTCTCTATCCAGTGTATTCAATGCGCTCTACGCTTCGGGCGGACCTACTGAAAACGGCTCTTTTCGTGAAATACAGATCATTCGGAATAATCGCGTAATCGCTAAGCTGGATGTATACGAATTCCTTTTACGCGGCTTCCAGCGCAACAACATCCGTTTACAGGATCAGGATATCATCATGATCCCAACTTACAAAAAACGGGTAGAATTTTCCGGTGAAGTAAAACGCCCAGCTATATTCGAAGCGACAGACAATGAGACTTTGGACGATGTCATTGCTTTTGCAGGTGGTTTCACCAACGAAGCCTATACGGCGAGAATCAAAGTAATACAAAACACTCCAAAAGAGCGACGCATTACCGATGTATTAGCGAATGCTTTTACAAGCTATGTTCCTCAAAACGGCGATAAATATTTCGCTGAGCCGATACTTGATCGTTTTGAGAACAGGGTGAGCATTAACGGAGCAGTATTCCGCCCGGGACAGTACCAGTTGGAAAAAGGATTAACCCTCGGACAGTTGATCCAAAAAGCCGAAGGCGTAACCGAAGATGCTTTTTTAGCCCGAGGTTATCTTACCCGTTTAAGAGCCGATAATACACCGGAATTGGTTTCCTTCGATCTTGCAAGGATTTTGAATGGTGCCACAGCAGATATTACTCTTCAACGCGAAGATCAGGTCACCATATCCTCTATTTTTGATTTACGTGAAGAATATAAAATAAGCATTGAAGGAGAAGTTCGCAACCCAGGGACGTTAGACTATGCGGAGAATATGAGCCTGGAGGACCTGGTTGTTTTAGCTGGTGGCTTCAGAGAAGGCGCTTCAGCCAAACGTATAGAAATTTCCCGCCGGGTGAAAGACAGTGAGGCTGGAGCGGCCAATTCACGTATTGCCCAGGTATACCAGGTAGATGTAGATCAGAACCTGCAGATTCAGGGGCCTAAATTCATTCTTCAACCATTTGATATTGTTTCTGTTCGGAATGCCGCCGGTTATGAAGTGCAGCGTCAGGTACGGGTGGAGGGAGAAGTATTGTATCCAGGGACTTATACTATAAGCCGTAAAGATGAGCGGATTTCCGATTTGATCAAACGGGTTGGTGGATTAACGGATCTGGCTTATTTGTCCGGGGCTTCTTTAATCCGCTCGGATGCCAGTGAAAAAGGCTCAGGAAAAAATAAGATTAATACAGAAGAACAGGATCAGAAGAAGTTGGTGAGATTACAGCGATTACAGGAGACGGTGAAGGATTCTACAGATATTGTTCAACAGCAAACGATTCTTCGAAATGATTATGTTGGGATTGATTTGGAGCGGATCATTGAAAAACCAAAATCAAAACTTGATTTGATCTTAGAAGAGGGGGATGTATTACGGGTTCCTAAACAACTTCAGACAGTAAAAGTAAGCGGGGAGGTGTTATATCCTACTACGGCGATTTTTAATTCAGGAAAGGGCTTTAAGCAATATATTTCTGACGCGGGTGGTTTTTCGGACAACTCCTTAAAGAAAAGATCGTATGTTATTTATGCGAATGGATCGGTTAGAAGTACAAGGAAGTTTTTTGTTTTTAATAATTATCCGATGGTGAAGCCGGGGGCGGAGATATTTGTGCCTAAAAAGGCCGAGCAAAAAAAGTTATCTGCTTCTGAGATAGTAGGGCTAACTTCAGGCATAGCATCGTTAGGCGCAATAATACTTGGGGTATTGAATTTAGCCAAGTAAGGAGATTAGTCATATTAATATATTTAGACAAAAAATATTTTGGAAACAGAAAAACACAATATAGCGGTGCAAGAGGCGGAGATCTCATTAAAAGAACTCATTCTTAAGCTAAAAGATTTGTGTACTTATGTTTTATCAAAGTGGCTGATAATTCTTGCGGCAGGCATTTTGGGTGGTGTTGGCGGATTCGTGTATGCTGAACTAGAAAAGCCAATATATACAGCGGAATGTACATTTGTTTTAGAAGAAGCAGGCGGGGGAGGATTAGGACAATACGCAGGGTTGGCTTCTATGGTGGGCCTGGATCTTGGAGCAGGTGGCGGTGGTATTTTTCAGGGAGATAACATCATGGAATTATATAAGTCGCGGTCAATGATTGAAAATACATTATTGAGTGAGATTGAATACGATGGCAAGAGGCAATTATTAATTGATTTTTATTTGGATTTTAACGGTATCAGAAAAAAATGGGCAGGAAATCCTGAATTAGCTGATATTCGGTTTAATACAGAGAAAGCCTTTACCCGTGCCCAAAACAGTGTTCTCGCTTCGGTAGTGGGAGATATAAAATCTAATTATTTAAATGTAGGGAAGCCGGATAAAAAGTTAAGCATAATAAAAGTTGCGGTAAGCTCCGAGAATGAAATATTTGCTAAAGCTTTTAACGATCAGATCGTTAAGAATGTTAACGACTTCTATATTCAAACGAAAACTAAAAAATCGTTAGAAAACGTTTCAATCTTACAGCAAAAGACAGACTCCGTTCGAAGAGTGATGAATGGTGCAATTTACACCGCGGCAGCAGTTGCTGATGCAACACCTAATTTAAATCCCACAAGGCAGACGCAGCGGATTGCCCCTATGCAGAGCGCTCAATATTCCGCGCAAACAAATAAAGAGATATTGGGTGAATTAGTTAAAAATCTGGAAATGTCTAAAATGGCTTTACGCCAGGAAACGCCACTCATTCAATTAATAGATCAACCAGTATACCCTTTAAATGTAGATTCGTTAAGTAAGGCGAAAGGAATAATAATTGGTGCCGTTTTACTGTCTGGTTTAATTGTAATGATTTTATTGGCAATTAAGCTTTTAAGAGAAGTGATGAAATAAACTTATAAATGGATGCAGTAAGAATTATTGACCTTCCGAAAATTCTGGATCAACGGGGAAACCTTTCTTTTTTTGAGGAAGGTGCCCATATACCATTTAAAATCGAAAGGACCTATTGGATTTATGACGTCCCCGGCGGCGAGGAAAGGGGGGGGCATAGTTATAAAACCAATCAGGAGCTGATCATTGCTTTAAGTGGAAGTTTTGATGTAGTTTTAAATGATGGTTTTAATGTAAAAACCTTTTCATTAAATAGATCATATTATGGATTATATGTTCCAAATGGCATCTGGAGACATATGCAAAATTTTTCAACCAATGCTTTAGCATTCATCGCGGCATCTACTCCTTTTAATGAAGAAGATTATATTAGAGATTTCAATTTATTTAAAGAGAAATGAATTCGATTTATAACTGCAATGTAATAGAATTATCAAAAGTGCATAATCGGGCTGGTAACATAACTCCAGTTGGTTGCAACCTTGATATTCCGTTTAGTATAAAGCGAGTTTATTACTTATACGATGTACCCAGTGGGGAAGCAAGAGGAGGGCATGCTCATAAAGAATTAAACCAACTTATAATTGCTGCAAGTGGAAGTTTCGATGTTGTTTTAGATGACGGCAGAAACAAAAAAACTGTTAATCTTAATAGACCAAACTTTGGATTATATGTAACTGAGGGTATTTGGCGTGAATTGGTGAATTTTTCCTCTGGAGCGGTCCTACTCGTTTTAGCATCAAATCTTTATAATGAAGACGATTATATTCGGGACTACAATGAATTCTTATTATTAAAACAATGAAAATACATCCCACAGCAGATGTACAGGCAACCCGTATCGGTACTGATACAGTTATTTGGCAATATTGTGTGATTCTAGAGAAGGCGGTGATTGGAAGTAATTGCAATATAAACTTCAACGTATTTATTGAAAATGAAGTAATTATAGGGAATAATGTAACTATAAAAAGCGGGGTAAGTCTCTGGGATGGAATTGAAATTGGAAATGATGTTTTTGTAGGACCCAATGTTACTTTCACAAACGATAAGTATCCCAGATCTAAACAATATCCGACTGAGTTTCAAAAAATTCTTATAAAAGATAAAGCGAGTGTTGGTGCCGGAGCAATTATTCTTGGGGGGGTGATAATAGGTGAAAATGCTATGATTGGAGCTGGTAGCGTGGTAACTAAAAATATACCTGCGAATGAATTATGGGTTGGAAATCCAGCGAAATTTGTAAAAAGAATAGCTTAAGTAAATAAGACAATGCTTGTATTTATTTACTTATTTGCTGTTGAAGTTAATTTCTCTAAATGATATCCAAGTAATGTCAACCCAATCGAAGTATCGTCAGATTTTTAAGGCCACAAGCTTATTTGGGGGCGTGCAGGTCATAAATATATTGACTTATATTATAAGAGCTAAATTTGTTGCTATTTTTCTGGGGCCTGTAGGTATGGGAATCTCAAGTCTTTTTATGACAACTATCACGTTGATTAATTCGGTTTCAGGCTTAGGATTAAATTATAGTGCTATAAGGGATATCTCAAAATCAAGCGCTACTGGTGATATTAAAGAGATCAGCTATACACTTTTTATCTTTAAACGATGGCTATGGATTAGCTGTATACTGGGTGCATTCGTTATGATTGCCTTTTCTTCATTTCTTAGCCAATATACTTTCGGTAATAAGGATTATTCCTGGAGCTTCGTATTCCTGTCGCTAATGATCGTATTCAATACCCTGAGCAATGGAAATACCGCTTTACTCGAAGGGACAAGAAGTATGAAGAATACGGCTAAATCCACGGTTGTCGGGTCTTGTGTGGGTTTGCTGACATCTGTCCCTCTCTATTATTTTTTCGGAACGAAAGGGATTGTGCCTTCTCTGATCATTGGATCCCTTACAGTGTATCTTATCAGTGCCTATTTTGCTAATAAAGTCAAAACCTTGCCTGTCACTGTTAGCCGGGCGGATACTTTGTCAAAAGGCGGAGAAATGGCAAAGCTCGGAATTGTCATGGTAGCCGCTCAAGCATTGGGCAGCGCGGTAATTTATGTAATTAATACTTATGTAAGAAGCAAGGGTGGAATTGAAGATGTTGGGCTTTATCAAGCGGCGACATCAATCACTAATCAGAGCATCGGTCTGGTGTTTACTGCCATGACTATTGATTATTTTCCCAGGCTGGCGGCAGTGAGTGATGATAACCTGAAGATCAAGGAGATTGTTAACCAACAGGCTATAATTACTATTTTGATTTCTTCTCCTATATTAATTTGTTTAATTGTATTCTCCCCTCTTTTTATTAGGGCTCTTTTATCGCCCGACTTTTATGTGATAACCGATGTTGTTCGCTGGCTGGCTTTCGGATCTTTATTCACTGCGCCCATGGTTGTATTGGGTTTCATTGCTCTTGCAAAAGGCGATAAAAAGAGCTTTTTCCTTTATGGGAGTTTTTTTAATAATATTTTGGCGCTGATATTTTATATAGCAGGATATATGTTCTATGGCTTAATTGGAATGGGTATCGCCTTCTTCCTTTCCCAGCTAATTTATATTCTTTTTATCGGTCTTAGGTTTCATAAGCTATATTCTTTCTCATTCACGCAGCAGTTTTTGAAAGTCTTTTTAATATATGTTGGGGCATGTCTGCTTGTATTATCATCAAGCTTACTAATGGGAGGTATTTGGGGATATTCGATTGGAGGAATAGTGGTTGCCCTGTCCTGTGTTTTTTCATTGATGCAGCTCGAAAAGTATATGGAGGTTGTAGGGTATTTAAAAATGAGGTTTTTTAAAAAATAATATAATGGTGAAACAGGTATTAAAAAGTATTGTGACAAAGTTCTCGAGTCATACAAAAGTTAAGGCTGATTTTAAAAAGGAATTTCTTAAAAAGAAAGAATTACTATCCGATAATGGTCGTTTTTTGTGCCGATGGGAGGATCATTATGCTATTTTTGGAGAGTCTGGAAGTACTACTGACTTTGATGCTCATTATGTTTATCATACTGCCTGGGCTGCTAGAATTCTGGCTGGAAAGAAGCCCGAGGTTCATATTGATATTTCTTCTGATATCCGGTTCGTTACTTTAGTTTCTTCCTTTATTCCTGTTAAATTTTATGATTATCGGCCTGTAGATTTTACGCTTTCCAATCTGGAGTCTAAATTTGGCGACCTGATGGCATTGCCATTTACAGACAACTCCGTTTCTTCTTTATCTTGTATGCATGTAGTTGAACATATTGGTCTTCAACGGTATGGCGACCCTATAGATGCCAAAGGTGACATTAAGGCAATTGCGGAACTCACACGAGTTTTAAAACCCGGTGGACATCTTTATTTTGTGACACCAGTGGGAGCAGAAGCCCGCATTCAATATAATGCACACCGAATTTATACCTACAAAATGGTACTATCATTATTTCCTGATCTAATTCTTGAGGACTTCGCGTTAGTAACGGACGAGGGAAAGTTTATCAATAATGCTTCCGAATCAGTGGCAGATAAGCAAGGTTACGGTTGCGGTTGTTTTCTTTTCACCAAAAGATAATTTTTTCAACGCATATTGATATATACTTGGCTAACTTAATGTGGTATGAAATATTTTAAAGCACTTTTACGAAAGACTAAAATTTTCTATAAAAATTTGCTGTTCATATTTAATAAAGACCTAAGCCATGAGTTTATCAATGTTGATAATATTCATTATTATTTAGACAATTTAAAATTTGAGCTACCATCAGAATATAATAAGCTTATCAAACCAAAAATAATTAGTCCACTCGAAACTATTGAGAAGATTATACAAGATAAAGTTTCTATTTCAAGATTTGGCGACGGTGAATTCGAACTATTGTTTAATAGGTCTATCCCTTTTCAAAAAGACGATAGGGAATTATCGAAGCGTTTACAGGAGATTTTAATCTCCAATTATGATAACATTCTTATAGGCATACCTTATATTTTTTGGTATGAAGTAGGTAATTGCAATCTTAGGGTTAAAAATTTTATCCGAAGGGAAATATCGCGAGTACGAAAGGAATATGAAAATGCTCTCCTTTTGGACAAAACCTATTATGCCACAGAGTTTACACAACTGTATATGACATACTCCGATGATGTTGACATGAGTAGCTATTTTGATCACATTAGAAGAGTTTGGGATCAAAGAGATATAACCATTATACAAGGTGAAGGTATTTTAGATAAGCTGCAGTTTGACGTTTTTGATAATGCGGCTTCAGTTCTACGGGTCTTGGCACCTTCTTCAAATGCCTTCTCTGAGTACCAAGGTATCTTTGATAAAGCAAAGCTTACCGACAAGAATAGGCTGGTATTAATAATTCTAGGCCCGACCGCAACAGTACTAGCATTTGATTTGGCTAAGCTAGGGTACCAGGCGTTGGATATCGGACACACAGCAAAGGATTATGATTATTATATGAAGAATTTGCCGAAAAGTGAGCGCAATCTTTCTGATTTTTTTTTACCTGATTAGAATACAATGAGCAACAATTTAATTGAGGATCTTTCAATTATAGTTTTTTCAAAAAATAGACCTCTTCAATTACACGGCTATATTGAAAGCTTGCTGTATTTCTCTGAAATTCCGCAATCTTCAATAACGGTTTTATATACACACTCTGAAGAAGTGAAGTATGGTGAGTTGATTGAACAATATCCGGGTATCTCCTGGATTAAAGAAAGTTCATTTTTTGCAAACCTGCAATCTGTTCTAGATGCTTCGAAAGAATATCTGATGTTTGGTTGCGATGATGTTATTTTCAAAGACAGTATCGATTTTTCCTTAGCATTAAATGCGCTGATGAATGACAAAAATTTGTTCGGCTTTAGTTTGCGTTTAGGAGAAAATATTACACCTGTGCCGTCGGAATTGGATAGATCAGCAAATGTACTAAAATGGAATTGGGCCGATTGTAATACCGCCCACTGGGATTATCCCTGGGAATTGGACTCTACCATATATAGACGGGCGGATGTTCTTCAAATCGTTTCAATGCTTAACCCGGATGTTGTAAAAAATCCCAATTATCTTGAAAATGAAGTAGCTAGTAAGCCGGATCGATATATTACAAAAAATAAACTTGCTTCATTTAAAAATGGTAAATGCATTGTGTTAACTGTGAATAGAGTTCAAGACGATTTCTTAAATAGCTTTGATAATACCATTAACACAGATATTCATGCTCTTGATAAATTGTACCGCAACAATTATAAGATAGACTTTTTGACAATTTCAAAAAAAACAAATTCGGCTATTCATGTGGGCGCAGAATTTCTAAAGCTGACGCGAAATGGTAAACCCTATCGGAATACTGGATTGCAGATTAAAATTTTTATTAAAAGAGTCGTGTCGCTGGGCAAGCGATTGGTCAGTAATTAATTAGAATCGATGGTTAAATTTCTTGATCTAAAAAAAATAAATCAGCAGTATAGTGACGATCTCAAGAAGGCTGCTGCAGAGGTAATTGATAGTGGCTGGTATTTGTTAGGCGACCGAAATTCCTCGTTCGAAACTGATTTCTCTGAATTTAATAAGAGCAAATTCGTAATCCCTGTTGCCAATGGTCTGGACGCACTTCGACTAATTTTTAAAGGATATATAGAATTAGGGCATATCTCAGAAGGCGATGAAGTAATTGTGCCGGCGAATACGTATATCGCTTCTATTTTATCTATAACAGATAATAATTTAAATCCAATATTTGTCGAACCGGATATTGATACGTTAAATATTGATATTAATCTGATAGAAGAGCAAATTACATCCAGGACTAAAGCTATTTTAATTGTTCATCTGTACGGGAAAGCATGTTGGAGCGAAAAATTAGAACAATTAGCTGTAAAATATAACCTGTTAATTATCGAGGATAATGCCCAGGCAATAGGTGCTTACTGGCGGAATAAAAGAACAGGTAGCCTTGGACATGCGGCTGGCTTTAGCTTTTACCCCGGAAAAAACTTGGGAGCCTTAGGAGATTCGGGGGCTATCACAACTGATAATGAAAAATTAGCAGGTGTTTGCAGGGCATTAGCAAATTATGGCTCACAGGAAAAATATGTTAACCGATATCAGGGTTTAAATAGCCGCATGGATGAGATTCAAGCTGCTTTTTTATCCGTTAAACTCAAATACATTGATATCGAAAATCAAAAACGAAGAGAAATAGCTCAATTTTATTACGATAACATTTCTAATAACAGGATTATTTTGCCCCAAATTGACCATGAAGAAGATATTTCGAAGAATCTTGAGCATGTATGGCATGTGTTTATCGTCCGTACGGAGAACAGAAAATCTTTGCAGGATCATTTAACTGCACATTCTGTTCAGTCTCTCATTCATTATCCTATCCCTCCTCATAAGCAAGCTTGTTATAGCAATTGGAACAATAAATGCCTCCCAATTACAGAAAAGATTCACAATGAGGTTTTGTCGCTTCCTATAAGTCCCGTGATGAATGAGGAGGAAATACTTCATGTAGTTAATGTAATAAATCGGTGGTAACTTTTAAAGTGAAAATCCTCTATCTTTTATCAAAGGTATCACTGTGGAAAAATAGAGTTGTGCTACTGTTATGGCCAAATTTATTAAGCGTGATAAGGAATCAGATCGTCTTTGAGGCGGATTTACCAGCGGTCAATCAATTAATGTTGTTTAATGGTAGCGGCAATTTAATAATTAATGGAAATTGTTCCTTCGGATATAAATTGGGGGGCAGACATAGAGGTGGCTCTGTTGAAATCCAATGCAGAACGAAAGAGAGTAAAATAAGCATTGGCAAAAATGTGGCCACAAACAATAATGTTTTTATCTGTTCATCTAATTACATTGAAATTGGTGATAATTCTTTGATTGGACAAAATATAATGATCACTGGTTTTGAAGCACATGGAACAAGCCCATTTAAAAGAACTGAATGTGGTGAGATTGGGACAGTGACCGGAGTATTTCCTGCTAACGTTATTATCGGTGGGATGCCAGCTAAAATTTTGAAAAACATAGATGTTAACGAATAATAATCCTATTTCTTTCAAAGAAGCTTACCCGTTAGTTTCTATCCTGATTCCATGTTATAATCATGAGAAATACATTACCGAGGCTCTCGATAGTATTATTGATGATGAATATGCTAACAAGGAAATTATAATAATTGATGATGGATCGAGAGACAACAGCGTCAGGTTAATAGAGAGCTGGATTGATTTGAATCAGGCTGCCAAAGTTAAATTTGTAAAAAGGCCAAATAAAGGTCTATGCGCAACTTTAAATGAGCTTGTACAAATTGCTGAAGGAAAGTACCTAGTTGTGTTGGCTAGTGATGATATTCTTTGTAATAATACGTTAACTGAAAGAGTCCGGGTATTAGAAAATAACGCTTCCAAATTAGTGTTGGTGAGCGATGCCATGGTAATTAATTCCGAAGGTGTAACTATTCACGAAAGTATTTTAAGAGACTTTCATAACGCCGACAAGTCAAATTATTTTTCAGATGAAACTATATTAGATGAAATTATTTTCAGATTTTCTATCTCGGGAGCTGTAGTAATGATGAATAGGGAGATTTTTAATTTGATTGGCCCCTATCCTGAAGATTTAAAGGCTGAAGACTTATATTTTTATTTAAAATCTGCAAGTTTGAACAAGCTTATGTTTTTAGATAGAATAGTAAGTAAATACAGAATTCATCAGAATAATACTTCTGGCACAAATCCAGAGTTATCAAAAACAGTTATTAAAACATACTTAAGAACTGTTCGAACTATCCCTGGATTTAAAAGGAAGCTAAAGGTATTTAAGCGAATTGCAGGAATAATTTATTCAATTTTAAAGCATTGAAAAATTAAATATATGTTTTTAAAGCTATTTTTCCGGGTTCTTTGGCGGATATTTCTGAAACTTCAGACAGCTTTATCCCAATTGATCTTTTCAATTAAGTGGACTAATCTGAACAGGCACAATAGAACACTTGTAAAAAGGAAGTTTCCGATAAATTGTGTTCAGGTGGGCAAACGCAGTTATGGCGAATTAAATGTTTATTCTTATGCAAATGGGGCTAATGAAAAACTGGTTATTGGAGAATATGTTTCCATTGCAAATAATGTAAGCTTCATTCTAGGAGGCAATCACAATATAGATACTTTTACAAGCTATCCTCTTAAAGATTTAATATTAAATCAAAAATTTCAAGATGCATTCTCGAAGGGGCCCATCGTAATTGAAGACGAGGTCTGGATTGGATTTGGTGCAACGATTCTTTCTGGGGTCAAAGTTGGAAAAGGTGCAATTATAGCGGCTGGAGCTGTTGTTACTAAAGATATCGCTCCTTATTCGATCGTTGGAGGAAACCCTGCAAAGGTGTTGAAATACAGATTTCCGGAGAATGTAATTGATTGTTTAACAACTTTAAGGCTGGCAGAATTTGAGGATAAAATAGGTCAGGAAACAATTGCCTTATTTTATGATAAAATAACAGATCTGGAAAGTTTGGAGAAAAATTTACAACGATTAGGCTACGAGAAGCCCGGAATCAATATAAATAATTATTAGTGTTAATCTGTGTGGATTCAGAAAGATTAACTTTGAAGTATATACAAACGATGAAAAAAATACTTGTAATTGAGCCTGCAGGAAAGCTATATGGTTCAGAAATGGTCCTTTGGGACATTTTAAAAAATAAACAGACAGAAGACATAGTTTATTCGGTTGTACTTCCGCCTGATTCTGAGTTTACACATGAATTAAATAAAATTAACGTACAGGCCATAGAGATTTTAGATATTCATAGAGGGATTATCAGAAAGATTTTCAGCTATCTTAGACTTTTTTGGTATGTAAGAAAAAATAACATTGATTTGCTTTTCATCAATCAGGCCGGTATTTTGAGATCTATTGCACAAATAGCCACAAGAACCCAAACACCTATTGTATGCCAGGTGTCTATATTAGAGGATTGTCCCTGGTTGAACAATTTAAATGAAAGCTATTATAAACCTGTAAAATCATTCATTTGTAATTCTAACTTTATTGCAAGCCAGTTAAAAGTTCCGGATAGAAAAAAGAGTACTTTATACTACGGGTATCATTGGCGAAATATTCGCCCTGAGGTGAGAACAAGTGAAACTCCTTTTCATATTGTATTATTGGGTCGAATATCAGAATCTAAAGGTCATTTTCTTTTAGTAAAAGCAATTCGGGATTTAAAAAGCAGAGGAGTCACAAATCTAAAGGTTTTCTTCGTTGGTGCTGCTCCATCTTTAGAAGTTGACCAACAAATCCGGCAGGAAATTTCTACTGCAGGGCTCGAAGATTATTTCGTTTTTCGAGGATTTCAAAGGGATATTGAAAAAGAATTGTCGGATAAGAACCTTATGGTGATACCGAGCTTAAAAGAACCTTTCGGCCGTATTTTTTGTGAATCAGCTGAGGCTGGGTTGCCTATTATAACAGCTGATTCCGGCGGACTCGGAGAGCTTTCGAGAAAATTTAATTTGGGGCTTAGGTTTGAAGGTAATAACCATGTCGATTTAGCATCTAAAATTGAATATGCAATGCAAAACTATCAATCAGTTAAACGTGAATTTGAGCAGCAGTCAACAAATATGCTAAATAGCTTGAATATGGAAAAATATATCGAAGTTGTGGAAACGATACTTAAAAGTGCGCTCGAAAATAAGGATTCATCTTGTACATGGTTGGGAGAGAAATCCCAAATAGATAAAGCGACTTTATTGCATAGTTGAACAACTATTTATTGTTCGAGAACTAAGACGTATAGCCAGATATAGATATATTCACCACCTGCCTAAACAAAATACATGGATGTTTCTGTTATAATTGTTAATTACAACACAAGGAAATTGACAATTGAATGCCTTCAGTCAATATATGCCCATACAAAAAATCTCGATATTGAGGTTATAGTTGTAGATAACGCGTCAAAAGATGATTCTTGTGCCGCTATAAGGAGAGAGTATCCCCAAGTTAAGCTTATCACTTCGAATAAAAATGAGGGATTTGGGAGGGCTAATAATTTGGGTGTTCAGGCCGCTCAAGGAAAGTATCTGTTTTTTTTAAATTCTGATACTGTTTTAATTAAAAACTCCATTTATACTCTTTTCGAATTTAATGAAAAATATTCAAGTAAGTTAAAAATCGGTGTCTCCGGAGCTGTGCTTTTAGACAGTAACAAAGTTGAAACCGGATCTTTTGGCCCGCTACCAACTATTAAGTTAGTGCTTAAATCTATATTTGGTTTGTTGCCACGTTTCACGTCAATGACTCCTGAGGATCGAAAGCTTTTCAATGAAAACGGATACCTTGAAGTAGGCTACGTTATGGGAGCTGACATGTTTATATTAAAATCGACGTTTGAGGAAGTTGGGGGGTTTGACCCAGCGTTTTTCATGTATTACGAAGAAACTGATTTGCAACGCCGACTAAAAGTAACGGGTTTGCAAAACTTTCTAATTGAGAATGCTCAGATAGTTCATTTGGAGGGCGCTTCTGTAAATAAAGGGAATTCAAATAATAGAAAGCGTATTATCTCAACAAAGAGTTTGTTGTATTATTTCAGAAAGCATTCAAAACGCTTTGACTTTTTGCTGTTTAAATCTGTATTCTTTGCCAGTCGGTTGTTAACAGTTTTCCAAAGTCAATACACATGGGGAGAGAAAAAGGAGTATTTATTGGAAATTGTAAAATCATAATTTATGAAAGTAGTTATTATAGGAAGCAAAGGATTTGACACCATTGAATATCATCTTGCCGATTCCCTTCGTTTTCTCGGACATGACGTGGAAGTTATCGATATAGTAGATATTCTTCCTATCCCTTATGTATTTAACTTTTATGCGATAAAATTTTTTCAAAGATATGACGAAGGATTATTTAAGAAGTTAGCAACAAAAGTAATTGGTGCTAACCCCGATTTAGTAATAGGGACCTATCGATTTATAAACCCCATTTGCATCAAGGCGATTAAAAGAGCGCTGCCAAATATTCCGGTAATTCACATCAATCCCGATGCTTTAATAACCTTCGAGCTTCAACAGATATTCGCCTCGCCTTACGATTTTTACTTTACCAAGGATTCCTATATCGTGAGTTTCATGAAGGAAAAGATGAATTTAAATGCTTTTTATTTACCTGAAGCATTTAATCCACGCGTGCATCAGCGACCCGACGTAAATAGAGAAGAACTTGAGCAAAGAACGAATATAGATGTACTATCTTTTGGGTATTTGTATCCTTACAGAGCAAATATGACTAAGCAACTAATTGATTCTGGGTTAAATGTTGTTTTATATGGAAAAAAGGATAGACGATTTTTCAAACCTGAGCTCGATAAACATTTTAGAAATGAATGGATCACTGGTGACAGGAAATCTGAATTGTTATCTGGTTCAAAAATTGTATTCAATAATTTTCACTATTCAGAAATCGAATCTGTAAACTGTAAATTTTTCGAAATTGCAGGTATCGGAGCTTTTCAGATTTGTGATTATCGTCCTGCTATCGAGGAATATTCAAAAATCAATTCAGCAGAATTCACTTTCAAATCTATTTTTGAGGCAATTGAATTAATTAAATTTTACCTGGATAAGCCAACCATCCGTCATGATTTGGCACTTTCCCAGTACAATCATTTTGTCGAACATCATACCTACGAACATAGAGTTAAGCAGATAATGGAGACAGTTTTTTCATGAGGATTGCATATTTAGGATTTAATTCATTTCTGCTACATAAACGGGGCGTAGAAAATGTAATAGATTTCCAGTCACAAGCAGTTAGTTTTGAGTCTTCGTATTATTTACATTGGGGAGACCAAACCAATGCTTATAGGGTGAATCAATTTATTTGTATTTCTATAAAAAATTGTTGGTATTGGCCAATAATATTGAAT
>CAMPKC010000075.1 GCA_946887045.1 uncultured Sphingobacteriaceae bacterium | reverse complement strand
GATTTTTTTGGTCCTTTTTGTATCAAGACAAAAAGGACTAGGCCTCCGCGGCCAAAAGGAAATCATTAAAAATATGCTGCTGGCGAAATCTTACTGGCACTTTCGTTCATAGCCATGCGAGTCTGAATATGACCAGCAATTATGTTATTCGCTTTTTTATATTAAATACGTGTTTTGATTATGTTTGATAAAAATTGAAACATCATGAATTCAACGCCAATAGAAATCGGAATTGACAGTTTTGCTGCGATGTTCAGCGGCAATGCAAGTAAAGCCATAAGTGATACTGATGCGATTGCGCAGCTGCTTGAGCGAATTGAGCTGGCTGATCAAACGGACCTTGATATTTTTGGCATCGGCGAACATCACCGGAAAGGATTTCTTGATTCTGCGCCGGCTCTTATTTTGGCCGCCGCTGCTGCACGGACAAAGAAAATACGTCTAACTAGTGCTGTAACTGTGCTTAGTGCCGCCGATCCGGTAAGAGTGTTCCAGGAATTCGCGACGCTGGACCTGATTTCGCGTGGCCGTGCCGAAATGGTGGTGGGCCGCGGTTCGTTCATAGACGCCTTCCCTCTTTTTGGTTACAGCCTTCAGGATTACGATCACCTTTTTACCGAAAAACTCGATCTGCTGCTCAATATACGTGATAATGAGTTCGTCAGCTGGACGGGCAAATTCAGACCAGCCCTGCAAAATCAGCCTGTTTATCCGCGACCGGCACAGGATCCTTTTCCAATTTGGCTTGGCGTAGGTGGAACGCCGGCTTCTTTCGCGCGGGCGGGTGCTCTTGGTCTGCCTTTGATGGTGGCGGTTATTGGTGGGGAAACACATCAGTTTCGCCCTCTTGTTGATCTGTATCGCGATGCCGGAAAACGCGCCGGGTTTAAACCTGAACAATTAAAAGTAGGATTGCATTCGCTGGGATATGTAGCGGCAAGCACCAAGCAGGCCGTGGACGAATTTTATCCGGGCTATGCCGAGTCGATGACTAAGATCGGAAAAGAAAGAGGATGGCCGCCCATGACAAGAAGCCATTTCGAAGCTCAGGCCGGACCGCGGGGCGCATTGCTGGTAGGCAGTCCTGAGGAAGTGGCAGAAAAGATTCTCCGTCATAGCGAAGCATTGGGTGGTATTACCAGGCTTACTTTCCAACTGGACAGTGCGGAGTTGCCTCATGAAAAACTGACTCAGTGTATTGAATTGTTAGGTACAGAACTAAAACCGCTTGTAAATCAATAAAGTATAGCATTTACGCTTTTGCCGACATTCTCCTTTGCCCCTCCTTATGGAAAACCTGCGGCTTCTGCATCTTAGTTAAACACATAGGCTCAGAGCATGAAAGGATTAGTATTTATTGCTGCGGTTGCAGGCACGGTTTTTTTACAGGGATGTACACAAAATGTCGACACCCGGCACAAAATTGAAGTTTTAGGATCGGCGGAAACGGAAGTTACACCAGACATAATCTACGTTGGGATATCTCTGAAAGAATATATTGATAATGCTTCCAAAAAGAAGGTAAGCATAGAGGATCTTGAGGCGAGTCTTCAGAGGGCTGCTGCAAAAGCGGGCATTCCAAAAGAAAACTTCACCATTAATAATGTCTCGAGCTTTAATTATGCTTATGAAAAAAGAAAGAATCTTGCTTTTATGGCAAGAAAGCAATATCGTTTAAAAGTATCCGACCTGAATAAATTCAACCAGATAATTAATGCAGTGGATGCAAGAGCGATAGAATACACCAATATCGAAGGTTACGATTATTCAAACCTTGAAGCTGTTAAACAGGATCTTAAAATAAAAGCGCTGAAGGCCGCAAAAGATAAAGCATCCTATTTAGCGGCTGCACTTGGTGATGAAGTTGGAGGAGCCCTTGAAATTAACGAGATCGAACACGGAAACAATACCTATCCTCCCGCCAGGACCGGCTCAGTAATGAACGACGGAATGATGACCGAACAATCCGCATCAATGCCAGCAATCGACTTCAAAACGACGAAGTTAAGTTACAGGATAAGAGCGGTTTTTGAGTTGGAATAATTTCCACGATTAAAAGCAGTAGCACCAAAAGCATACAAGTCAAATCTTGTCTAAGGACAAAATCCAGCTGCTATCTCAACCAAAAACAGAAAACGTTACAAACTTACGTCAGAAACCGAAGCACGAGCGTTGGCCTGAACAGAAAAGCGGCCGAGCATTTTTCTGTTCTTGAATTTTTGGTGACTTTTGTTTCAAGACAAAAGTTACTAGGCCTCTCCGCGGCCATGAGCGGAACAACTGCTCTTCGGAATATAAATTCCGAAGAGCGAGAAATCGCCTTTTATTTCTTCACCCCATTCTTACCAAACTGGCGCGGATAATATGAAAAAGTAGTCATGAAGTATTGCTGCAAAACATTTCGAGTGGCAAATGTGAAACTGTTTGCACTGCCGGTATTTATAATGCTATTATTCTGGCGCAGCAGATCCAGAGCGGTAAACTTAAACTCGGCATTATTACCCTTTAGCAATCGATAAACAGCACTTGCATTCCAAATATTGTAATTTATGGATTTGCTGGCAGAGGTGCGGTTGCTATTGAGACTGATATTACTATTCAGCGTAAACTTCTTTGTTAGGTTATAACTGCCGCTCAGTGCCGAACTGATGTTTGTTCCGCTATAACTGGTGTTAAATGCATTTTGCCGGCTGCGGTAAAATCCAAGGTTCTCTCGGGTTTCTACAGAAAGTTTATCTTTATAGGTATAGTTGAAACTCAGGTAGGTATCCGTATTGAGATTATTAGAAAAGGCAAAAGCATCATTTAGGTACCCCGGACTTTTACTGAACGACACCGAACCACCTAAATTGGTTTGCAAGGCGCTGGTTTTAAACTTCAATGCTTTTTTAATATCACCGCTAAGCCTTGCCGATTTATAGCCATCTGCATTGGCTAAATAAATGGTGCGCCGGTTCTGATTATCGATAAATATACTATCGGCAAAAGCATCCTCGGTAAAATTAAGAGTGGCATAGACGTAATAGTTCAACGTGTTTTTACTTCTCTGGTCTGTGTGGTTAAAGCTCAATCGTATATCCCTGCTTTTCGCCTCTCTTAAATTGATATTTCCTCTTTGCAACCTGTAAACATTCGCACTATCAGTTAAAGGTGCTAATTGATTTACTGATGGAATGCGCACGTCCGTCGCGAAATTGAGGGAAACAGAATTGCTGTATTCGCCATACTGGTAGCGGTAGTAGCTAATTAATGCTGCAGGTATAAAGTTGCTGTAGCCTCTACTGATGTTTTGAAACGATTTATCCGACCGGTTATCCTGTAAACTAAATTTCTGTTTTGCGGAAATTCTAAATTCATAGTTTTTGTCGAATCTGTTGCTAAGGCGCTTACCAAACCTTCGGGTGAATGTTAAAGAAGGCGTTTCGGTTATTAAGTTTGTTCTCAGGTTGTTGCTCAGATAGGCGTTGTTCTGGTAATTACTGGTTAGATTATCAAAATCGGCAACCTGACTGTCATTATTGGAGTTTGCTAAACCAAACTCATTACTAAAGTTGAACTCAATACCTGCCAGACGTTTATCCCCAAAGAACAATCTTTTTAAACCCGGTAATTCCACAAACAGCTGCTGATTTATATTGCTGCCATTATTATCATACCTTCTGTTAAAATCACGATTAGAGGAAGCATTAATAAAAGATCTGAATTTGGTCAGGTCTGTTCTCTCATTATCGGTTTCGTCTACTGTAAGGTTATATCTCAAAATAACGCTTTTGATCTTTTGCTTATACCTCATGTAGTTGTTATAGCTGTAGTCAGCGTTTAGCCGAAAGCTTGTATTGTTGTACCTATTCTGCCCTACAGTATTGTTGGTGCTGGTAGTGTCGTTTTGCTGGTTCAAGGCATTACGTAAGGACCTGTTATTGCTTTCGCCCGAGTTTACCGAGAGATTTTGGCTAATGCTTAGGCGCTTATTCAGCTTGGCATACTCAAACCTGCTGTCTAGATTGTGATTGTTGCTCAGGCTGCTGTTGTTACTTGAGGTATTGTCGTATATCCTTGTTTCTGCACCAATTGTTGTTGTTGTCTGACTGTTTGATATAACGTCGTTGTTTCGGTTTTGTACAAAATAGTTTGCCGTAAGTGCACTTTTCTTGTCGTAAGTAGGTTTTTCTATAAAATTATAGCTGAAGGTTGCACCTCCGGTGTTTGTGCGATTTATTCCTGTTGCCCTAAAATCCGGTTGATACTCTACGTTTACACCCGAACCTTTAAACGTGCTGTTCGCTGTTAAGTCCCTCGTACTACCCGCAATTTTATTGACGTTATTGCCTGCTGCGATGATGCCCAGTTGCAGTTTAGGACCAAAAAAATTGATGTTCCCGTCGGCCTCAAAGCGTTCGGTTGTGCCGTAACCACCACCAACTTTTCCGAAATAGCCTGTATCCTTCCCTTTCTTTAGCTTAAGGTTTACGGTCAGCGTACTGTCTAATGGGTTAGTTTCATCCTTTTGAGTGTTATACACCTGCACTTTTTGCAAGGCGTTTTTAGAAATGTTCTGGAGCGCCATCTTGAAATCTCCGCCAAAAAATTCCTTTCCGTTTACCAAAAGGCTTTTAACTTCTCTCCCGTTCACGGTGATCTGCCCATCGCCCCAAAGGGTAACATTAGGTATCTTTCTTAGCAAATCCTCAACTACAGCATTGCTGTCTAATTTGAACGCGGCAGCATTAAATTCTAAAGTGTCGCCGTTCAGCTGTATCGGAGGTACTCTAATCTCGACCTCATTAAGTTCAACCTCCTTTGGGATTAAAATCAGGGTTTTTAAATCGATGGCTTTTTCCGTGCCTGTAAGTGTAAAGCCCTTCCTGAACAAGTGGTAGCTAACATGGCTCACCTCGATATAATATTTATTGTTGAGGGGTAGATTTCTAAAGCTGAATTCGCCATAATTGTTGCTTAGCTGATAATTTAACAAAGTACTGTCCGACCTGTAAACCGATACCGTCGCCGATTTTACCGTGTATTTATGTAGAGTATCTTGCAGCAGGCCCTTAACAGAACCTATGTTATTTGGATTTGCTTGCTGAGCATGAACATTATAAAAACATACAGTAAAGCTTATTACTGTAATCAGTTGCAGAAGTTTTTGCATTAGGTGATGGTTTAGTGTTTTTTAGGTTTCAGTTGGATGATCACCGGATTACTTTTCCGGTCCTGTGTTTTGAAGTACTCCTGCATCTGAGGGCTGAACACTTTATTCTTATCACCTAATTGTTCTTTAAAACTAAACATAGCGAGCGATGAATAGCAGGTGTAGAAATAATCGTCTTTGTATAGGAGGAATCCTTTGTTTGCAAAATCGTAAAATGCTCCGGCATCGGTTACCGGTAAAAAAGATGAAAGGCTATCTGGTGACAAATCTTGCAGCGAGGTGATCTCAGAAGTTTTCAAATTATAAATAATCGACTTCTTCAATTCTTTATCAAAACCCCAGCTGCGCATTTGTAAGTAAAGGTTATCTCCAACCGGGTAGGCGTTGTTCATGGTATAAAACACTTTCGGGTTGTTCCTGAAATATTCGCCACGCTTTTTAATGTAGATAGGGTTCTGCATAAAGTCGTTGGGCAGTGAGTTATTTGCCGGGAAGATGATGCGGTAGGCTAATGATAGTTTGGATGGCGTAATTCTATAGAGATTGTAGCTGTAAATATTGATAAACAACATCTCATTTGGTATTCCGTAGTCATAAAGTTTGGTGCCTCCCCAAATCTCGTCGGTTTCGTAACGTTTTATCGAAAAAGGAAAATAACCTACAGAATCTTTCTTCTTAAGTATTCCAACCTCGTAATGTGTGCTGTCCTTCCCTTTCTTCTCTATGTAAAATGGCCTTACCGTTGTCTCTTTATCAGCAAGATTGAAATCCCGGTTGAAACCGGCATCTTTATGCAGCACCTTTTTAATCTGCTTGCCATTCAAGTCGAAATAGTAATAATATTTACTTGAGTAAATAGCAATTACGCTATCCTTATTTTCCTCTACGATCCGGTATCCATACAGCTCCGTTTTGCTCTTATCAGCATCGTCCTTAGGAATCTTACTTGCGTCTATCTTTCCTTTAAACTTTCCATCTTTCGCAAATATTAAAACAGCTCTGGTATCGGAATCAAAAAGGATAAACTGGCTTTTCACAATCCGTAAGTCGTAAATACTTCCAAACAAACTTTCTTTGGTTGTTTCGAGTGGTATAAAATTCACCTCATCAAAAACCTGAGACACATTGGCGCCTCGTGCGTTTTGCGGATCAATTCGCAAGGTGACCATATCGCTGCTGTCAACTTTACCCGCCTGACTGAAGGCCTGGATTGATAGAAGCATAAATACAAAAAACTGAAACGGAAATTTTATTCTGAGAAGAGTTAAATCAGTGAAAGAAGGCATTTTGGCAACGTTTAGGTAGTAATATTTTTTACGGTTACAGAAATCAATTATATAAAAAAATAGTGAAAAATAACTTGAGATGTGTATTTTTTAATTAGAAAGTAACAACCTGTCCTTACTCGCCGAAAATGCAGGCTGCCTTCAAAAATTATCCCATCAAATCAGCAAAAAAACTTCAAATTTGCGCCCGGCACGATTTATCATGATGAAAAAAACAAAACAGCCCTTAACACTTATAGGATTTAGCATTGCTTTGATAGGTGCGATTTTGTTTTCAACTAAGGCCATCATGGTAAAACTTGCCTTTGCTGAAATAAAAGTGGATGCTCTTTCTTTACTTACGCTGCGTATGGTATTTTCCCTGCCTTTTTACCTGATCGCCGCATTCTTGATCAGCAATAAAGAAGGCAATGTGAGGATGTCGGGCAAGCAATGGTTGTATATTGTTCTTTTAGGTTTGTTTGGATATTATCTCAGCAGCTTGTTCGACTTCATTGGCCTTCAGTACATTTCGGCCGGTCTCGAGCGGTTGATATTATTTTTGTATCCGACTTTTGTGGTGCTCATCAATGCGATTGTTTACAAACAACAAATTAACAGGAACCAGAAAATCGCTCTGCTTCTAACTTATACCGGCATCGCATTAGCTTACTTCGGAGAGTTAACTATCGATACTACTAATCCCAACTTTTTCGTGGGTAGTTTGCTAATCGTTCTTTGCGCTATCACCTACTCTATTTACATTGTGGGTAGTGGCCGACTGATTCCACAGATCGGAGCCGCCAAATTTACAGCTTATGCTATGCTTTCGGCCACAGCCGGGATATTCTTACATTTCTTATTGCAGGGCGAATTCAATGTCCTTCTGCAAAGCGAGGATCTGTTATGGTATGGTGTGCTTTTGGCAATTGTAGCTACCGTAATTCCAACATTTATGCTGTCGAACGCATTAAAACGGATTGGTTCAAATAACGTGGCAATCATTTCCAGCATAGGCCCCGTATCAACAATTGTGCAGGCACACTACTTTTTAGGTGAAGAGATTTTTGCGGCACAGATAATAGGAACTGTACTAGTGGTAGCAGGTGTATTACTGTTAAGCGTGAAGAAAGAGAAAAAAGAACCTGCGAAGGAAGCAGAACTCAGCGCCAGGGTTTGAGTTTCTATTGTCTCTCCCAAACAATCCGATCAGGTCGTATTTTGCCCTAAAATTGTCGCTATTAACCTGACAAGTTCGTTTAAATCATTTTAATTTAGGGATATAAACTAATTTACAATGGAACGTTTTACTCTGGATGAGAACATAAAGGTGTTTTGCGTACCCGCAAAATCCTTCCCGGAAGGTGTTTTAGAGGCACACCAAAAATTACATGGCATGGTTCCTTATTCTCAAAACAGAAGGTATTTCGGTATATCACGCCCCGAAGACGGTAAAATCGCTTACAAGGCAGCTGCGGAAGAACTTATAGTCGGAGAATTAAAGCAGCACGGTTTGGACGAATTTAATATCGGCGCCGGTGAATACATCTGTATTGTTATAAAGGATTATATGCAAAACATCCCTGCGATTGGAGAAGCCTTCAATGAACTGACTTCGCAGCCCGACATAGCCCCGAACGGATATTGTATAGAATGGTATCTGTCGGATAAGGAAGTGAAGTGCATGGTTAAGTTAAAGGCCTGATAATAAAAAAAACCGTTTCAAGAGGTCTATCCTTTGGACTTAATACAGATTAAAATTGCAGTGAATGCACACGCTCTTCAACTTTTTTTAATATACTATTAACTTAACCAAACATAATTAACCATCAAAAATCCAACAAGTTATAATTTACAAAAAATCCGTTCCTACACTTTTACCGTTTTCCAGCTACCCCGGTAAAAGAGCCATAGCGTAAACAAGCCCACCGACGTTTCAGAAAAAAACACGCCCCAGAAAACCCCCGTCTGCTGCCAGCCAAGTGTAATAGCCAGGTAATACGATAAGGGAATTTGTATGAGCCAGAAGAATACGAGATTGATCTTAGTCGGAGTTTGAGTATCGCCTGCTCCGTTAAATGCCGATGTTGAAACCATCCACCAGCCGTAAACAAAATAAGAAAAAGAGAGAATACGCAACCATTCTGCACCAATGGCTATAACCCTCGCATCATCTGTAAAAATGCGCATCAGGTTTTGATTGAAGAAAAAATAGACTATCGAAACACCAACAAGAAATACCATATTATAAGTACCTGTTTTCCAAACAGCGGATTCGGCGCGATCCGGATTGCCTGCACCAAGATTTTGCCCGACCAGTGTTGCCGCCGCGTTCGAGAGTCCCCAGGCGGGCATCATGGTAAACATCATAATGCGTATGGCGATGGTAGAACCGGCAACTGCTTCGCTGCCTACTTCGGCGAGAATACGCATTAGAAAAATCCAGGAGGTCATGGCGACAATCATCTGTCCGATACCGCCCAGCGAGGTTCGAAGAATATGAAGCATACCCTTTGCATCCCAATAAAGCTGCGACATTTTTGCCTGAATGTGTTTGCCTCCTTTAAACAACAGGTACAGCTGCGTCAATACTCCTGCTCCCCTGCCAATATTGGTCGCGATGGCCGCTCCTTCTATTCCGAGCGCGGGAATTGGTCCCCAGCCAAAAATAAGTAAGGGATCCAGAACGATATTTATTCCGTTAGCGATCCAGAGAATTCGCATGGCTATGGCCGCGTCGCCCGCTCCGCGAAAGACGGCATTAATAACGAATAAAAGCATTATCACTACGTTTCCGCCCAGCATCCATTGTGTATAACGATAGCCGTGATCTATTGACCATTGATCAGCTCCCATTAAGCCCAGCAGGTCTTTGGCGAAGAAGATTCCGGCGAAAGCAAACGGTATCGATGCAAGCAGCGCTAAAAATATG
The DNA here is from genome assembly GCA_946887045.1 of uncultured Sphingobacteriaceae bacterium. Next base: position 7,123 of record CAMPKC010000075.1, on the reverse strand, counting down.
GACTGTATTGCTGACGAACCTGCATCTTCTTTATTTTTTTCGCCAATTCTGCGGGCAATGATAGCCGTCACAGCCATTGCCAATCCCATGGCAATGGAATACAGCAGGAACAAATATGTTTCGGTAAGACCTACCGTAGCTACCGCCGAGGCTCCAAGTTTGCCGACAAAATAGATATCCACTACAGCAAAAGTTGATTCCATTACAAGCTCCAATATCATGGGTACGGCCAACAGGAAAATGGCCTTTTTCATGGGAATTGAAGTGTAATCTGCCTCAGTGCCCCGGATGGCATTCTTTAATTCTTGCCAAACAGAGGTTTTTGAGTTAGTGATAGTCTGCACTGTCGTTGCGTCGGTGTTCTCGATGTCCTTCATGAAGGTTAATATTTTTCAGTTCGCAGGTAGATTTAAATTAGGCAATATTTTTATCAATGTTTAATCTTTAGACAAAAATAGGGAACTGTGGTTTGTTGCATAGGTGGGTATTTTGACAAAAGCAGGGTGCTTTGCGACACGATTAAAAGGCGGCTTAGACGAGCAGGACGTATATTTATTTCAGGCAGGCGCCTGTAGGTCTTTGCCTAAAAATCCCCAAGCATCATTCTTTTACTCCCCGCTTGTAGATAATCAAGCCATTTAGAAAATTTCGAAGTATTTGATCTCCGCAGGGTTTAAAGTTGGGATGATCTTCCTTCCGAAAAATAGCGCCTAACTCAGTCTTGCTTATTCGGAAATCTACCAGGCTTAACACTTTGATTATGTCGTCATCTGTGAATTTTAAAGCTACCCGAAGCTTTTTCATGATATCGTTATTGCTCATTTCTTTTATTTGTAGTATACAGGTGCTTAAATTTTTACAAAAATTATCGAAAAATGTTCGTGATGCGAATCAACTATAGCGTAGCGAAACGAAAAACGGAATAATTGTAACGTCTTAAAGGCATTTTATCGTTTTAATCTTACTTCAGTACCGCAAAATATCCTCATTCTTATTTAAATAGACTAAGACAGAGACAATAATCTAATATTATCGGCGTATTAATATATTAGTCCTAAGCCTTCTGCAGTGTTGATCCTAAAAACATTTAACACCATAATAAAATGGAGTTATGTTGCGGCTGATTTGATATTTAACGTTAATCGAAAGTAATGACAAGACCGTTAAAAAACATCTTTGTACCAGTAAACTTTTCTGATTCAGCCGACAGCGCCATTTATGCTGCAGTTGCTATGTGCAAAAGACATAACGCTACCTTGCATTTACTGCATATTCAAAAAGAGAGAATGTTTCTTTATCCGCCGGTTAGAAAGCCCTGGACATGGCTTGACGTGTTGAAAAGTAAGGTGGATAAAGCCGGTCAACTCGAAAAACAAGCCAAACAGATTCAGGAGGAAAGCAATATCACCTGCTTTTTTCACACAGATTCTGGCACCTTTCATGAAGTGCTAGCTACCAAAACAAAAGATTTTTACTGCGATTTGATTATACTTCAGAAAAGCTCAGACATGAAACCGTTCTCGTTAAGCAATCATAATGCTTACAATATTCTGAAACACGTTTCATGTTCAGTTCTGATTATACCTTCTGGCCGATGGTCATTAAATTTTAAAAACATCTTCTTCCCTGTCAGGCCAATTCAATCTGGTCTGCAAAAGCTTGAAGTAGCCTTGCCCATTATAGAAAAGAATCAGGCAAAGGTCTCTTTGTTCGGAGCATTGAAAAATTTGTCCGAAATGAGTACTGCCAGCAAATTCATTCAGCAGCTCGACAAGTTACTATCTAAAGACAAGATTAAAGTTGAAACTGAAATTAACACAAGTGATAACGTAGCCAAAGAGGTAGTTAAACGGGCAATAGAAAAGGATTCCGACTTAATTATTATTTCTACAACTATACAACAGAGCTTCGCGGCCTTATTCAGCAGCAGCTATACCGAGCGGGTTATCAATAGATCTCCTATCCCGGTATTAAGTGTGAAAATCTGAATGCGGCCTACAGCCTATCCTGACATTCGAACAGGAAAATGCTTTGAGGCATTGATATCGCATTTATTAAAACTATTTATCCCAACACTCCTCCCGAATCTCCGCAGGTTTACCCAAGACTTGTAAGCGTTAAATGATTATCATAAAAAAACAAATTGATAATTTTAAAAACATAAACGCAAACTTCCCGTATCACATCCTTTTATTGTTTTCACGAAAAGACATATCTTCACCCGATCATTAAAATGAAGAAATATTTAGTATATATTTTTCTTGTTTGCTCCGTTGATGCCTTTGCCGGCATTGAAAGAATTCCTCCGGGTTCGTTCATTATAAACTTAGGCATATCCCCACAAACCAAAGAAAATGGACTTAAACCATACGGGTTAGTATACGATCTCTTGCAAAACTTCAATGTGCCTGTAAAATGGGTTATCAATTCTTCTAAAAGTAAAGATGGAGATGACTTTATATACAACAACACGTCTTACAAGTCAGGCTCATTTATTATTCTGGCCCAATACCGGACAGCCGAAGTAACAGAGGCCATTAACTCCTGGAAAGCAAAGGGTGTGATAGGTGAAGATACGAACAGCGAAATATCGGTAGATGTTTATGCAACATTAACCTATGCTCCAAAATGGACTATTGATAGATCTACCGGCAACTTAGTTACTCCTTTTTTCGAAAACGCAGAGATTCCGGCGTCTGCCCATGGCGGAGCTTCCAGAACATCATGGAAAACACCTTCCGAACTCACAGAATGCGACGATATTTTTATTCTGCCACATGCCGATCCCTCATGGGCGACCCATCAAAATCTTTTGTCATGGAATAAGGATTTTAAAGGAGCAATTTGGTCTGGCTGTCACGCTGTAAGTGTCATGGAAAATATCGTGAGCCCAGACGGCTTAAGCAGCATGAATTTTCTTACAAAAACGGGTATGGTTAATTATAGCAGCCATGTTAATGGAAATGTCCCGTTTGTGTATAATTATCCGACAGATCCTGTTATGCAGTTCGTTAATAAGATGGACGATGCTACTGTAAATGGGTCAGAAGCAATCTATTTACCTAAATCAGGTGGCGGATGGAGACCTGGTGTAAAACTAAGCATTACAGATCCCCAACATACTCAGGTACCGTCACTTTCGCCGGGAGCGGCAGCTGTACTGGCATATGGCTATGGCTTTGACGACCCAAACCGTGGACTCGTAATGTACCAGGGAGGACACTATCACAATGGTGGTTTTGGAGGAGGATTTAGTGGGACCCCCTTTAACTCAGATCATGTTGCTTTGCAAAGAGCATTTTTTAACTTTTCGTTTATGGCGGTGGTCGACAGGCAATCGCGAACAATCTCGCCGCAGATCTCCGCATCACGTTCCATGTTGCCCGGTGTAACTTATCCTATAAGCTTCAGTGTTCCTAATGATATTAACCTTTCTGATTACGAAATACAATGGACAGCATCGGCCGGAACTATTGCTACCGGGTCGGATCCTAAAAGCGTCAACTATACTCCTTCCCTTGATGCGAGCATAAAGATTGCCTTGATTACATTAGTTTTGAAGGATGCATGCGGACGGGAATTTTTCACGACAACAAACATCCGTATATCCGATGGCGATGATGAAGTTGTAGCCGCGAGGCTAATCTCTGCGAATTCTGATGGAAAAGGCCACGATTTTCTTTATATCAAAAACATTGACAAATATCCTGATAATGAAATACAGATTTTTAATCGCTGGGGAATTAAGGTTTATGAAATGAAGAATTACAATAATGATATTCGCTCATTTAAAGGATCAGGTAATCGGAAAGAAATATCTGAGGAGTTAATTGAAGGGGTATATTATTATGTTTTAAAGTATAAGAACGACATGAATGAGGAAATACGTTTAAAAGATTATTTTATAATTAAAAGGTAGATGAGATACTTGTTTTTTATTTACCTGCAAATCATTGCTTTGAATGTTTGCGCGCAGCAAAAAGCGATGTTTTCTCAATACATGTTTAATCCGGTACTTATTAATCCGGCTTATCCGGCAGTAGACGAATCTCTAAATATTACCACTGTTGTGAGGCAGCAATGGCTCGGTTTCAATGGTTCTCCTGATACGCAAACACTTTCCGCACATTCCCCCCTGGGCCGCTCGAACACCTTTGTTGGTATTACAGCCTTCAGAGATCAGATTGGAGAGGCATTAACGGAAACCGGCGGATTTTTCACGCTTGCCCAACGAATTAAATTGAGTAGCAAAACATATTTATCACTAGGATTTAACGGTGGGCTATCGCAATATGCGGAAGCTTATAGCGGCATTGGGAGCTCTGTTGATTTAAATGATGATCCATTGTTTATGGACAGGAATGATTTGCGCATCAATTTCGGTGCAGGTCTTATGCTTTTTTCCGACAAGTTCTATGCGGGTTTATCCTCTCCTTTTTTATACACTGTAGATCATAACAAAACACATGCTCCTTTTTTGATGCTACAAGGTGGCTACATTATCAATTGGGGAAATAATTTTTTAGTGAAACCCAATATACTTGGAAAATATGTCTCGGGTTCCCCTTTCCAACTTGACTATAATCTAAACTTTTTAATTAACGAAACATTAGGTTTAGGCGTATCATACAGATCCATGGATTCTGTGGATCTCCTGGCCGAAATCTATCTCACAAGAAAACTATGTTTAGGCTACGCCTATGACTATAGTATCAATAAATTAGCCGGTACACATAGCGGCTCTCATGAGCTTATGCTCAATCTGCGGCTCCCGATTAAAGACCGGGGATTTGTTGGGTGCTATTTTTAGTCATTTAGCCATAATACGAGTAAAACTAAGCAAGGTTTTTTTTCGGTTTCCATACAAAATCTCTTATATGGATTAAATCCCACCACCCTTTGTTTGGATTTAAAAAAATATATCTTTACTCAATGGAAATATTTGAAAGTTTAAGCCCATTACTCAAAACCTTTTGGTTTATAGCTATTCCCACAAGTTTAATTTTTATCATTCAAACGATAATGACTTTTATTGGAGTTGATTCTGCAGATGGACTTGAAGCAGACTTTGATAGCAACTTCGATGGAGCAGATGCACCATTTCAACTCTTTTCATTAAGAAACCTCATTAACTTTTTACTGGGGTTTAGCTGGACGGGCATTTCCTTCTATACTACAATTCCGAATGCTCCAATTTTGGTATTTATTTCCTTTGCGGTCGGAGTTTTATTTCTATACCTCTTTTTTCTTATTATTAAACAAGTTCAAAAGCTAGCTGAAGACAACACCTTCAAACTTGCTAATGTATTGGATAAAACTGCTGAGGTTTATTTAAGGATACCTGAGAAAAAGCAAGGAAAAGGAAAAATAATTGTTAGCGTGAATGGTTCGTACCATGAACTGGACGCTATGACAGAGAACGAAAAAATCGAGTCAGGATCTGTGGTTAAAATCGTCAGAATCGACAACCAAAACACCCTCATCGTAGAAACAATCTAAATCTTATACTATACATGTCACCTATTATTATTATCGTAGTTGCGGCCATTGTTATTTTTGTAACTATAACCGCTTTAATTTCCAGGTACAAAAGATGTCCTTCGGATAAAATATTGGTCATTTATGGCCGGACCGGGGGCACATCTGCGAAATGTGTACACGGCGGAGGCGCATTTATCTGGCCTGTTATTCAGGATTATGCTTTTTTAGATCTGAAGCCATTGTCTATTGAAGCAAATTTAACCAACGCACTAAGTCGCCAAAACATCCGGGTGGATGTTCCATGCCGTTTTACTATCGCTATCTCAACTGAAACCGACAGTATGAATACTGCAGCTGAACGGTTATTAGGCTTGTCGTCTGAGCAAATTCAGGAACTGGCAAAAGATATTCTATTTGGACAATTACGTTTAGTGATTGCCACGATGACCATTGAAGAAATCAACTCAGACCGGGATAAGTTTTTAGATAATATCTCTAAGAACGTCGATAGCGAGTTAAAAAAAATCGGCTTAAAGCTTATCAATGTAAACGTAACCGATATAAAAGATGAATCGGGATATATCGAAGCATTGGGTAAAGAAGCAGCTGCGAAAGCTATCAACGAAGCAAAAATTAGCGTAGCTGAACAGGAAAAGATTGGTGAAACAGGAAAAGCATTAGCAGATAGAGAGAAGGACACCCAAATTGCTGAAACTCACAGAGACCGGGATGTTAAGATTGCCATAACTCAAAAAGATAAAGAAATAAGTATTGCATCGGCGACAAAGGATACGGCTATTGGCAAGGCAGAAGCAGAGCGAGATACCAGGGTTAAAACATCTGAAGCAAATGCTATTGCCATAACGGGAGAAAATGAAGCTAAAATTGCCATTGCAAATTCGGAGGCATTGCGAAGGGAAAAAGAAGCAGAATCGTTACGTATCGCAATAACTGCCGAAAAAGTACAACAAGCTAAAGCATTGGAAGAGGCCTATGTTGCCGAGCAACGAGCAGAGCTTGCCCGTTCTGAAAGGGAGCGTTCTACCCAAATTGCAAACATTGTAATTCCGGCCGAAATAGCTAAGCAACGTGCTATCATTGAGGCTCAGGCCGAAGCAGAAACGATAAGAGAAAACGCCAAGGGTGAAGCCGACGCGATCTTCGCAAAAATGGAAGCTGAAGCAAAAGGCTTATTCGAAATTTTAACCAAACAGGCCGAAGGATATAAAGAAGTTGTTGCTGCCGCTGGCGGAGATCCCACCAAAGCCTTCCAGTTGTTATTAATTGAAAAATTACCGGAGCTTGTTAGGACACAGGTTGAAGCTGTTAAAAATATTAAGATTGATAAGATTACTGTTTGGGACTCTGGTAATGGACAAGCAGATGGAAATGGAAATTCATCAACAGCCAACTTTGTTTCCGGAATGATGAAGACGGTTCCACCCTTGAATGATTTATTTAATATGGCGGGACTGAATCTGCCAACTTATTTGAAGGGTGCCGACAAGTTTGATGGTGCAGTATCTAAACCCACAGAAGAGGATAAAAAAGCAGACTAGTCTTTGCTCTTTACCACGCAAGCTGAAACAACTTGCGTGGTTTTTTCAAACTCATTATTTATTCAGTCTACTTATTTCCTTTA
>CAMPKC010000074.1 GCA_946887045.1 uncultured Sphingobacteriaceae bacterium | reverse complement strand
TTCTTACGAGTTTTTAGCAAGACTGAGAATCAATCGCTTGGATACTCTGTGCTGGAAAGATTTTTCAAGCAGATTTTAAATCGCGCTTTTTATGGGGGCGATCAAGTTAAACTGACATAATCACCTCCGCCACTAAAGAGGTATGAATGATCCAGATTTAAGAGTCGGGGCGATCAGTACTTTTTACTTTTTGATTTTCGATAGAAGAAATATCAATCCCATCATTGGAATGCATTCAGAAAAAGATTGGCAAATTGAGTAGATGGCTTGGTGGGAGGGTTATCCACTATAGGTTAGTCTGCTTCTCTGCCTTCGGAAGAAAAGCTCGACCCCGTCCGCATGAGATCAACTCCCAGGTGCTTTCCAAAACGTACGACGATATTTTTTAATATAGTCTGAAGGATTTATGCCGAAAACCTTATTGAACTGTTGCCGGAAATAACGAATATCATTAATTCCAACTTCGAAGGCAACTTCTTTAATTTGAATATCTGTTTGGATCATCAGTTCGGCCGCTTTTTTAAGACGGATATACCGGATAAATTCGCTAATAGTGAGGCCTGAGATTGATTTAACCCTTCTCAATACATTCGATCGGCTCATTCCTATTTCCTCAATAAATATTCTGACGTTAAATTCGCTATCCTGAAGGTGGCGCTCAACAATCTCAATTCCTTTCTTCAGGAAAACACTATATTCTTCAGAGACTTTCTCGTTATTACTTTGAAGAGTAACTTCATTAAAGAAATATTTTTTCAATGAATCCCGTCCCTTCAAGATACTTTTAATCCGTGCTAAAAGAAGTTGTTTTTCGAAGGGCTTTGTTATATAGTCGTCTGCACCGCATTCAATGCCTTGAAGCTTAACCTCTGGTGATGACGTTCCTGTGAGCAGAATTACAGGGATGTGGCTAAACTCATTTGATTCTTTAATGTCCGAACAAAATTCAACGCCGCTTATCCCAGGCATAATAATATCGGAAACTATGATATCTAATTCTTCGTTTTTAACAATTTCTAACGCATCCTCTGCGTTCTCAGCTTTGAATACGTTGTATCTGTCCCGCAAAATCTGCTCAAGAAAACTCCGTATCTCAATGGCATCATCTACAACAAGCACGTTAGGTTTTTTTTCTACAACATCACTAAAAACCTGACTCATACTTTTCGAGATAGTTTCTTCATCCTCTACCGCAGGCTCTGGAACATCCATATACATTTCCTCTAAAAAGTGTGTATCAAGGCCTTCTTTTTCGCTCTGAACACCGGGAGAAATGTTCTCCATATTCTTCGCCAATTGATACGTGAATATCGTTCCATTCTCCTCATCACTCGTATAGGTTAGGTTCCCTTTTTGCATCTCCGCAATTTTCTTCGAAACAAATAAACCAACCCCAAAGCCACTTTTTCGTGATAATCCTTTATTTTGATTGAGCCTGTAAAATTTATCAAACAGTTGATTCCCTATATGAGACGGAATGATAGGACCTGTATTTTTTACCAATACAGAAACGGTGTCACCATTATTCATCAAAACAAGAGAAACGGAACCTTTCTCGCCACTATATTTAATTGCATTGGATAAAAGATTAAACAGAACGATTTCAACCTTCTCTCTATCAGCGAAAACATGCAAATTTTCTGTTTGATCATCAAAGTGATATTTAATACCTTTTGCCTTGATCTGGTTAACAAAGCATAAAAATACTTCATTACATAGCTCACTTAAATTTAACAGTTCAGGCTTTAGTTCAGAAACCTCATTTTCGGTACTCTTAAATAACAATAACTGATCTACCAAACTCAATAACCTTCTGGTATTTCTGTAAACAGCACCTATGTCTACCGAATCGATATTCGCGCCATCGCTGGTCAGAAGGTCTTTTATTGGATTAACGATTAGCGTAAGCGGCGTTCTCAGTTCATGTGCAACATTGGTAAAGAACGACACTCGTTTTTCATTTAATTCAGCATCCTGAGCCGCTTTAAGTGCAGTTAATTTAACTTCATATTTCAGCCGGTCTTTCTGTCTCTGATAACGGATGTAAGCATAGATAGCGCCTCCGGCAAACGCAACATATAAGCAATACATCCACCAGGTTCGATACCATGGAGGCAGAATAGTGACCTGCACAATACGACTTTGAGAATTCCAAACTCCGGATGCATTGGTAGATTTAATTTCGAGTGTATAGTTACCCTCCGCTAAGCTGTTGTAACTTACAGAGCGAAATCCATTTTTAATATAATTCCAAGTCTTGTCTTTCCCCCTTAAAATGTATGCGTATTGTATTTTTTCAGGAAAGGTGTATTCAAGGGCTGCGAAATCCAGGGAAAACAATGATTTCTCAAACGGCAAAGAAATATGTCTGATATTAAAAACATCAGTGGCGTTGTTGAGATACTCACTCTCTGCTGTTATGGGCGCATTTAAGACATTCACGCCGGTGATAATCAAAGACGGAAAAACCCTATCTGTTTTAATGTCGGACGGCTTGAAAATATTAAAGCCTTTTATGCCACCAAATAATAATTCGCCGGTGCTTAATTTTGCCGAGGCATTGTAATAGAACTGATTCGACTGAAGGCCGTCATCTGAATGAAAGTTCTCGAATCTTAATTGCTTCGGATCAAATCTGGATAAGCCGTTATTAGTTGCCAGCCAAATATATCCCTGATTATCTTCCTCAATGTTTACAATGCCATCATTGGGTAAGCCATTTTCTTCGGTATAAAGGGATAATTTGTTATTCGATGGCCTCAATTTCCATAGGCCGCTTCCGTAGGCTCCAATCCAAACATTTCCGATTTTATCAATTTCAATGGCTCTTACACAAAAGCCTATGTGGTATTGAATAACTATTCCGGTTTTCTTATTAAGTTTTAAAATGCTGTTTATTGTCCCCAGCCACAAATTACCAGAATGGTCCTCAGCAATAGAAAATATATCCTTAAAAACCGGGTAGGGCACACTTTTAAACTGATTAGTCCCGGGGTCAAACTTGTATAATCCCTTTTTTACTTTATTGGCAGAAGGGCCTCTAAGGCAACTTACCCAAACTTTTTTTTCGCTATCAATAAATAAGCGAAAAGCGTATATGCTCCCCATGTTCGGTTGCTGAAACTGAAGTGGCTCAAACGTTTGGGTTGATTTATTAAACATGGTTACCCCAGAACCATAGGATCCGATCCATATATTACCCTTGTCATCCCTTACTATTGACGGGATTTGATTGGCACCTAAATGATCTTTATCAACTTTGAAAAAATGGTTTTTAAAATTATTGGTTTTTCTATTCCAAACACTAATGCCTTTACCATCCGTTCCGATCCAGATATCATCACCATCTTCGCAGAGTGAGAAAACTGTGTTATGAGCTAAGCTATTACTCTTAAAAGGTTCATTTCTGATTGTTTTAAAGATATCCTTCTTTTGATCAATAATATTAACTCCTCCCCTAATTGTTCCTATCCACTTTCGTGATTCCCTGTCAATAAAAATGGGATTTATGGCATTACTTAATAAAGATTTTTCGGAATGCGTGAAGTTTTTTAGCAGAGTTTTGGAAAAGATGTCAACTGCGAATAATCCGTTTCCATCCGTTGAAACCCATAACAGACGCTCATTCTCGAAGCAAACATCCATTATACGGTTAAGTCCCAGTTTTTCGCCAGGAAGATCAAAGGGCTCAATTTTATTTGAAGCTTTCAGGAATTTAAATAACTTCCCCGCATTGGTACCGATCCACAAATCTCCATTGGAGTTAAACGTCATGCTTTTGCCGTTTTTTACAGTGGCATTGACGATCTCAACCCGATGGAGTTTCGGATTGTACCTTCCTAACCCGAAGCCGCTACATAATAGCCAAACATTCCCTTCCTTATCAAATCCAATAGATTCAACGCTATAATCCGTCTTTCTGACAGCGTTATCGTACAAGGGTATCTGAATCAAAACAGTGGAGGACTGCTTTAATACCAGCAGGCCCGAGCCGCCAGAGCCAACAAAAACATCATTGTCCTTTCTCGCCTTTACACACTGCACTTCTGCATTAAAGGGCAAAATTAAATCATCAGCAAGGCGTGCAGATTTATACCTGACATTTGAAAATTTCAGACTTTTATAATCTAAAACACTAAGTCCTTTTGAGGTCCCGACATACAATTTGCCGTTCGTCGTTCCGCTGATTCCATATATAGTGTTATCTTTCAAACTATGCGGATCGCGAACTCTTTTTCGATATTTTACAAAACCATATCCGTCAAAGCGATTCAACCCATCTAAGGTGCCAAACCACATAAAACCGTACTTGTCTTTATAAATACTGGTGACAGAATTGTTAGATAAACCCTGCTCTAAACCTAAATAATAAATATTTTGGGGAAAAGACGTATTTATAAGCGTAATGAAGAGAAATACAAAACAGATAAGGAATCGAAACGACATTATAACTCTGTTAAATACGCTACAAAAAATTGAAATTTGTTAAATCGACGATAATCAGTTATAATATAAAACATTCCATCCAACCATACCAAATGGAATCGAAAGGTTTCTTACAGAACAAATAACAAGTTAAAAAAAAAGCATCATTAAAGCAATACTTTTACCGTATCGACTAATTACTATACTTGCCGGTACGACCGTAAGTTATAAGAGAAAACCAGTTGTACAATTCCCTGATGACCTTCATCAGCTAAGACAGCTATTGAGATTTGAAATACTCCAAAAAAAAAGGAAACTTTTCAGACAATAAATTAAGCCACGCGGAGCTCATCTTCAGAGGTATACAATTCTCTCAATGTTTGAACCGCCCTGTACATATGATTCACTACAGACTGATATTTTATTCCGGTCTTTTCTCCTATCTCCGTACAATCCAGGCTTTCATAAAAACGGAGTCGCATTATTTCACGTTGGCGCTTTGGCAGTCGGTTAAGCGCAGACTCAATAACCTTTTTTTGCTTAAGCGTTGTTTCTCGCTGCGTAATCTCATCTTCAATTGAAATCTGCAGATCTAAAAACTGAATGTTTGCCTTCTTTGCTTCGACGGCATTGCGATTCTTGATATAGTCAAAACAAAGCGCTCTCATAACGGTAAAGAAATATCCTTTAACATTATCTATCGGACCGGTTGATTCTTTCCTGAGCCACAATTTGATAAACATATCTTGTAAAAGGTCATTGATAAGATCACCGTCATTTATTATTCTCAATCCATATATATAAAGAGAACGATAAAGCTTTTGATGAATTAAGGCATACGAATGTTGATTTCCCATACAAACCTCACTCCAAAGTTTGGATAACTCCTCTGAATCTTTTATCATATTGGTTTTTAAAATTGGTGCCTTATAATATCCTGAGTCGATAATTTTTGTCGATATTGGTTCTATTTCTCTCACAATCCCATATTCTGCCAGAACGGATTAAAGAATTCCCAGCATTTCTTTTCGCTAAGTTGTCCGCTTTAAAAAAAGAGACTTGACTATTGGACTAGTGCTAAGCTAAAGCAAACAGTAAAACTTTAAGAGACGTAAAACATCCAATCAAGGGGGGGACAATGCAAAAAATCGAGCCTTATCAATCGATTTCATTTACTGACTGGAAACGAGGGGGGGTGATCCAAACGAAACCGTCCGTTTTAATGGAGTCCAGACGACACCTTTTCTCCTCCAGAGAGAACTAACCAGGCGAACCTCATTGATTTAAACATAAAGCAAATTTTAATAGATGCAGACACCGGAAGCGTAAGGACTATGTGGTGTGTGTGCTTTTTCATTCGTTTGGTAGAGAAGAAGCCCCCGGTTAATTCGACTTGCCCTTGCGGAACAAGTCGAATAGTATTAATACTAATTAAAACCCTGAAGTAAAATTCCATTTCTTTGCCAAAGCATCTGCTTCCTTTTTAGTCAGGTGAACAACTGCACCGTGCTTAGGCGAGGTAAAATTGGTAGATTTCATAGGACCTTCGTTGAAATGTCCGATGTCTTTAAAGTTTACGAAATCGCTGGTTTCGCTGAAGCCGAAATTGTGTGGGGTTATGCCATAGATATCATAAATGAGAACCCATTTCTTTTCGCCGATCCGTTTAAATACCGTTGGAGCTTCGCAGGCTTTAGGTTCCGGGTCGTACGGTTTTGGATCGTAAACATAACCGCTGTTTATGGATTTGGATACCACTTGCTTAATACCCGGAGTACCATCATGAGGTACATAGAACAAATGATACTTCTTCCCCACTTTTGTAATATCCGCATCGATGTAAGATATGTCTTTCGGATATTCAAACAACAATTTCGGAGCGGTTTCCAGCTTTGTAAAATCGTTGTCTGTATAAGAATAATAGATTTTGTTCTTACCATTCTTGAAACGCATGGTAAAATAGATCATCATCTTTTTCTCCTTCTTATCGTAAATGGTTTCAGGTGCCCATGCACAGCCAATACTGTCCAATCCGGGAAAAGCCTGATCTACTCTAACTATATTATGGCTCCAGTTTATTAAATCCCATGACTTCATCAGGACCATGGAGCGGTTATTTCCCCAGCCGTAGCTCTTATCTCTCTCCCACTGAGTAGTACGAAAGCCTTCTTTTTCGGCAAAGAGGTGTAAATCAGTCATCGCCAGATAAAATGCGCCATCGGGACCACGCATAATATGAGGATCGCGAATTCCTTTCTGTAATGCAATGGAATCTCCAGACATCACCGGTTTCCCGTTATTTATATCTGTAAAAGAATACCCATCTTTACTTAGCGCCATGTACAGCCCATGTGTTTCATCCTTAAAATAAACCATCAGGTATGCACTCATATCTTTTTCCTTGACTTTTTTTTGTGCTATTGCCTGCTGAGAAATAAGTGCTGCAAAAGCTAACAGCTTAATAGCTACTTTCATTGTTACCTTCATTGCTATTTAAAAAACTGGTTTTTTATTAGATTAATTTTCTTGAAATTCTATTTTGTTTTTACTCTTAGTATGGTGAAAGAATATGGAGCCAATTCAGTTGAATGAATTTCAGCAAGCGGCGCTTCGGTTAATACTGGCGTAGCATTTTTATCAGTTAACTGACCTTGAAGCACGGTTTTTAAAAGCTTTGTCCCCTGAAAAGTAATATTCTTAAAATCGGTTGAGGCCTTAACAGCAACCGGAAGTAAATTCACGAATTTAACGATCATGTCTTTAGATTTTGAATCGCGTACTACCGATATCGCCACCCGCTTTTTAACCGCATCCTGATTGTTCGACAGACTTACTGAAGCTGACAGGTATTGGTCTCCTGAGTTATGGCCATACAGTTTCTGCACATAATATCCTACTGTAGGTTTTATCTCGGTGTTATTAAAGTAAATCAGGTCTGGATTCCATGTTGTGTGACCCTCTTTAGCCAACAAGGGAGCATAGGAGGTCATACTCACCACATCGCCGTTTCGCTCGATATTGGTTAGGTGAAGCGCCTCTGCCAATGCCGATTCTAAATTAGGGCCCTGGGCAGCACGCGCAGCATATTCTCCAAGGTAGACCTTAGATTTATTCCGATCATAGCGATCGTAGTAATCTTGATTGTGAAGAAACCAGCCGACTGCTTGATAGTTGTGCTCGTCTACCATTGGAATGCCTAATTTGTTCGCCACACTCCAGCCTTCTTCATAGTCGGTACCTTCAGAATTAGGGCCCGATGTCCCGATCACGGTAATTTCCGGATATTTCGCTTTCACTGCTTTGTAAACCATTGTGAAGCGCTCTTCAAATATATCTGAGATCTGGTCTTCGTTACCAACACCTAAATATTTAAGATTAAATGGTTTAGGATGTCCCAAGTTTGCGCGTATCTTGCCCCATTTTGTATTTACCCCGCCATTTGCCCATTCAATAAGGTCCAGGACTTCCTGCACGTAATCATCCATTTCGTTCATCGGAATGCCTCCCTGCTGCCCTCCCGGAGAATTCTGACAGGGCACTCCTGCTGGTACTACCGGCAAGGGTTCGGCTCCGATATCTTCGCAGAACTGGAAGTATTCCAAATAACCCAATCCGGCAGTCTGATGATAGTCTGCGAGGTTTGGTTGCGGTTTTCGTGCCTCCAACGGCCCGATAGTATTTTTCCAGCGATACATATTGTCAAGGCCGCCCCCATGAGCCAGGCATCCACCAGGGAAGCGCATAAATTGCGGCTTTATATCGGCAATCGTCTGAGCCAGATCAGGCCTTAGACCATTCCTGCGACCTTTGAATGTTTTTTGCGGGAACAGCGAAATCATATCCAGTGCGATAGTTCCTGAAAATTGGGGATGGATTTCCAACTGCGCCTCAGCTACTGTTTGTTTAGAGGTAAGCACGATTTCCTGTTTTTTCCAATCTGCGGAGGTACTGCTCAGTGCAGCTTCTCCGCATACTTTCCCCTCCTTGTCAACCAAACGAACCAGAACTCGCCCTCCTTTTCCTTTCAATACCCGGGAGAATAACGAGAAATAGTACTTCTCTCCCGCTTTTAAAGCAATGCCGTCGAAGCCCTCATTTGCCAGAGCCGCGCCGGAATGCTCGAGTTCCAATTTGGCATAGTGTTTATTGTTAGGGTGAATAGGGGCTAAGGAATCAATTGTCCACGACGCACCTTCTCCTTTTAGCTTCCAGGCCTTGCGGCTGTTCCAGTTTTTGTCTTTACCCTCTGTATCGCTCAAAGTATACTCAAAGTCTCGGTTTTGAATTAGCTCTGCATAAAGTCCACCATCGGCCGAATAATTGATATCCTCGAAAAATACTCCGATCAGCATGTCGCTTATAGATTTGCTTCCCGCAGCGTTGATGTCAATCCTGGCTTCTACCGGTTTCAACGAGGCAAAGCGCGTAATATCTTCACGACCTCCCTCTCCTTGTAACAAGCCTTTGTACACCGCCATTTGCTGTGCTTTGATCAGTCCATCAATCAGGCTCCATTCGACTTTGTGTTTAGTCCCGGTTTGCTTTATTCCTAGTATTTCCACAGTGCTCCGCAAGCCGTTAAGGCGTGTTCCGGGATGAGTCTCTTTTGCTTCGGAATACTCTTTAAAATCGCGGGTTGTAGCCCGATAGACTTTCTCTTTTCCACTCAGAGATCCCAGCCACGTTAAATTGTATTCATTGCCATTATTAGTTACTTCGATTTTCAGGCAGTTGTCATTTGATAATACATTCGGATATGACTGTCTTTTCCAGTTCAGCAGATCAGTTGAAGCGGCATGCGCAAACTTTCCTTCTGTATTGTTCAAAGACCATAAGCAATGCCACAATCCTTGATTATCTTTCAGCAGCATCGGCTGAATGATTGATTTCTCCCGCCCGTAGCCACAGCGCATATACTTGTATTCGGGTCCAAGAGCCTGCCAGCTTTTACCATCAGTACTCCATGCAAAATGAAGCCCGTTATGTCTTTTATATTCATTGGTTGTATAAGCAAACAGGTAAGCCGAGTCTGGCTCATTAGCCCTTGCATACGAACAGAATTGCCCGATGCAAAAAATCAAGAAGGCAAGTAAGTTTCGTTTCATACAGTGTGTTTCTTCTCTATTATTTATAGTTTTTATCGGGCACTTGCACTCTATCAATACACTTTAAGCTCCCACAAACCGGGGGTCCCCGACAAGATGGTTAACTTAACGAAACGCGTTTTCCCTAATTCATTAATAACTTCAGGAGAACGAATTCCCTGTGATTCAGGGATCATTACCGCTTCCCATTTTTGGCCATCTTCCGACTTTTCAATTTTAAAACTATGCCCCAGGGTAGATTTTAAGAAGAAAAGCTCCAGACTTCTCACCCGTTTTATTGCGCCAAGATCAATCTGATACCAGGGCTGCTTATCAGCGTTGTCGCTCATCCAGAAAGTCCCGTTTGAACCGTCAATAGCATTTTCCGGTTTAAAGTCCATTGTACGCTGAACGCTTGCAAGTTCGGTTTCAACAAATTTGGGCGGCATGACGAGTAACTTCTCAATTACTGTGTCGATAGTGGTTTTAATAATGGTGTCTCTCCTTACACTAGAAGCGGTGACTTTTACAGGATATATAAGCGTTCTTGTGTTCAAATTGGGCATTTCCAGAACACCTGTAGTAGTTACCTGTACTGGCTGAATGGTTCCATCGGCATTAAATTGCAGGCGATTAACATAAACCTGCCGGGTGGTGCCTCCCTGGCCGTATTCCAGATAGAAAAACAAATAGTCGTCGGTACCGGGAACATGCAGCACATTTCCATGACCTGGCCCCCAAACACCTGTCTCAAGATTGGTTTTAGAAACCATATCCTGCTCGGGGGCAACAAACGGACCCAGTGGGCCTGTCTTGCTCATCATATAAGCATAAACGTAGTTGGCTCCGCCAGATAAGGTGTAGAAGTAGTAATAAATGCCTTTTCGTTTAAACAGGAAGGGACCTTCCGAATATCCGCCTCTTTTGGTTGGAATAGTTACTTCCGGGCCTTCGATAGTTTTCCAGTCTGCGCTTAGTTTAGCAGCTTTTCTACGGCGCCAGTAGATGTAAGCCTGCCCATCGTCATCTACAAACGGGTCTCCATCGATATCGGCAAAAACAGGCTTAGTCTCTTCTTTTTCCTTTTCCGGCTCATTAAAGAAAATACCTTTCCCGTTGCTGAATTGGAAGGGGCCTTCCGGGCTTTTTGATGTTAAATGGTACGTACCTAGTTTATTATCCGGCTTTAATATTGTGGGATACAAGTGGTAAACTTTACCTTTTTTAATTACGAGACCAGGTGCCCAGTATCTGAAATAACCCGTTTTCTTTTTTCCTTCGGGACCAAAAGTATAAGGCGTATTCCAATCAAAACCTTTAAAAAGCATTCCTTTATAACTCCAGTTTACAAGATCTTTTGATGTCCATACAACAGGAGGTCCCATCTCACTGAGGCCGTGGTCAATATCTGATGTCCCGTACAGATAATATGTGCCATTAAAGTATGAAACGGAGGGGTCGGCAACATAATCCGGGATTATCGGTTGAGGTAAAGGCGGATTTTGCTGGGCCTTAACGGCTAAGCCGACAATTGATAGCCACGATAAGGCTAAACACTTCAAAAAATTATTATTCACTGCTTACTCTTTATTTCCTTTTATTGATTGCCTGCTTCTTCAATTGTATGTAAACAGGTTTTATCTCTGTCTACTGAGATTGTGCCATTTTTATATTCCAGTTCAGCTACCTGAATCACACTTCTGCGTGTTTCAACATTATCAACATATTTTTTTGCAGTCCTTCCGGGATGAGTGAAGTAATAAACAAAAGCCCGATCGCTGGAAACTACTACATCTGCATGACCGCCAATTGCCTGGTCATCTTTCCCTTTTCCAGGAAGTTCAAGAATTCTATCCGGTTGCTTTGTCCAGGTTTTTGCATCATCTGAAGAATAAAAACTCATGCCGGCCCAGTTATCAACCAGCATCCAATATTTTCCTTTCCAGCGAAATACTTTTGGCCCTTCACCGCGTTCTTCAATTACTTTTCCTTTCTGATCCCAGTTTTCCAGATCTTTACTGTCTGCGTAATAAATAGATTTTGCGTCCTTTTCGTTATTGTACCAAAGTCGCCATATGCCATTTGGTAACTGATAAACAGTGGCATCAATAACCTTATCGGTCACCAATTTCAGGGTAGACTTGTAATCCCAGTTCAAAAGGTCTTTGCTGGTTAGATGAACAATTTCGCGGGGATGATTCCAGTTCACAAAAACACCTGGTACATAAGTAAGAAACATATGATATAAGCCTTTGTGCTCAAACACATCCGGAGCCCAATGGGTGTACTCGGCTGTCGGGCGAAATCTAATATTCGCTGTATCACGATACTTCCAGCTTGCTCCTCCATCGCTTGATTCTGCTATTCCGATTCTTGTTCCATGTACCCATTTAACACCATCCAGATTCATATCCGTTGCCCGACGATTGGTATAAAACATAAACCATTTTTTCTCTTTCTTATTCCAGATAATTACCGGATCGGCCGCACCATCAAAGACCGGGTCGCTGAATACGGGTTTATCCGCCAATTTTCCTTTAGGCTGCTGTCCAAAGGTTATAGCAGACATCAGGATACCGCAAAGCATCAGGAGGGTGCTTTCTAGTTTTGCTTTCGCAATAACTTGCTTTATGTTATTCATTAATTGTGTATGTTTTATTTACTTCCTTGAAGCAGTGGCTTAATAAAAAAACGAAATTCATAGTTTCCAAATGGCATCTGATATTGTTGCAGAGGCCGTGCACCCCAGCTATCCAGGCCACCAACTCCGTTTTGCTTCAAATCAATATTCAACTGCGTTTGCAGACGCGGACTAACATCTGCGGCATGACGCTGATTGCGTTCATCGCCGTTATCGAGATCACTGTCGAAATAATGCTTTGCACTCACACTTAAAGGTTGTGAACCACTGATTTCGAGGCCCTGACCGGTAGCATTGCTAACCCTAAACCATCTCACATCCGTTTTATTACCTGTTTCCTGCGGAGTAACATAGGGGAAATATTGTGCATCTACCGATTGTTTGTAAAGACCCAGGTGGGCGCTAAAATTGCGATCAATATAGTTTTCATGAGGCCCACGTCCGTAATATTCAATAGCATTAAAGCCCTCAGGCAATGTCCATTGCATACCAAACCGCGGAAGTATTTCTATTTTCTTGCTGGTATCGGCCACCGAAAGCTTTTCATTAACCGCAATCTCTCCTACAGCGTTGATCGCATATTCGATACTTAGATTGGCCAATACCTGTGGCAGGCTATATTCTGCTCTTACAAGTATGATATTTTTCTGAGTTTCAGATGTGATTGATTTTAATACAGGATTTAGCCCTGCATCCTTCCAGCCTTTCAGTTTCGTCTGGAATCTGGCGCCAAAATCATTATCGGTTGGTGCTCTCCAAAAGTTTGGCCTGAACAGGTAATTCTGGTCCAGAAGCACGGTGTTCCCTACTGCATATCGCTTTAACATTCCGGTCTTTTTATCGAACGAAATGTTGACCTTATCAGAACTGATACTTAACTCATCCGGAGTTTCGTTTTTCCCTATACTCCCCTTTTCTGCCAATGCGATGACATTTTTATACTCTCCGCCCAGTTTTAATTGCTCGGTAGCAAGGATATGGCCTACTGGTTGCAAAGGCTCAGTCGATTTAAGGCTGTAGGTAAGATTAAGAAAAGCCTCTCCTTCTTTTGTTTTCCTGATCGGCAGTGTAATGGTTGCGGAATCCTGAGGATTTACGTTCAACGACGCAATATCTCCCTGCTGAACCGGCTGTCCGTTTAATACCACTTCCCAATGCAATTTTACATTTTCGAGGCCGGTAAAGAACTTCTCATTATAGATGTTCAGGCTTTTGTTATTCAACAGTTTTGTGTGAATGTCCTGATATACTTTTTTCATCTCCCAGGCATGCGGATAAGGGTTGCGGTTAGCGTAAAAGACACCTTTTGCAGCAAAATTCCATTTAGTGGCAGCCTCCTTTGGCTCATAATCACCTCCGTAAGTATAAACAGTATCGCCTTTGGCATTTACGCGTTGAAAACACTGATCCACAAAATCCCATATAAAACCTCCCTGAAAATGATTTTTATTACCGCGGATCACATCCCAGTAATCTTTAAAGTTACCTAAGGAATTTCCCATGGCGTGAGCATACTCACACATGATGAAAGGTCGTTGAGGTACAGGATTTGCCTTTACATAGTTCTGCATCATATCCAGGGTTGGATACATCGGATTTATGATATCCGAATTCCAGTCCCAGGTAAGTGTCTTATAATCAAGCCATGCACCTTCGTACTGTATAGGTCGGCTTGTATCCCGCCCCTTTAGCCACATATAACAGGAGTAAAAATTGTACCCATTACCCGCTTCATTTCCGGTACTCCAAATCACAATGGATGGCTGATTTTTATCCCGCTCTACCATCCGCTGTACCCTCATCAAATGAGCATTCACCCAAGACGGCTTGTTCGCCAGCGTTTTAGCCAGGGTAAAACCCAGCCCATGCGATTCAATATTTGCTTCAGCTACAACATAAAGACCATATTGATTACATAGTTCTAACCAGGTCTCACTATTAGGATAATGACTGGTGCGAACGGCATTAATATTGAATTGCTTCATAAGCTTAATGTCGCGTAACATAGCCTCTCTGGAGATCTCTTGTCCTGAAACAGGATCTGATTCATGACGGTTTACCCCTTTTATCAATACCGGTTTTCCATTTACTAAAAACCTGCCATCTTTAATTTCAACTTTCCGGAATCCGGCTACCTGGGGAATGACTTCAAGAATATTTCCATCCTTATCTTTAATTTTTACTATAGCCTCGTAAAGGTTTGGAGTTTCTGCCGTCCATAATTTGGGTGCATTTATCGCCAGCTTTGCTGAAGCATTTTCCGAAGCATCGAATTTTAAATTTGCGGAACTGATTAATTTTTGTCCATCTCTCAACTCGAACACTGCTGTGAGCGGAGCGACAGGTTTTTTATTAAGCTTTAACTTAACATCCAGAGTAGCGTTTTTATAAGCGGCATCCAGGTCGGGAATAAGTTCCACATCGTATAAATGAACGGAATTTCTTGCCACCAGATAGCAATCGCGGGTAATGCCGCTAAGTCGCCACATATCCTGATCTTCCAGGTAATTCCCATCGCACCAGCGCATCACTTTCATCGCAATAAGGTTTTTACCTTTTACTAGATACGGTGTAATATTAAACTCTGATGGCAACTTACTATCCTCTCCATAACCCACATATTTTCCGTTAATCCAAACAGAAAGGTTCGATTTGGCCGCTCCAATGTGTAAGATAACCTCTTTACCATTCCATGTTGGATCGATGATTACCTCCCTGCGATAAACGGCTGTAGGATCATAATCCAGAGGCACAATCGGGGGTTTACGTCCGCCTTTTAACAGATAAGTAAATTCGAATCCGTTTGTAGTATATATTGGAAAACCGTATCCGTTCATCTCCCAGTTTGCCGGCACATTGAATGTTTTCCAGGAGGCGTCGTTATAATCGGCAGATTCAAAACCTTGCGGCAGTTCATCGGGATTTTTTGCCCAGAAGAATTTCCATGGGCCATTGAGGCTGGCGTAATTGGAGGATTGCTTCCAATCGTTCTTTAATGCTGCTGATTCCGATTCGTAAACGAAATACGAGGCATGCATAGGAAGCCTGTTTTCCTCATTTTTGGTTTCGTCAAGCCACAAGGGCTTTTGAGCAATAGATGGCCAGGATACCAGAAATAGAGCTGCGGTAATTAAACTCTTTTTGAAACGCACCGCTGTTAATATTGGCATAATGATTATTTTCTTATTTAGATCGTGCTTACTTAATTAACTTATACTTGAAATTATCCAATAATACAGTGCCTTCACCGGCTGATATAAACCCTGGCCGTAATGCGAAAAAGCCGCGGTATTTGTTGTGGTTCAAACCCGATACATCCAAACCAGTTCGAAGCGTTATCCAATTTTTGCCGTCCTTGCTGGCAAACATATCGCAGATATTACGATTGTTTTTTATTTTAAGATAAAAATGCTTTCCAAGCTCTACTGACTTGTTTGTTCGTATTTCTGCATTATCGTAGATGGTAACATCTTTTCCATCAGATGTGATACCAGCAAAAGCTTTCTCATTATAAAACAATATCAATCCGCCAGTGCTTCCCCCGGTCAAAGTCAATTCTACCTGAGCTTTATAAGCTGTATCCGGAACTGTGGTTAATAATAGCTGCGCGTCCGTGGGGTTGGTACCTTTCGCTTTTAAATCAAGACGTCCCTTTTTTAACTGAATTGCATTTGTATCATAACCTTTCCAGGATGTCCATTGCAATCCCAAGGTTTCTTTATTGAAGTTATCTGACAGCGAAAAGCCTGACGACGATATTTTTACTTCATTTCCATTTCCTTTCGATGCTTTAAACCAGCCATCTTCCGTCCATTCAATCGGCTCGATAAGCGTATAGCGACCAAGATTATGGTAGCCTTTTTCATAGGCATGATAAACTATCCACCAATTTCCCTTTGCGTCATCAATCAATGTTCCATGTCCTTTAGACCACCATTTTTCATCCGGAGAATAAGTATGCACTATGGGATTGTATGGCGAATTTTCCCAGGGACCATGAATGCTTTTTGAACGGGCGACAATAACCATGTGGCTGGTCGCAGGCCCGGCTGTACCACCTTCGGCTGTTACCATGTAGAAATAATCGCCCTTCCTGAATACTTTCGGAGATTCGAGGCACTTACATTCGGTAATCCAGTCTTTAGGATAATCCCAACCGTTATAAACTTCTTTTAAAGTGTCTGTAGCAGAAAGCCCATCGTCTGATAAGGGAGCCATACGACCTTCTGAAACAAACAAATAGCGTTTACCATCCTCGCCTACTGCGTGTCCCGGGTCAATAAAGGGAACCTTTAAATCAATGGGCTTGCTCCAGGGGCCCCGGATATCATTTGCCCAGATTACCCAGTTTGTTTGTTTGGCCGGGAAATAGATATAATATTTACCATTATGCTTCAGCAGATCGGGCGCCATGGCAGAACCTACCAGATCGGGCATGGCTCGTGTTATGGGCTTCCAGTTAAACAAATCTTTCGAATGCCATATCAAAAATCCTGGTGAATACGTAAAGGGTGAATGCGTCATGTAAAAATCGTCCCCGTCACGCATAATACTGGGGTCAGGATAATCACCCCTTAAGATTGCCCTTGGGTATTCTTGTGCAGAGATGTAAAATGTAAATCTGGTTAATACCAGTAACAAGATGGCCTTTTTAAAGAAATTGGATACAGTCATATTTATTTTTCCAAGCTTGTAGTTATAAACTTTCAAATAGCCAGTGATCGATAAGTTTTTTGATTGCTTTTTTTGCAAAGAAGATAGCAACCACATGGTATGGTGTGTTGTGTTATGTAAAGCAAGGACTGATAAAATACGCCATGTATACTCATATATTTGTAAATAGTTTTTCTGCAAATGCCATAAAAAGTAGTTCAATAAGAAAAGAAGGTGGGGATTGGGTAGCCGATTACCAATGGTGAAATTAACGCGCTGAAAGGCAGTCTAAAAAAACCCAACGGCAGCAGTTAGAAGCAAAAACATCGTCAAGAACAAAGCGTTTTGAACTTGAATAATACATTAACGCTAAGTAAAAAGCATGAACAATTCCAACACTCACAATCAGCGTATCGCAAACATGACCTTTGCCTCAATCTATCCCTTGTATATCACAAAAGTAGAGAAGAAGGGGCGAACAAAAGAAGAATTAAATCAGATCATAGAGTG
>CAMPKC010000073.1 GCA_946887045.1 uncultured Sphingobacteriaceae bacterium | reverse complement strand
ACTTGTTTTGAAACAGAACGAAGCAATGCCGAGCTCTTCGCGAGACCATGAACTCCATTGAAAAACAGTATATAAGTGTGAATAACGTCTAGACGACAACGATCCTTCGGCGCGTAGGGCCAGCACCTGGCTCGGCGTTCTCGTCGGGCCAGCGCTTCTTCCGGGGTTGTTGAGGGTTCGTGGTAATTGAGGAGCTTGATGGGGTTGGCGCATTTGGAGGGATAAGAAAATGGTTAGTGGGGGATTTTGGTTTATAATTATGGCATGAATGGGTATAGTTAACGTGCGCCGCTACTTGTCTTAAAAAGTATGTAATTAAAAAGCCCTCTGTTTCCAGAAGGCTCTTATAAAGAATTTAGTTTACTTTTGAATTATATCCCAAAAGCAGATTTCACTTTATCAATATAGTCAAGCTTCTCCCAGGTAAATAATTCTACTTCCACTTCTTTTTTGCCGCCGTTGGCGTCTTTGAATTCTTTTTTTACGATCTCGGAAGTTCTTCCCATGTGACCGTATGCGGCGGTTTCTGCGTAAATCGGGTTGCGAAGTTTTAAGCGGGTTTCGATTCCGTAAGGGGTCATGTCAAAAATCTCTGCGACCTTAGTTGCGATCTCACCGTCGTTAAGCGCAACTTTGGAAGATCCGTAAGTATTAACATATATACCCATGGGGTCTTTTACTCCGATCGCGTAGGATACCTGAACTAAAACCTCATCACAAACTCCGGCTGCTACCAGGTTTTTAGCGATGTGACGGGTTGCGTATGCCGCTGAACGATCTACTTTCGAAGGGTCTTTACCGGAGAAAGCGCCACCACCGTGACCGCCTTTACCACCGTAGGTATCAACAATGATTTTACGTCCCGTTAAACCAGTATCACCATGAGGTCCTCCGATAACGAATTTGCCGGTAGGATTGATATGATATTTAATATCGTTATTAAACAGGCCCTGTAATTCGGGTTTTAACTGAGCTTTAACCCGAGGAATAAGGATGCTGATAATGTCTTTGCTTATTTTTTCCTGCATTGCTTTTTCTTCAGCGAAATCATCATGCTGGGTTGAAACTACAATGGCGTCGATGCGAACAGGTTTATGGTCGTCGCTATACTCGATAGTTACCTGAGATTTAGCATCCGGACGTAAATAGGAAATTTCAGAATTCTCTCTGCGTAAAGCTGCAAGCTCAATTAAAATTTTGTGAGCCAGATCCAGAGCTAAAGGCATGTAATTTGAGGTTTCGCTGGTAGCATAACCAAACATCATTCCCTGATCGCCCGCACCCTGCTCTTGTTTTTCTTTACGGTCTACTCCCTGGTTAATGTCGGCAGACTGCTCGTGAATAGCCGAGATAATGCCGCAAGAACTCGCTTCGAACATATACTCAGCTTTTGTATAGCCTATTTTAGCAATTACATCGCGTGCTATTTTCTGTACGTCGAGATATGTGTTTGACTTTACTTCGCCAGCCAAAACTACCAGGCCTGTAGTAACCAATGTTTCGCATGCTACTTTGGAATCGGCATCCCAGGCAAGGAAATTATCAATCAAAGCGTCCGAAATTTGATCAGCTACTTTATCCGGGTGTCCTTCAGAAACAGACTCAGAAGTAAATAAATAAGGCATATCAAATAAATTAAAAATTTAAAAATCAAAAAACTCAATCTTGAGGAAGGAAAGGGATCGCAGATGTAAAAAACTTAGTATTAGCAATTTTTTTACGTGGTTGCAATCTTGCCACAGAGCGGCAAAGCAAATCATTCCACCATTACGGGGGCGAAAGTACAATTATTTTTATATTAAGGGAAATTATAAGCTATTTTAGCTTTTTATATTTCAATTGAAAAAGAGCGTTTTATTCATCATAAATCCTATATCGGGGGGTAAGAAGAAGTTGGATTTTCCGGCATTGGCAAAAGCTCAATTAGATCTTGATATCCTTGATCCTGAATTTGTGTATACCGAATGGCCGACCCATGCCAATGATCTGGCCCTCGAGGCTGTTGAGAGGGGGAAGGATATAGTTGTAGCTGTTGGCGGCGATGGCACAATAAACGAGGTGGCTTCGGCGTTAGAAGGCACTCGGGTTGTGATGGGGATTATTCCTTTTGGCTCGGGCAATGGTTTGGCCAGGGCATTGAATATCTCTTTGAATAACAAAAGAGCATTATCAATTATAAACAATTTAAAAACACGGCAAATTGATTCGGCCGTATTAAACGACCGTAAGTTTTTTAACATGGCGGGATTGGGCTTCGACGCACATATCAGCCTTAAGTTTGCAAAACTTAAAAACAGAGGATTAAAAGGCTATATTGGTACCGCTTTAAGTGAAATCTCATCGTACAGTTCGGATCTTTATGATCTTACAATTGACGGGAATCATTTTAAAATAGATGCGTTTATGATTAGTATTGCAAACTCTTGTCAGTACGGAAATAACGCATATATATCGCCGGAGGCTAAACTTGATGATGGATTATTAGATATTTGTGTGATAAAACCTTTCCCCTTATCGGCTTTACCGGTGATAGGGTTTCACTTATTTAATAAGACGATCCATAAAACTAAGTACGTGGAAATAATAAAAGGAAAAGATATACGTATTAACAGAAAAAAGGAAGGCACAGTTCATCTGGACGGGGAACCTCTTGAAATGGCTAAGGAAGTGAGTGTCAAAGTTAAACCACTGTCTCTTACTGTTTTGAACTAGAATAATGTCAAAAAAAAATAAGAATATAGCCGGGGTAGTTTATTCTACAAATCCTGAATTTGAATATCAATTTAACGAATCTGCAGAGCAGGAAACCTTAGCTCCACAACAACAGGATCTAAGAGTACAACTGGATAAGAAACAAAGAGGAGGAAAAGCAGTTACATTAATTACCGGCTTTATTGGTAACGAAACAGACCTGGAAATTTTAGGAAAAAAGCTCAAACAGAAATGCGGTACCGGTGGATCTGCAAAAAACGGTGAGATTTTGGTACAAGGCGATTTTCGTGATAAGATCATGGAAATGCTTAAGAATGACGGATATAAAGTAAAACGAGCCGGTGGTTAACCCTAATTTAACAATTAAATAACCTGTATTTGATTTCTATACTTGCATTTAAGAGAAAAAATAGTTTTCATTGTAAAACATTATTTTTCAATCAGAGTTATTGTCCCGACAGCTAGGATCCTGAAAGCGTAACGGAAATGTTATTTCATACGCGAATTATTTTTTATTATTTCGGAATAATATACATTTGTTACCCCGATAATTATATTGCAATCAATTTTTAAAACTAATTTATAATCTAAACTCAATTTAAAAACTAAATTTTAACGT
Organism: uncultured Sphingobacteriaceae bacterium; assembly: GCA_946887045.1. Next base: position 15,248 of record CAMPKC010000073.1, on the reverse strand, counting down.
AAAATGGCAACCGCACCAAAAGAAACAACAGCAACAGCGAAGAAAGAGGGATCAGGTTCAAGCATCTTTGCAAGTTTAACCATAGTAATTTGTATTATAATCGGAATTTTGCTTTGGAAATTTGTAATGGGAAATTCTGCAAACTTTGAAGGAGGAGATCCGGAAAACGGACACCCACTACCAGGAAATTATTTTGGAATGGTTTACAAAGGTGGAATCATCGTACCGGTATTAATGGGGATGCTTTTAATGGTAATTGTATTTTCAATTGAGCGCTTCATCGTAATTAACAAAGCCGCCGGAAATGGAAGTGTAGATGTATTCGTTCAAAAAATACAGGGATACTTAAGCGCACGTAACATCGAAGCTGCGATTGCAGAATGCGATAAACAAAAAGGTTCGGTAGCCAATGTAATCAAATCGGGTTTGAAAAAATACCGTGAGGTTGAAGCTGATGCAGGTATGAACACCGAACAAGCTTCATTGGCAATTCAGAAAGACATTGAAGAAGCAACAGCATTGGAGATGCCAATGTTAGAGCAAAATCTTACAGTACTTGCAACTTTAGTATCTGTAGGTACATTAACAGGACTATTAGGAACGGTATCAGGTATGATCAAGGCCTTCGCTGGTTTGGCAACTGCCGGTGCTCCGGATCAGGCTGCTCTTGCGAACGGTATTTCTGAAGCTTTGATCAATACTGCAACAGGAATTGCAACATCAACAATTGCAATTATCATGTACAATATCTTTACTTCTAAAATTGATAAGTTAACTTATTCGATTGACGAAGCAGGTTTCTCGATTGTGCAGACCTACGCAAGTACTCATAAATAAAAATTAGAAGATTTTTTGTCCCGGGTTTATGGAAAAGCCGGGACATTCTCATCTCTATATAAACCGATAAAAAAATTAAGCGATGCCTAGAGTAAAAGTCCCTAGAAAGAGTACCGCTATTGATATGACCGCTATGTGCGACGTAGCTTTCCTGTTGTTAACATTCTTTATCTTAACAGCAACAGCACGCCAGCCCGAGCCTCTGCCGGTAGATACTCCTTCATCCACAGTACAAATAAAACAACCGACCGTTGATATCGCAACCCTTACTATAGGCGAGGGTAAAGTGTTTTTTGGTGTTTCGGGTCCGAATGTACGTACCCGTACGCTTGAGTTAATGGCAGAGCGTTATGGTGTTCCATTTACAGCCGACGAGAAAAACCGTTTCTCGTTGATGGAGACTTTTGGAGCTCCTGTAGGTAATTTGAAGCAAATAATTGGCATGAACGCCGGCGAAAGAAATAAGCCAGGTCTTCAGCCGGGAATACCTATCGATTCGATAGGAAACAATCCCTCTGAATTGCATTTTTGGATCTATAATTCGCGTGTTGCAACAAAAGAGATCAATGGAACCTCCTTGCGTTTCAGTATCAAAGGAGATTCAAAGGAACAATATCCTACTATCAAGAAGATAATTGATATGCTGCAAAAGCAGGAAGTAAATAAATTCAGTTTAATTACTTCATTAGAAGGAAGAGATTAGTAAATCTTTAAAAATATTATAAAATGGCAGAATTAGATACCTCCGGCGGGGGTAAAAAAGGCGGGAAGGTTAGAAGTAAGAAGGCATCAACACGCGTTGACTTAACTGCGATGGTTGATCTTGCATTCTTATTGATCACATTCTTCATGCTAACTACTACCCTTGCAAAACCCCAGGCAATGGACCTTGCGATGCCGGATAAAGATGAAAAATTAGATGCAAAACTAGAGGTAGCAGACGACCGTACCATGACCATTCTTTTAGGTAAGAATGACAAGATTGAGTGGTATATGGGAACAATCGATAATCCCTCTAGTCCGACACCTGAAGATTTTGGAAAGAATGGCATTAGAAAAGCTATACTGGATAAAATCAAAGAAGTAAAGGCTGCGACAGGAAAAGATCTGATGATATTGTTAAAGCCAAGCGATAAATCAAATTACAAGAATTTGGTTGATATCCTGGATGAGATGAAGATTACGAATGTTCAGTCGTATGCCATCGTTGATATTACCACTCCTGAGATTGGTTTACTTCAACGTGATAACCTTTATTAAAAGAAGAAAATGGGAAAGTTAGATATTTTTAACCCGGTATGGCTTGAAGTGGTTTTCACAGGGAGGAATCAGGCCTATGGAGCATACCAGTTGCGTAAAGCCAACCCTAAGAATACCACTAAGGCTCTTATGATTGGTAGCGCACTGTTTATTCTGGCTGTAAGCGCCCCTTTAATTGCAAAATATGTTAAAGGGATTACGCCACAGGCTGAAGAAGAGAAGCTCATAGAAACAGAAGTAATTCTTACTCCTCCACCTCCGGTAGATGAGAATACTCCTCCGCCTCCTCCTCCGGTTGAGCCTCCGAAACCAAAGGTGGATCAGGTGCGGTTTCCGCCTCCGGTAGTAGTGCCGAAAGAGCAAGTGAGAGATGAAGAGCCTCCAACCGTAGAAGAGCTGAAAGTGGCAGATCCCGGTCAGAAAAAGATTGAGGGGGACCCTACCCAGGAAGTTCGGATTGATGAGCCTGTTGGAGAAGCTCCGGTAGGATCAAAAATTACAGAAGATAATGGTGTTTATAACCAGGCCAGCGTTGAGTTGATGCCTGAATATCCAGGTGGTATTCAAAAATTCCTTGAGTGGGTTGGTAGCAATTACGCATTTCCACCGGCGGCTTCTGAAGCCGGAGTTTCCGGCCGTATGATCGTTCAGTTCGTTGTGGAAAAGGATGGTACATTAACAGATATCCAGGTTCCGAGAGATTTGGGATATGGTACAGGCGAAGCTGCTAAAAAGCTTTTAGCCAGATCTAAGAAATGGAAAGCAGGTGTACAAAACGGACGACCGGTTCGGGTTCAGTATACATTGCCGCTGATGTTAAAAGTTCCGGAATAAAACATGCTGGACAGAGAAAACAGAGAACAGAAATCGCCCGCAAAGCGATTTCTGTTCATTTTAGGGCTTTTAATATTCCTTTGTTACCTTACTTTAGGACTGTGTTTAGTTTTGTGGAAGGACTTTCTTCCGCAACTGGAAAATCCATATCGTCTTTTATTTGCCGTTCTTTTAATTGTATATGCGTCTTTCCGGTTTATCAGGCTATTACAGGCAAGAAACAATTAAGATGAAGTATTCAAAGTTTTACATACTGCTTCTGAGCTGCGCGGTGCTATTTTCCTGCGCGGAGAGTAAGACAAAACAATCAGCTACGATCGGAGCTACACAGATTATTGCGGACGAAAGCTTTGCACCGATTGTGGAAGACCAGCACATTGTATTTAACAGCATTTATCCACAGGCGAAGATTGATATTATTTACAAACCAGAGGTACAGGTGTTAAACCTCCTGTTGCAGGATAGCATTAATGTTGCTATTATGTCGCGAGAGCTGCTGCCACGGGAAGCAAATGTTTTCAAAAACAAGAATATTATAATTCGTACAAACCATATCGCTACTGATGCTGTTGCACTCATCACAAGCAATACATCGCAGGATACTGCCATTACGGTAGATGAGATTAAAAGTATAATGCAGGGCAAGTCGTCAAAGAACCTTGTGTTTGATAATCCCAATTCCAGTACGGTACGATATCTGAAGGAACTTGCTGGTATTAAAGCGCTGCCACAGAGAGGAGTATATGCTCTAAGCAGTAATTCGGAGGTTATTAAGTATGTGCACAATAATCCGGGTACAATTGGTGTTATAGGTTATAATTGGATGAAGCAACCAACAGAAGAGTTAGAACCTATTGTTAAAGGTCTGAAGATTATGGCGGTAAAGGGAGCGTCAGGTTCTGATAAATATTATAAACCTTCGCAAAATAACTTAGCTTTGGGTTTGTATCCTCTTAACCGCGAGTTGTACATTATTAATTGTCAAGGAGGTTCGGGCCTGGGTACAGGTTTCGCAGCGTTTCTGGCGAGTGAGAGGGGACAGAGAATTATGCTAAAATCGGGCTTATTGCCGGATAGCATACCATCTCGTGAGATTATAATAAGATAAATTAATACATTAAACATTTAAGCATGAAAATGATTAAAAAGGTCGTAAAAACAAGTTTAGTTGTCGCATTGATGGCAGGCACATCCGCTTTTGCTCAATCGTTAACTGATGCAAAAAAAGCAATAGACGCAGAGCAGTACGAAAAAGCAAATACAACATTGAAAAGCCTGATCAGCTCTAAGCCTGCTGATGCAGAGAACTATTTCTATCTGGGAAATATTTATCTGCAAAGAGAATATGCCGATTCAGCTTCTGCTACTTTCACAAAAGGAGTAGCTGCGGATGCAAAATATCCGTTGAATTATGTTGGCTTAGGGGCAGTGGCTCTTAGAGCTAACAATAGTGCTTTAGCAGAAGAGAACTTTAAAAAAGCAGTAGATCTGGCTCGCAAAAAAGACAATGACCCATATATCTATGTTGCAAAAGCATATATAGCGGCCCCTAAACCTAACTACGCTGCCGCTATTACTAATCTAGAGAAAGCAATTTCTATAGATGATAAGGATGCTGAAGCGTACCTTGCATTGGGTGATGCGTATAGAGGACAGGAGAAAATAAGTGAGGCATTCAGTGCGTATCGCAGCGCTTATGATTTTAACAAAGATCTTCTTCGTGCGAAAATAGAGCTGGGTGTAATTAATAAACGTGCGCAGGCATGGCAGGAATCTCTTGATGAATTCAATAACGTTATCAAGATTAATCCTAATTACGGTCCCGCTTATCGCGAGATGGCTGAGACATACTTGCGTTGGGCTAATACCGCTACCGAAACTGCAGATTACCAATCAAGGATTAAACAAGCGTTAGATGCTTATGTGAAATACATGGATCTGACCGATAGATCTATTGAGTCGAGAATGCGTTACGCCGATTTTCTTGTTCTTTCTAAAGATTTCAAAACACTTGAAAAAGAAGCTCAGGAAATGGCCCGTATAGATCAGACAAATCCTCGGATTTACAGATATTTAGGATATTCAGCTTATGAGAACGGACATTATGCCGAAAGTTTGAAGGCGTTAAATAACTGGATGTCTAAGGTAGACAAGGACAGATTAATTGCTTATGATTACCTGTATCTTGGTAAAGCACAAATGAAAACGGATACTGCGAATCTGAGTACAGGTATTCAGAACCTTGCTAAAGCAGTAGAATTGGATTCAACTCTGGCTGAGCAAATGAGTGCCATTGGTAAAGAGCTATTTACCGCGAAGAAATATAACGCAGCCGGTCAGGTATACGAATTAACTATCAAAGGTCCAAAGCCGTCTGTTACAGATAGGTTCTACATCGGATATTCGTATTACTTCGATTATGTGTTTAATGTTCCTGATGCGCAAAAATCGAAGAATACCGCTACTTTAGTGAGAGCCGATACGGCGTTTAGTAATGTTAGTAAAGTAGTTCCGACTTATGCATTAGCACATATATACAGAGGAAGAATTAATAAATTACTTGACAACGATCAGAGTCCGAAAGGTTTGGCTGTTCCGCATTATGAGAAGTTTATAGAAATTCAGGCTGCTACACCTGCAGATAAACTTACAGAGTACAACAAAAAGGATTTAGTTGAATCATATAACTATCTGGCTAACTATTATAGCAAGAATGATACAAATAAATCGAAGGAGTTGTTAAGGAAAACACTGGCTATAGATCCTTCAAATGAGTATGCGACAGCTGCTTTAAAAGCACTGGCAAGTCAATAACATAATGATCTTTTTTAGAGGGCCGGTATCTTAAAAGATCCGGCTCTTTTTATTTATATTTGCCTCCGTAATCTAAAAAATGGAAGCACAAAGTACACCGGTTAGTTATCTGCCGATCATTTTTCAAATGATTGTGGCCATAGGTTTTGTTGTAGTTACTATGATTGCCACTCACCTATTGGGCCCGAAACGAAAAACTAAGGACAAATTAACGCCTTTCGAATCTGGTATTGAGGTAATAGGAAACGCCCGTCAGCCATTCTCTATCAAATATTTCCTGGTGGCTATCCTGTTTGTACTGTTCGATATTGAGGTAATATTTATGTATCCATGGGCAGTGAATTTTCGTGAGATGGGAATGGAAGGGTTGATTGAGATGTTCATTTTTATGGGTACGCTTTTGCTGGGCTTCATTTACATTATCCGTAAGAAAGCGCTGGACTGGCAGAAGTAATTAGAACATTTCTAAATAAATATACCCTTCAAAAGAGAAGTAGTAAAAATTTAAATTTGCCGCTTGATTTCCATTGGAAACAAGCATTGGGAAGGACAGAAGAAATGAGTGATATAAAATTAGCAGAAGCCCCTCCGGGTATCGAAGGATCAGGATTTTTTGCAACTTCATTCGATAAAGTGATCGGCCTTGCCCGTTCACATTCATTGTGGCCACTGCCGTTTGCTACCTCATGCTGCGGAATTGAATTTATGGCTACGATGGGTTCGCATTATGATTTAGCACGATTTGGTTCAGAGCGACCATCTTTTTCGCCCAGACAGGCTGATATGCTTTTAGTTATGGGAACCATCGCAAAAAAAATGGGCCCCGTATTAAGACAGGTATATTTACAAATGGCCGAACCGCGCTGGGTTATTGCAGTTGGAGCTTGCGCCAGCAGCGGAGGTATTTTCGACACCTATTCTGTTTTACAGGGTATCGACGAAATTATTCCTGTTGATGTGTATGTTCCGGGTTGCCCGCCGCGTCCTGAAGCTATTTTGTCGGGAGTGCTTAAATTGCAGGAACTTGTAAAAAATGAACCTCTGCGTCGCAGAAATGGAGCGGAGTATAAAGAGTTAATGAATAAATACGGAATACAGTAATGGGTAAGATTAACAACCAAACTGTACTGGATAAATTAAATGAACAATTCGGCCAAAAGATATCCGCGATAGCAGAGCCTTATGGCCTTTTAACGTTCGAGACTTCGAAGGAAGATATTATTCCGATCCTGACGTTTCTAAAAAAAGATCCGGGGCTGAACTTTAACTTCCTCACAGATATTACCGGCATACACTACCCCGGAACAGAACTCCCGATAGGTGTAATTTATCATATCCATAGTTTTGTAAATAACGTCCGGGTTCGTATCAAGGTATTTTTAGAAGAGATCAATCCGGTAATACCTACGGCAACCGTACTGTGGGAAGGTGCGAACTGGATGGAGAGAGAAACGTACGATTTCTTTGGAATAACGTTTGAAGGACATCCGAACCTGTGCCGTATATTAAATGTAGATGACATGACGGTTTTCCCGATGAGGAAGGAATTTCCATTGGAAGATCCGAACCGTGTTGATAAAAGAGACTTTTTCTTCGGAAGATAAAATGAATCATCCAATAATCGCCGAAAGGCAGGAGTTACAAGAAACAACGACCCTTAACCTGGGGCCAACCCATCCGGCGACGCATGGGGTTTTCCAGAATGTGCTGGAGATGGATGGCGAACGCATTGTGAGTGGTGTTTCTACCCTCGGATATATACACAGAGCATTTGAGAAAATAGCAGAGCACCGCCCATTTTATCAGATCACTCCGCTTACCGACCGTTTAAATTACTGTTCGTCGCCCATCAATAATATGGGATGGCATATGACGGTTGAAAAGCTTTTAGGGATTCAAACACCTAAACGTGTCGATTACCTGCGTGTAATTGTTATGGAGCTTGCCCGTATCTCTGACCACCTTATTTGTAACAGTATTTTGGGAGTAGACACCGGTGCTTATACAGGCTTTTTATACCTGATGGAGCAGCGTGAGCATATTTACGAAATATATGAAGAGGTTTGTGGCGCCCGTTTAACCACTAACATCGGACGTATCGGTGGCTTCGAAAGAGATTTTAATGATATCGCGTTCGCGAAGATCAAAAAATTCCTGAAAAACTTCACGCCGGTATTGAAAGAATTTGAAGCTTTGTTCGACAGGAACCGGATCTTTATTGACAGGACTGCCGGTGTTGCGGCTGTTGATGCTGAAACAGCAATGAACTACAGCTGGACCGGTCCGATTCTTAGAGCTTGCGGCGTGGACTACGACGTCCGTGTAAACGAGCCCTATAGTTCTTACGAAGATTTTGATTTTGACATTCCGGTAGGCAAAACAGGTGATATTTATGACCGGTACCTTGTACGTCAGGAAGAGATGTGGCAGAGCGTTCGCATCATAGAACAGGCTCTTGAAAAAATTGAAAAAGAACCTAAGGGTGTTTTCCATGCGGATGTGCCTGAGTTCTACCTTCCGCCGAAAGAAGAAGTTTATAATAATATGGAAGCCCTGATCTATCATTTTAAAATTGTGATGGGCGAAATAGATACTCCGAAGACTGAAGTGTATCACTGTGTTGAAGGAGGAAATGGCGAGCTTGGTTTTTACCTGGTGAATGATGGCGGACGGAGTCCTTACCGCTTGCATTTCCGCCGTCCAAGCTTTATTAATTATCAGATGTATGCACCCATGAGCTCAGGAATGCTTCTTTCGGATGCAATTATCAATCTGAGTAGTTTAAATGTTATTGCAGGAGAATTAGATGCTTAATGTTGCTCAACCCGAGGAAGTAGTTTTTAGTCCGGAGCTTATTACTAAGTTCAATGAGATTGTTGCCCGGTATCCGGAAGGAAGGCAGAAATCAGCCCTATTGCCGATTTTACATTTAGTACAGGCAGAGTACGGCTGGGTAAGTGCGCCTGCAATGGATAAAGTGGCCGACTACCTGAATATAAAACCGATTGAGGTATATGAGGTAGCAACCTTCTATACTATGTATTTTTTGAAGCCGCTGGGTAAACATGTTTTGGAGGTTTGCCGTACCGGGCCTTGCTGCCTGGTTGGGGCGGAAAAAATAATGAAATACATTGAGCAGAAGCTCGGCGTAAAAGAAGGCGAAGTTACTCCGGATGGCTTATTTAGCTGGAGAGGTGTAGAATGCCTTGCAGCTTGCGGAATGGCACCGGTATTACAAATCGGCCCTGAATATAAATTCCACGAGAATTTAACTGAAGCAAAGATTGATGAGTTAATTGAAAGTTTAAGGCTTACAACAGCTGTAAAACCTCAAATAGGCGAATAAAATGGGACGCAAATTATTATTAGAACATATCAACGTTCCCGGAATAAATACTTTCGATGTATATCGTCAGAAAGGCGGATACCGTGCTGTTGAAAAGGCGCTGAAATCGATGTCTTCCGATGATGTAGTAGAGGAAGTTAAAAAGTCTGGCCTGCGTGGTCGTGGTGGGGCAGGATTTCCTACCGGGATGAAGTGGAGCTTTCTGGCTAAGCCTGAAGGTAAGCCGCGTTACCTGGTTTGTAATGCGGATGAATCGGAGCCAGGAACATTTAAAGACAGATATTTAATGACCTACATTCCTCACCTTTTGGTTGAAGGAATGATTGTGGCCAGTTATGCTTTAGGCGCAAATACTTCTTACATATACGTACGCGGTGAAATGATGCCGCAGATACGTATCCTTGAAAAAGCGATTGCTGAAGCGAAAGCAGCGGGCTTTTTGGGAAAGAATATCCTGGGATCAGGCTTTGATCACGAGGTTTATGTGCAGCCAGGTGGTGGTGCGTATATCTGCGGTGAAGAAACAGCTTTAATTGAATCGTTAGAAGGAAAGCGTGGAAATCCGAGGATTAAACCTCCGTTTCCGGCAATTTCCGGTTTATATAACTGCCCTACGGTAGTAAATAACGTGGAGTCTATCGCTGCAGTAGTCCCGATTATCAATGATGGCGGGGATGAATATGCTAAAGTTGGGATAGGAAGAAGCACGGGAACTAAACTTATTTCTGCTTCGGGTAATTTGAATAAACCAGGAGTTTATGAGATTGAACTGGGTGTTCCGGTAGAAGAATTTATCTATTCTGATGAATATTGTGGTGGAATTGCGAATGGCAAAAGATTGAAGGCGGTAGTTGCCGGAGGTTCATCTGTTCCGATCCTTCCCGCAAATCTGATACTTAAAACTGCAAATGGCGAAAATCGACTGATGACTTATGAGTCGCTTTCGGAAGGTGGCTTTGCAACAGGAACTATGTTGGGATCGGGAGGATTTGTAGCATTTGATGAAGATCAGTGTATTGTTAGAAACACCTGGAATTTCTCGCGTTTTTATCATCATGAAAGCTGCGGTCAATGTTCGCCTTGTCGTGAAGGTACCGGCTGGATGGAGAAAGTACTGCACCGACTGGAATATGGTCATGGTAAATTGAGTGATATTGATTTGTTGGTTGACGTTTCAAAGAAGATAGAGGGAAATACGATTTGTCCGCTTGGTGATGCCGCGGCGTGGCCTGTGGCGAGTGCAATCCGTCATTTCCGTGATGAGTTTGAGTGGCATGTAAGCAATCCAAAGGAAGCAATGGAAAGGAATTACGGTTTAGCAGGGTATGCTGGTCCTTTGGAGATAATTCAAAATTAAAAAGTAAAAATTAAAAAGAAAACCAGCGCGTGAGCGATAAGCCGTATGTTATTAAACAGCGGTCGTATAATTTCTCGAAGGAAATAATACAGTTCGTAGGGGCATTAGGGTTTGAAAGAATATATATATATCGCTTTTTGATCAGGTACTGAGAAGCGGGACATCCATTGGAGCGAACGTAGAAGAAGGAAGCGGGTAGTTCCAGAAGAGACTTTAGGAAATTTTATTTAATAGCATTAAAATCTGCAAACGAAACCAAGTATTGGTTGAGTTTAATTAAAGACACTAAGGTGTCGAAAATTTTGACTTTTAACTTTTGAATTTATAATGAAAGTTACAATAGATGGAATAAGCATCGAGGTAGAACCAGGAACAAGTATCCTGAATGCTGCCCGTCAGATTGGTGGAGACATTGTGCCTCCGGCAATGTGCTATTATTCCAAGTTAGAGGGCAGTGGCGGCAAGTGCCGTACCTGTCTGGTGAAAGTGAGTAAGGGTTCAGAAAAAGATCCTCGTCCGATGCCTAAACTGGTGGCTTCGTGCCGTACTACGGTAATGGAGGGGATGGAAGTTGAAAACATAACTTCGCCGGAAGTGAAGGAGGCAAGAAAAGGTGTTGTTGAAATGTTATTGATCAACCACCCGCTTGATTGCCCGGTTTGCGATCAGGCCGGCGAATGTCATCTGCAGGATTTAAGCTATGAGCATGGATCTGAAGCAACCCGGTACGAATTTGAGCGCAGAACATTCGATAAGATTGACATAGGCGACAAAATACAACTTCATATGACGCGGTGTATTTTATGCTACCGCTGTGTGTATGTGGCAGATCAGTTAACTGATAGCCGCGAGCACGGTATTTTAGGCCGTGGCGATGCATCCGAAATCTCAACTTATATTGAAAAAGCAATCGACAACGATTTTTCCGGCAACGTAATCGATGTATGTCCGGTTGGGGCCCTAACAGATAAAACGTTCCGCTTTAAACAGCGTGTTTGGTTCAGCAAGCCTGTGGATGCGCATCGCGATTGCCCTACCTGTACCGGTAAAGTTGCTTTGTGGTATAAAGGAGAAGATGTTATCCGGGTGACCGCACGTAAGGATGTATATGGCGAGGTTGAAGATTTTATCTGCAATACCTGCCGTTTCGAAACTAAAAACACCGGTGACTGGGTTATTGAGGGTCCGAGAAAAATCTCGAATCGCTCCGTAATTTCATCCAATCATTATGAACAATTAGCTCCGCCTCCGGTTGTGAGAAAAAATCATGCTTTACAGGAGGCGAATAAAGAAGAATTCGAGAGAGCAACTAAGCATCACTAATGGAATTAGCATTCGTAATAGAGAAATTTATTTTAGTTACTGCAATATTTGGGGTATCACTGGGCGTTGCAGCTTATTCAACCTTAGCAGAACGTAAAATCGCAGCTTTCCTTCAGGGAAGGGTTGGTCCGCACCGCGCAGGGTGGAACGGAATGTTACAGCCACTGGCAGATGGGGCGAAGATGTTTTTTAAAGAAGAGATCATTCCATCACAATCAAATGCTTTCCTATTTATCGCCGGACCTTCTCTGGCGCTGCTAACAGCATTGATCGGTAGTGCAGTAATCCCATTCGGACAAACACTAACTTTTGGCGACACGGTAGTGGAACTTCAGGTAGCCGACATTAATGTAGGTATTCTATACATTTTCGGGGTAGTTTCTTTGGGTGTTTATGGTATAATGATTGGTGGCTGGGCATCCAATAATAAGTTTTCACTGATGGGTGCCATTCGTGCGGCATCACAAAACATCAGTTATGAAATTGCAATGGGATTATCAATTATTGCTCTTTTGATGGTAACCGGCAGTTTATCGCTTAAAACTATTGCCGAGCAGCAAAGCGGATTTGTAAACTGGAACGTTTGGGTACAGCCCTTGGGTTTTTTAATATTTATAATCTGTGCATTTGCAGAATGTAACAGAACTCCGTTCGATTTACCAGAAAGCGAGAACGAGTTGGTTGGAGGTTATCATACAGAATATTCCGGTATGAAACTTGGAGGTTTTCTGTTCGCTGAATACATCAATATGTTTATTTCATCGGCAGTAATGGCAACGCTTTACTTTGGCGGATATAACTTCCCATTTATGAATAATTTGCTTGAGATGGGCGTACATCAAAACTGGGTAACATTGTTGGGCGTGGCATTCCTTTTTGCAAAAATATTCTTCTTCATTTTCTTTTTTATGTGGGTTCGCTGGACAGTTCCGCGTTTCCGTTATGATCAGTTAATGAATCTGGGATGGAAAGTACTTATTCCTTTGGGTATTGCAAATATTGTGATAACAGGGATCTGGATAGTGGTGAAGGATGCTTATTTTAAGTAGGTGGTAGAGTATCAAGTATCAAGTAGCAGGTATCAAGTAGCAGGTATCAAGTAAAAAGTAAAAAGTAAAAAGTAAAAAGTGGGGCGAAACGAGGTTAGATAAACAGGAGAGATGTATTTGAAATGCCTTTTCCCTTTTACCTACCACCTTTTACCTTTATAAAAAAACAAGGTTATATAAGAAGAAGAAAATGTAAGCTCGGATTTTGAACTGGCTTTCATCTTTTGGTTTTCACCTTTTACCTTATTTATATGGAATCATTAACTAACAGAAAAAAAGTAATTGAACAAAAGCCAATGACTTTTGCGGAGAGATTATATCTTCCGGCAATTATCAGGGGGCTTGCGATTACTTTTCGTCATATGTTTTTAAAGAAAGAGACAATCTTCTATCCTGAACAGGAAAGACCAATGTCTGAGAACTGGCGTGGCTTGCACTCTTTAAAACGAGATGAAGAGGGCCGCGAACGTTGTACTGCGTGCGGATTGTGTGCGCTGGCCTGTCCGGCTGAAGCGATCACGATGATTGCCGGTGAGCGCAAAAAAGGCGAAGAGCAGTTGTATCGTGAAGAAAAGTATGCAGCGGTTTACGAAGTGAATATGCTTCGCTGCATTTTCTGCGGGCTATGCGAGGAAGCTTGTCCGAAGGAGGCAATTTATTTAGACGGGCCGTTTCTGGAGGCCGATTACCTGAGAAAGGATTTTATTTTCGGTAAAGATAAACTGGTTGAATCTCCCTTGAAATCGTAAAAAGTTATACCTTTGCCCATCTTTTCCGCATAACGGAGAAGATGGCAAAGAACAAACATACAATTAATGAATTTATTCTATTTAATTGCTTTTTTATCTATCTTCTTTTCGTTACTGGTTATCTTTTCTAAGAACCCGGTTTATAGCGTACTGTATTTAATCGTCACTTTTTTCACCTTTACTATTCATTATATTTTACTGAACGCGCAATTTTTGGCGATAGTGAACTTTATTGTCTATATGGGTGCCATTATGGTGCTTTTTCTTTTCGTTCTGATGCTTCTGAATCTTAATGAGGACTCGGAGCCAATGAAATCGACTTTGATAAAAGTAGCCGGGGCGGTAGCAGGAATGTGTTTACTGGTTACTCTGGTAGCGTCTGTTAAAGCTTTAGGCGATTCGGATCCGGTTGTTCTTAAGAATCCGGGAATCGGACTGGTAGAAAATCTGGGAAAAGTACTCTTCAAAGAATTCCTTCTTCCTTTTGAAATATCCTCTATTTTATTATTGTCAGCAATGGTTGGAGCTGTTTTACTCGCTAAAAAGGACCCTAAGAACGTATAATGGAATCAATTACAAATTCAATCCAGGGCGTCCCGCTTAATCACTATATCTTATTTTGCTCAATTATTTTTTGTATAGGCGTTATCGGAGTTTTAATCCGTCGCAATGCAATTGTGATCTTTATGTCTGTTGAGCTAATGCTGAATGCTGTAAATCTTTTGCTGGCGGCTTTTTCGGCCTACAGAGGAGATGCATCAGGACAGGTATTTGTGTTCTTTGTTATGGCTTTGGCTGCAGCGGAAGTAGCGGTGGGACTGGCCATTATTGTTATGATATATAGAAATACCAGTTCGACCGACATTAACGTGTTGAACAGGTTGAAGTGGTAATATTTTTTGAGAATTAAACGTCGAAAACGTTCATGATAAATTTAGTTTGGCTCGTTCCTTTATTTCCATTAATAGGCTTCCTTATATTAGGCTTGGGCAGAAATAGTTTTCCTAAGGTGGTGTCGGGAGTGATTGGCAGTCTTACTGTATTCCTTTCATTCGCTGTGAGTATCGCCATTTTTGTAGAATTACAGAGCGTCGCCGCCAAAACTTTCGTAGTTCCGCTTTTTGACTGGATACATGCAGGAAATCTTTTAGTTCCTTTCTCTTTCCAGGTAGATCCTTTAAGTTCTTTAATGCTGCTTATCGTTACAGGTATCGGTTTCCTGATACATGTGTACTCTGTTGGCTATATGCATCATGACGCAGGTTTTGGGAAGTTCTTTTCCTATCTGAACCTTTTTGTATTCTTCATGCTTTTGCTGGTATTAGGATCCAATTATGTGATCATGTTTATCGGGTGGGAAGGTGTTGGATTGTGTTCTTATCTGCTCATCGGATTCTGGTTTACTAACTCATCTTACGCAAGTGCCGCTAAAAAAGCCTTCGTAATGAACCGTATCGGCGATTTAGGGTTCTTAATCGGTGTGTTTTTGATTTTCAGCACATTTGGAAGTCTCGAGTTTTCAAGAGTATTTCCGGCGGCGGCAAACCTGGCACCGAATAACAGTATGCTTACGCTGATTACCTTGCTACTGTTTGTAGGTGCAATCGGAAAGTCCGCACAGATCCCTCTGTTTACATGGTTACCTGATGCAATGGCTGGTCCGACCCCTGTCTCGGCCC
>CAMPKC010000072.1 GCA_946887045.1 uncultured Sphingobacteriaceae bacterium | reverse complement strand
TTCTTAATAAGCATATAATTCGCTGAATTGTTTTAGACCGGAAATCAATACAGATTTCTAAAAAGTATTTTTCCGAAAACAAATTCACGCCAGGATTATTCATTTAAAAGACGGTAAATAATATCTCTAACAAATTAAAACAGGAGGCGCTATGTTACATAGTACAGATAATTTGATAGGCTTTACAATGGGAGCTACTGATGGCGAAATAGGGGAGGTCAAAGATTTTTATTTCGATGATCAAACTTGGAATATACGCTATTTGATTGTCGAGACAGGCAATTGGCTGTTTGGCCGGAAAGTGCTTCTTTCGCCGGTAGCTCTGGAAACGCCTCAGTGGGATGCCCGGACTTTTCCGGTAAACTTAACCAAAGATCAGATCAAACACAGCCCTGATATTGATACCGATAAGCCGGTTTCACATCAGCAGGAAACGGATCTCCATAATTATTATTCGTGGCCGATAAATACAGGCGCTGGTGTAGGTTTTATGACTTCAGGGATGGTTGGGGGTGTTATTGCTCCGGGAATTCCTTTTGCTGACAGTATTTCGGACGAGGTTCATCATCATAAAGAGGACTCAGGCGCTGGAACGGAGAATGTTCAGCATCCCACAGGTAATCTGCATTTAAGAAGTTTTAAGGACTTTAAAGAATATATCATCTATGCCACTGATGGTGAACTTGGCGAGATAAAAGATTTTTTGCTTGATGGCTCGACCTGGCATATCTCATCTTTGGTAGTAGAAACAGGCGACTGGTATTCCGGAAAAAAAATCCTCATTCCAGCCAATAAAATTCAAAAAATCGAAGATGAGCATTCGGCGATTTACCTTGATCAATCAGTAACCGAATTTAAGGATGTTGCTGAGTTCGATTACGATCAGCTTAAAGATCAAAGCAATTGAATGTATGTCTAAGTAGTTAAAACCGACCTTGCATTAAATTTGGAAATGATTTTATTAAAGGGAAATCCCATTTTTGGAGCAAGCAAAATCCCATACGGAGAGATTACGAAGCTCGAAAAAAGCTCACCCGATATAATTGTTTTCGCAATTCCGGTGATCGCGGCTTTAACCCTTTTGGAAATAGGATATTCATGGTATTTACAGAAGTCAAACTATCGGGTAAAAGAGTCAGTCGGATCCGTATTAGTGGGCTTTGGAAACATAGCCATTAATTTATTCATAAAAATTGGTCTGTTCTATGGCGCCGTATGGATTTACAATATAGTACCCTGGCGGATTTCTTTTGGCTGGTGGACAATTATTCCCTGTTACATTATATTCGATTTCTGCAGCTACTGGTCGCATCGGATTTCTCATTTTAACCGGTTCTTTTGGGCTACTCACGTGGTTCATCATTCGGCCGAGCATTACAACTTAACTGTTTCCTTCCGGATGAGCTGGTTGCAGAATTTGAAAATCATTTTCTTTTTACCACTTGCTCTTATTGGTTTTCACCCGGTTATTTTTTTTGTTACCAGTCAAATAAGCGTTCTTTTCCAGTTTTGGGTTCATACAGAATACATAGGAAAGCTTCATCCGATTATTGAATATGTTTTTGCAACTCCGTCTAACCATCGGGTACATCATGGATCCCAGAAGAAATATCTGGATAAGAATTTTGCAGCAACGTTCATTATATGGGACAGGATTTTTGGTACGTATTATCATGAAGATGAACCGCCCGAATATGGACTAACCACCAAAATAGGCGATCGGCTAAATCCTGTTTATTTAAATTTCCATGAATTTGCTGATCTGGTTAAAGATGTAGCAAATGCGAAGGGTATACGAGAAAAGTTTTTCTACGCCTTTGGAAGTCCTGGGGAGATTTACAAGAGAAAATGTCGTGATGGAAAATTAAAAGAAACTTCTACCATATATCATAGCTATGAAAAGTAAAGCTCACATCAAAGGCCATCCGCTCCATCCGATACTCATTGTGTTTCCGGTCGCCTTCTTTATCGGCGCGTTTATAACAGATGTTTTGGCAGCTCTGAGTGGATCAACTGTTTATTGGCAGTTTGGGAAATATTTGGAGTTGGGCGGCATTATCGGTGCCTTAGCAGCGGCTATTCCGGGTATTATCGATTTTCTGTATACCGTTCCGCCGAAAAGTTCTGCAAAAAGCAGGGCAGCAAAACACGGTTTGCTGAATGTTACGATGCTTTTGCTCTTTATTGGCGCTTTTTTCTTTCGTGGATATGAAATCTCATTGACTATAATTGCTATCGAAGCATTTGGGGTAATTCTTATGAGTATTGCCGGCTGGATGGGAGGAACGCTTGTACATCGCAATCAAATTGGCGTCGATCCGCGATATGCGAATGCCGGAAAGTGGAAGGAATCTTACTTTAATCAAACAAGCGGTTGGATTGAGGTAGCTGATTTAAATGAGTTACAGTCCGATCAAATGAAATTGCTTCATTTTCCCGATAAAAGAGTTGTTTTAGGCAGAACAGCTGAAGGTTATGTGGCGTTTGATGATCGATGTACGCATAAAGGAGCTTCGCTCGCAGGGGGAGCTATGATTAGTGGAACAGTACAATGTCCATGGCATGGCTCCCAATTCGATACTGAAAGTGGAGAGATTAAAACTGGTCCGGCTTGTGATGGAATTTCTGTATATAAAGTCGAGGAAAAAAATGACAAGGTATATGTGAAACTTGACTATTAGGGATTTGTTTGCTTTAAAGCAATATCCGAAATGCTAATATATCTATTAGCATTTCTCCGCTAATGTAACACGAGCTCAAAGTTTAGTTGCATTGTCCCAGAGCATAATATATTAATATAAAAATTAAAATTGTGGAAAGGCATCCGCCTCCAAGTTTTTTTGCTCCGTAGCCGGCAATTAACGTTCTGAATAAGTTGTTCATATTTTGATTAGTTTACCAATAGAATAAATAAACCACACAGCCCGAATAAAGTTTGGTATTGCCATCGCAACGCAGGCAAAAAACACTCACATCTATCCCTTGTCAATATCAAAGAATCGCCGCCTCTTTTAGCTGCAATTATTAGGGTAAAATCCTTAATGAGCTAAACAGCTATTTTAAATCTACCTACTCCTTTAAAAAAGCGACATTCCCATCGCCTCAAATCCCTGCTTTGTCACGCGGCTTATTTATCTTAGTAAAAGAATTTTAATTAAAATCATAAAATTTCACTATCACTAAAAACAATAATCATCATGAAAAAATTAGTAATTATTTTATTTGTATTTGCAGCATCTGTGTCCTTTAGTAATGCTCAGGGTCAGGGTGGATTTCAGCAGAGAAGCCCTGAAGAACGGGTGAAAATGCAAATGGACCGCCTGACTGAAACCGTAAAGTTAACCGACGATCAGAAAACAAAAGTTTCTGCTCTTTACTTGAGCCAGTCAAAATCACGAGATAGCCTTTTTACCGCGGTAGGGCAAGGTGGCGACCGCCAGGCAATGAGAACTAAAATGATGGAAATTTCGGCGGCTACAGACAAGAAAGTTCTTGAGCTTTTGAACGAAGATCAAAAGAAGGCATATAATGCTTACGTTCAGGAGCGTGGTAACAGAGGCCCCGGTGGTGGCCAGCGCCCACCTCAAGCAAATTAATTGCTAAAAAGCTTTAAGGGCCATCCAATAACTTGGGTGGCTTTTTTTGTTGCTATTCCCCAGATAATTAAACTGGTAACTGTGAATTTAACCTAAGAATATCTGTATCCCAAGAAAAATAGCAATTAATAGAAGTATTACTTCTATGACGATAGTAGCGGTGGCAACGTGGTTAATAATAGTGTTTGCTTTCATGATTTGAGGTTTAATTTAGTGAATTAAAGATACAATTAAATTATTGATTGTCAAGCAATAACAATTATAATCTGATGATTGTTTTTTTGTCCCGCAAGATAATTGCCAGGTTATTTTTAGGCAATGATTTTCGTCATCATTTGAAATGATTTCCCTTTTGAACCGTTTTTGTGTTAACATAAACTTAACATACCTGGTCGGATTATTTAACATTAGCTTAATACTTTTGTTATCGTCAAATAGGTAATATAAAAACCATGAAAAAAATCATTTTATCAATTATTGTGGCTGCATCTTTAGCTGCATGTGGTGGAAATAATAATAAAGCCACTGGAAATCTAACGGGAGAGATAAAGATTGACGGATCGAGTACTGTATATCCTTTATCCGAAGCTGTTTCTGAAGAATACAGAGGAGATCAGTCAGGTGTTAGGGTGACGGTAGGCGAATCGGGTACTGGAGGTGGATTTAAAAAATTCTCCAGAGGCGAAATTGATATCAACGACGCATCCCGCCCGATAACAGCAGGAGAAATTGAATCATGTAAAGAAGCTGGGGTTGAATTTATTGAGCTTCCGGTAGCGTATGATGGACTAGCCGTTGTTGTTAATCTGGAGAATGACTTTGTAGATTATTTAACAATTGCCGAACTGAAGAAACTTTGGGAGCCGGCAGCGCAGGGGAAAATTAAAACATGGAATCAAATCCGTCCGAGTTTTCCTAATCAGCCCATTAATTTGTATGGAGCGGGTACAGCTTCAGGAACTTATGATTATTTCACAGAAGCAGTAGTCGGTAAATCCAAATCATCCCGTGGCGATTACAATGCAAGTGAAGATGATAACGTGTTGGTTAAAGGAGTATCGTCAGATAGAAATGCCTTAGGATATTTTGGCCTTGCATATTATGAAAACAATGCTGATAAATTGAAACTTGTACCCATTGATGATGAAAATGATGCGAACGGCAAAGGCGGAATAATACCTACTCAAGAAACAGTAAGTAATGGAACTTATAGTCCATTATCGCGGCCCGAATTTATTTATGTAAATCTTAAATCAGCCGATCGTCCTGAAGTTCAGTCTTTCATTAAGTTTTATCTTGAAAATGCACAGGTTTTAGCAAAAGAGATAGGTTCAGTTCCTTTAAAGCCCGAAGTATCTAAGCTGGTTCAAGAAAGATTTGATAAGAAAATTAAGGGCTCAGCATTTGCAAATGGGGTAAGTACCATAGGTGTAAATATGGAGGAGTTGTTAAAAGCCGGTTCTAAATAAATTTTATTTTAAGAAATTAGTCGATAATTTTACGCGCTTGGAAAAGATGCTTGTTCTTGAACTTTTAATTGTGCCGATTCACGCTATACACCTATGTTAAGTTTAAAAGAACGGCTGATTGAAGGTTTCCTGTTTATTTGTAGTTTTCTAACTATTTTAATAACTCTCGGGATTATATTAATCCTGGCATCGGAGTCAATACAGTTCTTTGCGCAGGTTTCGATATGGGAGTTTTTTACAGAAACAGAATGGACTCCTCTTTTTGCCAGTAAAAAATTTGGAATCCTGCCCTTGGTGACAGGAACTCTTTTGGTAACCTTTATTGCGATTTTAGTCGCTTTGCCCCTGGGACTTACTATTGCGGTTTACTTAAATGAATACGCTAATCAGAAGTTTACAGCAGTAGTAAAGCCCCTGCTCGAGATATTGGCGGCTATTCCCACTGTTGTTTACGGCTTTTTCGCATTAACGTTTGTAACTCCTCTTTTGCAACGGTTTATTCCCAATATGTCCGGCTTTAATGCTTTATCCGCCGGACTGGTTATGGGTGTTATGATTATTCCTTATATCTCATCTTTGAGTGAAGATGCTTTGCGAGCGGTGCCGAAGTCATTACGTGAGGCTGCTTATGGAATGGGGTCAACACGCTTGCAAACGGCATTCAAGGTGATGGTTCCTGCCGCATCTTCAGGAATTATAGTATCCGTTATATTGGCGATATCCAGGGCGATAGGTGAAACGATGATCGTTGCTATCGCGGCAGGTCAACAACCCAAATTGACTCTCAATCCTCTGAACTCTCTTGAAACCATCACTACCTACATTGTGCAGGTAAGTATGGGAGATGTGCCGCGTAATTCAATAGAATACAGTTCTATTTTCTCTGCGGGAATGACCCTTTTCGTCTTCACATTTCTCTTAAACAATATTAGTTTCTGGATTAAAAGAAAATATCACCAGAAGTATGAATAATTCGCAGGTTAACAGGCTGAAAGATAATGCATTTAAGGTTTTTGCCATTATCTGTACCTTTTTTGGATTGCTGGTTTTGGCGGTTCTTTTATACGACATTTTCTCAAAGGGTCTTTCCCGTCTGGACTTTAATTTCCTCAACGATTTGCCGTCGCGTATAGCTTCCCGTGCAGGTATTTATACAGCCCTTCTCGGGATGATATGGATCTTGGTGCTCACTGTTTTAATCGCTTTTCCGATCGGGATAGCAGCAGGTATTTACCTGGAGGAATATGGTAAGAAAAATCGCTTTGCAAATTTCATAGAAATTAATATTGCCAATCTTGCTGGTGTGCCGTCTATCATCTATGGGATTTTAGGACTCGAATTATTCGGACGTATTTTGGGACTAGGGAACAGTATTCTCACCGGAAGTTTAACCTTGTCGTTGTTAGTACTGCCCTTAATAATAGTATCCACCCGGGAAGCTGTTAAAGCTGTTCCAAAATCCATTAGGGAAGCTGCTTATGGCCTAGGGGCCACAAAGTGGCAAACTATATCATCTATTGTGCTTCCATCTTCGTTTGGCGGCATATTAACCGGTTTAATTCTTGCCATTTCAAGAGCAATTGGCGAAACAGCTCCATTGATTGTTATCGGAGCGCTGGTTTACGTGCCATTTGCACCCACCAGTCCAATGGATGAGTTTACAGTACTTACGATCCAAATATTTAATTGGGTAACCCGTCCGCAAGCAGGCTTTGTTACCAATGCTGCCGCGGCCATCATTATATTACTTTTATTTACTTTTATGATGAATGGCATTGCTGTGTTTTTACGAAATAGATATAACAAAAGAACAAGGTTTTGAAATCCGAGATGTACAAGCTTGAAGCAAGAAATATAAATTTATTCTACGGCGAGAAACAAGCCTTGAAAGATATCAGTATTGGCATCGACCCAAACACTGTAACGGCTTTTATCGGGCCATCAGGGTGCGGAAAATCCACTTTTCTGAGATGCTTTAACAGGATGAATGATTTGATCGATAATGTTAAAATTACCGGCGACATTCTGATTGATGGACGAAATATTTATAAAAGCAAAATTAACGTTGACGAGCATCGGAAGAAAATCGGAATGGTTTTTCAGAAGCCCAATCCTTTTCCAAAGAGTATTTACGAAAACGTTGCTTTTGGCCTCAGAATTAAAGGAGTTAAAGATAGAAAGGTTCTCGACGAAACTGTCGAGCGTTCACTGATACAAGCAGCCCTGTGGGACGAAGTTAAGGATGATTTGAAGAAGTCGGCATTGTCTCTTTCAGGAGGGCAGCAACAGCGTCTGTGTATTGCCCGCACTATGGCAGTAGAACCCTCTGTGATTTTAATGGATGAACCGGCTTCGGCGCTTGATCCGCTTTCTACTGCCAAAATCGAAGAGTTGATTTACGAACTTAAAAGCAAATACACCATTGTAATTGTTACTCATAATATGCAGCAGGCAGCACGCATAAGTGACAAAACTGCGTTCTTTTATTTAGGGGAATTGATTGAGTACAACACAACTACGACAATCTTTACTAATCCGAAAAAGGAACAAACTCATAACTACATCACAGGTAGATTTGGATAAAATTTTATATCATGACGCATTTAGAAGAAGAATTGCAGAAGTTAAAGCATGAGATGACCGAAATGGCAGATCTGGTTACCTCTCAAATTCAAAAAAGTCTTACAGCATTAATAGAAGGAGATAAAGACCTGGCCAGCGAAGTCATATTCAATGAAAAGCGCGTCAATGCGTACGAGCTTTCTCTTGATAAAGAATGCGAGAATATACTGGCACTGCTTAACCCTTTTGCAACCGATATGCGTTTTGTATTCGCCACGCTTAAAATAAACAGTAATTTTGAAAGAATCGGCGATAGTGCTGAAGGTATTGCACAATACCTATTAATGTCTGGAGAGTGTTTTGATAAGGATCTTTTAAAAATATCACGTTTTTCTGAAATGTCCGACACCGTGAACATGATGCTTCAGTCAATTTCACAGGCTTATGCTAACGGAGATACAAAACTTGCCCGCACCATCTTCAACCAGGATAATATTTTAGATGATATCAATAAAAGTGCTACTGATGTAATTGCAAAATATTTACAGGGTGATAAACCTAATATTCATCAGGCCTTATACCTTTTAACAATTATTCGAAAACTCGAAAGGGTAGGAGATCATATTACCAACATCGCCGAAGAGATTATTTTCCATATGGAGGCTAAGATCTTAAAGCATGTAAAGAAGGCGAAAAAACTTGAACAATAAACACAGACGCCATCTTTTCAGATGGCGTCTGTGTTTATCTGCTTACTTAACAGGTTTTATTCCTTCGGTAGTCATTCTGACACGTTTCATTGTGCCGTCCCGTTTGTACTTTAAATAATCAATACATACCGAGCGCCGAAAACTTCCTCCTTCTGTTACAATGCCTCCGTTATGATAAATAAAATAGGATTTGCCTTTAAAGTCAATGATAGCTTGATGGTTGGTATTCGAATTGCCGGCTATTTCATTTAAAATCCCTTTATATTGCCACGGCCCATGTATGCTTCTGCTCATAGCATAGGCTATTTTTTCAGGAAACTGATAGGCGTAAGAAAGGTAATACCATCTTTTGCGCTTGTGTACCCAGGGCGCTTCGGTGAAATTCGGTAGTTGAATTTCTTTAAAGTCCCCATCCATTTCAATCATGTTCTCTTTAAGTTTAACATAATGTAGTGTGGTGTTGCCCCAAAATAAATAAGCCTGCCCATCATCATCAATAAAAACAGTCGGATCAATATCATCCCAGCTTATTTTTGCCTTTTTTGTCATGTCATTCGTTATCAGCGCTGATCCGCGGGCATCTTTAAAAGGCCCGATAGGACTATCCGACACAGCGACTCCGATAGACTTTCCGTGAATAGTATTATGACTTACAGTTGCATACCAGTAAAATTTGCCATTTTTTTCGATCACCTGCGAAGCCCATGCATCATCTTTCGCCCATGAAAAATCTTTTACCCGTAAAGGCATTTCATGTTCTGTCCATGTAACCATATCTTGTGATGAAAAAACCAACCAATCGTGCATTACATAACCTTCTCTCTTTGGTGGTGGTACATCATGCCCGGTGTATAAATAAACTTTGTTTTTATAAACCAGGGCAGCCGGATCTGCGGTGTATTTATGATTGAAGATCGGATTTCCAGACGATTTAATGATCGTATCTCTTTTGATTGCAAGAGATGTGACAGACCAGCCGGAGAGTATAAACAGGCATACAAAAAAATTAATAGCCGCAGGTTTATTTTTAAGTGTCATATTCACGCTTATTTATCGCAATATAGAGAATGAATCTTTTTCATCCGAATATATTTGATTTTAATGGAGATTAAGCTATCAGTTTCAGCAAATAAAAATTAGCTTTTCCCTTTTGAATGCGAAATCCCTAACTTAGCCGACTTGTCTTAGGGATTTTGTAAATGAATACATCTTTTGATTTTGAAAAGCCTATTGCCGATCTGCAGCAGCAAATAGAGAAAGTAAAGCAGGTATCTGAAAAAACAAAGGTCGATATGTCCGCAACGCTTATCGAACTTGAAGAAAAGTTGGAAGCAACCAAGCAGCGTATTTATACCAACCTTAGCGGCTGGCAGAATGTACAGATATCGAGGCATCCGGAGCGACCATATACTTTGCAGTATATTGAGATGATATGCGACGATTTTATTGAAATGCATGGAGATCGTACTGTGAAGGACGATAAAGCTATTGTAGGTGGTTTTGCCACAATTAACGGCCAAACCGTAATGGTTATCGGGCATCAGAAAGGAACCAATACCAAGCTCCGTCAGTTCAGAAATTTTGGAATGGCCAACCCGGAAGGTTATCGAAAAGCCTTACGTTTGATGCGACTTGCAGAAAAGTTTAATAAACCGGTAGTTACATTTATTGATACTCCTGGCGCTTTCCCCGGACTTGAGGCCGAAGAGCGCGGACAAGGTGAGGCCATTGCACGCAACTTGCTTGAAATGTCGGTTCTAAGAGTTCCTATCCTTTGTTTTGTGGTAGGAGAGGGTGCATCGGGTGGTGCATTGGGTATTGGTATTGGCGACAAAGTTTATATGTTGGAGCATACCTGGTATTCTGTTATTTCTCCTGAATCTTGTTCGTCTATCCTGTGGAGGAGTTGGGATTATAAGGAGAAAGCCGCCGAAGTATTAAAGCTTACCGCTGATGATATGTATGCAAATGGTCTTGTTGACGGAATTATTCCTGAACCTTTAGGCGGAGCCCACAATGATCCTCAAACCATGGCGGAAACAATTAAAGCTAAAATACTGGAAGATTTCGCTATTCTTAGAAGCAAGGATATTGACCAGGTTATTAATGAGCGAATAGAAAAATTCTGTGCTATGGGAGTAGTGTCTGAATAATTTTAAAAAATTTAAAAAGAGAAAGCCCCGGGAATTTTCCCGGGGCTTTTATGTTAAGCTTAATTATTATTTCTGAGCTATCCGCTTTCTTAATTTTGACTTTTTAATTTTAACTTAACACAAATCTATTGCATATTAGCCATCAATTTGGATTCCAAAGCCTTATACTGGGCCTTTAACTTGGCATTTAAAGCAGTTTGCTTGTGTTTCTCGGTTGTTTTAATTAACTCATTAAATACCGAAGCTCCAAGTTGCATGTCATTAGATGATTGGCCTCCCTTTGTTTCTACCAGATAATTAAGTTCAGCCATGATATAATTGGCCGTGTTTTCTACAAGTTTATTTGCACGTTGAGTTTCATTTACCTGGTATAATAAATCCGCGGAGTAGTATTTGTGCAGGATAAAATAGAAAAGATAGTTCTTCTCAGGAATTACGTCCTGAGACCGTAACATTACTTTTCTGGCTTCTTCTGTTTTTCCTTCTTTTAAAAGACTTTCTGCCAATTGGTTAAAGCTCTTAATTATAATGGCAATCATTCTGGTGGATTCGGGATCAAGGTAATTTGCATCCTTCATATTTCCCCATTTAAATTTCGCCATTATGTTATTATACATAGCCGGGGTATTTATCAGCTCTGCCTCCCGACCGGTAGAATCTGTAGTTGCGGTAGTTTTTATTGGAAGCAATCTGTAGGCAAATCCCTCATTGTAAAGATAATTCTGCAAGCCAATGTAATTGTCGGCAGGCACAGTAACTGCAAAATAGATTGGACGTTTCCAGTTATTATGTGCAAGAATATCAAACATGGCCAACTCTGCCTTAGTTACATAGTTCTTATTGTATGTCCATTCAAGTGCCGGAACGATGTTTGCTTGTTTATCAACGCCAACAGTTTTTGTTGCGATAACCTCACCAGGATTTACTGTTATTTTGAGGTTCTTGGTAGGAAGAATGTTTTCTTTACTTCCATCCTGCATCGGCACCTTATCGCCTTCTTCGTCTGACGTAAGTACATCAAAAAGCGTCTTAAGCTCTACGGCGCCTTCAATCTTATAGTCGTAAAATCTGATAACATCGCGTACGCCCTGAACGTATTTACTGTCAGGCATAGTTATAGGAAGAGCTTCGGCCTGGTTCACTTTTTCTTTCATCTGGCGGATATACCAGTCAGTTCCAAGCAGACTTAAATTCACCACGCGGACATCGGGTCTTATTCCTTCTACTTCCTGTGCATACCATAACGGATAAGTATCATTATCTCCATACGTGAACAGAATCGCGTTTGGAGCGCAGGATTCCAGGTAATTTACAGCGAAGTCTCTGGCAGTCGTTTTTTCAGAACGGTCATGGTCATTCCATCCTTCTTTAGCCATTATAACAGGCGCTGCCAACAAGCCGATTATAGTAGCGGCAATTCCCGCCTGGTTTCCTGTAAGTTTTTTTCTCAGCATGTCTGCGATTGCAGCAACGCCTAATCCAATCCATATAGTAAAGGCGTAAAAAGAGCCGGCGTAAGCATAATCTCGTTCACGGGGTTGTAATGGATTTTGATTGAGGTATAGCACGATCGCCATTCCTGTAAAGAAGAATAGCAGTCCAACAACGCCTGCATCTTTTTGATTTCGTTTAAAGTGCCAGTAAGCACCGATTAAGCCTAAAATTAAAGGAAGGAAGTAAAATTTATTGTTGGCGTTATTCTCCTTAATGCTTGGTGGAAGATTTTCCTGTGAACCAAGATGCAATGCGTCCAGAGGCTTTATGCCGCTTATCCAGTTTCCGCTGGTGTTGTTTCCATGTCCCTGGTCATCATTTTGGCGGCCCACGAAATTCCAGAAGAAATACCTGGCATACATAAATCCTGTCTGGTAGCTAAATAAAAATCCAATGTTATGAATAAAATTAGGAGACTCAGATTCGCTTAACTTCATCCATTCACGGTAAAATCCTACGTGTTGCTGCTCGTCGCTATACATCCTCGGAAGCAATGTGTTTCTATCATAAACATAGTCGTATTTCTTGCCTGCAACTTCATATTGCTTTTCTCCTTTGCGGTAGATATTGCCTTTCTCCTTGTAGTCTACGCGCTGAGCGTCAAAGTATTGTCCATATAATAAAGGCCGATCGCCATACTGTTCGCGGCTTAAATAACTTAAAAGTGAAAAAACATTGTCCGGATCGTTGTTATTCAAAGTTGGGTCAGCTTTAGCTCTGATTACAATCATTGAATATGAGCTGTAGCCCAACAGGATAAATACCACACAAATGAGTGCGAGATTTAAAATAGGCTTTGCCTTTCGGATGGAATATAAAATTCCGTAGACCAGTCCGGCTATAATTAATAGGGCAAATACAATTACTCCCGAACCAAAACCCAGACCCAGGCTGTTTACAAAAAACAGGTCGAAATAGGCCGCGAATTTTACCATGTATAGTATTATTCCATATTGAATCACTCCCAACACAACAATGCCAATTAATAATGCCATTAATGTTCCCTTAGACGTGGGTTTCGGAGTGCGTTTGAAATAATAAACCAACGCAATAGCCGGAATTGCAAGGAGATTTAATAGATGGACTCCGATTGACAAGCCCATGATGTACGCTATAAATATTAACCATTTATCTGCGTCAGCTTCTTCGGCGTGATGCTCCCATTTTAAAATCCCCCAGAAAACAATCGCGGTACATAGGGATGAAAGCGCATAAACTTCGGCTTCTACCGCAGAGAACCAGAAGGTGTCAGAGAAAGTATAAGCAAGTGCTCCGACAAGACCAGAACCCATGATGGTTATTAATTCGGTTCTAGACAATGTGCCATCCGTATTGCGGAAAGCTTTTCTTACCAAAGCTGTGATCGTCCAGAAAAGAAATAAAATGGTGGCTGCGCTCGCTAATGCCGAGCTCATATTCATCCAGAATGCTACCTGGCTCTTATCGCTGGCAAGCAGGGAGAAAACCTTGGCAATCATAATAAATAAAGGAGCGCCTGGCTGATGGACTACTTGTAACTTATATGCAGAAGCTATGAATTCTCCTGTGTCCCAGAAACTTGTGGTGGGTTCTAAGGTCAAAGTATAAGTTATTGCTGCTATAAGAAAGCAAAGCCAGCCCAGTAGATTATTGATTTTAGTGTATTGCATATTTGATTTAATATTCGCCAAAGCGATATTGAAGCCGAAAATAGCGATTAGTATTTAAATAGCAACCCGATTATTTGGGTTTAACATTTTTTAGGATTTGGCATAATTTAAAGTTAAAATAAAAAAACAAAATACTTTTGCGCATCTCATTTTATCGCTCTATATTTGCACACCATTTCAAAAGGACGCTTTTGTTTGGAGATTGCCCGATAGTATAAAGGTAGTACGACGGTTTTTGGTACCGTTTGTCTAGGTTCGAATCCTGGTCGGGCAACATAAAAATTCCGAATTTCGGATAGCAAATAATGCTCTTTTATAGTCTGAAACAGTTCCCCCAAGTTAAAAATTGCAAATCCGAAATAAATTATGCCACTGCAGTTTAATCCAGTAAAACTATTTGCCGGTTCAGGAACAACAGAACTTGCTGATAAAATAGCTAAAGCTTATGGAAGAGAGTTGGGCGATGTAAAGCTATCGCGCTTTAGTGATGGTGAAATTCAGCCTTCTTTTGATGAAACTGTTCGTGGATGTGATGTTTTTTTAATTCAATCTACTTGTCAGCCTTACGATAATCTTATTGAGCTGTTATTATTAACTGATGCGGCAAAACGTGCATCGGCTCATTACATTACAGTGGTGATTCCTTATTTCGGGATGGCCAGGCAGGATAGGAAAGATAAGCCAAGGGTTGCTATTGGTGCTAAATTATTTGCAAATTTAATTGTAGCTGCCGGTGCTCACAGAATTATGACCATGGATCTCCATGCTGCTCAAATTCAGGGGTTTTTTGATATTCCGGTAGATCATCTCGACGCTTCGGTTATTTTTGTACCATATATTAAAAGTCTGGATCTTCCGAATATAACTATTGCTTCGCCCGATATGGGAGGATCATACCGTGCAAGAACATTCGCGAAGTTTTTCAATGCCGAAGTTATTATTTGTGATAAACGCAGGAAACGTGCCAACGAAATAGAATCGATGTCTATCATTGGGGATGTTACCGGTCGGGATGTAGTATTGATAGACGATATTTGTGATACTGCGGGAACCTTATCAAAAGCTGCTCAACTTATTATGGACAGCGGAGCGAACAGCGTAAGAGCGGTGTGTACTCATCCGGTTTTATCTGGTAAAGCATATGAAACTATTGAGAAATCTGTTTTGACAGAATTAATAGTTACAAATACAATTCCTTTAAAGCATCAGTCTGAAAAGATCAGAGTGCTTACAACAGCTGAATTATTCGCCAAAGCAATTGCTAACGTGAATGAACATGGCTCTATTTCAGAGCTTTTTAAAGTAGACTAAGAAACATTAAGAGGCAGCGTTCATCTCCAAACGACTTGAGTTCTGCTTATAGATTTTTTAATTTTTAATTTTAACTTTTTAATTTAATTATCATGAACTCTATCGCTATTAGCGGTTCTCCAAGAGAGAACGTAGGGAAACGCGATGCTAAAGAGCTGCGTTACGAAGGAAAAGTACCTGCAGTTTTGTATGGCGGAAAACAACAACTGCATTTTGCAGTAGAAAAAAGCGCTTTGAAGAACTTAATCTACTCTGCTGATGTAATGTTTGTTGATCTTGATGTAGCCGGACAAAAAGTACAGGCAATTCTTCAGGATGCACAATTCCATCCTTTGACTGAGGAAGTTATTCACGTTGACTTTTTTCAGCTTGATCAGAACAAACCATTGGTGATGCAAATCCCCGTTAAATTAACCGGAACTTCTCCAGGTGTTAAAATGGGTGGTAAATTGGTTCAAAAATTACGTAAACTTCGTGTT
Source organism: uncultured Sphingobacteriaceae bacterium (assembly GCA_946887045.1). Next base: position 3,258 of record CAMPKC010000072.1, on the reverse strand, counting down.
AAAGCTTTAACTAAAGACATGCCTCAGTATGTTGAAGTTAGCATAGAGCCTTTAGAAGTTGGTAAATCTGTACGTGTACGTGATCTGAAATTTGATAAGTTCGAGATCACGAATACTCCGGAAGATACAATCGTATCTGTAACAACTTCTCGTGCGCTAAGACAAGCTGAGCAAGAAGCTGCTAAAGGAAAATAAGTATTCTTTTAGTGCAAACAATACTAAGGCTCCCTTTTGGGAGCTTTTTTTGTTACGATTAGCCGGCTTTTTACTTTCACCCTCAAACCTTTTACCTTTATCCCCATGAAATACCTTATCGTTGGCCTGGGAAACATCGGCTCCGAATACGCGGATACTCGTCATAATATTGGCTTTATGGTTGCAGATGCTCTGGTTAAAAAAAATAGCACAAGTTTTTCTAACCTGCGCCTGGCCTATTACTCTGAGTTTAACTTTAAGGGACGAAGCGTTCATATTATTAAGCCAACCACCTACATGAATTTAAGCGGGAAAGCCGTGAATTACTGGATGCAGGAATTAAAAGTCCCCCTGGAAAATGTCTTGGTTATTGTTGATGACCTGGCCATCCCTTTTGAATCAATTAAATTGAAACCAAAGGGAAGTAATGCCGGACATAACGGACTTAAAAGTATTGAGGCGTCTGTCGGGGGACAAAATTATGCGCGTTTACGCTTCGGTATTGGCGATAACTATCCGAAAGGCCGTCAGGTAGATTATGTGTTGAGTGGTTTTGATGATGATGAAATACCAGCTTTACCTGGCCTGATTGACAGGTGTATAGAAATGATAGAAAGCTTTGTTACCGTAGGTGTGGAATTAACTATGACGAGATTCAATAATAAATAATGTAAATTATTATGGAATTGTAGTGGTTTATTTATCTTCCTTTATAAATATAAACCTATGCGCAATTCTTTACTTAAAATATTATTCGGAGCAGTCACCTTTTTGGCACTGTCGTCAACCAGCTTCGCACAAGTTCAAACCGAATATTCCAGATTAACGACCCGTATAGATTCATTAGCTAACATAGGTTTACCCAAATCTGCTCTGGCTGAAATTGAAAGGTTAAATAATTTGGCCCGCAAGGAGAAAAATACTCCTCAGCAAATTAGAGCAACAATTTATAGGATGACCTTCCAATCTTATCTGGAAGAGAACGCTCTTGTATCAATAATTAATCAATTAAAAGATGATATTACTCAAGCGGAGTATCCGGTAAAACCGGTTTTACAATCATTGCTCGCAGAGATTTACTGGAAATATTATCAGCAAAACCGGTATCAGTTTAGTCAACGCTCGGAGCTGGAAAACCCTGACGAAGACTTTAACCGATGGGATTTAAGAACAATTAATAGGGAGGTTGCAAGATTATATAAGCTTTCACTAAATAACTCCACAACTCTGCAAAATACTCCGGTAAGTGTTTTAAATGGAGTATTAATCGGAGACTCTTCAACAAGATATTTACGTCCAGCCTTATACGATTTACTGGCCCATCGCGCTTTAGATTTTTTTCTGAGCGAGGAATCTACACTGTTGAACCCAAAAATGCCTTTCAGTCTGAAAGACGCGAGTTTGTTTTCTGACAATGAGGCTTTTTTGAACACCCCGATAGTCACTTCTGACACAGTATCTAATAGTTATCATGGTATTGGCTTATTGAAAGATATTACGCGGTTTCATTTGAGTAGCAATAATAATGCGGCCCTGGCTGATATTAATCTAAGACGCCTTGAATACGTTTTTAATAAATCCGTTCACCCTTTCAAAGATTCGTTGTACTTGCGAAGCCTGAATGAGATGGTTTCGAGATTTTCAGGCAATGAGATTAGCGCAGACGCATTAGTAAAATTGGGGCAGTTTTATAAGCGAAAAGATAGTTTGAAAACTGCCAAAAGCTTTCTTGACCATACGATTCTCACATTTCCTGGAGGCATTGCAAGTAAAAATGCCTCTAATTTGATTAAAGAAATAGAGCAAACTGAAGTATCAGTTGCAGTAGAAAATGTTAATATCCCGGCAAAGCCCATCTTAGTTCTACTGAATTATAGAAATGTAAGTAATGTCAGATATCAGCTGTTCAAGCTTTCTGAAAAGCAATTAAGAGATATATCAAAACTTGACGAAAGAGGAACCCGTTGGAGAAATGAAAGGATTCAACCATCAGAAGCTTTGATTAAGTATTTAAGTGATCAAAAGCCGATTAAAGAAGAAACGATTACCCTAATTAATCCGGGTGATTACAGAAAACATAGTACCGAGTTTAAACTGGACCCTTTGGGTGCGGGGAATTATTTACTGGTAAGCAAAAATGGTGAAGGTGATGATAAGGCGGGAACAAACCTGGTTGAATTTAAAGTAAGTATGCTGTCTTATTCCACAAGAATTAACCCTTTTGGAGAATTAGAGCTTAGAACAGTAAATAGGGAAACCGGTGCTCCGCTGTCAAATGTGAATGTTATTGTTAAAGAAATTCAATATTCATCCGGCGTTCGAAATGATATCACGGTCGGAACCGGGCTGACAAATGAAAATGGTGAATTTCTTTTGCCCGATGAAAAACGCAGTGGAAAACAAACTTCTATAAGCCTTTCAGTTCCGGGTGATTATTTCCAGGATGATGCTCAGTATCTTTATGGGGCGCTTTTAACATCTGAAGACAATGAAACAGATAGGACGATTCTTTTTACCGACCGTCATATATACCGCCCCGGGCAAACTATTTATTTTAAAGGCATACAACTTGTTCAATCAAAATCGAAATCCCAGCTTATTAGCAGTGAAATAATTGAGGTTGAGTTTAGCGATGCAAATCGTAAAGAAATCAGTTCTCTTGAATTGAAGACAAACGAGTTTGGAACCTTTGCCGGTTCATTTATCATCCCTCAAAACACATTGAACGGACGTTTTACGATTGAAACAGATGATGGTAGTATCAGTGTACAGGTTGAAGAATATAAAAGGCCAACGTTTGAGGTTGAGCTCGACCCGGTAAAAGATAGTTACCGGCTGAATGATTCTGTGACAATTACGGGAAGGGTTAAGGCTTTTTCCGGATATGGAATATCTCAGGCGAATGTAGCCTATCGTATAACCAGGCGGAAAGCCGATTATAAAAATTTCCGCTACAATTATTTTAATAATCAAACCGAAATTGAGTCGGATACAATCCGTTGTAATAATGCCGGCGAATTCAAGATTAGATTTAAAGCGATACCAGAGGACAGAGCTTCGCAA
>CAMPKC010000071.1 GCA_946887045.1 uncultured Sphingobacteriaceae bacterium | reverse complement strand
CTTTAAAGCTAAATCCATTTAATAATAATTCTGTTAATTTCATAAAATACCTCCAAATTTAATAAGTGTTTAAATTACACTAAGTGAATGACTCGCGGTCGATAGTATTTTAACAAATATTGAGCCAACCACCACCGACAAAAATAATATGATACTAATTTACGAATTTTAATACGACATTATCAATGATTTGGATAAATAATTGAATAATTTACTTTTATTGACATTTGAATTATTTTGAAGGTATATAAAAATACATACACTAAGTTAATTTCAATTAGGACACTGTCTTTAAGTTAGTACATTGTACATATGAAAAAGCAGAGCGCCGGACTATTAGCATTCAGAAATCGAAAAAAAGCGGAAGTTTTACTCGTCCATCCAGGGGGGCCATTTTATAAAACTAAAGACTTAGGTGTTTGGTCGATCCCGAAAGGAGAATACACTGATGAAAATCCACTGCAAGTTGCTATTCGAGAGTTCACCGAGGAAACAGGAAATATAATTGACAGCGACGAGTATATCGGCTTGGGAGACACACAACTTACAAGTGGAAAAATCATAAAGGCATGGGCAGTGCCGTCCAATTTTGAAACTAGCTATATATCATCAAATCTGTTCGAACTTGAATGGCCGCCTAAATCTGGAAAAATTGTTTCTTTTCCAGAGACTGATAAAGCAGAATGGTTTTCTTTCCGAGAAGCCCGTAAAAAGATTCATCCCAGTCAAGTCATATTTCTTGACCGACTTGAATCTATCTTAAAGAATAAATCCTAAACTCCTTAATTTCGTGTCTCGATTGGGTAGTCCGAAATCCAAAATACCCATCCTTTAATGGGTCATTATCCTTGAAACTGAAATACTTTTCTTCATCAACGTAAAATTCATGAAGCCCATTTTTAACAACCAGCGTGATTTTATATTCTTTATTAGCCTTCAACAGGTGCTCTGCATCCGAATACTCCTGTAACAATGGCTTTCTGCCATCTCCGTAGTATTTCCGAAACCGGGTTGTTTTATTTGTATTTCCACCCATACCAATGTAATACATACTTAAAGAGTCATACTCCTCAAAAACACCGCTCCTGGTAAATAAGTTAGAGTTCTTCGGATCTGTTGCCATCCAAAATTGATTAAAATCCGACAGTCTATCATTTACACCAGTATCCACCCTTACAGTTCGGGTGTATTGAAGAAGATAGTTCCCGCTAAGTTTCTTATTCAACCAAACGGTAGCACCCGCAGCAACATCAATATGCAGCCTATGATCTGCAGTGTAAACTTTTGAGTTTCTGTTTGCTGGTGTTTCAACAACTAAATCATCCGACATTCGTTCAAAATCATTGCTGTATATCAGTTTATCGGTTTGATAACCTTTAATTAAAGATGGCGGAGACTGAATCGAACATCCGCTTATAAAAAGCAATAAAAAAACGATTTGAAGTAATCTCATTCTGAACACAACGTTTAATAGCAGCTAAATCTTTGTTAATATTCAATAGCGAAGGTCAGCATTTCGAGTTTTTTAATTTACAGAAAGAACCCGATTTTTATAAAGTTCTCGTTACAATAATATTATTAATGTATCAAACAAACTATTTAACGTTCAGGTTACAATACAGACAATATATTTGTAGTTATATAATCTATTAACAACCACTAACACATTCCAAAATGAAGAAACTACTCACTTTTACCCTATTTGCAGCTGTAATAGCTGGAAATTCTGCCTTCGCACAAGTAGACAAAAGTAAAAGACCAAGTCCCCCGGCTAAAGTAAGCGAAACGCTTAATAATGGAGCTGTTGTCACTATTGAATATAGTCAGCCCTCTTTAAAAAACAGAGCTATAGGGAAAGATATCGCTCCTTATGGAAAAATTTGGAGGACAGGTGCAAATGAGGCCACTGTTTTTGAAGTGAATAAAGATGTAACGATTGAAGGGAAAGCTTTACCAGCCGGAAAATACAGTCTTTATACAATTCCCGGAGAAAATGAATGGACAATTATTTTCAATAAGACATGGAATCAGTGGGGAACCGTATACAAGGAAGAGCTTGATCAACTGCGTGTAATGGTTAAACCAGAAACAACTGAGTCTCAACAAGAGCGACTAACTTTTATGATCTCCAAAAATGGTGAGGTTTCTATGGAGTGGGGGAAAACAGAAGTTGAGTTTGAAATAAAATAGGTAAGCCAGGGTTCGGCTTGATAAACCGAACCTGCTTATTTCTTAAACTTTCATTTACCTAAACTGATGTTCTTTACACCAATTCTTTTTCTCCATCCTCTTGTTTCTCCTCTTTAAAGCTCGAATTTTCTAAGTCGCTCAGTTCAATTTTTAAGGCTTCTATAGATATTTGAATTTCCCTTAGCGACAAATACAGCGATATCAACAATAAGATCAAGCTTACTCCAAATACATACTCGGCAATTAACTTATTGTTGTTAAACAACAAAAGCATACAAATAACACACAAAGAGAAACTGGCAATTCCACAAGCCTGCATATTCCTGATCAAATAAATTCTTTTGCGGAGATTGGAGATTTGTCCGATCAAATTTGGATTATGGCTTTCAATGTATTGAGTCTTTAGATTTCTGATTAAACTTGCCATAGCCATAAAACGGTTGGTATAGGCAAGTAAAAGCAATGAGATTGCTGGAAATAATATTGCTGGCGTCGTTATGGATAGTTCCAATGGCTGTTAAGTGTTAAAGTAATCGATTATCTAAGATTCAGCTAAGCTGTTTGAGAAATAAATATAAAAGAAACTTATAAGAATTTGCCGAAAAACACTTGTTACCGCATTGATTGGATTGGATTTTCGAGTGATTTAATTCTCGGGCATAAGCTTTAATAGCTTACCCGGCGCCTCAGTAACAACATAAATATACCCGTCCGGACTCTGAGCAACCTGCCGTATCCGAGCGAAACCATCCAATAACTTCTCCTCTCCGACGAATTTCGTTCCATCAAGTTTTACCCGATTTAAAAACCTAAAAGCCAGATTCGCTATGAGCAAATTACCTTTCCAGCCAGGATACTTGTCACTCGTTACTAACGCCATCCCGCAGGGAGCAGGCGAAGGAACCCAATATTTTACTGGATTTTGCACACCTTCCATTTCTGTTTTGTCAGAGATTTTTGAGCCATCGTAACCAATTCCGTATGTTACCAAGGGCCATCCATAATTTTTTCCTTTTTCTATCAGGTTAAGCTCATCTCCTCCTCTGGGCCCGTGCTCAACAGCCCAAAGCCTGTTGTTTTCTTTATCGTAAACCATTCCCTGCGGATTTCTATGGCCGTAGGTCCATATAGAAGGCTTTGCATCGGCCTGATTCACAAAGGGATTATCTTGTGGCACACGTCCATCATCAAATAAGCGATGTATTTTGCCATGATCGTTACTCAAATCCTGAACTTTTTTATTTGTTCCCCTTTCTCCGGCAACAACGTATAGATAACCATCATTATCAAATGCAATCCTGCTTCCAAAATGGATACTGGCAGTTAGAGCGGGGCCAGCAACAAAAATTTCCTGCTTCTGAACCAACTGGTTTCCTTCGAGTTTAGCTCGCATAAGAGTTGTTGCCGCTCCGCCGCTTAACGGTTTTGAATAAACCAGGTAAAGCCATCCGTTATCCTTGTATTGGGGATGGAGCTGAATATCCATTAAACCACCTTGACCTCTGCTAAAAACTTCAGGGACACCTGCAATTTTTTGTCCGGTATACTTATCGTCTTTGAAAACCAAAATTTCACCGCGTCGCTCAGTTACCAATAGCCGGCCATCAGGCAGCCAGGTCATCCCCCATGGATTGGTTAAATCAGAATAGAGTGTATTTATTTTGATGGATGTACTGTCCGGCTTGACTTCGGCACTGGTTGCCTCATTTTCAGATTTATCTATAGAATTCTGATTGCATGAAAACAAAGAGAATAACGACAATAACAGAATAAAAAGAGTGGCCATGACATTATTTTTTTATGTTAACAAATAGTAAGTGAAATTGCTTGAGGTATCTAAAATGATATAATGTTGGGTGCCATACATTCGAACAAGCGGTGGTTTTAAAATTGCATTTCCGGAATATCTCCTTCGATTATCAATTTTCCTGCGGTAGCTTTTTTAATTTCATCAACAGAAACGCCTGGAGCTCTTTCAATAAGTTTAAAACCGCCTTGAGGCAAAACATCCAACACTGCTAATTCGGTTACGATTTTTTTAACACACCGCACCCCTGTTAAAGGCAAACGACAAACTGGCAAGAGCTTGCTTTCACCCGCCTTGTTTACATGCTGCATCGCAACGATAATATTCTTTGCGGAAGCAACCAAATCCATCGCTCCCCCCATTCCTTTCACCAACTTCCCCGGAATTTTCCAGTTCGCGATGTCGCCATGTTCAGAAACTTCCATAGCCCCTAAAATTGTCAGATCGATTTTCTGGGCCCGAATCATTCCAAAACTCATCGCAGAATCAAAAAATGCGGAGCCCTTAAGTGTGGTTATTGTTTGCTTACCGGCATTAATCAAATCCGGATCTTCTTCTCCTTCATAAGGGAAAGGCCCCATACCCAGCAAACCATTTTCAGATTGCAAAACGACACTCATCTCTTCGGGGATATAATTAGCCACTAATGTTGGAATACCAATACCTAGATTAACGTAATACCCATTTTGGATTTCCTTAGCGATTCGTTTTGCGATTCCGTCTTTATCAAGCATAATTTTGGATTTAAACTTAATTACCTGGCTCTCACTGTTCTCTTTTCAATACGTTTCTCATAGTTCGTGCCCTGAAAAATGCGTTGAACATACACACCCGGTGTATGAATCTGGTCAGGATCCAACTCTCCGGCCGGAACCAGATGCTCTACTTCGGCGATTGTTATCTTTCCAGCCATAGCCATAACCGGATTGAAATTCCTGGCCGTAGCTTTGTATAACAGGTTTCCTGCTGTGTCCCCTTTCCAGGCTTTTACCAGCGCAAAATCAGCATCGAAAGCCATTTCCATAAGATAATCCTTGCCATTAAAGTTTCGAATCTCTTTGCCCGCGGCTACTTCGGTACCAACCCCGGCGGGCGTAAATATGGCAGGCATTCCATAACCAGCGGCCAAACAACGGGTGGCCAGGGTACCTTGCGGGATGAGCTCCACATCGAGTTCACCTGACAACAACTGTCGCTCAAACTCTTCGTTTTCACCAACGTAAGATGCTATCATCTTTTTAAGTTGCCCCTGCTTTAGCATCAATCCAATTCCAAAATCGTCTACACCTGCATTGTTTGAAATACATGTCAGATTCATTACACGTTTCCTTACAAGAGCCGAAATGCAATTCTCAGGGATACCACAAAGCCCAAAGCCACCCAACAACAGGGTCATCCCATCGCCTATATCAGAAATAGCAGCCTCAGCATCAGGAACTACTTTATCTATCATATTTTATAATTGGTTTATACAATATAAATTAAATGATCAAAAGATTCGTTTAGAATAATTCTAAATAGGTACATTTGTATATGGAAAACTTCTGCAATCTTAATTTAAATATCGACGATCGGGTAATTCCTACCGACCCGGAAATTGCAAAAGGCATTTCCAGTTTTTTATCCTGCTGCGACAATAAAAAATGTTGTAAAAAATATAAAAAAGGCAAAAGATGTAAAAAGTGTCCTGATAGATAGTTGATAGCGAGTTTTTTAATTTCTACCATTAAGGCTATCTTCCATCACCATCTAAAAGGTTTCCTATTCCTCCTAATATACTTCCCTCCTCTTTTCTGTTTGTTGTTGCATAAGATAAAATTCGCCCTGCCAGCCTGCTGATAGGCAAGGTCTGAATCCAAACTTTACCCGGCCCCTGTAAGGTTGCAAAAAAAACTCCTTCACCGCCGAAGATTGTATTTCTTATTCCTCCCACGAATTGAATATCATAGTGTATTTCTCTCGTAAACGCTACAATGCACCCGGTATCAATTTTAAGGACTTCTCCGGCTCTTAACTCTTTTTCCGCTACGTGGCCTCCGGCGTGCACAAAAGCCATCCCATCTCCTTCAAGCTTCTGCATAATAAAACCTTCGCCACCGAACAATCCGGCGCCAAGCTTTCGCTGAAACTCAATACTTATACTTACTCCTTTCGCTGCGCACAAAAAGGAATCTTTCTGGCAGGTAATTCTTCCACCAAACCCCGACAAATCCAATGCTATTATTTTACCCGGATAAGGAGACGCAAAACTTACCTTTCTTTTCCCTTGACTACCGTTTGTAAAAGCCGTCATAAAAAGGCTTTCGCCGGTAAGCAGGCGTTTACCGGCACTAAATAGCTTACCTATTAAACCGGATTGCTGACTACCATCTCCAAAGATCGTTTGCATTTGGATACCGTCTTCCATCATCATAAAGGCTCCCGCCTCAGCCACCGCTGTTTCCTGGGGGTCAAGCTCTACTTCAACATATTGCATTTCTTCGCCATATATGCGATAATCTATTTCGTGATTACTGATCATTTTCGTCATCTCTATTTGATTCATTCACTGGGTAATTATTACAAAAGCATTCAGAAAAAAATTGTTTGGAAAAATAACCTGTAGCCAAAACTATCATTTAATTTGTTTCTTTTGCAGGATGCTGGACTTGAAACAAGAGTTACTTAAAAGATGCTTTGAATATGCTGAAGCCCGGATAAAATCGGCAGAAAACGCCATAACTTCAGCTAAAGAAGCATCGCAAGATGATACCAAAAGCAGTGCTGGCGATAAATACGAAACAACCCGCGAGATGATGCAACAGGAAATAAGTCGTAATGAAGCCCAGTTGTATGAAGCCAGGAAACTGAAACATGCTTTAATGCAAATCCAGGTAGAGAAAAATTCAGATACTATTCAAAATGGCAGTTTAGTGTTCACCAACAATGGCAACTTCTTCATTTCGGTAAGTGCGGGTCAGTTTAAAATAAACGGACAAAACTTCTTTGCAATTTCCGCAGCGTCGCCAATTGGAAAATTACTATCGGGCACAAAAAAAGGAGAGAAATTCAACTTCAATAGTAAGGAATTTGAAGTTTTGGAGATTAAGTAATAAAACAAAAAAAAACCGCTGCTTAACAAGCAACGGTTTTTTTATCTTTTTAAATGACTAGTGTTGAACTGAATCAATGTTCGCTTCAGCAGCTGAATCAACAGTATCAATTTGATTTTCTAAAGAATCAGTAGTAACTTCTGCAGTTGAATCAATTGTATCAGTTGCAGTTTCTTCTGATTGGTTAGAGCTACAAGCTGCAGTTGATAAAGTGATTGCTAAAGCTAAAAATCCGAATTTGAATAAATTTTTCATGTAAAAATATTTTAAAGGTTGTTTATGCTTAATACCCGAATGTGCGATAAGTAACCCGCCGAATTCAGAATAATTGAAAATAAATAAATTTAATTCTCAGGGAGAAGTTCACAATACCAGAAACCTTTAGTTCCGGAAAGACTTGAACAAACATTATCCCCCTTCATTTCCAGCGGCTTATAAACACTATCTCCTTTAGAAAACCGTACGGGAGTTTTAAATATGGGTCCATCGAAACAGAACGTATGAAACTCCCCATTTTCTCCGCATGGATCAACATTTTCGGGAAGAGCTTTTACGAAGGTCTCATCAATTTCTGCTCCAACCATATCTTCTCCGAGGTAAAAATCATTTACGCAACAGGTAACGGTTCTAAACCCCAGTCCAATAAACTTTTCGATCAATATGGTAGTGTCTTGCTTCCAAAGAGGAAAAACAGCTTTCATTCCCACCTTTGCCAGATTATCTTCACGGTACTTGCGTAGATCTTCAAGAAAAATATCCCCAAAAATCACATGATGAATTCCCTCTGCTTTCATCTCAAGAAGAAAATCCTCCATATTTTTCTCGTACTCGGCATTACTGCCTTCGTAGACATACACTTTCTTCAATTCAATACCGATGGATTGAGCTTGCTTTTCTAACAATTCTTCCTGAACCCCGTGCATTGAAATCCTTTTATAATTTCCGTTAACGGTTGTGAGAAGATATTTAACATCGAATTCTCCCGCTTTTAACACTTCGTAAAGGCACAGAGAGGAATCCTTTCCGCCGCTCCAGCAAAATATGGCTTTTTTCATTTTTAGGGTTTATTGAAGATGGTGGAACAATCCACCACCAAAAAAATCATCTTACGGTGTATTTAATTCCTGCATTGAAATTAAAACCGCGGGTATTATAACCGACCCACTCAACATAGTCTTGATCCAACAAATTTTTAAAATCTCCAAATATCATGATGTTTTTACGCGGCCTCACTTCCATGTAAAGATCTAACAACGAATAAGATTTTAAATCAATTACTTGCCTGTCGAAATTAGAATCGTAAAAAACGTCGGACCGGTCTCCGGTATATTTATAAATCAGGTTAAACGATAGCGCCTTATTAACAACATAGGCAGCTGAACCTCCAACCGAATTATGAGGTCTTCTCAAGAAGCTTTCAATGATTTTTCCATTTTCATCAGTAGCTTCACCTTCGATATATGAATACCATGCATTTATATTCAATTTATTTATAGGGCTAACACCTAACTCTAACTCTACACCCTTATCGTTTTGTTTGCTTCCATTTTTGTAATAACTCTTATAAGGACTGATCGGCTCTGTATAAAAGAATATCACATCGTCTTTAGTTAGTCGTTGAAAAATTGTTGCATTGAAGTTCAACTTTCCTGGGATGAAATCAAAATCAAAACCGGCATCGTACGTTTGGGTAATTTCAGGTTTAAGGTCAGGATTTCCATAACTTGAAAAGAGCTGATAGATAGTTGGGGCTTTGAACGCTGAAGAAGCATTTAAAAATAGTTTATAATGCTCAGCAATTAAATAGGACGGATTTACGGTATAGGTAAAATTGTTTCCGTATCCGGAATGATGATTTAATCTGCCACCCAATTCCAAATGAAAGCCACCAAGATTTTTCAAGAAAACAGAGGTGAATACGCTACTGAGCTCAGTGCTTTCTGATGATGGGATAATACTAGGTGTAAAATTATTGTAGGCACTATACTGATCCGAATTTGCCTTGCGATAATTAATTCCCGAATTAAGTTCAATAAATGAGGCTACCGGCTTGTTGAAAAACAAATCAGCCTGCCAAATCCTTCCTTTGTTATCCGCTTTTAAAGATGTGGGGCTATCACCCGGGTTATTCACAAACTTGCTGGCAACGGTATTGCTGCTCAAATTGAGCGCTAAACTCCCCTGATCGAAGGCATATTTCCCGGTTAACCCACCAAAAAAATGTGTGCGGTTGTAAGTATAATCTATATCATCTACAAAAGATCCCCGATCAGACATTCCAATATTATTCGACAACTGAATATTCCCATTCACAGAAAATCTATCCGTTACACGTTCCTTTACATTCAAATTCACAGCATGCTGATCAAATCCGTCTTTATCAAAGTTTCCGCTTCCGGAAGCATCAGTGGCAGAAGAAAACTCCTTTGAGCCTGTATGCGAATAGTTAAAAGCCAATCCGGTATTCCCTAGGGTGCCATTTAAACCAATAGCTTGCTTATTAGCCTGATAACTTCCCGCCGAAAGTAGAATATTCGCATTTAATGCTTCCTTCGAAGGTTTTTTAGTTATAACATTGATCACCCCTGCTACAGCATCGCTACCATAAAGTGTCGAATTTCCTCCTTTAAGGATTTCTACCCGTTCAATCTGATCAATTGCAATAGACTTCAAATCATATTCATTTGAAATACTCTGAGCATCATTTACCGGAATACCATCTATCAAAATAAGTGTATTACCAGCCGAAGCTCCACGTAAGAACAAGGATGTAGCATTATTACTGAAAGCATTGTTCGCACCCGAATAAGTTATTCCGGCAACGTTGTTTAACACTTCCGGCAGATTTCGTCCCTGACTTCGTTCCAGTTGCTCGGAGGTAATAACTCGTACAACTTTACCGATTTCAGCCTTTCGTTTTGGAGAGCGTGTGGCGGTAACAACTACCTGATCTAAAGAATTTGTTTTGATTCTTGTCGTGTCTTGTGCGACTACCCCTGTACCAAGAAGCGCTAATTGAGCCAGCCCCAGGCCAGCTGCAATTCTGATTGAATTTTTGTTCATTTGTTGTGAGTAAGGCCCACAGCAAACAGTTTGAAAGAGATTAAATGATAAATACTCGAAACGTACTTTCACTCAAGCTTCATTCCCCGAAAGCTATGAAATTGTAATGCGTTGGCAGGTCTTCTGACTTACTCCCGGTTATTCTGCCTTCCCATTCGTCAAACGAACAGTGGCTTTAAGATTGAATAACCGTTGCCGGAGAATACAGCAGCGGGACTGTCCGGGATTCGCACCCGGTTCCCTTTTAACCCCGATAAAATCGGAGACCAAAAGCGATGCAAATGTAGAACAAGATTTGAGATTATACAAACAATTTAGGAATCCTTGTGTACCAGACGACGTTCGATTGTCCCCATCACAACAAGATATTGAGCAATTAAATATGTCGCCAGGTAACTGAGCAGCATTGTGATCTCAGGTTGAATAAAATTATAATACCCGATTGATAAATCCGATATCACAAAAGCGATTGTACCTGTTAAAATTAATTTAAAACTAGTTTTATTAACTCGTTTATAACGGTAAGCTGCCAAAACTAACATTAGCAAAAGTGCTGCGAAATAAGCTATAATAGGATAACTATACTCTTCGAGATTTTTCCGGGCAGAGAAGTAAAAAACAAAACTAATAACCAATACTATCACAACTAAGACATTTCCAATCCGCCTGTTATCATTCACGTTTCTTTTAAAATCCTGAAAATATGCCATCGCGTAAAACAAATAACCGATTAAAGTAGCTATCATGGCAGTAAGAAAATAAAATCCTGTACCCGAAGTGAATAACAATTGAATATCGCCTGCCATTGACAGAACTAAACCAATGAGAATCAATCGATGAAAATTTTCCTGCAATTTGGTTTTAATCAACAGGTAGAGGATTAAAGAAATCCCTATAGAGGGCATCCCAATCATTCTAGTCGTTTGGTTGTGTGAAGCTAAAGCATAGATATTTAATAGAAAGATGAGAAAATAAAAAAGATTAAATGTATTGTGCTTTCTGAACATATTAACCAATCACTTCTTTTGACAAAGCCTGAGCCCATGCATCAAATAACCGGGATTCAATTTCCAGTGCTTTGTCTGCATGTGTCTCCCATTCCGCAGAGAATTCTTTTAACTGCTTGAGCATTTCTTCCAGATGACCTTCCTCTTCAAGTATTATGGATTTAACATTGACCTTGCTTTTCGCAGAATCTAAAGCTTCCTGATAAACAGGATATAACTCATCAGCTCTCACTTCAATGGCATAAGTAACCAAAAGATATGCCGCAAATTTCAATTCGTTGCCACTTAGACCAAGGGTATTTTTTAAATAGCGACTGACTTCTGTGTCCAGCTTATTTAAGTATAAACGGCTTGAGGCAGGTGCCAACAAATACTCATAAGAATATGTCGGACAAAGTGTTTCGTCAATCTTTGCAATCTGCTTCTTCAAATAATACGCGTGACGGTGCTCTTCGGCTGCATGCTTTAAAATTATCAGTGTAACGTTGGTAGAATGCTCGGATGCGGAGATTTTTCTTGCACCGGTATTCTCCATTAATGAAAGTGTATTTAATAGCCTTGCGTGTAATTCGGGCTTAGATATTATTTTTTCAAAAAGCGTATTTAATTGCATGTCAAAATAGTTCAAGAGCTTCCTCTATTTTTGAATATATAAAATCCAACTGCTGGTTTGTAATACAATAAGGGGGCAAAATATAAATAATGTTGCCTAGAGGACGAAGGATTATTCCCTCATTTAAAAAGTACACATATAAATTATCCCTTAAACCGCTAAAATACGAGCTATTCCCTTCTGTTTCCCATTCGAATGCTAAAATAGTTCCGGTTTGACGGATATCTCTTAGCTTTCTATGCCCGCTGATTTTTTGGGCAAAGCGGCTGTGACTGTCAGATATCCTTCGGATATTCTCCAGGTTTTCAGGCGCTAATGTCAACTCTAAACTCGCTATTGCGGCAGCACAGGCAATGGGATTTGCGGTAAAGGAGTGACCATGGAAAAAAGTTTTCAATTTATCTTCAGACAGAAAAGCATCAAAAATTTGCTGAGTGCATGAAGTAACCCCTAAAGCCATTGTTCCTCCGGTTAAGCCTTTCGACAAACAGACGATATCCGGCGTATTTGTAAGGTAGTCCGAAGCGAAAATCTTCCCCGTTCGGCCAAAACCTGTCATCACTTCGTCGGCTATCAAAAAGACATTATTCTGTCGGCAATGATCAAGAAGTTCATCCAGATATTTTGCCCCATACATTAACATTCCCGCCGATCCTTGTACTAATGGCTCGTAGATAAAAGAGGAGATTTGAGATTTGAAATTTGAAATTTGAGCTTTAAGATGGTCTATATTCTCCGCATTTGGAGTATCGACATAAACCACATCAAATAATAAGCTTTCGAAAGGTGCCGTAAATGCGCTTCTCGCGCTCACAGCCATCGCGCCAAAGGTGTCGCCATGATAAGAGTTATTAAAAGCAAGCACTTTCTTACGCGGTTCACCCTTATTACTCCAGTATTGGAGACACATTTTTAAAGCGACCTCAACCGCTGTTGATCCATTGTCAGAATAAAATATTTTTGCCTGGTTAGCAGGGAGAATATTTAATAGTCCTTCGGCCAATTCGATAGCCGGCGAATGCGTGAAACCTGCGAAAATCGCGTGTTCAAGCGTATATAGCTGCTCTGAAACCCTTTTAGCAATATGCGGATGCGAGTGTCCGTGAAGGTTTACCCACCAGGAGGATACCGCATCAATATACTTTTTCCCGGTTTCGTCGATTAAATAAACACCCTCTCCCTTAACAATTCCGATAGGATCTGCAATGGTTTTCATCTGGGTATAGGGGTGCCAGATTATCGCCTTATCCCGCTCCGCTAAGCTTTTTGCCATTTTTCTCTCAATAGTTCTACAATTCGCTGATCGGTTGGAAATGTAACATCCGTTAATTCCAATTCGTGCAAGTTTCTCCACCTGAACGCCTGGCGTATATCTCCATCATCGTCAAAATCGAAACTTATTTCCTTACACTTCAGGTTTATTTCATTTAAAGGCTTCACCATGTAATAAACGCTAATTATCTGACTGTCATTAAATGCTGATTTTACAAAAAAGTCGGTCGTATAAAAATGTTCAATTACTTCGACAGGCATTTCGCATTCCTCAATAAATTCTCGTTTCAACGCCTCAATTAAACCTTCTCCGTATTCTAATCCTCCACCCGGAAATTTGCTAAATCGCACTCCATATTCCTCCTCATCGCTGATAAGAATCTGATTACATTCATTAATCAGCAATCCATAAACACGAACGTTGAACTTATACATAGCTGGAACTTAACTTATAACACACAATTTAAAAGCGTGCGAAACTTACATCTTATAACATACAACGTACAACTCATTTATTCAAAGTGCTTTTGATTTCTTGTTACGATTTCCGGTGTCCAGATAATATCCCTGGTTTGAACTTCACCTCTAACCGGACAAGCCTCCATTCTGCAATAATGACAACATTGGGGCAAACACGGATCTGCATGAATAAAGAATTCTGTTCGAACAAATCCTTTCTGGTTGATCAATGTATCAATCTGTGAAATTTCATCGTGCACTTTATTCAATTCATAATAATAAGGCAACGTTACATGACAATCGATATGCAGTTCATGCCCATAACTCTGTGTCCTTAAGTTATGAATATCTATCCAGGCATTGTGCCTGTTTTCATTTAAAATAGTGATAACGTGTTTTACAACTTTAAAATCGGATTCATCCATCAAGCCACCAACGGATTTTCGTGTCAATACATACCCATTATAGATTATATATAATCCCATAATAATGGACAAAATACTATCGAGAAACAATATCCTGGTGAAATGAATTACCAGCAAACCAATCACCAGCGCAGCACTGCTATAAGCATCAGTCAGAAGATGTTTACCGTCTGCATAAAGCACCAGTGAATTGGATTCTTTACTTTCCTTGATCAATAATCTACCTATAAAGAAGTTAATAAAACCAGTTGCAACAATAATTACAGATCCATCAAATAATAACTGAACCTCAACCGGAAAAAATAAGTTATAAGTTGATTTTAAAATAATGAGCAATCCTGCCATTAAAATAAGTATGCCTTCAACAAACATCGAGAAGAATTCTACTTTCCCGTGGCCATAAGGATGATTTACATCTTTCGGTTGCGCGGATAGATAAATACTATAGAATGCGAAGGCGCTGGCTAAGACGTTGACAATACTTTCGGCAGCATCCGTTAAAATAGCATTGGATGATGTTATAAAATAGGCGATAAATTTCCCCAGCATCAGCAAGAAGCTCATAACTAAGGCAAATACTATAAGTTTTTTCTGTCTCTCCACTTCTATTGCTGAGGCCAAATTTACTACTATGACAGTGTAAAAACGGGGAAATGGCGATAAAAGATATTTTTTTATGTCGCAATCTGTAAACGCTTCATATATTTGCGCTTATGAGTATCTTATCCAACAGAATAAACAATCTTGCCGAGTCTGCAACCATAAAAATGGCTAAACTCGGAAGAGAATTAGCAGCAAAAGGCGTTGATGTTATCAGCTTAAGCCTTGGAGAAACAGATTTTTTCACACCCGATTTCGTAAAGGATGCTGCAAAAAAAGCAATTGACGCAAACTATTCTTACTACACGCCAGTAGCAGGTATTCCGGATTTAAGAAAGGCTATTGCAGCGAAACTTAAAAGGGAAAATAAACTAGATTATAATTTCGACCAAATAGTAGTATCAACAGGCGCTAAGCAAGCGTTAGCCAATACTATTATGTGTTTAATAAACCCGGGCGATGAAGTGATTATTCCAACTCCATATTGGGTTTCTTATTCAGAACTTGTGAAACTTGCCGAAGGCGAGTCGGTGTTTATTAACGCCACAATTGATAATGATTTTAAAATAACACCTGAAGAGTTAGAAGCAGCGATTACGCCAAAAACTAAAATGTTTATGTTCTCTTCGCCAAATAACCCAACCGGAACGGTTTATACCCGTGAAGAATTGGCTGCTTTGGTTAAGGTTTTTGAAAAACATCCTAATATCTATATTATCTCTGACGAGATATATGAGCATATCAATTTCATAGGCGAGCATGTTTCGATAGCAGAGTTTCCAAGTGTTAAAGACCGCGTAATCATCATCAACGGGTTATCAAAAGCCTACGCGATGACAGGCTGGCGTTTAGGTTTCTCGGCAAGCAATAAAGAAATTGCCGACGCTTGTGATAAATTACAAAGCCAGGTTACTTCCGGAACTTGCTCTATTACTCAACACGCTGGTGTTGCAGCATATTTAGGAAGCTTAGACAGTGTTAAAGAAATGCAAAAGGTTTTCTTAAAACGCCGCGACTTAGTTTACAACTTACTTAAAGAGATACCAGGTTTAAAAGTAAACGTTCCGGCCGGAGCCTTCTATTTTTTCGCAGATGTACGCTCATTTTTCGGAAAAACTGCACCTGATGGAGCTATAATTGCAAACGGCGATGATTTAGCTTTATACCTTTTAAATACCGGCCATGTTGCTGTTGTAAGTGGTGATTCTTTCGGCGATCCGAACGGTTTACGTATATCTTACGCTGCCGCGGAAGACAAACTAATAGAAGCCGCTTCAAGAATTAAATACGCTCTAGAACAGTTAAAGGATGCAAAAGCTGTTTCAGCAGTTTAATAACCTTACCATATTAATCATTGGCGATGTCATGATGGACTCGTATCTCTGGGGAAGTGTAGAACGCATTTCTCCGGAGGCACCTGTACCGATTATCTCAGTACGGAAGAAAGAAAATCGTTTAGGCGGAGCCGCAAACGTCGCTCTTAATATCCAGGCGCTGGGTGCAAAGCCCGTTATCTGTGCAGTTGTTGGAACGGATAAAGAAGGTGATGAATTCATAGATATCCTCAAAGAAAATCACCTGTCCACCTCGGGAATAATCCAGTTAGACAGCCGGCCCACCACGGTTAAAACAAGAGTTATCGGGCATCACCAGCAAATGATTCGGATCGACGCCGAGGTTGATGAAGAAATTTCTCAACAAGATTCTGAAAGGCTGCTTTCTGCCATAACAGGGATACTCGATAGCCAAAAAATTGATGCTATCGTTTTCGAAGACTATGATAAAGGTGTGATTTCCGAATTCCTGATCGATCAGGTTGTTGGCCTTGCAAACAAAAAGAACATCATCACAGTTGTTGATCCAAAAAAACGCAACTTTCTGAAATACAAAGGTGTAACCCTTTTCAAACCGAATTTAAAAGAATTAAGGGAAGGTTTAAAAATTGATGTTGACCCAAGCAATAATGAAGAGCTTGAGCTTTCGGTTCAAAGTCTTCAAAATCAGCTTGGAGCAAAGATGATTATGGTTACGCTTTCCGAATATGGGGTTTATATGCATTCCCGGGAGGGCAAAAATATAATACCTGCCCACATCAGAAATATCGCTGACGTTTCTGGCGCCGGAGATACCGTAATTGCTACAACTGCTGTATGCCTCGCAGCTGGCTGTGATGAATTTGCAACCGCAGCTATTGCAAACCTTGCAGGCGGCCTTGTTTGCGAATCAGTTGGAGTGGTGCCTATTAATAAAGACGAACTGCTTAAAGAAGTGCAAACTTTATAGTCTTTATCAAACCGTTGTGCAGCCTACACGAATAAGAAAAAACTCAAATAACAAGCTTATTTAGAATAAAAATAACTAAATTTGCGCCCTGAAATTTTTATAATTTTAATATGAAGTTATCGCAGTTTAAATTCAATTTACCCGACTCTTTAATCGCTCATGACCCTGCAGATCAGAGAGATGAGGCTCGTTTAATGGTACTTGACCGGAAAACCGGAGCTATAGAGCATAAAATATTTAAAGATATTTTGGGATATTTTGATGATAAGGATGTGATGATTCTTAATAATACAAAAGTATTTCCCGCGCGTTTATACGGCAACAAAGAAAAAACAGGGGCAACTATCGAAGTCTTTTTACTACGTGAATTGAATAAGGAATTACGTTTGTGGGATGTATTAGTTGATCCGGCCCGTAAAATCCGTGTTGGGAATAAGCTATATTTTGGAGATGATGATTTACTGGTTGCCGAGGTTGTAGACAATACAACTTCACGCGGTCGCACCATTCGTTTCCTTTTTGATGGCACTGAGGAAGAATTCCGCAGAAACATTGAAATTTTAGGAGAAACACCACTTCCCAAATACATCAAACGCAAAGCGACAGCTGAAGATAAAGAGCGTTATCAAACAATTTTCGCTAAAAATGAAGGTGCCGTAGCCGCTCCGACAGCTGGGTTACACTTCAGTCGCGAATTAATGAAGCGGCTTGAATTAAAAGGCGTTGAATTTGCAGAGGTAACGCTTCATGTTGGCCTGGGAACCTTCCGCGCTGTTGAAGTGGAAGATCTTACCAAACATAAAATGGATTCAGAGCAATTCATTATTGAACAGAAAGCAGCCGATATAGTCAATAAAGCCATTGAAGATAAACGTCGTATTTGTGCGGTGGGAACTACAAGCATGCGGGCAATCGAGTCTGCAGTTTCTGCGAACCACACGTTAAAACAAGCAAACGACTGGACTAGTAAATTTATCTTCCCTCCCTACGATTTTAGTATTGCAAATAGCATGATTACCAATTTCCATACTCCGGAATCAACCTTATTGATGATGGTAAGCGCTTTTGGAGGTTATGAGCATGTGATGCATGCTTACGAAGTAGCAGTAAAAGAAAAATATCGCTTTTACAGCTATGGAGATGCGATGCTGATAATATAGTTGCGGGTTGAATGTTATGAGTTGCAGGGATAACCTATAACTTACCACTCGCTCAACATGAAATACTACGCTATTATAGTAGCAGGTGGCTCGGGTAGCCGCATGAAGTCTGACATTCCAAAGCAATTTTTGCTTTTGCAGGGAAAGCCAGTACTTATGCATACTATCGAAGCCTTCTATTATTCTGATTTAAAACCAGAAATTATTCTGGTTTTAAATTCCGAATACATCAAGCTCTGGTCAGAGCTTATTATAAAGTTCAACTTCGACATACCGGTTAGTGTTGTAAACAATGGTGAGCAACGCTTTCATTCTGTAAAAAATGCGCTATCAATTGTACAACAGGATTCGATCGTCGCTGTACACGACGCAGTTCGTCCAATTGTTTCAAATGAGCTAATTACAAGAAGTTTTAGATTGGCAGCGGAAAGCAAGGCTGTTATCCCGGCTGTAACCAGCAAAGATTCTGTACGGAAAAAAGAAGGAGATCATACAAAAGCACTTAACAGAGCAGATATATTGCTTGTGCAAACTCCCCAGGTTTTTCAGTCGAATTTATTACAACACGCTTATTTACAGGATTATTCACCGGAGTTTACTGATGATGCATCGGTAGTTGAAAAAACGGGCATTAAAATAGTTGTCACGGAGGGTGATTATAAGAACATTAAAATCACTTATGCCGAAGATCTGCAACTAGCAGAGGTTTACCTTCAAAATAGAGCATAAAAAAATCCGGCTTTCGCCGGATTAAAATTTATTTTATTTTTATGCAACCAGGACTAAACTGCTCCTCTTATAACGCGAAGCAATACTGCGATAATTGCTATTACTAATAAAATGTGGATAATACCACCTGTAGCGTAACCTCCGAAAAAACTCACAGCCCAGATAATAATCAGGACAACTGCGATCAAATAAAGTAAATTTCCCATAGTATTATGTTTTGGTT
>CAMPKC010000070.1 GCA_946887045.1 uncultured Sphingobacteriaceae bacterium | reverse complement strand
TGTTGTGTCCTGCTTTGGGGATTGCAACAGCGATGTTACGGATGTGAAAGATGATGATTCGTTAATTCAGGATCTACCTGCCCCTACATTACAATAAAAAAGCTGTTTATAAATGTTCTCCTAATAAACATTAAGATTGAACATGTATAAACAGCTTGGATAGCATTTCCTGTGCTAAATTGTTCCGCAGCGTGCTTTTATGCTTTAATTTCTCAAAACCAACAGAGTTGATTACAATTTAAACGGTAAATACCAATTCGCCTCGTTCGCCAACCTGGCACGAACTGCTCCGGCAGTAGCCATGTCACCCTTAGCCTCAAATTTAGCAGCTATTTTATTAGCAAGGTAATTAGGATCGACAGCTTTTCTTCTTAATGCCGTACGTAATAAATCAGGCCAGCGGTTTCCTTCAAAAGCCAGCTCTAAAGCAGCTTCTTCAAGCAACAAATCCTGCATGGCTCTTCGAAAGCCAGCTTCATCAGTAAATGGTTTATCTGGTTCACCTGCGTTAGTCATATCAAAATACTGAGCAGAATCGACTTTGGCTGGAAGCAGTCCATTGGATCCACGTATCCCATCATTTCTATACCAGGGAGCACGATAAGAAGGTGCATTCCCATTTCTTGCATCAAAATAAAATGGAGAATTTACATCCTTAACGGTTTGCATAATATTTGTCACATTGCTAGGTACTGAAGCAGGACGGAACGTGTTTTGTATTCCTCTATTTAACAATGCATCAGAAATTGAGTCCAACCCTACCTGGTTGGCAGCCTCCGACATACGCAGGTGCAATAACGGAGCACGATACAAGATCCATTTACCGGCAGTCTCAAACGGTTCCTGCGAATTATAATTTGGAATCAATTTTATAATCTCCGGAAGTGACTTAGACCGGTAACTATTTTGTTCACCCCTGTTTACATCGACAAGCGAATTTCCTATGCGAGTTTGATTCTCCCAGTTTTGGATGGCCAGATCTGAAGCTTTTATCTGATAATTACCCCCTGTGGCAGAATAAAGTTCAATAAATGGATTCTTGGGGCCAAACGTTTTAGAGAACGGTATTTGCCAAATAATGTTGTAATTAGAATAGCGCTCATTGTAAGCCAGCGAGAATATATCGTCCCAGTTAGCACCCACTATCTGCGACCGCCACGCACTAACTTTATAGGTTTCATACCATTGTTCGTCATTTTTCGCCGGACGCTCAATATCGGCATAGTTCATCATCTTCTGATAATAACCAGCAGCCTGTTGCCAGTTCTGCTTCCATAAATGTAAATCACCCAACAACAGGTATTTATTAACCATCATCTTCCGGGTATTGTTACCATCTAAAGTTCTGTATAATGAGCCCGAAACTATCGGGTCTTTATTCGGAAGTGCCTCGGCAAATTGAACAAGATTGGTTAACAATTGGTCAAACGGAATTCGCGGATATTTAGATTCGTCCTGAACGTCCTTAATACTTGCCAATGGATCGGTAATATATGGAATGGTACCATAATGTATGCCCAACTGCAGGTATACCCAGGTGCGTACCGCTCCTACTTCAGAGTAACGAATGTTGTAATCTGCCTCACTCAAGCGTTTGTCCTGAAGCATCCTATCCAAATTAGCCAGCACGTCATTGCAATTAATGATGATTTCGTAAAATGGCTTTGGATCCGCCCATGGATTCTCAGCGGAAACCGCATGTTCATTAATTTCACGTAAATATTTGGTAGAACGCGGAGTCACATCTTCTAAATCTGCTCTAAGCTCGTTTAGCACCATGTACTGATCAGCAACCTGAACGAATTTTCCATAGATCCCCCACACAGCCGCGTCAGCATCATTCACATTCTGATAGTTCTTGTCGTACTCCAAAGCATCCTCCGGAGATATATCAAACATCTTTTTACAGGAAAGCGTGCTTAACACCAGTGTTAATGAAAGAACACCGGCGAACAAACTTTTTATGTCTTTTTTCATACTTTTTATTATTAAACTCATCTCAATTATAACCCGATTCTAACACCTACCTGAACCGTACGGAACTGAGGTTCCAAACCAGTGTCGACACCCTGTGAAAAGATGCTGCTGGTTGCGCTGAACTCAGGGTCGTAGCCTAAATAGTTGCTTATGGTAAATATATTGTTGCCTGTTAAATAAACACGCGCAGACTTAATACCTACGTTTTTAACGGGCACATCGTAGGCTACAGAAATTGTTCTTAAGCGAAGATAAGAGCCATCCTCTATCCATCTATCCGAAAAACGAGCATTCTCATTAGGGTCGCCAAATGAAGCACGGGGAACGTCTGTTACCTGGCCTTCAGTTTTCCATCTGTTCAACATTTTCAAGGTTTGATTTTGAGTACCGCTCATAGACTCAAGGTTTCTCCTTACAGAGTTATAGATATCGTTTCCGCCGGTGAATGTAAATATGGCATCGAAAGAGAAGCGCTTATACGACAGCACATTACTGAACATTCCTCTGAACTTCGGATTTGGGTTACCGATCACCTGGCGATCATCTGCATCAATATATCCATCGTCATTCAGATCAACAAACTTTACATCTCCGGGTTGGAATTGAGTAATGGTTCCGTCAGATCTTCTGTTCTGGACATTTGCAGCAGTTACCTCTGCTGTTGATGAGTATACACCGTTGGTTTTGTATCCATAAAACAAGTTCGCGTCCATTCCTTTTTGTGTCAGAATAGTGGCACCAGCGAAATTATTAAGGATTCTGTCGCCAGGAATTGATAATATTTCTGTTTTATAGTTTGAGAAGTTTATTCCCATATCCCATTTAACGGACTTGTTCAGCAAACGGCCGTTCAGCCCCAGCTCTACTCCACGCGAGCTCATGGAGCCATTGTTTGTGAAACCGAAATCGAAACCAGTGATATTACTAACCGGTTCCAAAACCAACATATTGGTAGTTTTATTATGGAAGGCATCCAATGTAACATTTAATCTTTCTTTTAAGAAAGACGCATCAATACCTGAATTAAATTTGGTTACGTTTTCCCATTGCAAGGCAGTATTAGGCACGTTTCCTCTAACTAAACCCTGTGTATCAAAGAAGCTTTGAGAAACATAAAACTGTTTTGCACTATAATTTCCGATATCATCATTACCAACTCTGCCATAGCTAGCTCTAAGTTTGAGAACATCTATTTTTGAGTTCGCCATAAAATCTTCTGATGATATCAGCCAGGCTGCAGCAATTGATGGCATTACAGCAAACTTATATCCATTGATGTTTAAGCCTTGCGCAGCATCTCTACCAAACCTTGATGAACCATCTACCGCCATATTAAATGAAAGGAAGTATTTCGTAAGGAATGAGTAGTCGGCATTAGCGTACATATTCAGCCAGCGCCAGTTACCATTCTGACCGCTTATTTTTCTTAGTGCAGCATCAGTTTGTCCTACTGTAACATAATCGTCTGTCGCAGAATTATATCCTAAGCCGTAATCCGTTTCCATTTTATTATCATTAAAGCGGAAACCAACATTTGTAGTTAGGTTATGGACAAAGTTGAAGTTTTTGGTGTATGACAACCTGGTATCGGTAAACATACCATAGAGGCGCTCGACATTCGATCCGGAACGATTTACGGCTACGGCTTGCATCAGCGTGTCTGCAACCACACCTCTTTCCGGCATAAACAGATTTTCGCGCACTTTGCTAAACGTTATTCCTGCTAAAACATGGAACTTAAGCGCTTTATTGATGTCATAATCGAAACCAAATGAACCCATAAAGCGATAGTTTTTGTTAGTTCCAATCATATTCTCTACCAAAGCAGATGGATTGCTCCGATTAAAAACATCTACATCCTCCAGATTTGGAGAAACTGTCCCGTCTGCTGAGGTAACGTTCGATGAAAGAAAAGGAGATTTCGCAAGCGCCAAATAAATTGGGTTTGTTTTGTAAGCGGTCCCCTGATCTCTTAACTCATGAGAATTTGATACAAATGAAAGATTTGCATTTCCTTTCAATTTTGTAGACAAGTTCAAATTCGCGTTGAAACGTGTTTGATATCGCTCCATACCCGTGTTATTGGTAATACCTTTATTGTTCAGGTAACCCACCGATAGACCATAAGTCGCAATATTATCGCCTCCCGTTACTCTCAAATAATAATTTTGATTGTAACTGGTATTCATCACTTTACTCTGCCAGTCGGTTTG
This sequence comes from uncultured Sphingobacteriaceae bacterium, assembly GCA_946887045.1. Next base: position 15,299 of record CAMPKC010000070.1, on the reverse strand, counting down.
ATTATTAAACTGATAATAATTTGAATTCTGAGTGTCCATGAAGGGACGACTACTGGTCATTGACTGCGCCTGTAGCTCGCTATAACCAAGAGTTCTGTAGTAGGAATAAAAACCATCTGAAAGATAGGTACGATAATCATTGGCACCCATCACAGGCAATGAAGAAGGGGCTGAATTTATGCCTCCGTAGGCAGAAAAGTCAATTGAAGTTGCCTGCTCCTGAGATTTATTTGTGGTAATTAATATAACACCGTTACCAGCGCGGGTTCCATAGGTACTAGCTGTTGCATCTTTAATTACAGTGATACCGTCGATATCTTTCAGATCAAGATTGGCAATCGGGTTATCCACGTGGCCCGCTATTAACGAAATACCATAATCTGTATTGTCGTAGATAATTCCGTCGACAATGATTAAAGGCTGATTGGTAGTGTACAGAGAGCTATAGCCCCGAAGGTTTAAGTTTGCACCTATACCAGGGGTTCCTGAACGGCGCACGGTATTTAAACCCGCTACGCGGCCCTGCAGATAAGTATCAGCAGTCTCGCTGTTTCTTTGCCACCTGTCGTTAACTTCGATACCCTCTACCGCCCCGGCTACGCGGCTATTAAACTTGCCGGTAAACGGAAGGCGCACATTACTCGACATGGTATTATAGCCCTGATTATAAAGACTTGCGCTAATGCTGGTACGGCCCTTTAACGGAACCTCCTTAGTAGCGAAACCGAATCCGGAAAGCACTAAAACCGAATTGTAATGAGGAACAGAGACCGTGAAAGTACCATTTGCGCTGGTTATAGCAGCGGAGTAACCCTCCACGCTCACGCTAATTCCATCTAATGGCTTACCGGTTGAGGCGTCTGTTACTGTTCCGGTGACTTTTAATTTCTTTGCATCCGAAGTACGGATAGAATCTTGAACTGCAGTAGTCAGAGAATCCTGCTGTCTTGCTTTCACATCAAGAGAGCTAATCCCAAGGATCAATCCCGGAAGGAGTACTCGTGTGATCGCTTTTGTAAATATGTGCATATTCAGGTTATGTTAAGCGTTTTTAAATCTTTATTGAACTGGAACCATTTTTATATAATCCAATACCAGGGTATTTAATCCGTTGGTGGTGATATTCGGTCCCATCAAGAACACCGGTAAAGTCAGACTCTTAGTGGTACTGGAGTACAGCTTATCTACAGTATATTCTCCAAGATAAACTTCGGAATAATCGTCAAGCTGAACTTCTTTAGTAAAAGTCCGCGGATTTGTGATCCTGTTAAATGTGATAGACATCGGGAATTTAGCCTCCTGAAAATCGTTTACAGCAACCCAATACACTTTGTATTTAATAGGGTGCACGGTGCCAGGCGCCTGATATCTGATCCAGTAATTTGCCTTTCCATGATTCTCAGACAGGAAATCGGTATACAACTGCATAGTATTCGGGTTTCTGCGAATACGGGTTCTGCTAGCCCTGTTAGCCGCGTTCAGGTTATTCATATCCCCCACTAAATTCTCGCCCTGAATTACAACAGGCTTAATTTTGGCATAAGGATCATAAACGCCGTTTACCCCAAGATCGTAGTCGATGCTGCTCATTACGTAAACTACTCCGTTACTTACGCGGTGAGTTTCGACAACAGCATTTGCTTTCAGGTGAAATTTCACACTGTCTCCGACAGAATATACGGTTTGAGGGAAATTTTCTTTGTCCAGGTATCCACTGAATACCAGATCCTTAACAACATTATAACTGGTTATACTATCCGTACTGTCACCCGCGGCATAATACATACTCAGTTTCTGCTTCTCGGCAAGAAACGCAGCATCAGTAAGAATGATGTAGGTAAATAAAGAGTCCTCATTATTGATGTCGTGGCGTCTGCTGGATAATCCATTGGCATCACGAAACCACGTGTCGCGGTAAGAGTTTGAGGAAAATACTCCGGTACCCGGTTTGTAAACCGGCTCTCCGGTTGCCGGGTCCACCCCGATTTGTTCGGCCCGGTTTAAATCAACATAGGTATAGGTATATTTATCCAGCACTTGCTTTTGCAGTGTGTTGGTCGACATCAAATACTCCCATGCATTTACTTTGGGAACAATTGCTGTGCCTATTGTATTAAACACTCCATTACCAACGTATTTATCTTTGGTAAGCAAGGTTGCTTCGTCAACTGTAGTTTTGGTTAAGGTTACGTTCTTATTACTTAGCGTTTTTACGTTAACATATTGCTGCGTAAAATCGGTGGTAAGAAACGACTGATGGGCAATATGCATTCCAACGAACATCTTCAACTCTTCGTCCGTATCAATTAAAGCCGGATCAATCGCCTGTAAGGCAGCATTGGTTGGGGCCCACACGGTAAACGTTTTAGAGGAAGCCAGTACTGCATCGTATCCGGTTGCGCTAAGATACTCGCTGAACTTGCTAAGTTCAGGGTTCTTATTCACCTCATTTAAAAGAGTTTCTCCTACCAGCGGATCGTTAACTGCGTTGTGTTCGTCCCACTTTTTATCACAGGCAGAGAAAAGTATACCTCCGCATAATAGCCACAGGAGTAAATTAAGTTTGGGTAAATTCATATATCTTTTTCTAATTGTCTTTTAAATTCCCCGCAGGCGAGCTGTGGGGAATGAAAGGCCGTCGTATAGTATCTAATTAATGATCGCCAGGATAATCTGTGAAATCAGGTGTTCCATCCGGCATGAAGCGGGGTAGAATCTGCGACTCCCATTTAACCGGTATGAATTGGATCATGTCCAGGTTGTTTTGACTTTGGCTATCCTGCAGAGCTTCCATCAACATGGTATGCGTATCGGTAGTTTTGATCTCTACCACACCAAGATTTTTAGCTACCCATGGACTGTTATCCGTTTGCCCGTCTGTCCTCATCCTTTGTTTCTCGAACGGATTAGCAGCATTACCATTACTGGTATAATATTTCCATCCTAATGCGGCCAGTTCAGCGGTATTTCCCAGCGGAGGTGGTTCTGCAAAGAAGAAAGGTGTTGGCAGGGCTTCACCATCGATTAGTATTCTGGCTTTAGTACCGATACGGTTCGGCCATCTTCCTGACTGGTTTTGACGACGGTAGCACACCCAAACGTTATACAAGCCTCTAACAATAAGAGGAGTTTTTGCCCTCATCCAATCGTTACGAGACGAGACTCCTAATACCATGTTCAGGTAATCACCATACACCCAGGCGCCTGTGGCATTAACATAATTTGGACCGTAGATTTGGTTACCCCAATCCCATCCTGAAAGCGGAGAAGGAGCGGTTTTAGATGTTTTACGGAAATCAAAGCTGCCTGCGCCTGGTTTGCGGAATTTCGCCACATTGGCCCGGGTTTCGGGGAAGTCAGCAACATCCCAGTATACAGGGAAAGGTTCGCGTTTTTTAATAGCGAAATGACCGGTGGTTGCCGGACCATTTGCAGGTGTGAACGCTGAAGTGGTGTGAAGCACGCCGTTTACTGCAGTGTTATCACTGTTTGTACGCACCAATAAAACGCCGGGCTCGTAGGTGCCGTTAAACGTCATATCGTTTATAAGTATCTGATCGTTTACAAAATCAGTCTGGATAATTTCCGGGCTGGCTAATGTTTGCTGCGCCTGAGCAGAAGCAATATCTGCGAAATACTTAGCACCATAAAGAATATGATAAGCAACATATGCGTGCAATCCGTTGGCGGGATCTTTTAAATCTGATACTGTTGTCTTATCGTACTTCGCTTTCAAAAGCTCATACGTTCCCAGATTCTCTGCAGCGAGAGTTTGATCGGACTCTGCCAATAAAGTCAGGAATTTTTGGTCTGCCTTCAAATTATTTGCCGGCAATATATTCAAGGTATCGAATAAGCCAGTTTCTTTAAGCGCCTGTGTAAATATGGTATAATTTGGATTAGCTTCGATCATTTGTGCCACTGTAAGCCTTGCCTGACGCAACACATTATCAATAACATGCACATAGCCGTTACCTAAACGAATATTTGAGGCTTCTAAGTTAGCCTGGCGATTTATGGTGATTTTAGTTTGCCCCCCTGTGGTATTCACACCGGTGATTAAATATTGACCCAGCATTGTGAGGGAATTCAACTTACTATCTCCAAAGTGCACGGTAGAGATTGTATCCTCCAGTAAATGAAAGCGAACCATATCTTTCAATTCATCTGCACTTACTTGTTCTACGGAAGTTTTACCAATGTCTGAAAGGTATTTTTTCACCCCCTCATTTGTAGGCAAAAACAGGGTATAATTACCATAAGCCTGCAGAAATCCGTCAGTGCCTGTTATTGCGAGAATTCGTCTGAATTCGGAAAACTGATCCGGATTTTTATCCAGATAGCCTGTAATGTTTACTTGCGTACTTACAGTAGAAACAATAGGCTCTTTTTTACAGCCCACTATCGTAAGTAACAGGAGGAGCACACTCAGTGCACCCGTCCATCTGTTCAACATGTTTTTCTTCATGATTCTATCTTTTTATTTACTTGTAGAAGGGGTTTTGTTCTAATAACTTGTCTGCCTGAAGTTCCTCGATGTGAATAGGCATGTAATGAAACCTCGGATCACTATATTTTCCTATCATCAGGATCTTTCTATCGGGAGGAGCAATTTCTGAGATTACATCTGTTAAAATCTCGTTATGCGCATAATTGTTCCTTTTAGCATTTCTAAGTAAGTCGAACCAGCGCTTCCCTTCAAAAGCAAATTCTCTGGCACGCTCGTTTAAGATGTATTCTGAAACCTCCAGAGGCTGTCCGGGATCTACAGACATTGCACTTTCAGGAAGAGCTTCGGCCCTGGCGCGGATCAGATCAACTAAATCCAGAGCCTCTTGTCCGCGCTCTACCCATGCCAATGCTTCAGCTTTCAACAGAAGAATATCGGCATAACGGTATACATGCCAGTGTCTGAAAGAATCCTCTTGCTTTACAGCGTCATTTTCATTAGCACCTACATATTTCCATACGCTACCATCGGAATTTTTGAACGAATATCCGTCGGCTCTTCTATCTTTAACATTCACCGGATCAAGAGCATCCTGTCCGTACAGTTCTATTACCACCAGCGGGTTTATCTGATATCTCCTTACGCTGCCGGTAAAGAAATTAAACCAGGGGTTAGTGGCCTGGCGATGAAACTGGAACTCGAAGATACTTTCGTTGGTATTTCCAAAACGAAACACATTGTTGAACCAATTTCCGGTACTTACAAGACCGAAATTATTTGAGTTGATTATTTTATCGCAAGCCTCAATACATTTATTGTACTCTTCTCCCCATAAATAAACATCTGCCTGAATAGCGTTAACGGTATATTTGGTAATACGGCCCTTGTTAGAGTTGATATCACCGTATGTTACCACAGCATTTGCTTCGGCAAAAGTCAGATCGCTTATGATTTGGTTGTACACATCTTCCTTACTGCTTTTAGCTAACTGCTCGATCTTAGTATCGCTCGAACTGGCTTTCAATTGTAAGGGAACTTCGCCCCAAATTCTCAGCAGATAGAAATACATAAGCGCTCTTAAGCCCTTCGCCTCGGCCAGATAGGCGTTCAACTGAGTCTGAGTTAAGGTTTTGTCGCTTTCCATTACTGTAGGGCCAAATTCTATTATGGTGTTACAATAATTGATTGTTGTATAAATGGTACCCCAACGAGCCAGTGGATTTGTGGGTACAATTTCTCCATTGGTTACGTTCACCTCCTCAATACTGGTCACTGGAGTAGGCATGATCATGTCTGCTCTGAGCTCGCCCCATAAGAATAAATTGGTAACCAGAGAGTTGTTTAACAAAGAAGAGTAAGCACCAATTACGGTTGACTCAAGCTGCTCCTTAGTTTGCCAGAAGTCTTCTCTCACAAGACCGTCCTGAGGTTTAAGCTCCAGCCATTTATTACAAGAAGTAGATGTGCCAAGTACTATAAAAAGTATCAGCGCCTTTAATTTTATATTTTTTATCATCTTAATCATTGCTAAATTTTAAAAACCTACTGACAAGCCCATTAAAAAGTTTCTTGATGGAGGAGTCATAGAATCATCCATTACATAGCTGAATGGATTATTTAATCCTCTCGAACCAACATCTGGATCTACCCCTTTATATTGAGTCCATGTAGCCAGGTTTTCCGCGGTTACGTAGATACTGGCTCTTTTTACCTTAAGCTTGTTAGTGATCGCCTTAGCCAGTTCATATCTTGCCGTAACAGATTTAAGCCTTACAAAAGATGCATCAGAAACATACCTGTCCGAACCGAGCCAGTTATAACCACTTCTGTATAAAGCACGGGGAACATCAGTTACATCACCAGGATTTCTCCATCTCCTTAATACAACAGTACTTTGATTTTCATAACTGTACATATTGGTAGTTGTCATAAGCGTACGGTTTATTAACTCAAATCCAGACTTGAAACTGAAAAAGGCTTGTAGTTTCAGAGCACCCTTAAACGTCACTGAAGGTCCGAAACCACCTGTAACCTTTGGATTTCCATTTCCCAGGTAAACCAAATCGTCTTCGTTAATATTTCCGTCTTTGTTAACATCTTCATAGACAGCATCTCCAGGCTGAAACACGTAATCTACATTCGGGTAGTTATAGCGCATATATACTTCCTGACCGTTCGGGCCTTCAATTACTTTTCCGGCAGCATCCAGCGCACGTGTTGCATCCTTGTCGGAATAAACACCTTTATACCTGAAGCCGTAGAATGAGCCAAAAGGATTTCCCTCTTGCAGGTAAGATCTATACACTCCGTTATCAATCAGCCTGCCGTCGGTACGGGGGTAATATTCAGAAACCTGTTTGATTACGTTTAAATTCTGGGCTATATTAAAGTCGAAACCAACAGTCCAATTTTTTGAGCGATAAGGGATGGTATTCAAGCCAACCTCAAATCCCTTATTTTCCATCACACCTACGTTGGCAGAGATGCGGTTATAACCGGTATAGCTTGGAATGGTAAGATTATCGAAGAACAGATCTTTGATACGGTTATTATAAACTTCCACATCAAGTTTTAAGCGGTTCTTGAATGTCCAAAGGTTGAAACCAAGGTTACGGCCGACATTTGTCTGCCAAACCAAGTTATCCAAACCGATACTTCCGGGTATAACCCCGGACTTACCCAGGTACGTATCGTTCGAAGGAACATACGTATTATAGAAAGTATAGTTATACCGTGGCTGCTGACCAGATGCACCATAACTGGCTCTGATACTCAAATCATCAATCCAGGAAATCCCTTTCATAAATGGTTCTCCCGAAACCCTCCATCTGGTAGATAATGAGGGGAATATTCCGTAGCGGTTGTTTCCGCCGAATCTGGAGTTACCGTCGAGACGTGCACCTACGTTTATGATATAGCGATCCAGCAAAGAGTATTGATTAGATAATACAACACCCAGAGTCCTCTGCTGACCATTTCCGGCAGTTAATCTTAAATCGCCCGCATTTACACGCGCAGGATTTGACGGATCCTGAAGGTAAGAGGACGCGGTATTTGATACCGTGATGCTTTGACTGCTCGATTGATTATCTTCTGTCTGGAAAGATAAAAGGGTTTGTAAGCTATGTTTTTCACCCAACTTAGGAGCAAAAATAAAATTCAGCTTGGTGTTAACAGCAAACGCATCTCCATCATTGTCATCAGCTCTGTTTACAGATGTTTCGGTAGATGGTCTTCCGGTTGCAACCTGCGGAAGAAAGCGCTTCGTTTTCGAATTATTGATATCGAACTGAAGATCGAAAGTTGAAATTAACAGGTTGTTTGGAAGGATATCGTATTGCAGTTGGAATTTTGGAGTTATTCTCTCACCAAACAAACGGCTGGTAGCTTCCTGGGCCATTGACAAGGGATTGTAAGTTCCAGGATACCGCCCCTGAATATTGCTTTCAGGCGACAGGTAGTTTGGCGTTTGATTACCATACTGATCGTATTCATAAATTGCCATATTAGGCATTTTATTATAAGCTATATTTCGTATAGTGCCTGTATAATTCAGAGTATTATTAACATGGGTATACGTGAAATCAGAACGAAAACGGATCCGGTCTGATACGTTAAAATCAAGGTTGATTTTTGTGGTAATACGACTAAGATCAGTGCCAACCGTTGTACCTAATGAATTAAGGTAACCAATCGAGGCATAGTATCTTGCTTTTTCGCCTCCACCCTGCATCGAAACGTTATGATCCTGGGTATATCCTGTGCGTGTAATAGCATCGATCCAGTCGGTATTATTACTGTAGTTATAGAACTGATCAGGAATTAATGGATCGTATAAGAACTCAGGGTATGCGCCTATATTGATAGGTAACCGACCCATATTGTTAACTCCCTCGGGGATCAAATTAGAATACTGATCTCCGGAAAGCAAAGGAATACTCTCCGGTTGATTAGACATAGTCCCTCTGAAATTATAAGTTAATGAGGGCTTACTTACTACACCACGTTTAGTATTAATAACCAATACACCATTCGCTGCTCTTGCTCCCCATATTGCGGTAGAAGCAGCATCCTTTAATACCGTTATATCTTTTATATCAGACGGCGCGATATTTAATAACTGTGCATAACCTTGTTCGTCGGCGGTACCAAAGTTGAAATCGTCGGGAATCTGGGTTTCGTAAGGCATACCATCCATAACAATCAGCGGCTCTGCCGAACCATTGATGGAAGCAGTACCACGAATACGAATCGACATTCCTGCACCGGGATCGCCCGAGGAAGCGCCAATATCTACACCGGGCATACGGCCCTGTAGTGCCTGGTCGATTGAAGCTGCAGATAGTTCTTCTAAATCTTTGGCGTTAACTGTGGATGTCGCAGCTGTAGAGTTTCTGGCATCGATATTCAGACCCGAACCGTTGCTGATTGTACGCTGGCCCGTAATCACTACATTATCTAACACATTCGCAGTAGAAACTAAAGATACATTGATGACTGTTCTACCGTTTATAGGCTGCGCATATGTGCGATAACCAATGAACGAAATTTGCAAGGTATTTGCAGCATTCGATACTGGCAAAGCATAGTTACCATCAATATCGGTGGTCACACCCCTGATAATACGTTTGTCCTTATCAAGTTCTACTACTGAGGCTCCGATAACCGCAAGTTTATCTTTTGAATCAATTACTTGCCCCCGTACAGTGATCCTCTGCGCATTCTGGGCCTTCAAGCCAGTAGCGGATAGTACAAGGCTTAAAGGAAGTAGTAAACACAGAGTTTTAAATAATATATTACTCATTTCTTTATAGTTAGCTAGAATTTCAAGACTTTGTTAATGGAATGTATAAGCGCCCGGTTGCTCAGGTTATTGCTGAGTTCTACATTCACGGTAGCAACATTTGGATTCGCGGAGTCATCTACAAGCTCCATTGAAGCCGGCGCTTTATTCGGAGCATATCTTACTCTAAGAATCCTCGATTCATTGACAGCATTTTTTAGTATGGTCGTAAAATTGCCATCCTTTTTACCATCAACGGCCACAGAAGAATTCACCGGCATATTCATAATTGAATACTTAATCATTCTTTCTACAGCGGCTTTCTGAGCAGCGGACTGGCTTCCTGCCGAGAAACTCGGGATCCCAGTTATAGCATCGCCGGGCAATCTGCCGGCTTTAACTGCTTCTTCTATCGCAGCGTTTGTGGGAACAAACATGGTGTAAAATGCACCCAGTTCAACACCATCTATCAGCGTCTTTGAAGCATTGGTCCATAAAGAAGATCCTTCTAAATATTTGTAAAAATGCGAGTAGCTGTTTCGGACAAGTGGATCGGATGAGTTAGCAAGTGTCTTTAAGGTGTAGCCCAGGTTTATATTGTCCTCCGCAAATTTCAACATGCCATTAGTAACATAGGCATTTCCATTAACAGCTTCTCTGGTTTCTGTAATCGAAACCTCAGTACCTTCAGCTACATTTCCGCTTGCATAAAGCTTATTGGTCTTGAATTTTATGTACTCTCCATTAAATGCCTCTATAATGCCTGAACCGGCAAAACTTTCGATCTTTTCTTTAAGAACAGATGTACGAATTAAGCGGTTTAATGAAGCACCTGCCTGAGCGCCATAACTAATGGAAACTCCGGAGCCTGGCTTAGCATAACCCCATTGACTTGTATTTTCATCATAACCATAACCGGCATCTACTAAATCTTCATTTGATATAAGAAAGACAGATGTATTAATTTTAGGAGCAATTAAAAAATCGCGTACATCTGCATTACCATTAATCGCTCTGGTCATCCACAAATAGGCGGGATTCAAGTAGGCATGACCATAAACAGTCCGAAACACATTAGCCTCGTGAGGTTTGCTTAAGCCGAAAAAGTTTGCATTGCTCAACACCTTATTTTCTATGACATCAGCTTCCGAGAATGTGGCAACCTCTAACTGGGAATTTTCGATGTCTTGCAAACCGGATGGCCACAGCGGCGAAATCCACATATGAGAATTGATAAAATCGATTAATACCGACGCCGGCGCGTTACTGAAAGCTCCTCCATAATACTTTAAAAGGTCGGCCACATATGCATCGAGTTCTGCATTCCGCGGAACTGCAATCGACCAGGACATATTCTGAGCGTCTGTTTGTCCTCCCATATATCCTTCATTATTCGGTGCAAAAACGAGGGACTGATATGATTTTATGAATACCGAATCGGCGCTTCCGGTAAGCGCCTGATAACGTTTGGTGAAGTCGGCATTTGGAACATAAGTCACAAATTGATCCAGTAATGCTTTGAAATGACTGTATTCTGCCTTGTTTGCCAGGTACTGGTCTACGTTTGGCAGCGCCTCTATTACCTCATCAATTTCATGTATTACACCATTTTCAGCCGGAATATCCGCTGTAACTACTTTTGCTTTCCCTACATGAAATCCGGCGAAAGTTTTGCCGGGATAAAACTTGGAATAATCGCCTGGTGCGATGTTATTGGCGGTTAAATATTCATCAATAAAATATGGGATATGCTTATTGTTATTTTCGCCCGCTACATAGTTTACACCATTACGACTGCTATTGACAACTTTTTTACCATTTTCTGTATATACAAAATCGTAATACGCTGTTTTTCTCCTGAAAGAGCCGTTGGTATCAGGGCCAGCAGAAGTTTGAAAGAAGCTTAGCTGATCTTTACGGTAAGGGTTATATACCAGGCCGTACAGAGCAATTTTTTTTGCAGTCTCGGCATCTATTTCATTTACACTTGAAATATTGTTCTCCTGAAAGTATTTTTCGAAGGCTGCATCATTGGGAGCAAACATTGTCCATGAGCCAGATTTTCCAAGAATATCTTTATAACCAGACTTATCAATTACAGCTAAAAGATTCGTAAAATTTCCCTTTGCCTGCAATTGCTGGTAAATCGGAGGAGCCAGGTCCGATGGTCGGCCATAATATTCATCCCAATCCTTTTTCTGGCAGGCAGAAAATAACAGGGCTAATGATAAAAAGCACAAAAGGCCATTTATAGTTCTCTTCATATAAATTGTATTGATATGTAAAAAGTATTGGTTAAGCTTTATTAGAATTTCGCTGCCTTCATTAGTCCTGAACGAAAAGATGAAGGGAGAAAAGAAAGTAAAGGTCTTGCCATAGTCTATAATATAATGGGTTTAAAAATTGGGTTCAAACTAAAGCTTAGTGTAAGATTAGCCTTGTTTATATTTATGCAAGTTACCAGCATCCGAAGGCGACAGCAACCTGTAGTGTCCTGTAATGCCATATATCCCATCCTGTACCATCATGCATAAAATTTTAAAATTTTTCGTATTATCCAATGAGCGTATAACAAACAATAAATCAGAGTAAAAACTGTCATTATTACAATACACGTATCAAATTTTTAGTAAAAAAGAAATCATAGAGGGGTTTTTAAAAAAGTCAGGCTGGGGAGAAGAAATGGAACTTTATAGTCAGCATTCTGCATGAGGGCGAGAAAACCAATCCCGCTGCAAACCGGACCGAGGAAAGATCTGCGTTGGAATGTATCGATTAAATTACACACTTAGTGTAAAATATCAAGAATGGGCAAAGCCCGTAAATAAGCTAATTGGAAAGATTAGAAAAAAAATCGCAAGGAAGATTAGGCAACCTATGATTACAAGGGGTTGCGTAAAAAAAATAAAAGAACCCACGGCTTGGGCAACACGATTGCAGGTAAACGGATGCTTTAAATTAGTTGTCGGTTATAAATAACGCTTCGTTAATAATATGCATTAACTCGTGGGAAAATGAGGCGTTTCTGACCTTATCTTTCAATGCCTCTAATTTTGCCATATCATAATCAGCCGTATTGCGAGCTATCAATCGATCTAAAGCCGAATCGATATATTCTCTTACCCTTTCTAATTGTTCTACCCTTCGAATTTCTGCGGCAAGTAAATTTTCCATATTCGATCTATGAATATGAAGCTTTTGGTTATCGGAAGCATTGAATGCTCTTTTCATTAAAACCTCGTAAGAAAAGGTTTTGGCAAAATTGTCTGGAGTAGTCACTTTAGTTTTAATGCCCATACTTAGAATAAATTAAATCCTCAAGTTCAAAGGTTATCATTGGCTAGCTAGAATTGTGTTGGCTAAATCAATCGGTTTATATCAAATATGCAGGCGCGACCTTAAAATCACCTTAAAATCAGAGGAGTCATTAAGCTGGATTTACCTTTTTAATAAAAGAGCTCTGTACAGAAATCGGGATCCGGAAGGAGAAGGAGAGATTAGACTAAGAAAAGATATCTTCTCAGAATGGGCAGAAAGATTTCAATGCTTGTTTAAATGGCGAGGGACAACTGGAGGAATGAAACCTCATATCGAATCAGAACAGTTAGGAAGACTTTTTAGTAAAGCAGATTTTCAATTGATTTACGTTGTCGGCTGGGATAAGATATTCTATTGTGCCATTATGGTATTGCAGAATACGTTTAACAATACTTAAACCTACACCACTACCGGTCTTGTCGGTAACATTGCTGCCCCGAACAAAGGTATTGAACAAGGCAGATGTATCTGTAAGTTGGGGCGTTTTTCCCGTATTGCTTATAATAATCTGAATGTTATCGGGATTTAGGGTAAGAATACAGTTTACAGACTTGTTATCCGAATACATGTACGCATTTTTGAAGAGATTCCTAAAAACCAATTTTAAAAGAATTTCATCGCCGTCTACATTAAGATTTTCATCATCTCCGATATCACCTTCTATTTCAAATTGAAATCTAAAGTCGGCATCCATTGCAGAGAGTTGCGCAGCCTGATCGAATATTATCTCATCGAGCCTTATTTTTTCAAGTAATTTATCAGAATTATCAATCTCTGATAACACGAGGAGAGATGTCACAATATCTGACAACTGGTATATATCTTTCGAAACTGCTTTAAGTCCTTTCCTAAGCCCGTTATCAAGTGTTCGCTGATGAAGCATATTTTCCAGCTGGGCCGTTACTCTTGCTATTGGGGTTCTTAGCTCATGTGAAGCATTTCCGGTGAATTCTTTCTGACGTTGGTAAGCGTTGTCGATTCTGTCCATCATTTGATTAAAAGACCGCGATAACTCGTTAATTTCATCATCTGCATTCGACAGAGAAATCCTTTTTTTCAGGTTCTTATCTGTGATTTCCTGAATTTCATTCCTGACTTTATCCAGTGGCTTAAGACTAGCCTTACTGAGGTAGTACGACAGTGTCCAAACCGATGTGGTTCCAAACAGGAAAGCGGCAAATAATAAGTATTTAAGATATGCTAGGTATGGATTATCCAGGCGATCTTCGGCAGAGGTTAAAACGTAATAGATCTTATCGCCATACTTAAATTTCATCCCTATCACATCAAATTCTTCTTTCGCTTTATAAACTATCTCCCCCCGATTAATTTCCTCGAAGTCCTCCTTATTCCAGTTGAACATATAGTTGTTATTACTGGTATAAAGACGCTGAAGCTCCTCATCATAAACCGTTGTCTTCTCATTATACAATTTGTTTACACGGTTCTTGTCAAAGAGTTCCAGCAGCCTGATATCAATGCCTTTTACTCCGACCAGAAATTTAACAGTAGTTTCTGCGCGTTGAACGAGCCGCGACCTAAACTCCATTCTCCGGAAATTTGCAAACAGGAAAAAAACAGCCACGAGTACCGCACCCAGCAGCAAAGAAAATAGCAGGCTAAAAATAAAAGAAAAGCGCTGTTTTAAATTCATGCTAATCCAAACGTTTCAGGTAATACCCATACCCCGGCTTAGTATGAATCAGCTTATGACCAAAGCCCTTGTCAACTTTTGACCGCAAAAAATTGATATAAACCTCAATAGTATTCGTCCCCGTTTCAAAGTTTGCATCCCAAACTTTTGATGCAATAAGCTGCTTTGAAACGATTCTGCCGTTCGAGGCGGCTAATAACTCCAGTAACTTATATTCCTTCGGCGTAAGCGATATTTTCTTATCACCTCTTGATACAGACATCTGAGTAGTATTAATCAGCAAGTCTTCAATTTTATAAGTGATATCATTCTCATCACCTGCTTTACTTCTCCTCAACAAAGCTTTTACTCTGGCAAGCAGTTCTTCAAAATGAAAGGGCTTTACCAAATAGTCATCAGCGCCAAATTCGAGGGCTTTTACCTTATCAGCAACGGCACCATAGGCAGTCAACATCAAAATGGGACTTGCCTTATCATATTCCCTTATCTTCTTACACACCTGCATTCCGTTATATGTCGGCACATTAATATCTAACAAGTATAAGTCGACTTGTTTTAAATCCTCTTTGAATAACAATGCGCCATCGTGCACCACGCAGCATTCATATTCTTGATTTTCAAGAAATAGTTTTACCTCTGAGGCCATTGTAGTATCATCTTCTAAAAGTAGGATTTTGGCTAGTGACATATTAAGTGCTCCGAAGTAAGTATTAAAGATGAAATTTAGTAACAACTCTTGTTTTCTAATTCTATTAAACAGCCCAAACCAACAAATGGCAAAGCAAAGTCACTTGATTCTGGTGCATGTTAAAAGAAAGAACACATGCAATTTAGTGAATTTTCGCAAAGCTGAATTAATCCTCTATGCTTTAACACATGAAAAGCAGCGTCAGAGCTTTATATGAAGAACTCGGAGATGGAAATAAAAGCAGAATTTGAATATTAAACTCTGTTAAACTTTTAATGGGGAGAGAATAGATATAAACTGGTTAGGTAGCAAAGAAATAAATTCCAAAAGCTCAGAACTTTTGGAATTTATAAAAGACAGTTTTATTACATCTTAAAGGGCAGATACCAACCTGCCTCGGTTGCAA
>CAMPKC010000069.1 GCA_946887045.1 uncultured Sphingobacteriaceae bacterium | reverse complement strand
TCTGATATTGTTTTAGCATCAGTTATATAAGTAAAATCCTTAATTCTAAATCCGTGCACAGGTAAAAGGTAATGCATAACTTCAATAGGTATAACTTCTATCCCCTCGACCCAAAATGGGTCATCTGCAATGTCAGTTAGATTTATCAGAGGCACTCCGGGATATTTAGATTCGCCAAATGCATAATGAAACTCCCTTTCCAGCGTCTTATGGACCCGGCTACTGGCATAAACGTTCATCGCCTCTTTTTGATGATAATTAAACGCTCTTACGTCATCCAGGCCCGCCACGTGATCTTTGTGCTCATGCGTAATCAAAATTCCATCCAGATGCGTAACCTTGGCTCTCAACATCTGATATCTAAAATCAGGACCAGAATCAATAACAAGGGTTTTGCCTTCAACCTCAATTAAAACAGACACTCGTAATCTATTATCATAAGGAGAGGACGAAGTACATACCTCACAGCTGCATCCAATAAGCGGTACACCTTGAGAGGTTCCCGTTCCTAAAAAAGTAACTTTCACAGTTGAAGGGATGTTTGTTTTAAGACGTATAGAAATTGTTTCTGTTTTTCATCAAGCATACTTTCATCAGTCTGGATGTTCTGCAAAAGCTGTGCGAGCGAATTTATTTTACTCTCCACATTGGAAAACTTATTTACCACAACCACTTTGCTTTCTTCCAGTATACACGCCCCCGTTTTAAAATTTCCTTTTTCATAACGGACCTTATATTCCAGACTTTTAAGCAATTGCTCAAGCTTCTCTAAAGTATGCTGAGTGTACGACAGGGACATGTGTCAAAATTAACAAAAGCAGGCATACCTGGAAATATATCACAAAAAAAGCGATGATTCACTCATCGCCATTTTTTACCTTTCATTTATCACTTTTACCTTAAATCAACAACCTCTACGCCAGGATACTTTTTTGCATCGAAAGCAAACATTGACTCTGACACCTTTACGTTTGGCGTGAATGTTCTGATGGTATAAGTATAGCGGTTCCCGTTTTTATCAAAAATAATCGCGTTGCTTATCTGCTTAGTCGATTTATCTATATTTAAGCGAACCTTAAAAAACGAACGTTTCCCATCTGTCGGCGTTAAATCAATAACATGTACAGTTCGGTTATTAACTTTCGAATCGCCAGTGTACAAATACTTAAAACCTTTTTCATAAATAGTAAATATTTGAGCTGGGTTTAAAGCATTCGAGCTATTGTCAACTTCACTCAACTGAACCTCTTTATCAGCTTTAGAATAGGTCCACTGGTTTCGACCATCGCTAATCAATTCCTGAGCTTTCAAAACCACTTTATATTTATTTGCTTTGGATTTGGCATAAAGTGTTCCGACTTGTGTTTCTTTCACCTTCGCTTGAGGATTATCAAGTGTAAAGGTAAAGTCGGTTTTAATTACATCATACGAGCGATATTTCTTACTTACCTCGGCCAATATTGATTTTGCTTTTGCATCTGTTTGTGCCATTACACTCGCCACAGACCCAGTAATAAACATGGCAATTAAAACAAATCTTCTCATATCTTTTTATTTTTATTTTTTAATTATTTCTTATTCATATTGTCAAGGAACTGCTCCAGTGCGTAATCGTCCGGCAAAAGAACTTCACGTGCCTTACTTCCCTCGAAAGGACCGACAATCCCGGCTGCCTCTAATTGATCGATGAGGCGACCAGCTCTATTATAACCCAATTTCAGCTTGCGTTGTATAAGCGATGTAGAACCTTGCTGATGCATGACAATCAGTCTCGCCGCATCTTCAAATAAAGAGTCCCGGTCATTCGGATCAAAGTCTTTAATACTGCCACCCTCGCCGTTTTCATCAACATACTCGGGCAACATCCAGGCCGAGGTATATCCTCTTTGATTTCCGATAAAATCGGAGATTCGCTCAACTTCAGGCGTATCTACGAAAGCACATTGTAGCCTTATCAGGTCATTACCTGTCGAAAACAACATATCTCCTCTTCCAATAAGCTGATCGGCTCCGCCCGAATCTAAAATTGTTCTTGAGTCAATCTTAGACAAAACACGAAACGCTAAACGAGCCGGAAAGTTGGCTTTAATAGTTCCGGTAATAATATTTACAGACGGACGCTGCGTAGCAATCACGAGGTGAATACCCACCGCCCGGGCTAACTGAGCTAATCGTGCGATCGGCGTTTCTACTTCTTTTCCAGCTGTCATCATCAAATCTGCAAACTCATCTACAACCAATACTATAAAAGGTAAGAATCGATGACCCTCCTCAGGGTTTAATTTGCGATTGATAAATTTTGCATTATATTCTTTAAGATTACGTACCTGGCCATTTTTCAAGAGATCATATCGTTGATCCATCTCGATACACAGCGAGTTTAATGTATTGATAACCTTCTTTGTATCAGTAATAATAGCATCTTCCTCGCCAGGGAGTTTGGCCAAAAAATGTCGCTCAATTTTTCTGAATAAGGTTAACTCTACCTTTTTAGGATCTACCAAAACAAATTTCAATTCTGATGGATGCTTTTTATAAAGCAAAGATGCCAGAATACAATTAATACCTACAGACTTACCCTGTCCGGTAGCACCGGCAACCAGTAAGTGAGGCATTTTGGCCAAATCAGCGATAAAGACTTCATTAGAAATTGTCTTCCCTAAGGCAATTGGCAAATCCATCGTTGTGTTCTGGAACTTATCTGTCGCTAACACAGATCGCATCGAAACCATCTCAGGATGAGAATTTGGAACCTCAATACCAATGGTTCCCTTTCCTGGCATCGGAGCAATAATCCGGATACCTAAAGCCGCTAAACTCAGAGCAATATCATCCTCTAGGTTTTTGATCTTTGAGATACGAACTCCCGGTGCCGGAATAATTTCATACAGGGTAACCGTCGGGCCTATAGTTGCCTTGATCTTATCAATCTCTATGTTATAATGATTTAAGGTTTCAACAATCTTATTCTTGTTAGCCTCCAATTCATCCGTATTAACCGAGATCTTGTTTGAGCCATAATTTTCAAGCAGCTCCAGAGTTGGATATTGATAAGATGATAGATCCAGCTTCGGATCGTACTGGCCAAATTGCTGAACCAGATCATCAGCCTTTTTTTCCTCTTCTGTTTTGTTGATGGTCAGCTCAGGTTCAGATTTCTGAACGTTTAAAGTTAAAGCTCCGGTCGCGACTTCTGTAAGCGGAGCGCGGGGAACAACAGTCTCAGGTTCTATAATATTTGCCAACTCCATCGGTGGCGCGATCCGCTCTTGCTTCAACTGGTTGGCCGCAACTTCTTCGAAAGTATCTTTTGCAGACTCTCCGCGCTTATTCAATGGAAATTCAACCGGGCGGGTTCTGAAATCATCTTCCAGTTCAATTTCTTCGGGCTCCAGAGATGCAGTCGGTATCTCCACGTTCTCATCCTTAGCTTTAGAAGGAATTTTAAAATCAATATTATAGGCTATGATCAATACTGATAATCCGGCGAAAGCCAATAAACCTGCTATTCCACTATTTCCAATCTGAGCTCGTAATAAGCGATTGGTCCAGAAACCAAACTCTCCTTCAATAAAATGAGGAAAATCAGAAGTAAAAGCATGAAAAAAAGCGAATGTAACTGATATAAAAATTAAGAGAAAAAAAGAATAGGCCAGTGTTTTGCTGATTGATACAACTTTAATCTTGAAAAGCATTCTGTATCCTATTATAAAGAAAACCGCGATAAATATGAAGGAAGCGATACCAAACCATTCATAAATAAATTGGTGTGATAATAAGGCCCCAAATTTCCCAAGCCAGTTTTCTACAACGGGACTTACAACTCCAGATTCCGCTAATTCACCTGCTGTTTTGAACAGATTATCCCATCCTCCGTTTGCATCGATTACATAACTCTGATCTTCCTGCCAGGTAAAAAGGTAAGAGGTAAAAGCTACTAAAAAGTACAATGAAAGGATCAGGAAGAAGAGTCCTATTATTTTAAACAGTCTGCCATCGTCAAAATTTAGTTTCGGAAGAAACTCACTTTTTTCATTTTCCCTGCTAATTCTCGCCCTCGCTGCCGATTTCGGCGGCAGCTCTTCTCTGAAGCTATTTGATTTAAATTGATTTCCTTTTACAGGCATTTAGTTCGATGGTATTATCCCGACAAATATAATGTATATCTCTTATCTGTATTCACATCCTTTATTAATTTCTTGTATTGAACACATCCAAAGCAACAATGAAATTTCAGGAAATAAGAATAAATACTAATTTAGTGATATAAAACATGAACGACGAAGAATATTTAGTAGAAGAATATATTCAAACAGGCAATAATTCTGCTCTGAAAGAACTTTTAAACTTAAAGCCTGAGCTTGCACATGGTAGAACCAGTTTAAATGTTTCTCCATTATTATTATCCTGTTATTATAAAAAACCCGAGATATCTGAAACTATTCTAAAGTTCATTAAAGATCCTGACATTTATGAATCCGCGGCAACAGGAAAATTTGACAGTTTAGCCAGTAATATTTATTCCAACCCAGATTTAATTAATAGTTTTTCTGATGACGGATTTACCCCCCTGGGATTAGCCTGCTATTTTGGTTATGAAGATTCGGCCAGATATCTTTTATTAAAGGGTGCAGAAGTAAACATTTGTTCGAAAAACGGCTACAATGTCTATCCTATCCAATCTGCCATAGCAGCCAACAATACCGAGATTGCAAAACTTCTTCTGGAAGCCGGTGCGGATGTAAATGTAAAACAAATATCAGGGGTTACTCCGTTGCATTCCGCTGCTCAACACGGAAATATCGAGCTCATTATATTATTATTGGAAGCCGGAGCAAATGTGCACGCCAAAACTGAAGACGGAAAAACGCCTGCGGATCTGGCTTCTGTAGCTGGATTTAAGGAGTTGGCAAAAATTTTATCCTGATTAGAAATCCCAGATAGAAGTTTTTATTCTTTTAACGTAGTTCTTAAAACCAAGAACAAAAGCCGCGAAAAAATAAAATATAAGTGGAAATCCCACCGAAAGAACAGATATGTAAATAAAAAACAATCTTAACTTGGAAGTCGACATATCAAATCGCTCGCCGATGTACGTACAGACCCCGAATGACTGTTTTTCAAAATAACCCAATATTTTCTGTAGCATATCAATTAGGGTTTACAAGTTTTATACCAATTGCACAATTTAGGCATTTTTTTAGATCGCAATATGTTTTTTTTAAATGGAGGAGAGCCTGCGACCTGTCGGACCTCCCCTTTTTAACCCCTATTTCGATAAACCTTTGTGTAATTTGATTTTCTTCGAAGGGGATGATTTCTAATAAACTTATTGCACGGTCTTTTATTATATCACTATCCATAAACTTACCATAAGTAAATAAAGTTTGCGCTACAGAATTAAGCAATATATTGTTTATTGAGGAGCCACCTAATTGGCCCGACCCCCCTTCAGCTTCAGCGCCAAAACGGTAATGCTTCGACCAATAGGGAGATACCGGAAGATTTTTGAACATCCCGGCTATTATCTTAGGATCGGCTATCTCAACCATTTTAGAAAACAGGTGACTTGACTGAAGAACAAGAGCAGAAAATTGCGCCAGGCGTAAAGTTGGAAAATTCTGTGGTCTGAGACGCAAAAACTTCCATAGATACTTATCAATTGGCTTTAGATTATATTTTGCTTTAAGAAAACGATATTCACTTGCCAGTTTTGAGTGGTATTCATCATCAAGCTCATCTTCCAGAAAACCAGCCTGTCCGAATATCAGTGCTTCAATTTGAAGTGCATTATTTTTATGTTTAGCCAAAATCTGTTGAGGAAGCGAACGTGCCAACATTTCAAAAGGCAGAGCATTTGTTTTAAAACCGAAGTTACGGGCAAGGGAGATATAAAAAACATCATCCCAGCTACCTTTATACTCGTTTAATATCTCAGAAAACTGCTCCGACTTCGCTTCAAAACGCTCTATTAACATGCGCAAAAGCCAGCTTTCCAAATGCAAATCATCGATTTGACCTATATGCTTTTCGCAGGGAATCCAATTTAGATTTTGCATTAATGTCTTATAATGCAGCTCTATATCGGGATAGATATAAGGTTTAATCTCCAAAGTGGGTATTTCGGTTCCATCATTTCGAAATACCGGAGTATCATATTCATACACCACGTGCAGAATAACGTTATTATACGCTTTATCTTCGAGGTGATTATGACGCAGCCAATCTGATGATTTAATATGTATCTCTACATTACCCCTCCATTCTGTATCGCCAATCACAAGACTTGCGTGCTCAAAATCCGGCCCCGCATCCCGATTCAATACTCCTGATTGAATCAACTGATAGGGAGATTATCAACGGTTTTCAAATCTTTCTGGCTAAATACTTTGAATTGCCACACGTAAAATAAGAAGTCTTCATAGAAAGGCATCACTAAAAGTAGAAATAAAAACAAAATTTCTAAGTTTTTTATTCACATGCACTTAGTGGATTATAGAATCATTTTTCAAATTTTCAGAACTTGAAGAAAAACACCTAATTCGCTTGTATTCAGGATTTTTACTTACCTAACTTCATAATCAGCAAAACCGGCAATAGGCACACCATTTACAGTTATACCTTCAGCCACGATCTTTATCCTGGACTTGGGATCTGCATTATAGTAGGTTATTACTGCCTCTCCATTTTCGTTCGTCGCGACAAGAGGCTGCCAATGTATGGTGGTCCGAACGTCGGGACGTGAGATCGGGCCAGAATAACGGGGCTCATAAAAAACCCGAGACTCATAATACCCCTGAACTTCGCGACTTATAACCCCTGCTTCTTCTCCCCTTATGGCGCTCATATCAACTGTTAAATAGAGTACAAACACCTCTCTAGAACGACCAGTGTTTTGATCCATTCCCACCATTCTTTTCGCTTTTATATGCTTTACCTTATCCATCCGCAGACCATAGTACACGTCAATATAATCCTGTATCAACTGAGGCGGATCCTCATCGGTGTAGGGCATTTGCCGGCCATTCACTATCAAGCGCGGAAAGGTTGGTGTATAATTAGCTTCTCCGGTGCTATCAAGCCTGATGCCCGGGTTTACGATAGAAGTATTGTAATTTAATCTATGCGTTAAAAAATGCCTGAGATCGCGGTAGTCGTGGTCGGACGGTTGGATAGTAAATTCGTCTTCTTTGTAACCAAAGTCGTTCAAAATAACATCCCTTAACACAAGACTTTTGCCGCCTGATTTAACAACAACCTCATTCAAAGCAATCGTGTCTGATAACCGGTGGTTACCCAGAACCTGATTCCTCCTTTCTATTTCCCTGATCATTTTAGAATGGCCCGTCGAATCAGAAAATGCCGGATATTTTAAAATTGCAGGATAACTATTATTTGCTGCTGTATCTAAATATAAGTACCCCTGCTTTTGAGCTTTACTATTTACAGAGGTTATTTTAACGGGTTGATATCCGTACAAATTTACACCATCGACGTAAAATTTTCCATCGGGATCGCTCTGGGTCATAAAAATCTTATCTCCTCGTGCCGAAAACGCCGATAATGTAATATTTGCATCTGCCAGACCTTTTTCCTTAAATTTCTGCTCCACTCTTCCCGCGACTGTGATGCCTTTCTCTGCATTAAAGGTTATGTTTAAAGGAGCCTCCGCTAATCGCTTCCACAAAAAGTCTCTCCAACCCGAGCATAAAAGCAACAAATCAAGCCGGCTATTTCTATCCTCATTCTTTAAATTAAAGTATTGGCCGGGATCCTCAATTTTTCCCTTTAATTCTGATTGCAAGTTTAAGTAAGATACAATATTGCCTTGTACATCATCAGGAATCAAACTTGCGTCGACCACAGCCAAAGACAGGTGGGATTTCACCGGACTATTATTCGTGCTTGTTTTGATTTTTAAAGTTGCTTTTTCTTTTGCACCATAAAATGTCTTGTCTGAAGTTACGGATAATATTGAGACACATCTGTTTTCTACATTTAGCAACCTTTCGCAACTGGGGCGTCCCTTCTCATCGTAAATGGTCAAGGTGCTTATACCCGTTGGCAGCCCATTTTTGGGTATCACGAACGCCGAATGCAAAGAATTCATTGGAATATGTAGTGCATGATATGTTTTGCCCTTACTTTTCACAACCGCTAAGATCTTCTTGTTTGTAAGCATCGACAAAGTCTGCTCGTTGGTT
This sequence comes from uncultured Sphingobacteriaceae bacterium, assembly GCA_946887045.1. The sequence goes on along the minus strand of CAMPKC010000069.1, from coordinate 12,875 downwards.
TTGACGTTTGCAGTAAAAATAGAATCACTTTGTCGTACATACAGACCATAGCCTGTTGCCTGCGCCGTTGGAAGCGTTATATTAAAGGCTTTGCCATTACTATATTTGCCTTTGGCAAAATACTTTTTGCCCGCTTCGGGCTGTAAAAGAAACCTGCCCATTCCGTTAAAACTTGTTTTAAATGCTGTTATAACAGTCCCCGCTTCAGTCTCAATATTACCTTCGGCGGATAGGCTTTTCCCCTGACTGTCTTCCGCCTTGAAAGCTACGATCCCCAAAACACCTTCCACCATAGATCCCCCCTCAGGAAAAAAGTTAAGCACTGCTGACGTTTCACCAATTAGAGACACCGTACCGTTCGCTGTAGCTCCTAACACCGTGATTTCCTTTTCAAAGAAAAATTTATCTTCAAAATTCCGCATCCAGTTTGTATATGCCCTCAAGCGATATTTACCGGGTTTAATGTAATCACCTAATTTAAAATCTCCCTTACCCAGACCATCGTTTACGCGTATTACTTTCCGCTGAATTAATTCAGCTCCTGGAGAAATAAGCTCCACATACAGATTATTGCTGGTTGAAGTTAGCTGGTTAGTTTGAGCGTCCAACAGAAAAGCACTGTACCAGATATCATCGCCGGCAGAATAATAACTTCTATCTGTAAAAACATAAGCTTTTTCAAAAAACATTTTCGATCCTTTAGCTGCTGAATTCTCCGGTGCGGAACCCTGTTGCGAATAGCATCTCAAGAAAAAAACAGAAAGAAAAAAAATCATGAATAGGTTGGCAGGCTTCATATAATTAGCAGATGTAAATTAGGTTCATAGCGATTAGAGCAGGCAAATACCATTCGGCTGGTGCAGACGAACTTGTTGGGAAAAGTACAAAATTAAGTAACAAACAAAAACACTAATTTGATACACCATGAACTGGTCACCCCATCATCAATTGGCCATTATTAAGAATCCTCGCGTTGTTCAAGTATTATCAAAAATCATCCTGAAACTTTAATATACCATCCCTATGAAGTGTTCCCGCATTTCTAGCGGTAATTCCTTTTATAAAAGCTTAAATACCGATACTCTTTAAAGCATTTTCCATGGCCAACTGGACTTTCTGCGCTTCTTTACCGGCCACTTCTGCAAAGTCTTCACCCGTTGATGCATATATAATTGCGCGTGATGAATTCACTAAAAGGCCGCAGTCTGTATTCATTCCATATTTACAAACTTCCTCCAAACTCCCACCCTGAGCACCAACTCCCGGAACCAGTAAAAAGTGAGAAGGAGCGTACTTTCTAATATTAAGAAAAGCTTCGCCCCGCGTAGCTCCAACTACAAACATCAACTGCTCATCGTTTGCCCATTCACCAGCTTTTTGAACCACTTTCTCAAATAACATTTCCGATCCTACCGATAAATTTTGAAAATCCTTACTGCCTTCATTTGAGGTTAAAGCAAGCAGAATTACCCATTTATCTTTAAACTTTAAAAACGGTTTAACAGAATCTGCGCCCATATACGGGGCTACAGTAATTGAATCGAAACTCATTTCGGAAGAGTTTTCATCAAAAAAAGCAGAGGCATACATCTCGGATGTATTACCAATGTCTCCTCTTTTTGCATCAGCTATAGAGAAACAATCTTTCGGTAGATATTGCCAGGTTTTCACCATACTTTGCCAGCCTTTAATGCCTCTGGATTCATAAAAAGCCGTATTTATTTTATAGGAAACGCAAAATTCCTTGGTTGCATCAATAATTTGCTTATTAAATTCAAAAACAGGATCATTTAATTCAAGCAAATGCTTAGGAATTTTGTTAATGTCTGTGTCGAGCCCAATACAAAGAAATGACTTCTTTAGCTTTATCTGATTTACAAGTTCTTTACGATCCATATTTTTATGTGGCCTCAAAGTAACCAAAACATAATCTGGGAAAAAATAAAAATTAATTTTTTGTTTAATTCAATATAATGCAGTAAAATTGTGACGTTATCTCAAATGTTATCCTCTCAAAAGGAAAAATCTTTGTATTTCTTAACGCAATTATTTTCTTTCACGGGCTGGATATACTCTTACAAAAATAAAATCCTATAAAATATTTCAATTGAATGGCAGATATTAATGAATTGAACGACAAGCTTGTGTCAGAGCTGCGTGAGATTGCCCACTCGTTTGGTGTCGAAAACGCCGACGGATTACGTAAACAAGACTTAATTAATAAAATAATAGCGCAAAAGGAGCTTATTGAAGCTGCCCGTCAAAATGCCACCCCTGAGGAAGTTCCTCAAGTTGAAGCGGAAGAGGAAAAACCGCGCAAGCGCATCAGAACGGTTAAAACAAAAGTGGAAGGGCCTCAACGCAATGTTGTTTCCAGACAAGAGACCCCTCATTTGGATTTTCCTTCTCATGATGAAGAGGAAACACCTTCTTACGAGGCTGAAGAAAGCACAATAGCTGAAGCTGTAGCTGAAACGACAGAAGGAGCGTCCACTATCCGTGAGGTTAAACCTGCAGAAGCTCGTTTTCAAAAATTCGAAAAACGTAGTGGTAATTTACCCAGACCTGGCGAAACCAGACCTGCGGAGCCTGCTCCTGCAACCAATCTGGATTTTGATAATGTCATTGCAAATGAAGGTGTTTTAGAGATTATGCCTGATGGATACGGTTTTTTACGTTCATCGGATTATAATTATCTTACCTCTCCTGATGATATTTATGTATCACAATCACAAATAAAGTTATTCGGACTAAAAACTGGTGATACGGTTCGCGGAAGCATCAGACCACCAAAAGAGGGGGAAAAATACTTCCCTTTGGTGAGGGTGGAAGCTATTAATGGAAGAATCCCTGCTGAAGTGAGAGATCGTGTTCCTTTTGATTACCTGACGCCACTCTTCCCTTCTGAAAAATTAAATCTGTTTACAGATGTAAGCAATCAGTCTACGCGAATAATGGATCTCTTTACACCTATTGGTAAAGGTCAGCGTGGATTAATCGTAGCTCAACCAAAAACAGGTAAAACCATACTACTTAAAGACGTTGCAAACGCTATCGCTAAAAACCATCCTGAAGTTTATCTGATCATTTTACTGATTGATGAGCGCCCTGAGGAGGTTACAGATATGGCAAGGAGTGTGCGTGCGGAAGTTGTTTCCTCAACCTTTGATGAACCGGCCGAACGCCATGTTAAAATAGCCAACATTGTATTAGAAAAAGCAAAACGCATGGTAGAATGCGGGCACGATGTAGTTATTTTATTAGATTCAATTACTCGTTTAGCCAGAGCTTATAATACTGTGGCACCGGCATCTGGTAAAATTTTATCAGGCGGTGTGGATGCAAACGCTTTGCATAAGCCAAAGCGATTCTTCGGTGCAGCACGTAATATTGAAGACGGTGGATCATTAACGATTTTAGCAACTGCTTTAATTGACACAGGATCTAAAATGGATGAGGTTATCTTTGAAGAGTTTAAAGGAACTGGTAACATGGAGCTTCAATTAGATCGTAAACTATCTAATAAGCGAATTTTCCCTGCAATTGACATTACTGCGTCGAGTACCAGAAGAGATGACTTATTAAACGATAAAGAAACGCTTCAGCGTGTTTGGATTTTACGTAATCATCTAGCAGACATGAATTCTCAGGAAGCTATGGAATTTTTACTCAGCCAAATGAGAGGCACTAAGTCAAATGATGAGTTTTTGATTTCAATGAATTCATAAAAACAAGAACAGCGACTGAACTTACGGTCGCTGTTCTTGTTTCTTTGCTATGAGAAAACACATACCTAATGCGATCACTTGTTTAAACTTACTGTGCGGATGCATAGGCTTAGTAATGGCATTTAATGATAACCTCATTTTTGCCTCGTACGCCATTATTGCAGCAGCAATTTTAGATTTTTTAGACGGGTTCGCCGCAAGACTATTAAAAGCATATTCCGAGATAGGCAAAGAACTTGATTCTTTAGCAGACGTAGTAAGTTTTGGAGTTTTACCGTCAGTTATTATCTACCAGCTTTTTCTTGAAGCTCCACAACTAGGTTTGTTGAGTCAGTATATTAATTACTCCGCTTTTATTATCGCTATATTTTCGGCGTTGAGGCTGGCGAAGTTTAATGTAGACACCAGGCAGGAAGAAAACTTTCTGGGTTTGCCAACTCCAGCCAATGCCTTACTGATAGCTTCATTACCATTTATAATTTCAGGCGATAACGTATTCCTCAGGAACTATATATTGAATGCTTTTTTCCTCTTCATTTTCAGCTTTGGGATGAGTATTTTATTAGTCATGGAAATTCCGCTGATGTCTTTAAAGTTTAAAAGCCTCAATTTCAACGACAACCTTTACAGATACATTTTAATTATTTTGACTGCTATTTTAATCTTAATCTTTAAATTTGTCGCAGTTCCGATAGTTATTTTTTTATATATCCTTTTATCAATAATTCAATTCCGACTAGTAAGATGAGATTCATTGCAGAAATAAATGTTATGCCCCTGAAAGAAATCCTTGACCCTCAGGGCAAGGCTGTTACCGGAAGCATGAAAAACCTTGGCCTTTCAGAAATTCATAATGTTAGAATAGGCAAGCATATTAGTCTGGAAGTTGAAGCAGATTCAGAGACTGTAGCAAAAGAAAAGGTAGATATCGCCTGCAAAAAACTTCTAGCAAATCTGATTATGGAAAGTTATGAATTTGAGCTGAAGCAAGTTTAAAGACTTGCTTGCAGATCAGATTTAACTTTTTTCAAACCGATGTAAAGGCTTTCGCACACCGCTTTTACTTCCGCGAATTCTCCGGCAATTTCTTCGAGATTTGATTCACTCCGTGCTTTTTGCTCGATGGAGGCCATTTGCTCTTTAGCTTTATTCTCGCCCATAAAAGCAAGTGTAGGTTTTATTTTATGAGCAATATCACCAACGGTTTTCCAATCCTTTGCATTAACTGCATCTATAAGCTGATCTGTATAAACAGGAGTTTGTTCAATGAATATGTCGATCATATCGATCATGAACTCTGCATCGCCTCCTGCGATTTCGTTTAAATAGCTTAAATCTATCGACGAGCTATTGGGGTCTAAATCTTGTGACATGGGTTAAATTTAGTTATTTTTTATTACCTTTTTAACGGATAAATCATCTATTAAGTCTAATAATAATTGATGAATTGTCTTTTGCAAAACAGGATGATTCATATCCGAAGCAATTTCATCCAGAGGCATCAAAACAAACCTTCTCTCGTGTAATAATTTGTGCGGAACAATCAATTCCGGCAAATTAATAATTTCAGAACCATAGAATAAAATATCGATATCAATAGTTCTGGCGCCCCATCGTTCTTCTCTTGTTCGATTCAAATCACCCTCTATACTCCAAATCGATTCTAAAAGTTTCACCGCAGTCATGCCGGATCTCAAACGAATTACCTGATTTAAAAAACTTGGTTGATTTGTTTTACCCCAGGCAGCCGTTTCATATAAGGAAGAACAAAGTTCTACAAATCCAATCTGCTGATTAATCAGATCGCGAGCTTGCCGGATGTAGTTTTCTCTATCGCCAAGGTTGCTCCCGAGGAGCAAAAATATATTATCCATAAACAGAATAGACCTGTAACGTTTCAAATATATTCATATCTAATTGTATACTTGTAATATAATAGAAAGTGTAGATGAAAGAGTTCTTTAAGATGGTTTTCGCCTCGATGGTAGGTATGATTTTATCATTTTTTGTGTTTTTTATTTTTTTCATTGTAGTAGTGGCAGCGATTATCGCCACGGTTGATGACGATAAAGTAAAAGTTGCAGCAAATTCCGTGATACATATGTCTTTAGACCACGAAATTCGAGAGCGTTCATCCAAAAACCCCTTTGAAAAACTAGATTTCGGGGGATTCGAAGGAAGCAAGAGCATCGGGCTCAATGATATTATCGCAAGTATAAAACGGGCAAAAAAAGATGACAAAATAAAAGGCATCTATCTTGATCTAAGCTCTATACAAGCAGGATTTGCCACTGTTGAAGAAATCAGGAATGCATTGAGTGATTTTAAAAAGTCAGGTAAATTCATTGTAGCTTATAGTGAAGTATATACACAGAAAGCTTATTATCTGGCATCTGTAGCCGATAAAATCTATCTAAATCCCGAAGGCTTACTGGAATTCAATGGATTGAGCTCTGAATTACCATTTTTTAAAGGAACCCTGGATAAACTCGAAATTGAAGCTCAGGTAATAAAAGTAGGGACCTATAAAAGTGCGGTTGAGCCTTTTATCTTAGACAAAATGAGCGATGCTAACCGTCAGCAGGTTACCTCTTTTCTTGGTTCAATGTATGACCATTTTCTGTCTGTCGTTTCTTCAAGCAGAAAAATACCGAAAGACTCTTTATTTGCTATTGCTAACCAACTGAAGGTACAGCAGGCAAGTGATGCCGTTAAATTTAAACTTGCTGATGGGCTAAGATATAAAGATCAGGTTTTGGATGATCTGAAAAACAGGACCGGTATCGACAAAAAAAAGGAAGTTAAATCTGTTTCTCTACTCGACTACAGTAAAAACAACACCTCCGAAGAGGGGGATATAAAAAACCGAATAGCAATTGTTTATGCTTCTGGCGAAATTACGGGGGGTGAGGGTAACGACGAAACCATTGGTTCTGAACGAATTTCCCGGGCTATCAGAAAAGCACGCACTGACGACAAAATTAAAGCAGTGGTTCTGCGTGTTAATTCGCCGGGGGGAAGTGCCCTCGCTTCTGATGTTATCTGGCGCGAAGTAGTTTTAACTAAAAAAGTAAAACCGGTAATTGTGTCTATGGGAGATGTTGCAGCATCAGGAGGCTATTATATTGCATGCGCTGCAGACTCTATTTTTGCTCAACCAAATACAATTACTGGTTCAATAGGAGTTTTTGGCATTATTCCTAACATGCAAAAGTTTTTCAATAATAAGCTCGGTATAACCTTCGACCGTGTTAAAACAGCAGAATATGCAGATCTGGGCTCAATTTCTCGTCCCCTTACAGACGGAGAACGTTTGATTATCCAAAAGGAGGTTAACAGAATTTACAATACCTTCACCAAGCGTGTAGCAGATGGGCGGAAAAAAGACCAGGCCTACATTGATGGAATTGGCCAGGGACGGGTTTGGAGCGGAACGGAAGCTCTGCAAAATGGCCTGGTTGACAAACTTGGAAATATAAACGATGCTGTACGGTCGGCAGCCAAAATGGCTAAAGTGACGAATTATAAAACGGTTGCTTACCCTGTTCAAAAAGACCCTTTTGAATCTTTTTTCGACTCATCAGAAGATAAGCTGAAAGACTATTTTGCTAAAAAAGAAATGGGCGAACAATATCAGTATTATCAGCAACTAAAGTCGGCACTTAAATTTACCGGTATACAAGCCCGTCTACCCTATACAATTTCAATTAAATAAAGAAAGCGCTTAAGGGCGCTTTTTTTTATTCGAAACATTAGTGATCCATCCTTTAAATTTAGCTGCATACCCGGGCTGCTTTTTTTTCTTCTTTTCACCTCCTATTAACATCCCGTAAGGCTTTAGCGACTCGATATTATCAAAAACTATTTTGGTAATTCCTAACAGTGGAATGGCCAGTATCATACCTGAAATCCCCCACAACTCCTCTCCTAGTATTAATACAAGAATTGTAAATAAAGGATTGATGTTCACCTCGCCTCCAACTACTAAAGGTTCAATAATATAGGTTTGAATAAATTGTACCAATGCATAAGTGATAACGACCCCAATTGCCATTGCTCCACCACCCTGACTGATAGCCATTAAAAAAGTAATTCCTGATCCCGTGAGGTTCCCTACAAATGGGACAATCTCTAATATCCCGCATAACACCGCAAAAAATAGCGCGTTTGGAATGCCTGCCAGAGAAAAGCCAATTCCGTATAAAATCCAGAGCAATACGATCATCATAAACATTCCGGTTAAATACTTATGTGCAACTTCCGAAGAATCCTTAATGATTTTTGCAGTCTTATCATGCTCTTCAAGCGGAGTCAGTTTCATCAGGAAAGATTTCAAATGGCTTCGGAAATAGATAAACAAAAAGGTGTACACCAAAACCAGAATAATATCAACCAGCGTACCCATAAAACTAAAAATCGCATTAGATGCTGCACCCTTACCAGATTTTTGCTGTTCTGTAATAATCTTCTCCTGTTCTGCTTTTGGAATTCCTAATTTTGAATCAATAAAAAGCTCCAGCTGTTCTATAGCGGACATTATTTTTTGCTCCAGCTGTGAGAAATCCTTGGCAAGGTCAGAAATCTGCCAAACTAGCAATGTAATAATCCCGCTAACTGAAAGCAGAAAAACCAGTAAACAAGCAAGTGCCGCTAATCCCCGTTTAACGCCGTTTTTCTCTAATCGTATGCTTAGGGGCATTAATAACATCGCCAAAATGCCTGCAAAAGCAATAGGGATTAAGAATGAACGGGTATAATATAAGCCACCAAAGACAAGGAACAATAGCAGAAGCAATTGAACGGATTTCGATATAGTTAATTTATTTCCCAACATGAAATAAACACTGAACAAGGATGAAAGTTTGTTAATGGGGAATTGGATTTGGGGACGACATTTTTAAATGTATTTTTGAAACCAGTATGGAGAATAAAACCATAGCCAGAACGCTGCGACTTTTAAGTCAGTTAATGGAGCTGCATAATGAAAATCCGTTCAAAGTAAAATCCCTGGCGAGCACTGCTTACACTGTAGATAAGCTGCCTTTTTCGTTGGCTAAAAAATCGCTTGCTGAGTTAGAAAAGATTTCTGCAATAGGTAAAAGTACTGCTGCAAAAATCTGGGAGTTGATTGAAACCAGGACGATAAGTGACCTGGAAGATCTTTATCAAAAAACCCCACCGGGGGTGATTGAGATAATGGGAATAAAGGGTTTGGGGCCCAAGAAAGTGCTTACAATCTGGAAGGATCTCGAAATTGAGGACATTGGAGAACTTTTATACGCATGCAATGAGAACCGTTTATTAGAAGCAAAGGGGTTCGGTGCAAAAACGCAGGAAGAAATTAAGAAAGCTATTGAGTTTAAAATGGCCAGCAATGGCCGGTATTTGTACGCCCAGGTTGAAGAATATGCAGAATACCTGATAAAAAAACTTAAAGAAGATCTTTCAATAGAACAAATATCCTTTACAGGAGACTATCGCAGAAGATGTGAGATAATAGACGGACTGGATATTTTAGTAGGCTCCTTGTTTAGTCCGGAATTAGAGAGTTCAATCAGAGAAGTATCTACCCTTGAAATTATCGACGTTAAAGAGCAAAGTATAGAATCCGAGAATATCCAGGGTATCAAAGTATATTTTAATTTTTGCGATCCAGCAGAGTTTCCGTTGCAGCTCGCCTTACAAACCGGAACTGAAGAACACACCGATGAGCTAAAAAAACGCTTGGGCAAAGCACCTTTCAATTTCGTATCCGAGGAGGAGGTTTATCGAAAGGCAGGAATTCCGTTTATTGAACCCGAACTGCGGGAAGGGCGAAATGAATTCGTTTTAGCTGATGCGGGAGCTTTGCCGCCCCTGGTAGAATGGAAAGATTTAAAAGGGTCTTTACACAACCACAGTACCTGGAGCGATGGTGTTAACACTCTTGAACAAATGGCGGTGTTTTGCAGAGATGAACTAAAGCTGGAATATCTTGGAATAAGCGACCACTCAAAATCGGCGTTTTATGCAAAAGGCTTATACGAAGAACGGGTTTTGGCGCAGCACGAAGAAATTGATGCATTAAACGCAAAGCTCAACGGCTTCAAAATTTTTAAAGGCATCGAATCAGATATTCTTTTCGATGGTTCATTGGATTATTCACCAGAAATATTAGCAAGTTTTGACTTCGTGGTAGCGTCTATTCATTCTGTATTTAAAATGAATGAAGAAAAAGCTACAAGCCGGCTGATAACCGCGATTGAAAATCCTTATACTACTATTTTGGGTCACCCCAGCGGGAGATTGTTGTTAAGCAGGAGCGGCTATCCTGTTGATTTTAAAAAAGTAATAGATGCCTGTGCGGCGAATGGTGTTGTGATAGAAATCAATTCTAACCCTTTACGTTTAGATATGGATTGGCGCTGGCATCAATATGCCTTAGAGAAAGGAGTCATGCTTTCAATAAATCCTGATGCACATAGTAATAATGGATTCCATGATATGCACTTCGGTGTTCTGGCCGCGCGAAAAGGAGGAGTGTCGGCAAAAAACTGCCTTAATGCCTTAAATCTCGAAGAAATAAGTAAATACTTTCAACAAAGAAAAAATTGAAAATTTTAATTATCCGGTTCAGCTCTATTGGAGACATTGTGCTTACAACTCCCGTGATCCGCTGCGTGAAAGAACAGTTAAATAATGCAGAAGTACATTATCTTACAAAAAAGTCGTTCGAATCGATTTTAATCAGCAACCCTTATGTGGATAAACTTCATCTTTTAGAAGATAAGCTTAGCAATACAATTAAAGCATTAAAGGCAGAAAAGTTCGATTACATTATAGACTTGCATAACAATTTAAGAACACGACTAATAAAGACACAGTTAGGTGTAAAATCCGGGGCTTTCGATAAATTGAATATTCGGAAGTTTTTATTGGTAAATCTCAAAATTAATATACTTCCAGCAAAGCATATAGTTGATCGCTACCTGGAAACAGTATCCTTTTTAGGTGTCAAAAATGATGGCAAAGGTTTAGACTACTTTTTCAATAAAGACTACAATATTGATAACCTGCTTCCATCCTCTCATCAAAATTATATTGGACTGGTGATTGGAGCACAACATGCAACCAAGCGGCTGCCAACAAGCAAATTAATAGAGATTTGCAAGTCGATTCAGCATCCTGTAGTGCTTTTGGGAGGCAAAGAAGACGCATCCCGGGGTCAGGAAATCTCGGATGCAGCGGGAAATCATGTATTAAACGCTTGCGGAAAATATTCTCTGGATGAATCAGCTTTTCTGGTTCAACGGGCACAAAAAATCATCACCCATGATACCGGCCTGATGCATATAGCCGCCGCTTTCAATAAGCCGATAGTATCTGTCTGGGGAAATACTGTTCCCGAATTCGGCATGTATCCTTACAAAGTGTCCGATCATAAAATCGCTGAGGTGAAGGGTTTGAAATGCCGTCCATGTTCTAAGATCGGGTATAAAAAATGTCCGTTGGGGCATTTTAAATGCATGAACGAACAGAACGTTGGTTCAATTGTTAACTTTACCAACCATGGCTAAAAAACTATTACTTGTTCGTCACGCTAAATCTGATTGGGATACTGATGCAAAATCCGACTTTGATCGCCCTTTGAATAAACGAGGAAATAAAGATGCTCCTAAAATGGCGGAGCGGTTGCTTGACAAGCATATTATCCCTCAATTACTTGTCAGCAGCCCAGCAGTCAGGGCTTTATCGACTGCTAAACATTTTGCTGAAATTTTCAACATTAAAAAAAAGGAAATACAAGAAGAACCTGCAATTTATGAGGCCTCGTCTAACGCCCTGTTGAGCATCATAAATGGCTTCCAAAACAAGTATGATTTTATTGCATTATTCGGTCACAATCCGGGCATTACTAATTTCGCAATTGACCTATGCGACACCAACGTTTACGATATACCAACCTGCGGACTGATTCTCATCGAATTTCCGTTTGACGACTGGGAGCTGGTAAGTAAAGGCACTGGCGAGGAAAAACTATACGACTTCCCCAAAAACGAGAACGACTAGGCGAGCTTGTATACTTTCCCCGGTAAAGCGATAAGAATACCCTGCATTTCCAATCCAAGTATTGTTATAGCTAGTTTACTTTGAGGAATTTGTGTTTCAATCGCAAGCTCGTCTATTCCCGCTTGATTTTTTTCGATCAGTATGGTCACTATTTTCTTCTCGTCTGAAGATAAATTCAGGCTTAAACTCAGTTGTTTTTTCTCTTCCTGTCTGTTTTCCGTGATCCACCCAAGTATGTATTCCAAGTCTTTAGCACTTGTAATTAAACTCGCACGATTGGTTTTAATGAGATAGTTACACCCTGCGGAAAATTCCTGCTTGATATTTCCGGGGAAAGAAAAAACGTCTCTATTATAGGAATTTGCCAGTTCGGCTGTTATTAAAGCACCACCCGTCAGGCTTGCTTCGACGATTATGGTTGCATCGGCCATGCCTGCCACAATTCGATTTCTCATCGGAAAATTTTCCCTGGCGGGTACCGTTTCAGATGGAAACTCGGTAAGCAGACCTCCATTTCTAACCATCTTTTCAGCTAAAGAACGATGTTGTGATGGATAGATACGGTCCAAGCCGTGGCCTACAACTCCCACTGTTTTTATATCTTGCTTCAAACATGCTTTATGTGCCATGGCATCGATCCCATAAGCAAGCCCACTTACGACAAGTACGTTATGCTTTTTAAGTTCCTCCACTAAAGAATCAGTAAGTTCCTTACCATACGGAGTGGCATTTCTAGTTCCTACTATACTAACAACGCGACTATTATTTAGATCGGCATTACCCTTATAATATAACAGAACCGGTGCATCATAACAATTTCTAAGTCTTTTAGGATATTCGTCCGAGCTATAGAAGAATGTTTGGATCTTATATTTTTCAATAAAATTAAGTTCCTTCTCTGCCCGTTTAAAGAAATCGTGTTGCAAAATACTTTGTGCAGTCTTTTCTCCTATCCCGGGAATAGCGAGCAGTTGTGGCTTTTTTGCCTTGAAAACGTCCTCGGCAGAGCCGAAATGTTTTAATAGCAGGCGGGAGTTTACCGCACCTACCCCTGGAATGAATGTTAATGCAATTTGATGTAAGAGAGACATAGGGAAA
>CAMPKC010000068.1 GCA_946887045.1 uncultured Sphingobacteriaceae bacterium | reverse complement strand
GCGAAGAAGTAAAAAAGGGGGATAGTCTGGTGATATTGGAGGCCATGAAAATGGAGAACGTTATTAAAGCGCCGGCAGATTGTGTGATTAAGGATGTTAGGGTAGTGACGGGTGATAAGGTTGAGAAGAATCAGGTGATGATGGGGTTTGAGTGATTGATAAAGTGGGCATCCCGAGTAATGAACTTAAAAAGAAGTAAAGTATAGATATTAATCAAAGTAATTGTTTTAGCATCTCGTCGCGCAGGTAGGTCTGTGTTGAAGAGGTTCTTTCGACGGCCTTATTGGCGGCCGAAGCCTAGGACTTTTGGCTTGGCCCAAAAGTACCAAAAGCCCAAGAACAGAAAAATACTCAGCCGTGTTTCTGTTCGGGCCGACGCTCCTGCTTCGGGAGCTTTTGTTTATCTAGTGAGTTTTTATTTCTTTGGTTGAGGTAGCTTCTCCTTAGAGAATCATCTTAAATAAATTCATAGGTTAATCACTATACATTTTCCTGCTGAACCAGCCTCGGCGAATTTCTTTAAAACCTCTAGGGCCCAAGAAAAGAATAAAAAGCCTAAGCGGAGGAAGGAGAGCGTCTCTTATCAAAAATCCTGGTATAAATTCCTGAATGAGCTGCGCAGGCCTAAAGTTACCCATGTTGTTTTATCATTCATCAATACATTTTTTTCATTTCTAAAAACGGCTCCTAATTCGATTCGTAAATTGGTTTTGGGGTTTAAAAGGAAGGAAGTTCTTCCATCCAGATACAAAAAGTCTGTTTTTATGCCTTGCCCGGTTTGGTTTCCGTAGTCGCCCTGGGCGGTAGTGCGGGTAGTATAGGGTTTGAAAATATCCTTTCCAAAGTTGGTATCGGCAGGATCTAATCCATATTCGGCCATATTGCCCTGAAGAAAGAACTGGAAACGTTTGTAAGTGTAGTCGACAATGCCGAGGAATTCTTTAAAGTTCGCTCCAAAAGGGTGCGCCAGAGGCTGATTGTAATGGCCGTAATTAATTAATGAGCTTCGTTGTGAATAGGTATACGGGCGGGCAGTATTAAACTCCGTAAGGAAATTTAGATTTTCGACCTTGAAAGCGTTAAAGCCTTTTATTCCGAACTGAATGCCAAATTTATTGGCCCAATAACCATTGCCTCCAAAAAACTCTTTTGCGGTGAATTCGTCCAGAATAAACTGTCCGTAAGTTGTCAGGTTCTTCGCAAACTTATACTTTCCGTTAAACCCTAACAAAGCATTGTCCGGAGATCCGTTGTATCCTTCTACGGCACGTAAGAAAATAATTGGGGTTACATAACTCAGATCAAAACCACGCTTTCCGACCTCATCATTCTTTTGCCAGATTATTGATTCAAAGACGCCAAGGGAAAGACGTTTGCTTACATTCCAATCGAGATGGTGGAACACTCCATACTTTTTTCTAAAGCCGTTATCGTAAGATAACCGTGGGGCTGTCAGATCCTGGAATTGTGCCCAGATATTAACATATCGTACCCTGCCCAAAGTGGTTTCAATTTTGAAAAATGGGTAATTGGAGGCTACGTCGGACAAAATCATGGAACGATAACCGTCGCCAATGAAGTTTTTATCCTGACCCAGAACAAAGGAGAAATATTTGTTTGGCGTATAATTGATTAAGGCTGAAGCATAAGCCCAGTCTTTTGTGCTGCGATCGGGAAATTTGTCATTCACCTGCCCGGGAATTACTCCTGTTCTATTTACAAAATCAGTAATATACCCCGGAAGCTTGGCTTGATTTTCATAAGCGCTGCTATAAAAGCGAAATTTCTTTCCAATGTTCCCCTGAATTTGAAAACCACGGGTATTTAACCATGTGGTGCGGTTATGTTGCCGATCGCGGCCAACCTGGAAGTCGGGTAAAAAATCTATGTAGACGTTGTAATCAGGTTTTTCTATTTGAATTAAATGTTCTGTAAAGAGCTTGCGGTGCAACCAAGAGCGTTGATTTGTAGTATCGATGTTTGCGTACGGTAATGAATCCAGCAATCTGTACTGCAGACTGTCGTTTGGAAAAACGGGACGCATCGCCGTATGAAGATTGGTGTCTATTGAGTAGATACCGTTATTAATTTTTTGATATTGATGATAATCGTACAGGTATGTGCGGGATTGACTGAAAGCGCTGGCTGAAGCAAGCAGGGTCAGAAAGAAAATGTATATTCTAAGCATAGGATCTCTTATATAAAATGAATCGCCATAAGGGCTCCATTTTCAAGCCGCTAAACTAAGAAAATTTAAAGTCTGAGGGAAAAGAAGGGTTTTTATCTTCAATTTAGGCTTATGGTGCCCCGGTGTATCGCCGTTTTACTGAGGAACAGTTAGATGTTTTTATCTTCAATCAGTTTGAAAAAGTTGTCCCTGTAGGTATCGCCAACCGGAATTATCTTGTCGCCGATCTGTATTCTGCTTCGCTCGATACTTTCTATTTTGTCAAGCGAGATGATATAGGATTTGTGAACGCGGATAAATCGGCCAGCCGGCAAATTCTCTTCCATTTTTTTCATATGCTGAAGGGTAATGATGCGTTCGGTTTTAGTGAAAATGGAGATATAATCTTTTAGACCCTCTATATACAGAATGTCGTCGAGATAAATTTTTTGAATTTTATGTTCGGTTTTTACGAATATAAAAGAATTGATACCGTTGTCTATTGTTTTTGCGGCAGCTGCCGGAGGATTTGCTTGTTGAAGAGTGTTTTGCACCTTTAGAACAGATTTGTAAAACCTGTCGAATGCAATTGGCTTAAGTAAATAGTCGGCTACATCTAATTCATATCCATCCAGGGCATACTGCGAATATGCTGTAGTAAGGATTACGCAGCATTTTCCATTGAGGACTTTCAAGAATTGAATCCCGGTAAGTTCAGGCATCTGAACATCAAGAAAGATCAGGTCTACTTCGTCTTTTTGGGCTATTGCTAAGGCTTCGAAAGCACTTGTGGTTGCTGTTACCAGTTTTAAAAAAGGAACTTTCTCGATATAATCTGTAAGTATATCAAGAGCTAAAGGTTCGTCGTCAACAACAAGGCAGCGTATCATCGAATGAAAGTTCAGGTTCCTTTATCAGGTATTATAACGAAGATATTCATTTATAGCTTATTTTTCTTTTAATGTTTAGCCACTTGTAACTTTCTCATGTTTAAATCCGTCTTTATTATACACATAATCATATCACAAAATGAAAAGATTTACATTAATTGCTTTGCTGCTGTCGGCAGTTCTGTTTCAAGCATGTTCGACAAAAGTATATAATAATAAAGCCTGGTTAGATCAGGTGAACCTTGAGGGGAAAAAGGTTGCCATTCTGCCCGCTGTAGTGGAGCTTACAGGACGCATGCCTGCAAATTTCAATGAATCGAAGATCAGACAGACGGAAGAATCTGAAAGTAAACTCATTCAACAGGAATTTTATAACCAATACTTGTTCAAATCGAAAAAGAACAAAAGGAAACAGTATGTTGATCTTATGAACGTAGAACAGGTGAACAGTAAATTACAGCAGCAGGGTATTGATATCAGAGAGTCCTGGAAAATGAGTCCTGACAGCCTGGGTAAACTACTTGGCGCTAATATGGTATTAAAACTTAGCGTTAAAAAGAATAGAATTATGTCTGATGCCGCTTCGTTCGGAATTGGTGTTGCCACAACGGTTTTGGGTAATATCTTAAATAATGGACAGAATACGTCGGTAAATAACGGCGCAAAAACCTATAACATGTTTCTTGATGCGACTTTAACCGATGTAAATACTCACACTGTAATCACCAAGTTTACGCACGATGGAGACGCCAGCTGGAACCGCCCGCCTGAGAAAATAGTTGAAGCCTCGGGCCGGAAGATCGTTCGCAAAGGTGTGATTTACGCTCAGAAATAGGCGTTAGGATTTTGCAGCAAAGACCCGAGACGCAAAGCTTTGAGGCGTTGCACTTCTTTGTGACTTAGGGTCTTTGCGATTGATATTAAGGTTTTGTTTTAATGATGTTTACAAACTCAGCCATATTTTGCGTATCGCAAGTTGTTCATCGGTGGCGCTTTTATCAATTTCTATACGATATTTTCCACCGATTGCCTTAGCAATAGTTATATCCAGAATTTTGATTATCCCATCTCTGGAGATTGTTGCTTTGATTTTTTCACCTATTTTTTTGGATGAGATAGTGTTGACAAGGTCGCTGACACCTTTAGTATCTGCCGCCCCGGTTATTCTATAGTCGTTTATCGCGATAAGTTCATCGTTCACATTCAATCCATCATTCCATGCGGCGCTTCCTCTTTGCACTGCGGTGATTATTAACTTTCCGTCTCTCACTGCCGTAGCTACGCCGAGGGAAGGATTTTCTTTACCCTCATAATCGTTAATAAGATATAATCCGGCATGGCCTAAATACGAGTTGAAACTTATTGGCTCTGTTCCATTTATGTATTTGTTGTAAATCTCATCCAGTGATTTACCTGCGATCTTTTCTGCCATCACTTTAAATTCAGCATCTGTATAGCCACGTTTCTGCTTTTTATAGTATTCATCATACATGGCTTTCATTACATCATCCAGGCGTTTTGCTCCTTTAGTGGCACCCAGAATTTCCAGGTCTAAGATCATTCCGATTAAAGCGCCTTTGTCGTAATAAGAGATTGTGCTGTTTTTGGAGTTTTCGTTCGGGCGGTAGTATTTTATCCAGGCATCAAAGCTTGCTTCGCTAACTGGTTGAACTTGATTTCCCGGCTGATTTTCCACTGTGTTTATATCCGTCAGGAGCGTGCTGATATATTTTTCGGGAGAATAGATTCCCGTACGGCGGAGAATCAAATTATCGAAATAGGCTGTAAATCCTTCAGCTATCCATAAATTGCTGGTGTAATTTTCTTTACTATAATCGAACGGGCCCAAAGCCTGTGGTCTCAATCTTTTGACGTTCCAAAGGTGGAAGTACTCGTGAGCCACCAGGCCTAGAAAGCTTTTATAACTATCTTCTTCAGAATACCCCAGTCTGCGGGCACCAAGCACAGTCGAGTTGAGATGTTCTAAGCCGCCTCCCCCTGCCGAGGTATTATGAATAATGAAAACATAGCGCTTATTGGGGTTTTCTTTGAAGATTTCAGTTTCAGCCTCAATAATGTCTCTCATGTCTTCAACTAAATTCGCTTTATCATAATTTCCGCCACCATACATTGCCACTTCGTGTTTTACACCTGCAGCGATAAAGTCGAAAGTGTCATGATTGCCGACCTCCAAAGGCGAATCATACAGAATGTCATAATCAGGAGCATAAAATGTATTGCTTTTCCCTTTTACAGGATCTAATCCGGTTGAAATTTTTTCCCAGTTTTTGTAAGGTTTTATAGTAATTGTCGAAGGTGATTTTATCATTCCTTCAGGGTACATCAATAATCCGCTGGGAGATAAAAATGCATGTGAAGCATCTACAAAACTTGTTCTTACCGAAAGCTCAAAAGCGTAAACACGGTATTTTATACTGATGTCCTGATTTTTGATGTCAGAAATGCGCCAGGTGTTTTTATTGATTTTTGAAGACGATAGTTTTGAATCTGAAGCGCTTTTTGCGGAGAAGCTTTCTACGTTTTTTGAAAATTCTCTTACCAGATAAGAGCCAGGCGTCCATACAGGCATTCTTAAATCAATAAAATCTTTTTTAATGCCTTTGAGATTCATTTCAATATCAACGTAGTGGGCCTGAGCTTCGGGGAATGAAAGCTGGTAAGATATTTCGGATTGAGCGTAACTGTCTTCCGTGTTTAAAACCATAAATAAAATATAAATAAGCGGATAAATTAAAACTTGCTTCATCATTCAATTTTAATCAAAAATTTTATACGACCAGTCAGAACTTGATTAACATCTGTAAAATAGTTGGTACTTTCAACTAGTTGAACGGGGCTTAGGTATTTTTGCATCCTATAATGAACATTAAACAGCCCCTGGCCCATCTGCTCCTTTCTGCAAGCAAAAAATATTTAGGCATCTTTTCGCAGGAAGCAGAGGGGATGGATATTGACCGGTACCAGTACGTTCTTGTTCTGATTAACATTCATAACGAACAACTGACTCAAAAAAGTTTAAGTGAATTGCTCGAAGTAGATAAGTCATATATGGTGAACATAATTGATTATCTATCAGACAAGGGTTATGTGGTACGTACCATAAATGAAAAGGACAGGCGTCAGCATTTGATCAAGCTGACGGAAAAAGCCAGAGAGATAATTCCAAAAATTGAGGGAGCGATAATCAGGCTGAATTCTAAGTCGGTAGAAAATATATCTGAAAGTCAAATTCAAACATTTTTATCTGTACTGCAACAGATTAGCAGTAATTTGTCGGACGCAAAGCCGGCTGAAATTGTAATAAACTATAAATCGAAAAAATGAAAACCAAATATATTATTTACACTGCACTCATTATCGGCTTTGGTGCTTTGATCGCGTATCGCATATCAGAAAACAGCAAAATAGCCGGACCCGGCAATGGCGGGAAGGGAGGCGGACCCGGCGGGGCTGACCAAAGGCCGATGAACGTGAATGGTATTGTAGTAAGCCCTGTAAGTTTTGAAAACTCACTGACTGTAACAGGCTCCATCGATGCCAATGAAGAGGTGCGGATTATAAGTGAGGTGTCGGGCATTATTAAAGGCATATACTTTAATGAGGGATCAAATGTACGGAGAGGCCAGACATTAGTTAAAATTGACGATTCGGAATTGAGGGCGCAGTTGGCTCAGGCATCCACCAGACAGAGTTTAGCATCAGAAAATGAAAGACGAGCACGGCTGTTGCTTCAAAAAGAGGCTATAAGCAGGGAAGAATATGATATTGCTTCGGCTGACTTTCGGACGGCCAAAGCACAAAGTCAATTAATTCGTGCACAGATAGCTAAAACCGTTGTCAGTGCACCGTTTAGCGGAAGAATTGGCTTAAGATCTGTTTCTGTAGGAGAATATGTTACTCCATCCATGCCGATCACAAATTTGGTGAGTTTAAATCCGGTCAAAATCACTTTTTCTGTTCCCGAGAAATATTCGGGAAAAGTGAATGAGGGTGCAGTAATTGATTTTTCGGTGGCGGGTTCTACCCAGGTTTATAAGGCAAGAGTTTATGCAATAGAACCAAGAATTGAAGCCGCAACCCGGACTTTGCAGTTACGCGCCCGTGCGGATAATCCCAATGGCCTGCTGGTTCCAGGATCATTCGCTAATATTTCACTGCCGCTTACAACCATAGAGGACGCAATTCTGATTCCTACTGAAGCTATCATTCCGGTTCAGGATGGAAAAAAAGTATTTGTAACTGATAGCGGAAAAGCAAGGGAAGTAATGGTGCAGACGTCTACCCGTACAGAAAAAGAAATTTTAATTACTTCGGGATTAAAGGCTGGAGATACGGTGTTAACCACGGGTATTATGTCTTTAAAAGAAGGTAGCAAAGTAAAAGTAACTACCGGAAGTAGAAAGAGTGTGAAATTATGAGTTTATCAACCACCAGTATAAAGCGACCGGTTTTTACTATTGTAATTAACCTGATGCTTATTCTTTTCGGGGTAATCGGTTATACCTTTTTAGGTGTTAGAGAATTTCCCTCGATAGATCCTGCTATAGTTTCTGTCAGAACTAGTTATTCGGGCGCTAATTCGGATATAATTGAGTCGCAGATTACTGAACCGCTTGAAAAAGCCATTAATTCAATCGATGGAATACGTAATATAACATCTTCAAGTAATCAGGGGTCCAGCGTCATCACTATAGAATTTAATCTTAGCAAAGATTTAGAAGAAGCAGCTAATGATGTGCGTGATAAAGTGTCGCAGGCTGTACGGAATTTACCGGATGATATTGATTCGCCTCCTGTAGTTTCTAAGGCAGATGCAGATTCCGAATCTATCCTGACGATGACTGTTCAAAGCAGTACGCGAGATCAGCTGCAGCTGACTGATTATGCGGAGAATGTGCTTTCACAACGTTTTCAGACTATTCCGGGCGTTAGCAGTGTGCAAATCTGGGGGCAAAAACGCTATGCTATGCGTTTATGGTTGAGCCCGGCCAAGCTTGCTTCGTACGGGCTTACGGTATCTGACGTGAGGAATGCTTTAAACCGACAGAATATCGAGTTGCCATCCGGAAAAGTTACCGGAGCAAATACAGAGCTGGTGGTGAAAACTGTTGGAAATTTGTCTACTGAAGAGCAGTTTAATAACCTGATAGTAAAATCAGACGGCGATAAAATTATCCGTTACAGTGATATTGGATCAGCAGAGCTTGGTCCAGAAAATCTTGAAACCAAAATGAGTGAGTCTGGCCAACCAATGATCGGCCTGGCTATAATTCCCCAACCCGGTACAAATTATCTGGAGATAGCTTCACGGTTTTACGACGAGTTTGAAAAGCTAAAGAACGAGGCGCCGAAAGATTTGCAATTGAACATTGCAATGGATAATACGATTTTTATCAAAAAGTCGGTTGTTGAAGTAGCGGAGACAATTTTGATTGCTCTGATCCTTGTGATTTTAATTATTTACTTATTCTTCCGTGATTGGGGAATCGCCTTCAGACCTTTAATTGATATTCCGGTTTCGCTTATTGCTACCTTTTTTATAATGTACCTGGCAGGCTTTTCTGTAAACGTTTTAACATTGCTGGCCATTGTTCTGGCAACCGGTTTGGTTGTGGACGACGGGATCGTGGTAACCGAGAATATCTATAAAAAGGTAGAGGAGGGGATGTCGCCGATTGAGGCAGCTATCCGAGGGTCAAACGAAATCTTTATGGCTGTAATTTCCATCTCGATTACGCTTGCCGCTGTTTTTCTGCCTGTAATTTTCCTCGAAGGTTTTGTAGGGCGTTTATTTCGCGAGTTTGGAGTCGTCATAGGATCGGCGGTTTTGATATCGGCTTTCGTGTCACTAACCCTAACTCCGATGCTTAACGCTTATTTGATGAAAGGCGGAGAACAAAGGAAATCGAAATTCTACATCTGGAGCGAGCCCTATTTTCAAAAAATGAACTCTGGCTATGCCGATGCTTTAGGCAGATTTATGAAAAAGCGATGGCTAAGTTTTCCGATCATTTTTCTTTGTTTAGCAATCACTGCTTTCTTCTATTCGAAACTTATTAAAGAAACTGCTCCTTTGGATGACCGCAGCGTGCTACGGCTCCAAGTCTCTGCTCAGGAAGGCGCCTCTTACGACTATACAGATCGTTTTATGCAGGAACTGACACAAGTTATAAACGATTCTGTACCCGAGAAACAGGTTGCTCTTGTTATTACCGCTCCCGGATTTAGTGGTTCGGGTTCTGTGAATAGTGGAATGGCGAGGATTGGCTTGAAGCAACCCAGCGAACGGGAACGTTCGCAGCAAGAGATCGCGGCACAGTTAACGAAGATCACTAAGAAGTATTCAGAAGCGCGGGTTTCTGTAACACAGCAACCAACGATATCTGTAAACCGGAGGGGCGGGCAACCTATTCAATACATTATTCAGGCTCCTAACTTTCAGAAACTGCAGGAAAAGATACCCCAATTCCTGGATGAAGCGAACGCCGACCCAACCTTTTCTATGGTAGATGTTAATTTGAAGTTTAATAAACCCGAGATCAATATAACCATCGATCGGGAAAAAGCTCAGAGTTTGGGCGTTTCGGTTTTGGATATCGCTCAAACGCTTCAGCTGTCTTTAAGCGGGCAGCGCTTCGGGTATTTTATGATGAATGGCCGCCAGTACCAGGTTATGGGCCAGTTTGAACGGGAGGACAGAGACGATCCCCTGGATTTAACATCTTTGTTTGTGAGAAGTGAAACCGGGCAATTAATTCAGTTAGATAATGTTGTTACTCTGGAAGAGCGGAGCAGTCCGCCCCAGTTATACCATAACAACCGATATCTTTCTGCAACAATTTCTGCCGGTTTGTCGCCAGGTAATAGTATAGGCGACGGTATTGAGGCGATGGATAAAATAAGGGACAAAGTATTGGATGATAGCTTTTCTACCGATTTAGCGGGTGAATCGCGAGATTTCGTGGAAAGCAGCTCGAATACTGCATTTGCTTTTGGTTTGGCACTATTACTTATATACCTCATTCTTGCAGCGCAGTTCGAAAGTTTCCTTGATCCGCTTATAATTATTCTTACTGTCCCGATGGCGGTAGCAGGGGCAATGTTTTCTTTGTGGCTTTTCGGACAAACATGGAATATATTCAGCCAGATCGGAACCATTATGCTAATAGGATTGGTAACGAAGAACGGGATTTTAATTGTTGAGTTTGCCAATCAGCTGCGCGAACAGGGAAAACCTAAAATGCAGGCTATTATGGAGGCGTCCGAAGCAAGGCTCCGTCCGATTTTGATGACCAGTTTGGCTATTGCACTGGGTGCTCTGCCGATTGCGCTGGCTCTAGGTGCTGCCTCTCAAAGCCGTATCGGAATGGGAGTGGTGATTGTTGGAGGAACAATTTTCTCCTTAATACTGACTTTATTTGTAATTCCGGGTATTTATGCGATGTGGTCTAAGGATCGTAAACACCATCCGGAATTTGACAGAATAAAAGAATTTGAACAAGAAGAAATTAGCGCTCATTAAGAAATAAGTATGAAGTTAAAGAAAATAATGTTGCTATTTTTTTGTGGGATTTATGCCTGTTCAAGTTCTGCTCAGGAACTGTTAACCCTTGAAGAAGCAGTAAGAATCACTTTAGAAAAAAATTACAATATCCTTATTTCAAAAAATGATGTTGACATCGCTGATCGGAATGTAAATCTGGCTAATGCAGGTATGCTCCCCTCTGTTTCAGGGACGTTCAATAATAATAATACCATTCAAAACAGCACACAAACCCGCGAGACGGGTGTGGTTACAGAAAGGAATAACGCCCGCGGAAATACCCTGAATTATGGGGTAGGATTAAACTGGACAGTTTTTGATGGATTCAGGATGTTTGCCAGATACGATCAGTTGAAAGAATTGCAGCGATTGGGCGATGCCAACCTGCAACTTAATGTTCTTTCGACTTTAGGCGAGGTGATGGAGCGATATTATAATCTTGTTCAGCAGCAACAACAGCTTAAAGCGTTTGATACAGCCGTTTCCATATCACGTTTACGTGTAAAAACTGCTCAAACACGCTTTGAAGTGGGTAAGGCAGCGCGTTTAGAGGTATTGAATGCTCAGGTAGATTATAATACCGATACAACTAATTATTTACAGCAGCAGGTAATGCACAGAACATCGCAGATCGCCTTAAATGAAATAATGGGCAGAGATGTTAATGTAGAGTTTCGAGTGGCCGACAGTTTTGAAATTGAGGAGAGACTTGTATTTGCTGAGCTCCTTTCGCATGCCATGCAGCAGAACCCAGCTTTGCGGGCAGCTTTAATCAGCAAAAGAATTGCCGAACTTGATTTAAAGCAGGTAAAAGCTAATCGTTATCCGGTTATCGGATTAAACAGCGGCTATAACTTTAACCGGTCTGAATCAGCTTTGGGGTTTGCCACACAAACTTCCGGCAGGGGATTTAACTATGGTCTGAATGCATCTATAAATATTTTTAACGGCTTCCTGCAGCGCAGAAATGAAAAAAATTCTGAAGTGTTGATTCGAAGTGCAGATCTAGATTATCAGCGGATTAATCAGAGTATAAACGCGCAGTTGGCAAGTGCCTATCAAACCTACCTGACCAGCCTGAGTTTAGTTAAACTTGAGGAGAGCAATCAAAAAATTGCGAGCCAGAACCTGGATATCACTCTCACCCGATATCGTTTGGGCACAATTACCCAGGTAGAAATCAGGGATGCGCAACTTAATTACCTGAACGCCACCGTTCGTTTAAATAATTCCAGGTACCAGGCGAAATTAGCGGAAGTATCTTTAAAAGAAATTTCCGGTTCAATAAAGTTGTGATATTAAAATTTATATTAAGTTTATAAAACTTTTTAACTTTCAATACGTAAGAAGATAACATCCAAGCTGCGGTTTACGCCTTATATGGAAGATTTTAGATACAGATCAGTATTACTTGTGGATGATAGTTATGTTGATAATCTTATCAACAGGAAAATGATACAGGCTAATAATTTTGCTGCTGATATCACTGTCATTGATTCGCCGGTAAAAGCCATTGCTTATTTACAGCAATGTGCAGCTGAAGGTACTGTGCCTGATGTGATTTTTCTTGATATCAGGATGCCCGAGATGGACGGGTTTGAATTTCTTGCTAGCCTCACTGATATTACTGAGTTAGAAAGTTCTCACTTAAAAATTTATATGTTATCTTCGTCTCTTGACCCGGATGATATGAAGCAAATTGCAGAAAATGATCTGGTTTCAAAGTTTATCAGTAAGCCTCTTACTGAACAAATATTGAATGAGATTGGGTAAAAATGATTCTGGTAGCCGATAGCGGTTCTTCAAAAGCAGATTGGACAATAACAGTAAGTGAGAATGAGCGTGTAGAATTTAGCACTAAAGGTCTTAATCCTTTTTTTGTTAACGAAAAAGAAATCTGCAAGCTTCTTTCCGGTTACGATGAAGTTCAAAAATATAATTCTAAAATAAGAGAAGTTCATTTCTTTGGCGCCGGCTGTTCCAGTCCGGATAAAAGAGAAATAGTATCCAACGGACTTTCAAAAGTATTTTCAAAAGCTTTCATAAATGTTGAAGATGACGTTTTAGGTGCCGTATATGCCACTTGCGGAACCAAGAAAGGCTTTACTTGCGTGCTGGGCACGGGCTCGAATATCGCGTTCTTTGATGGCGAACAAGCTCATTATGGAAAGCACGGGATAGGTTTTGTTCTGGGAGATGAAGGATCGGGAACTTATTTTGGAAAAAAGATAATCACCGCGTATTTATATGGTTTGATGCCCGCTGATCTGAAAAAAGCATTTGAGGCTATATACGAAATCGATAAAGAAAGTATTATTGCAAATGTTTATCAAAAACCATCGCCAAACATTTATCTCGCTTCTTTCTCAAGGTTCATGTATAAGCATCGGGATAATGCGTTGATTCAATCCATCTTGTTTCAGGGCTTCGAGGAATTTGCCAGGATTCATATTCTTCGTCAGTCAAATTACCAGGCTTATCCCTGTCATTTTGTTGGTTCTATATCATACTTCTTCCAGGATATTTTAACAGAAGTTTGTAAGAAGTACAAAATCAAGCTTGGAAAAGTAATTGCCAGTCCTATAAATGCTCTAACCCAATACATTATAAACAAAACGATTTAATTCGGCTACTGTTAACAAATAAATAATCAGCCGGATCGTTGTTTTCAATAAGAGCTTTTAAACAAAATTTGCTTTTATAATTTGCTAAATATATCTTCGTGTTAATACGAAGCAAGACTATACCACGAATACTGGTGTGGTCTTGTTTGTTTTTTATACAGTTTAAACCTACTAGTGAGTCATGACAGAGGTAACATATTATACTAAAGAAGGAATAGAGAAACTTAAAGAGGAGTTGCATTTTTTAAAAACCGAAGGCAGGTCTCAAATAGCTAAAGCAATAGCCGAAGCGCGGGATAAAGGAGATCTTTCTGAGAACGCAGAATATGATGCAGCAAAAGAAGCTCAAGGGATGCACGAAGCAAAAATTGCCAAGCTTGGCGAGTCGCTTGCTAATGCCCGGTTAATCGATGAATCAAAACTTGATACGTCGAAAGTGCTGGCTTTGTCAATTGTTAAAATAAAGAATATCAAAAACGGTGCGGCAATGACCTATCAGCTTGTTTCAGAAACTGAAGCGGATCTGAAATCAGGGAAGATTTCCGTTAAATCCCCGATTGCTAAGGGTTTATTAGGAAAATCGGTTGGTGATACGGTGGAAATTGCGGTTCCGGCGGGTAAAATGGAATTTGAGATACTTGAAATTTCCAGATAATGGCTTCAATATTTTCAAAAATTGTTTCTGGTGCAATACCAGCATATAAAGTGGCTGAGAACGAAGAGTTCTTAGCCTTTTTAGATGTAAATCCCTTAGTAAAGGGTCATGTATTAGTTATTCCAAAAACCGAGGTCGATTATATTTTTGATCTTGAAGATGATGTATACCTGGGCTTGCAGGCTTTTGCAAAAAAAGTTGCCCTGGGTATTAAAAAGGCCATTCCCTGTCAGCGCGTTGGCGTGGCCGTAATGGGACTTGAAGTGCCTCATGCACATATTCACCTGGTTCCGATGAACAGTATGCAGGATTTAAATTTTTCGAGGCAAAAACTAAAATTAACCGAAGACGAGTTTAAACAAATCGCTCAAGCTATTTCTGCAGAAATTTAAAGAGCCAAACGGATTTCCACCTACTTTTTTTCTTTTAAAACGCTCAGGGGTGCTAATCTTTTTTCATTGTCTTTAACAAAAGCGCTCCAGCCCGAATAACTTTTGCTTTGGACGCCGGGTCCTACTCTCTGGAACGAGTGACATACAGCAACGGCAAGTCCATCGGTAGCATCAAGAAATTGCGGCGTTTCGGTAAATTTCAGAAGCGTTTGCAGCATCGCAGATACTTGTTCTTTTGTCGCATTTCCATTCCCGGTTATGGACTGCTTGATTTTTCTGGGTGCGTATTCGAAGATCGGGATATTTCTGGAAAGAGCGGCCGCCATGGCAACTCCCTGTGCCCTGCCAAGTTTAAGCATAACCTGAATGTTTTTTCCATAAAAAGGAGCTTCAATAGCCAGACAGTCGGGGTGGTATTCGTCGATCAGAGCCACAGTTTTTTCGAAAATCCGTTGTAGTTTTAAAGGATGATCGTCTAAGTGATCGAGCTTGACAATGCCGAGACTGAGCATTTCGACCTTTTTCTTAACTTCTTTCACAAGTCCGTAACCCATTATTGATGTTCCGGGATCTATTCCTAATATAATTCGCTCTTTTGAGGTTTCGGTCTGCATCCAAACAAAAATACTAAACTGAACGCAAACGGATCTGAATAGATGCATAGGTTTTTTGTAAACTTGCAGCAAAATCCATTAATGACAAGCGACCGGAAAAAGACAATCAACACAGTTATCAAGATAAGTATCCTGGTACTGGCCGCTGTCTTTATCTTCCAAAAGCTAAACAACAACAAAAACCTATCGAGCTTTGAGCGTCTGATTTCCAATCTTTCAACTGAGAAGGTATACAGCATACTAATAATAGTGTTTGTGCTTATGCTGTTAAACTGGTTTTTGGAAGCGCTAAAATGGAAGTTTTTAGTAAAGCCAATACAAAGAATAAGTATTTTTAAAGCAATAGAGTCTGTTTTTTGCGGTTTAACTCTTGCGGTTTTTACGCCGAACAGAATCGGAGAGTATGGAGGCAGGATATTTTTTTTGTCGCCCAGAAGGCGCGTACTAGGTGTAGTTGCGATGGGAATAGGTGCGGTTGGTCAAATGGTGGTTACCAATATACTTGGCTCAATAGCTATTTTATGGTTTATCGGGAGGTATGTCGGGGTGGATTTTTGGTTGTATTATGGCGTGATGATCCTGGTTGTATGCTATTGCCTCTTTTTTCTATTGCTTTACTTCAATATTAGCTTTTTATTGGCTATTCTTAATGCCATTAAGTTTTTAAAGCCTTTTCAGAAGTTTTTTAAGATTTTATCCAGGTATAAATATTCAGAATTAATCGTAGTTTTTGGATACAGTCTATTTCGGTTTGCTGTATTTACGTCCCAATACTGTTTAATTATAAGCATGTTAATCCCTTCTATTCCATTGTTTCAAATGGTGATGATGATTTTCATTCTGTTCTTTATTCAATCGGCTTTACCCTCTTTGGATTTGCTGGATGTAGGAGTAAGAACACTGACAGCAACCTACTTTTTTAGTTTTATCACAACAAATGAGGTTGCGATTATGGCGGCAACAGCTTCTATATGGTTGATAAATCTGATTATTCCTGCTATTTTAGGCGCTCCGTTTGTTTTTAAACTTAATTTCTTTGGCACTAACCGTAATTAGCTTACTCACAATATTATTAACGATTTTTTATGTTTTTGCCGTCGTCTTTTTCAGGTACGGCTGGGCACGACTTTCTTCACTTAAAAGGCTTAATCCCTCGCCTCCAACCTCGGTAAGTATTCTGATCGCGGCAAGGAATGAAGAAGATAAGATCGCTTCAACTATCGAAGACATCCTCAGGCAGGATTATCCTAAAGAGTTAGTTGAGCTAATCGTAATCGATGATCATTCAACTGACCGGACGGCAGATATTATATCTGGTTATTCGGCTTCGGGAGTAAAACTTATCAGACTTAATGAAGATCAGGCTTTAAACTCATATAAGAAAAAGGCAATTTCGGAAGCTATAAAACTGGCCCAGGGCGAATTGATAGTAACTACCGATGCGGATTGCAGTATGCAAAGCAAATGGTTAAGTACTATAGTATCATATTATGAGGAGAATCACTTTAAGCTTATCTCGTCTCCGGTGGTGTTTTTTGAGGAAAAGAACTTTTTTGAGCAATTACAAACCCTCGAGTTCTTATATCTTATAGGTTTAGGTGCTGCTACAATTGGGAACAAGAAGCCCTCAACATGCAATGGTGCAAACCTGGCTTATAGGAAAGATGTTTTCCATGAGTTGAAAGGTTTTCAGGGTATTGATGATCTTGCATCTGGCGATGATGAGTTATTTCTACACAAAGTAGCTTCGAAATATCCCGATGATATTGGTTTTTGTAAGTCGTACGATGCCTTGGTTTATACACATGCCAAGCCCAATCTTACGGAGTTTATAAGGCAGAGAAAGCGCTGGGCATCAAAAAGTACCCGATATAAAGACAAAAAAATTGTGGTACTGGGGGTAAGCATCTGGCTTTTTAATTTGCTTATTGTCTTAAATGTTTTGTTAGGTTTCTTTGATGCAAGTTATTGGGGTGTTCTTGCAATGGTTCTGATAATGAAGTTTTTGGCTGAGCTATTTTTTCTCTTCCCTGTTACAGAGTTTGTTAAAAGAAGCCCATTGCTAATCTTTTTGCCCGTATTAACCTGCATACATCCCATTTATATAATTTATATTGGGGTCGCGGGAAATTCCGGAAAATATGTCTGGAAAGGAAGACTCGTAAAATAATTTAAAAAATTTATGCTTAAACGGTTAAATTCTTACTTTTAGCTTATTGACTAACAATTTGGAAGAATTTAAAAGCAGTTCTAAAGGACCTGAGGAAAACGACCTGATTCAATTGCTGTTAAAGCGTCAGGCTGAATTAAATGCCCTGCTTGAAGTTACTTTAGCAATCAATAAAAATAGCGCAGCGTCTGTGCTTTTTGAAATGCTTGAAGTTGTCCTTAAGGTGAACCTTAATGTGGGTAAGATGCGTCTTGTGATAAAAGATGAGCATCAGTTTGCCTGTGTCTCAAGGTTTGGCGGTACCTACGAAAGTTCCAAAACACTGCAGCAAATATGTAAGGAATTAGAGCTCACCAAAACAATTATATCTCTTAGCAATCATGCTGATGAAATTTTATGTGAGTATGATTTCTTTGTCCCGGTAAGGCATAAAAGAAACACCCTTGCATTTGTTCTTATTGGTGATTTTCATACTAAGCCCGAATTGGTCAGCCATGAGCTTAATTTCATTCAAACTCTTATCAATATTATCATTGTTGCTCTGGAAAATAAAAAGCTTTTTAAAGAGCGTGTACACCGCGAGCGCTATCAGCGGGATATGGAGCTTGCCAGCGAAGTGCAAAGCATGTTGGTGCCCTTGCAGCTCCCGAAAAGCGAGAGATTTGAAATTGCAGCAACCTACCTTCCTCATGAAAACATAGGAGGAGATTATTTTGACTTCATCCGTTTAAACGAACACGAATTTTTCTGGTGTATTGCAGATGTTTCCGGAAAGGGAATTTCTGCCGCTTTGCTTATGGCAAACCTGCAGGCCAGCCTGCGAGCCTGGGCTTCCGTAGAAAGCAGCATGGAGAAAATTATTACGAAGCTGAACGAGATTGTGACCTATAATACTCATGGCGAGCGTTTTATAACTCTTTTTCTGGGTCGGTATAATGAGTTAACCCGGGAAATGGAGTTTGTAAATGCCGGGCACAATTCGCCAATACTGATAACGGATGATGGATTCCGTTTTTTACAGGAAGGAACAACGCTTCTGGGTAGTTTCGATTCTTTGCCTTTTGTCAATACCGGCAATTTGATATTGCCTCCAAACGCTTTAATCTTCAATTATACCGACGGCCTGATCGAAAGTCCTGACGAAGACGTGTTTATTTCAGAAGAAGAATTAGTGCACTATCTTCAGCTTCACAGACACGTGCCGGTTGAAGTGATTAACAAAAATATCTTAACAGATATCCAGTCCTCCCGGATGGCTAAAATGAGTTCGGACGATATTACCTTGTTAACAATAAAAATTCTTTAGTGTTGAGAAATAGGTATTTAGCTTCTGTACCAAACCGCTATTTTTGAACGTATAAAGAAAGAATCGAAACTTTTTTGAATTTTTACTTTTAACTTAGCCGGATGCTGTTTTCGTTTTATCAGAAGGAGTTTATAGAAGCAGGTTGCGATGAAGCGGGAAGGGGGTGTCTTGCTGGTCCGGTGTTTGCCGCCGCCGTAATTTTACCTGCTAACTTCAAGCATAAACTACTTACTGATTCAAAACAACTCGGCGAGCAGGATCGCTATGCTTTGCGTAAAGTTATTGAGAAGAAGGCGCTTGCCTACGCCGTTGCCCAGGTTGATCATGACGAAATAGATCGTATTAATATTCTAAATGCTTCCTTTCTGGCCATGCATAAAGCATTGGATCAGCTATCTCAGCAGCCGGGTTTCATTCTTATTGACGGAAACCGCTTTAAAAAGTATAAAGAAATTCCACACGAATGCATCATCCAGGGCGATGGAAAATATTTTTCGATAGCTGCTGCTTCTATTCTTGCAAAGACCTATCGGGATGATTTTATGAAAAACATTGCACTCGAACACCCTGAGTATGAGTGGCATAGCAATAAAGGATATCCAACAGTCAAACACCGTAACGCTGTGTTGAAACATGGATTTTCTCCTTATCATCGCCGGACTTTTCGCGTTACCGACCCACAACTGGATTTATTCGCCCAGTCAACAGAAGATACGGATCTGATAGAATTGTGATCTCTTTTCGTTATTTTTGGCCTCTCTTTAAAATATGAAGAATACCGCCTTAACACAAAAGCATATTTCATTAGGTGCTAAAATGGTTCCGTTCGCAGGCTTCAATATGCCTGTACAGTATGAGGGAATAAATATCGAACATCAAACCGTCAGAACAGGTGTTGGGGTTTTTGATGTGAGCCACATGGGCGAGTTTATCCTAAAAGGAGATAAAGCTTTAGATCTTATTCAAAAGGTGACTTCAAACGATGCTTCAAAACTGGTTGACGGTAAAGTGCAATATTCTTGCCTGCCAAATACAAGCGGCGGTATAGTAGATGATCTGCTGGTTTATCGCATCGACGAAAAAACCTATATGCTTGTTGTAAATGCTTCTAATATTGAAAAGGATTGGAACTGGATTTCTCAACATAATACGTTCGGTGTTGAAATGAAGGATATTTCTGAGCGTACTTCGTTGCTTGCCATTCAGGGACCAAGATCTGGGGAAGCTTTACAAAGCCTTACAGATATTGATTTGTCCGGAATGGAATACTATTCTTTCAAAAAAGGAACCTTTGCAGGGATAGACAATGTGTTGGTTTCAGCTACAGGGTATACAGGTGCAGGCGGGTTTGAGATTTACTTTGATGAGCAGCATTCTGAAGCTATTTGGGATGCTATATTCAAAGCCGGAGAAGCTTTTGGGATTAAGCCTATCGGATTAGCCGCCAGAGATACGCTTCGTTTAGAAATGGGTTTTTGCCTTTACGGAAACGATATCAACGATACCACTTCGCCCATCGAGGCAGGTTTAGGATGGATCACCAGGTTCTCAAAAAGTTTTGTGAATTCTGAGGCTCTTGAACTGCAAAAAAAGAACGGTGTTGAAAGAAAGCTTATAGGTTTTGAGTTAATTGACAGAGGAATTCCCCGTCATGATTACCCGATCACAGATGCTGAAGGTAAGGAAATTGGAATAGTTACATCGGGAACGCAATCTCCCTCTTTGCAGAAGGCAATTGGAATGGGATACGTTAAAAGTGAATTTGCCCGTGAAGGGAATGAGATTTATATAAGCATCAGAAATAATCCTGTTAAAGCACGAATTGTTAAGATGCCTTTTTACAAAGCATAAGAATGTCTAAGATTGTCGCACTAAAATCTGATAAGTTAAAAATAGAAGTTTGTTTAACACCTGCTTTGCTTCCACTCCATAAATTGGAGAGTAGCATTGTAGTTGTAATTGATATTTTCAGGGCCACCTCATCCATTTGCTACGGAATTGAAAATGGTGCAAATGCTATTATTCCTGTTTCGCATGTAGAAGAATGCGCGGCATACCACGGAACGGATCATTTATTAGCTGCAGAGCGGGATGGAGAAGTGGTGGAAGGATTTGATTTCGGCAATTCCCCTTTTGCTTATACACCTGAGAAAGTAGCCGGAAAAACCATTGTATTAACAACAACAAACGGAACACACGCTATCCAGTTGTCGAGAGCTGCTAAAAGAATAGTAATTGGTTCGTTTTTTAACCTCAGTTCATTGTCGGAATGGTTGAAGGAGGAGAATGAAAATATTATCCTGGTATGTGCAGGCTGGAAGAATAATTTTAATCTTGAAGATACTGTTTTCGCGGGCGCAGTAGTAAACAAACTGAAGGATGATAAGTATTCCCTTGATGATGCTGCGATAGCTGCCGAAGACCTTTACTTGTTAGCTAAAGACGATTTAGGCGGATTTCTTTCAAAAAGTTCTCATAGTGAACGTCTGAAGAAACTCGGTATTGAAAAGGATATCGCTTTCTGTCTGCGGATTGATGAGACGAGTGCAATTCCTGTTCTGGAGGGCGATAAGTTGGTGAAGTTGTAAAGTTTATTTTAGCTTGTCATTGTTTTTATGTCTTTCCGCATCCCGGATATTTTTCTTTTCGAGGTTTTTTTGAAGGGCATCTGTAAGGTCGATTCCCGTTTGATTAGCCAGACAAATTAAAACGAACAAGACATCGGCCATCTCATCTCCTAAATCTACGTTTTTATCAGATTCCTTGAATGATTGTTCTCCGTATTTTCGGGACATGATTCGGGCTACTTCGCCCACTTCTTCCATCAGGATAGCGGTATTGGTAAGTTCATTAAAGTAACGGATGCCTGTGGTGTTGATCCACTGGTCGACGATTTGCTGAGCTTTCTTAATTTCCATACTAGTGATTTTCCCTGTCCTTGGTATTTAATATAATTGTTACGGGCCCATCATTCACCAACTCAATTTTCATATCGGCGCCAAATATCCCGGATTGGGTTGCATTGCGGGTCAGTGAATCAAATTCGGTTTTCATAAGTTCGTAAAAGTGGTTTGCTTTGTCTGGTTTGGCTGCTCTTGTAAATCCCGGGCGATTTCCTTTCTGTGTTTGGGCAAATAACGTGAATTGCGAAATCAACAGAATATGTCCATCCACATCATTTAACGACTTGTTCATTAGTCCATTCTCATCGCTGAAAATGCGCATGTTAACGATTTTTTGCGACAGCCAGAGCAGATCCTCAGTGGTGTCGGAGGCTTCGATGCCAAGTAATACCAGAAGTCCGGTTTTTATTTCGCCGGTGACCTTGCCTTCGACTGTGCAGGATGCTCTGGAAACGCGTTGTAGAACTGCTCTCATGGTTTAATTTAGGGTTTGACCAAAAACTAAGCTCTTGTATCATTGCCATGATAAATACTTAAATAGCTTTCATACCGTGATACATCTATTTCTCCGTTTTCAACTGCTTCAATTACACTACAGCCAGGTTCATTAATATGGCGGCAATTGTGAAATCTGCACTGGTTTAATCGCTCTCTGATCTCCGGAAAAAAATGTCCGAGTACTTGCGGCTCAATATCGAAAATACCTAGTTCCCGAATGCCGGGCGTATCAATTAAATAGCCTCCTTTAGGTAAACTATGCATTTCTGCGAATGTGGTGGTATGCTGACCTTTATCGCTCCAGTCTGAAACAGCACCTGTTTTCAGGTGCAGATCAGGGATAAGAGCATTTATAAGAGTTGATTTTCCAACCCCCGAATGGCCGCTGAAGAGTGTGACCTTGTCTTTTAGTAAGTCTTCGATCTGATCCAAATTCGTGCCTTCAACTGCAGATACCTCATAACATGGATAGCCTACCCTTTTATAAATACTTTCGTACTCGGCAAGAACTTCCATTCCTTCTTCGCTAAACAGATCCAGTTTATTGAAAATTAAACCAGCCGGAATGTCATAAGCTTCGGCAGTTACTAAAAACCGGTCGATAAATCCGAGTGAAGTGCGGGGAGAAGCAAGTGTAACGATCAGGAATGCCTGGTCCAGATTAGCTGCAATGATCTGCGATTGCTTTGAAAGATTTATGGATTTACGGATGATGTAGTTTTTACGAGGGATAAGTTTTATAATGACTCCGGTATTCTGCTCCGGTTCCATTTCAATCTCCACGATATCTCCGACTGCAATTGGGTTGGTAGTTCTGATGTCTTTGATGCGAAATTTGCCTTTTATGCGGCAATCAATAGTCTCTCCCTGATCATTTACAACCTGGTACCAACTTCCGGTAGATTTTGTTACTAAAGCTCGCATATCTTACAGATTTAGAATAATCCTTAAATTATTTTTTAAATCTTCTGAGGTTTCTTTGGAGATTTTACCTACTCGTTCTTTAATTCGTGAAACATCTAAAGACCTTATTTGATCGGTGAGTATGTAGGATTTTTTTTTAAGTCCGTTTTCTAATGTTGCTTCCACTGGCAATCGTAAGATTTTCATATCACCTCTTTCCTGAGATGAAATCGGGCAGGCAATAAAAGACGAATGTCCATTTGAATTGAGTAAATCACTTTGAATAATCAAAACGGGTTGGGTTTTGCCAACTTCAGAGCTATTTCCCGGATTTAGATCTGCTATCCAAATGTCGAACTGCTTAATCTCAGGATTATTCTTCATCTAGAAATTTTTGTAAGTCTACCAAAGATGCTTCATCAAAATCGTTTAATAGTTCCTGATCGAAATTGTTTTCTTTAAGAAGAGCAATTTCTTTTTTAATTTGAGTCTCTAACCTTTTCCTCTTTATAAGATTATTATAGGCTTTTAAAGCTGTTTTTAAATAATTGCTGCGACTAGTTTTTAATTCCTTTACCTGTTCTTCGGTTTCCTCGAATAGGTCATCGTCAAGTTTTAATAAAATGCTTTTCATGACAACTAGTTTTAGATATCAAATTTAGATATACTTATTAGATATACGAAATTTGGATTGGTTTATTTCGATATAGAAAAGATACTTTGTTTTTAAACCTGATGGCAGCGGC
>CAMPKC010000067.1 GCA_946887045.1 uncultured Sphingobacteriaceae bacterium | reverse complement strand
AAGGTAAGAGACCTAATACTCTGGTGTCTTCTTTTCTAAATACCCATAGTAAAAGCCAGGATATTGCTAGTTCGACTATTAAGTCCATTTATTCGGTAGTGATGTTTTTCAGGTCGTTTAGGTCGATTGCCGGATTTTTACAGTTCAAAGGTCATTTAAAGATACTTAGGTTTTTTTGAGCCGCAAATGAATTTCACGAAGTGGCCTTATGTCTGCACGCGAACGATGACCGTTTCCGCTCAATGGACCACAGTAGGTATTGTTGGCGACTGCTTTTTTTTCAAACCGCTTTCTTCAAGTTCTTTTTTGCTGTTTTGATAAATGCTTCTTTGTCTTTTTTTACTTCCTTCAACATTGCTTTTTGTTCGGCTGGTATCGTAAAATACTTCTCTGCCCACAAGTTTATTTCTATCATCACAGGCAGTAAGTCAATGCCTTTTTGAGTGAGTTTGTATAAGACCTTCGCTTTGCTGTCGGGGTGCTCAGATTTGGTAATTATGCCGTTTTCTTCAAGTGTTTGAAGTCGTGAAGCCAAAATGTTAGTCGCAATTTTTTCGTCCGATTTCAGAAAGTCGCCATAAGTGCATTGTTTTGAGAATATTAAATCTCGCACAATAAGCAACGACCACTTGTCGCCCCAAATATCAAGGGAGCAACTAACGGGACAATCTGACCTTTTTTTATTGTCTGTCATAAATTATTCAAAAGTACTTGCAATTTGAAAGTTGTTTGTATATTTGTACTTGCAATTCGCAAGCAAATTTACAAATTAAAAAAATGAAACAAGTAAAAATGGAAAAGAATATTTTAGTAACAGGAGCATCTTCAGGCTTTGGTTTGCTACTTGCAAACGAGCTACACAAAAGGGGTTACAAAGTAATAGGCACAAGTCGAAGCCCTGAGAAAATACAATCAGCTGTGCCTTTTAAAATGTTGGCGCTAGACATTACTGATGAGAATTCTATCAAAGATTTTAGCAAACATCTTTTCAGCGAAATAAAACAATTAGATGTCTTGATAAATAATGCAGGATTTTATTTGTCGGGACTTGCCGAAGAGACTACTATAACGCAAGGAAAACAGCAATTGGACACCAACTTTTGGGGAACTGTTATGCTGACCAACGAGTTGTTGCCTTATTTTAGAAATCAGCGTTTTGGCAAAATAATTACAGTAGGTTCAATTATGGGTTTAATCAGCCTTCCTGGTGGGGCTTATTATGCTGCATCCAAGCACGCATTAGAAGGTTATTTCAAAGCTCTTCGTTTTGAACTAAATGAATTTAATATAAAAGTAAGCATGGTAGAACCTGTAGGCTTTAAAACTAATATCATTACAAACTCAAAAGTTGCAGAAAATAAAATAAGTGATTACGATAAATATCGCACCACGCTTGAAGATTATACGAAGGATTTATTTTCAAAATCGGAAGAGCCAACTGCCGTTGTTGGAACGCTGCTGAAATTGGTAGAAAATGAAAATCCCCAATTTAATAACCCCGTGGGTAAAGGGTCTTCGTTATTCCCTGCAATACAGTATTTATCATTTAAAACCTTTGAAAATTCTGTAATTAAAAACGTCAACAAGTTTAAAAAATGAAAGCATACACAATAAATCGATACAGCAGGGAAGATAAATTACAACTTGTTGAACTTCCGGAACCTGTTGTTAAAGAAAATGATGTGTTAATTGAAGTCCATTCGGCCAGTATCAATCAATTAGATGTCAAGCTAAAAGATGGTGAGTTTAAGCTGTTACTTCCTTACAAATTTCCGTTGATTTTAGGACACGATGTTGCTGGAATAGTAATAAAAGTCGGCTCAAAAGTCAGTCGTTACAAAGTTGGTGATGAAGTGTTTGCCCGTCCTGCCGATTTTCGGATTGGCACTTTTGCCGAATACATTGCTATTGATGAACACGATGTTGCCCTGAAACCCAAAAATGTTTCAATGGAACAGGCGGCTTCCATTCCGCTAGTTGCGTTAACGGTTTGGCAAGCGTTTGTTGAAAATGCAAATCTCAAAAAGGGTCAGAAAGTTTTTATTCAGGCAGGTTCGGGTGGTGTCGGAACTATTGCTATTCAGCTCGCGAAGCATTTGGGTGCAACTGTCGCCACAACTACTAGTGCCGATAATTTTCAGCTGGTCAAAAGTTTGGGTGCTGATATTGCGATTGATTACAAGACACAAGATTTTGAAACGATACTCAAAGAGTATGATTTGGTGTTGAACAGTCAGGACGAAAAAACATTGGAAAAGTCTTTGCGATTAGTGAAATCGGGCGGAAAAGTCATTTCCATTTCAGGTCCGCCTGATATGGCTTTTGCAAAAGAAATCGGTTTATCGTGGTTGATGAAAATAGCCATCTTCTTTTTAAGTAGAAAAGTCAGAAGTCAAGCGAAGAAACTTGGTATTGATTATTCGTTTCTGTTTATGCAAGCCAATGGGAAGCAGTTGTTAGAAATTGGAAAGTTGATAGAGACCGATGTTATTCGTCCTGTCGTTGATAAGGTTTTTCCGTTTGAAGATATTAACGAAGCAATGTCTTATGTCGCAAGTGGTCGTGCAAAAGGAAAAGTCATTGTCAAAGTCAAATAGGTCTGTCCGATGAGGGGTATTTGTAAAGTTGCCATAACGTTTTTCAACTACACGCCGGCAGGGATTTTTAGCACTAAACTTAATTAGAAGTACAGAGTCTGGATGCACTTCACTTTCATAGAAGCTCGACCCCTGCTTGCGTTATGTGCTGCTATGGTGCGTTTTTCTTGTCATTATGTTAGGTTCTTTCTGCATTTTATTAAATGAAACGGATAATTTTCAACCACTTCAGTTACTTCAAAAAGTCCTGCATTTCCAAAATCTTCTTCTATAGTTTCTTTGTCGTAAAAGAAAATTTTTACTCCGCCAAACATTTCAAATTGGTCTTTACTTATTTGAGTTCCCAGACCGTAAGTTTCAGCATCTTTCGTAATTGCCGTAAAAACCATAAATCCATTTTCTGTCAATTGGTTAAAACAGTCCTGGATTAGTTTTTCCCTTTCGTCTTTGTCCAACAAATAAATTAGTCCGTAGCAAAATATCCCGTCATATAAATTGTTGTCAAAAGGCATTTCGGTTACAGAGCCGTGGTAAATTGTCAAATCTTTTCCAAAGTATTTTTTAGCTAAATCAATGGCTGTCTGTGAAATTTCAATTCCTGTTACGGTCATTCCGTTGTCTGTAAAAATCTGAGCATTTCGTCCGTATCCAATGCCTGGAATAAGCACATTTCTTACTTTATGCTCAACAAAAAAGTCTTTTGTGAGAACAGCGGATTTTGCAGGTTTTAAACCCCACATTTCCTGCTTGTCTTTAAATGCTTCTTCCCAAAATTCTGCCATTTTATTTTTATTATACGTAAAATTTATCTTCCAAAATCTCGCAATTATGCCACGTTGCCCAGGCATAACTTGAACCCGATGTTGGCTGCTGCTTTTCTATGTCTGTATTAATCATCGATGTGATGTTGGTCTTTCATTACACTATCAACAATTTCAACTGCTCTTTTCAAAGTTATTCCTTCTTGTTGGTCTTTTCTTAATTGATGATTTTCTTCTATAATTTCAACCGTTGGAATAAGTCCAACTGGTTCTGTATGAATTAATGTCTTAATATTAATAGTATTGTTATAAGTCGGAATTACTGTTTCGAACCATCCAAAGTACGGTTCTTCATTCACCCTTTTTGGATCATTCCACAAGTCATTTACTCTTGCGAAATTATCTCCATACGTTCCAGGCCAAATTTTCAGAATGGTCGACTATCGGAATCGTTAACCGCCCTCGAACAAAAAAGTGTTTCTCGTCAATTACACACAGACTTTCGGTTTTTTCAGTTCTTTGTGCTCGTTGCTCAACAGGAATTGAATAGTAAAAGTTAGGGAAATCAGCGCCAAAACATAAAGGTAGTTCGTCATAAATTTGTCCACAGCAAGAGCATTTATAAACGTCCTTAGACTCCTTTTTCTTAAAGAATGAAAATAGTTTCATAGGGTAGGTCGTATGTTAAGTAGCAGCCAACGGTTAGGGCTTTGCGAAGATGGCGGATAGAAAGCACTTCATTGTCGCCCGGCACCAAACTTAGTTAAATGTAGAAAATTTCGAGATAAACGTCACCCGCCATTTTTGCAAGAGCCTGTGTTAGCTGTTGTGCATTTTTAACAAGGTATCCAATATTCCATATCAATAAGTTTTCCATTGTAAAACTTAAGAACCCATTGATCATCGTAATTTAACTTTGGTAATAGTCTAACAACGGTATACTCTTTATTATCACTAACATCCTTCCATAAGTAGGATTTTTTGGCTGAAGCCGGAAAAGCATCCTTTATGGCTGTCAGTGTTGTGTTTTTATTAAAAATTATGTTGCCTGCTTTGACCGTAAATCTCCCGTCTTGGAAATTTATATTTCTAACGACAGTTTTTTCCATGGAGGTCTCGAAGCTTGAAGACCCGTAATAATCAACTGACACATCTCC
The DNA here is from genome assembly GCA_946887045.1 of uncultured Sphingobacteriaceae bacterium. The sequence continues at coordinate 19,254 of CAMPKC010000067.1, read as the reverse complement.
GACGTCAAAGTAACCACCACAATCATAATTTGCCTTGATTGTACTGTCTGATTTTCCAAGATGTTCTCTTAATTTTGATCGAGATGTTTGAAAACGAAACTTTTCGTTAATCACAATAGAGTCCATGTCGAGAACTTCTAACAGGTCAGTGGCACTTTCTTTTATTGAGGAACTGGTCGGCACGAGGTCGACTGTTTTAGTGGATTTGGAATGATTGTTACCACAACCTATTGAAGCCAAAAGTAAAAGAAGGGTTGTCATTTTGGTCATGTCGATTTTGTTTGCATTACAGCTAACGATTATGTTTACGCATATGCGCAAATATCCAATATAGCTGAGCCTTCCCTTATCCTTATTAACCCCCTTCGCGTAAGTACCAGGCTATATTTATACGTAGATACAAATTAATGTTAATTTTTCGGATTATCCGTGTATACCCGGGTATACACGGATAGAAATCCCATTTTCCAAATTCCAATCAGAAAGGATACCCAATGGCCAGATTAAATACCAGATTTTCTCTTCTCCATTCGGGGTCAGTAAATTTAAAACTGTTTAATACCCAGCGTTCACCTTCGGGTAGCCAGGGCTTGCGCAGAGGCATAGCCAGATCGGTTCTGAGAACAAAAAACGAAAGATCAAAGCGCAAACCGACTCCCGCTCCAACGGCAAGCTCTTTCAGAAAATCTTTGCTGAACTTTGCACCAGGAATGGGTGGATATTGGGCATCATCTTTCATAAGCCAGATATTTCCTGCATCTACGAAAATCGCTCCGCGTAACACGTCATTTATTTTGGGCCGGTATTCGGTGTTTATTTCAAGCTTTATATCGCCGGTTCTGTCGGCGGCAATCGAAGTTGTGCCTACTGCCCGATCCGGCAAAGACGATCCGGGACCTAAAGACCGGGCCCTGAAAGCACGTAAACTATTGGTGCCTCCAATAAAGAATTGCTTGATAAATGGGAGGGAAGCACGGTTGCCATACGGAAGACCAAAGCCAGTAATTATCCGGCTGGCTATTTGAGAACCAAATCCCAGATTAAAATAATGGCGAAAGTCATTCTCTAAACGGATGTATTGCGAGAAGGGAACACCGAAAACTTCTTTGGCAGAACCCTGTTTAGCAACATTTGCCCCCATTGCCAGACCTAAAATAGTGCCAGCTAACTCAATGTTTCCGTTATAATAAAATGTATTCGTTTTCCGGGTTTCACCTGTGTTGGTAAACAGAAAATTATAGCTCGGACCGATAATGAATTGTTCTTCAATAGCCCTGCGAAGGTTTGCATTCGTATCCAGCAAAGCCTGGTACTGGGGTGTTACATTCAGTTGCCGCACATAGTTTACGCTAAGCACATTTAACTGATGTTCTTTTTTAATATCTTCTTTCCAGGTATACCCAAAAGCGGTTCTGAAAGAATTCAGCGTATAACTTTCGAAACGATTCAATAGATCTACGCCTAGCGATATCCGCGTACGCGGGATAAAAGCACCGGAGGATTTAAACTTAAACGGCGAAATAAACCTCGGAATATTTAAACTGGCTTCGCCACCCAGGCGGAATAAATTGTTTCCTTTATTGATGCCGGATATTTGGATGTCTGTACCTCCATAGGCACTTAGTGTTAGCAATTCCGCTCCTCTGAAAGCATTGCGATTCCTCCAGCTTAGCGTTATCTCATTACCAGTAAAGTTGGCCGAGGTAGTTCTGCCGGTAAGTTCTGCTCTGAGTGATTTTTTTGCGTAGGGAGTTAAATAATAATAGGTGTCCAGAGAATTATCTCCGGTAGCGGGAGTTTCAACAAATTCGTTTTTTACAAACTTAAAAGTACCTAAGCTCATCAGTCGGTTTAGCGACATGTTATGGTCTGTACGGTTATATAAATCGCCCTTATTAAAAAACATGGTGCGTTCAAAAACCTTGGGCTTAAATGTTCGGGTGCTGTCTATCACATAAAAATCGCGGTACTTTTCTCCCTCGCGGATGCTTACAGAGTCTTTTGATACGTCGTAATTTGAATAAACGTAGATATCATTGATGGTGTATATCTGCTGGGCTTTAATCGGGGTGTTTGATTTTACATTGACGATCAGATCTACTTTGTGCTTGTTGTTGGTACTGTCTACCTGCACAATTATATGATCAGGACTGAAATAATAAAATCCTTTTTCTTTCAAACGTGTGTCTATCCGTTCGCGTTCTCTTTTAATAACATCCAGATCATAGCCGTCTCCAACTTTCAAAAAACTTCTTGGCGAGGTTGCATTCACTGCTTTTCCCAGATCCGAACTATCGGTAGTAAACACCACACTGTTTATCATATACTGCGGGCCTGTTGTGGTGTTAAACTTTAAGCGTGCTCTTTTTCTTCTAAGGGTGGTATCAGAAGAAGCATCAGATCTAAAATACCCGCGGTTTTCTAAACGGTTTAGCACTAATGTGCGATTGTAATCGACCTTCACACTGCTGAATAGTACCGGAGGCTGGCCAAATCTTCTGCTTATTTTGTTGCCTATGCCACCTTCTTTTTTTGGATTTGCCCAGAAATTATAGATCCAGAGTTTAAACGGCATCCCCAAAAACCTTGAATTCGGGCGGGGACGGATTATTCCTTCCAATTCATTTGTTAAGGCTTTAGTTTCTTTGCGGCGACTATTATCGGTATCCAGAATGTTAACATCGGCACCCAGGTACAAGTAGTCGCCTTCGGGTACATTTTTAACCGCGCTGCAGGATGCCAAAAAGAATGGAATAGAAATTAATAGATTTTTGACGATAGATGATTTCATTTGCTAGTGTTCTGTTAAGCTTAAACTGGCGGTTGAGTTTATGCAAATACTATTTTGCGCTATCTGCTTTTTTAATTTTTAACTTTTTAATTTTTACTTAACACTGGCTTCCTCTTCGGCTAATTTTTTCGCTTCTCTCAGCTTCTTATCTTCTTTGGTGCGACTTTTAAAAATTTCTTCAAATCTGTTATAATCCATGTTAAGGATAAAGCTTAATCCGGTTTCAATAACCTGGCCCTCCACAGCAACAAGGTATTGGTCTTTACGATAGGCGCGCAATAGGTATCTTCCGTCTTTAGAGAGCTGGTAATCAACGGCAATGTCACCGGCAATATTGCTGGTTCTTTGGCCTACACGTTGCGATCCTTCCAATTCAAAATTGCTGCCTATACTTACCTTGAGCCTGTCGTTTAACAGGCGTTTTGATGCAGCAACATTTAAATCGGTCCGGTTTTTCAACTGGCCGGTTGTATAATCTTCTGTAGCTTCGAGGTTAAAGCTCAGGTTTACCCCTGCAATTAAATCCCCGGCAAGGTTATTCAGTTGTTCGGTCAACAGTTTGCTTACACTTTGGCGGGCAAGCGATTCGGCACTTGTTCCGCCGGCGCTGCTGTCGAACGGATTTTCTGAAACAAAGCGGTTAAGCAACACCAGTGCAAAGGCCTGCTTGTTTAATTCGGAAGGCTCTTGCCTGATTTGTTCAAGCCGGGTATTCACAGTTTCTATTACTTCGCCGGAAACAAAATAATTTCCTTCGGGCAGGTCGATGTCGAACGATATTTGCGGCTTTAACAGCTCGCCTTTTAGCTTTAAAAGGAGCTCAAAAGGCAAACGTTGTTTATATGTGTTTAAGGTCGCCTGGGTAGCGCCTGCCAGTTGTGCTTGTACCAAATCAATCGGTGCGGTTTCGGCCGTATAAACGGCAGTTACATCCATTTCTCCGCTGGTGGGTTCTCCATTCCATGTGATAGTGCTGCCCGACTGAATCTCAAATCGTCTTCTGATAAAGTTAAACGACAGTTCGTAGGCGCCTTCCTGTAATACATAATTTCCGACTAATGTAACTTTGCCGCTGGGATCAATTCCGCCTGTAAGCTGCGCCTGTCCTTTTACTTTAATGAAATCGCCATTTCCCTGGTCTACAATCAGGTTAAATTCTGCTTCTTTAGAAACTTCAATAGTTGAGGCGATGTTGTACCCCACAAGCGGAGATTTATTCAGGGAATCCAATCCGGTTGTAAATACTGTCGAAACGTCGGGATCATCCATATCCACAAATTCCACAATTCCTTCGCGCTCGACTACACCCGGGTTCGTCTGCGGCAGCAAAACGGTTAATCTTGTGTTTTCCAGAACCTTTATGTCGGCATCTACTTCCGGACTGTTCATATCTCCGCGGATCCTTATCCGGCTATCGACAAATAATTTTCCGTAGTACAACTCATTGTCTTTTGCGGTCGAATTAAGTACCTGGAAGTTATCACTTGTTACATCCAGATTGAACCTGTAATCCGTAAAGCGTTGGGTATAAACCATCCCATCAATATTGGCTGTGTTTCCGGCAGAATCTAATAGCGTAAAGTCATTGAAACTTATACCCGAGTCGTTAAATCTGATTCGTTCATTATCTACCCTGTAAAGCGAATTGAACATTCCGATCCTGAAGGCTGCATCGTTAAAATTTACATCTCCGTTAATTTTTGGAGCCGTTGCAGTGCCTGTAATGGCCAAACGACCGGTTAAATTACCGCTGGCATCTTTCATGTTTCCCATGGTAAAGCCTTGTATGCTTTGGAGATTTAAATTCCCGATATCCATGGTCATATCAAAACTGCTGTTGTTGATATAATAATAGCCATTCATATCCACCCGGTTTCCCCTTCCGGTGATGCCAACATTGGCGGCAAGTGTGTTTTCTCGCTCATTATTTACACGCAAAGCGATGTTTCCAACAGTATCGCCGCGAAAGCTGAAATCACTAATGGTCAAGTCGGATGTGAAGATAGGGGAGGTTTGAAAATTACGAACCACTGCATTTCCATTTATGGTTCCTCCTGCAAGCAGAGAATCTTTTCTTGCTATTTCTGTAAGCGTTTCTATCCTGAAATTTGTAAAGTCTATCGACATGGGATTGTTCAATCCCATCGGGCGGGTATTGATGCTAATCAGCTGATTGCTGTGGCTAAGTGTAAAGTTGCGGGCCATAACACCGCGGCTTCCAAACTGAATCGCATTATCCTGTCCGACGGTCCATTGGTCATAATTTAAAATAAGCCCCTCAGGTAACACACTAAATTCAAAGTTAGATTCTATTGCACGCAGGTTTCCGGCTATTCGGTAACGTTGGCGGTTTCTTGCGTCTTTAATTTGAAGGTCGGTAGATATAACGTTGTTTCGTATATTCCCCGTAAGGGTGGTGTTTAAAATTTGAAACTGAGTATTGCCCAATTTATTGAGAGCAACAGAATAATTTAACGTGGTGCCGCTTGCATCGGGACTAATATTGAAAGTTAGATTATTGAAATCATAAGCGCCATAAACCAATCGGGGCGCCGTTCCCTGAACGTTTAATGCACCTGTCTGATTATTGAAATTTCCAGCGAGTGAGATCGTCGACATTTCTTTTATTGCAGGAACAAATTGCTGTACCAGCGGATTGTTCTGCACCTGCATATCAAATTTCATGTATTGTGCCGGACCGGATACCCTTGTGGTAACAGTTGCACCATCGGGATTATAATAACGGTTTAAGGTGGATTGAATAGCCGGACCGATCAGCGTAAGCTTATATTTCCCTGAAGCATTGGCGTTTAAAAATTCAGACCGGATTTTAAGAGTATTACTGTCTGCACTTGCGGTCGAAACAGCACTTACCGAATCAAGGTCGACACGTTTGCCCTGCGTTACCATTAAGGCATTTGTCAGCAGTATTTCGCCGTTCAGGTAATCCGGATCTGCGGTTTCTAAATCAGCAACAATTTTCCCGCGAAAGCGAAAGTCGTCGGAATAAAAGTTGAGCTTCTGAAGGTTCAGACTATCTACATTTATGGTAGCCTGGATTTTTGGATAGCGGTTTCTGAAATTTGCCCTGGCATTTAAGTCGAAGTCTATGTTCGGATCATTCATAAATGCCTTCGCCACGATGTTGCCGTTTCTGGCGCTAGCATTTAACGTTAAATTGCGGTAGTTGTACCTGTTATATTCTGCACGCAGAACTTTGCCGTTTACAGTTCCGCTGAACGATTTAGCATCCATTCCACTTCCATTCACATTTGCCGCAAGCGTTATTCTTCCAATGGTGGCTTCTTGTTTTATGAGCCGTCCTACATTAAAATTATAGGTGTTGATACGGGCATTATAAGTAGGGACATCGCCGAAGCTAAATGTTCCAACAGTTTTAGCGCTGCCAAAGCTGGAGTTCAGGTTCATATTGGTAGCGAATCGTGTCATACTACCCTTGAAGGTTCCATTGAGGCTTACAGTTTCGGGAATGCGGATATTGTTTGGGATAGTGCCTGCCGGAACAAAAGAATAGATGTCGGTATTTTTTGTATTAAACCGATCGATGTCGATGTCGAAATATGCTCGGTTCATATCCGGAAGTCCGGTTATTCTGCCCGATCCGCGAAAATTCGTATTTCTGAACCCTGATATATCGAGTTGTTGTATAGACAGGTTTTCCACCTTCCCGTGCACAATCCCGTCAATGTTTATTACCTCATTGGCATTGCTTTTAAAAGGCTCTGTGTTTGCCAGTTGGGGTACAAATACGACGAAGTCCCGAAGGCCTATACGCGAATTATTAAGGTTGGCATCGATGCGTAAATTGCCTGGATTTTTGCTAATATCTTCGATAGAAGAATATGCCAGCCTGATTTCATTACGGATCAGGGATTTATCTGTTTGAAGGTATAGGTCTTCCAGAAATGTTTTGTTGCCCCCATAAAAGAAATTAGCACTAAGCCTTTGCAGTTTAAAGCCGCTTTTTTCGTTGAAACTTGCATCGTTGATCTTTGCAGCTATGGTATCCTTTGCAAAAATGAAGTTGTTCGCATCAAGGTTTAAGTTTTTGATGTCCAGATGTCCGTAATCCATACCGATTCTTTGTACGGGCATGCTTTGATCGTTATATCGAAGGTGGCTGTTTCGGATGTTGACATTGTCGGAATTGAAACCCCAGAAGGTTGCAACAGCTTCGGCTGTTTCTTTTACCTCTTTTACCACAACTCTCGACTCGGGCTTGGTGCCGAGCGTTATATTGAATTTCGAATCGCTCAGGTTAAATGTTCTCAGGTCGACGACCTGGTTTCGCATGTCGAGTTTATCACTCTCAATATCTAAGGTTCCGATATTAAAATCTGCATTTAGCGCAGAAACCGCGTTTCGATATTTTACGTTTATCCGGTCCAGATCTGCCGCACCCAATATCAGATCTAAATATAAAGGCTCGGCAGCTTCAGCCATATCCTTCTGCTTCGAATCGGCCTTTACCGCCGGCTTACTTTGTATAACAACGGCATTAACTCCCGAGAGCTTAAACTTGGGGATATTAAAGCGCATTTTTTCAAGGTCGAACTCTTTCACGCGGGTATCGAAATGCGAGAGATAGAGATTCACATCATTGGCCGTTGGCGCGTCTTTGTACTTTAAAACAATTCTGTCGAGATTAATTTTGTCGATCGAAAACTTCATCGCCGCGGCTGTATCGGTAGGCTGCGTGGCCGTACTTTGTGGGGCAAAGGCTTTTAAAATATAATCGAAATTGAAAACACTGTCAGGCGTACGGTCAACATTCAGGGTAATACCGCGTAAATCTATTTCGTTGATTTCGACTGTGTTTCTGAAAAGTTTGAGCATACTGATGTCGACTCTCAGGGTATCACCAGCCAATAGTGTGTCACCTTTTTGATCTTCAAAGTATACATCCTCCAAAACAAGCAATTTGGGCAGATTTAAGGATAGTCGGTTCACCTCGACTTTAGTGCCCAACTTTCTTTCCAGAAAATTCACAGCTTTGCCACGGGCAAAATCCTGTACGGCCGGAACTCTGATCAATACAAAAACCAGCAAAACCAGGACGATAAAAAATCCTATGATTCCGAGAAGGATTTTTAGCGTAAGTGTACCGTACTTTCCCAATTTAAGTGTCGTTTAATACTTAATAATTTCAAAAGGCTCTAAATGTTTCAGATAAGGGAATTTTTAGGGTTTCTGTGGAAGCCGGACGGAGCCCCGGTTTTTTGAGAAGGTCCTTCTTCGGGGCTTGTTCGAGACTGCTTCGGGACAGCTTCGGAAATTTCCGAACAAGTCCCCCTCTTTTTCCGAACAAGTCCCGAAGAAAGTACCTGCTTTCTCGCAATGTTCGGCAAACTCTCGCAAATGCCCGCAATATTCGGCAATCGCCTCATAAGTAGCTCCTAATTCTCCAAATCCGGCTTATGTTTGTGCCAGTTATTCATAAGTATAGCTTGTGTGAAGAACGAGCGGGTTTGATAAGGGACTAAGCTCCTCGCCATTCTCTTTCAATCTCCATTCTTTTTCTATATTTATCAAACCTTATCACATCATTATGGAATTCATCACCTTGCTGCTGATTATAGTTGTAATAATACTCTTAGTTCAATACAAATCCTCCTTCAATTCAAAAATCGAGGATCTCGAACATGAAATTATCCGCGTTCAAGAGCTCCTAAAAAAAGCCGAGTTTCGGAGAGAAAAAGAAACAAGCAAAGCGCAAGCAGAGCCTCCTATTCCTGTTCCGCCTCAAAAGGATGCACAAGCAGAATCCACTATAGAGCCTCCTAAAGCTGAAGTTCCACTCGTACACGAACCTGAAAAAGAGATTTCGCCAGAGCCATCAATTCTTAGTAATTCTTATCGCCCGGCCTATACCGCAAAAAAGCATATTCCCGAGCCAGAACCAGCGCTTTCCTTCTTTGAGCGCTACCCCGATCTGGAAAAGTTTATAGGCGAAAACCTGGTAAATAAAATCGGGATAGCCATCCTGGTTCTTTCAATCGCTTATTTTGTAAAATACGCTATTGACAGTAACTGGATAGGAGAGGTGGGGCGAGTAGCTATTGGCCTTGTTTGCGGAGGTATTCTCATCGGCTTTGCCCATCGCATGCGCAACAGCTATAACGCTTTCAGTTCGGTATTAGTGGGAGGTGGATTGGCCGTGTTCTATTTCACCATAACCCTGGCCTTTCATCAGTTCCAGCTGTTTAACCAGATCACCGCCTTTATCATCCTGATCGTCATCACGATTTTTGCAGTAGCCTTATCACTCCTGTACAACAAGCAGGAACTGGCCGTCATAGCCTTAGTAGGTGGCTTTTCAAGTCCCTTTATGGTAAGCACCGGACATGCAAACTACAACGGTTTGTTCCTTTATCTGGTGGTATTAAATACAGGTCTGCTGGTCATCGCCTATTATAAATCATGGCGAGTACTGAACATCAGCTCTTTCGGCTTAACCGTACTGGTATTTACCGCAGTGCTTTCCCAACTTAGTGCGCCGACTTATTATATCGGGTTTATATATGCCAGTATTTTCTACCTGCTTTACCTGGCTATCAATATCGCCTACAATGTGCGCGAAAATAGAAGCTTTATCGGTTCCGACTTTAGTATCCTGCTCATTAATACGGCACTGTATTTCTCCGTGGGACTCTATCTCTTAACCCAAATGCAGCTCGAACAGTACCGCGGTTTATTCAGCGCCAGTTTGGCTGTGTTAAATCTCGGAATGTCGTACATCCTTTTCCGCAACAGAAAAGTCGATACCAATATCCTGTACCTGCTAATCGGCATCACGCTTACCTTCGTTTCATTGACAGCGCCAATTCAGTTAGAAGGCAATCAAATCACCCTGTTTTGGGCATCAGAGGCTGTGTTGCTGTACTGGCTGTATCTTAAATCCGGCATTAAACTTAGCCGTATCACTGCCCGGATTGTTTGGGTGGCCATGTTCATTAGTTTATTTATGGACTGGACGGACATCTATTCCTCCAGCCAGGTATTGCCGGTACTGGCCAACAAAGGATTTATAACCACCCTCTTTTCGGCTATAGCCACCTTCGTTTTAGCCGTGCTGGTTAAAAGAGACGATACAGAAGAAGAGCAATACGATTTTAAAATTCCGGTCATACACCTGCAAATTATAGCTTTGGTCTTGTTGTTCTTAGCAGGGGCATTCGAAGTAAACCACCAGTTTTCTACGCGCTATGCCTTAATACGTTTAAACGTACTGTACTTAATGCTGTATGTTCCTGCTTTTGTGCTCGTGTTAAACTTGCTAAGCAATAAAGTGAAAACCCTGTTTTTGCCATGGCAGGCAAAGTTGGGCATTATAGCCAGTGCTATTGTTCTTTATTTCTTTTGTTCAGGTGCTTTCTTTAACCTTCAGCAAGAAATACTCCATAAAGTACCTCATTTAGCCAATCATTTTATTGCGCATTGGGTTTCCGTACTTATAATTGCAATCCTGTTTTACCAACTCATACAGCTCTGCCGAAACAACCTTAAAGAAGTTAGCCTCACAAACGCAACCTGGCTTATTTGCGCTAGTATTGTGCTATTCCTCAGTGTCGATTTAAGCCTGGCAAGCAACATGCTCTTTTATTCAAAAGCCAATACCATTAACGAAATACAACGCGTGTATATCAAAACCGGCCTGCCTGTTTTATGGGGACTGTCCTCATTCGTCATGATGTTGCTCGGCATGAACCATAAAGACCGCACCCTACGGATCATTTCCCTCAGCCTGTTTACCCTAACCCTGCTAAAGTTGTTCTTGTTCGATATTCGCAATATTCCCGCCGCAGGTAAAATTGTAGCATTCTTTTGTCTTGGGGTATTATTGCTGATCGTATCGTTTATGTATCAAAAGGTTAAAAAAATTATCATTGCAGATGAAGAGCAAACACCGAATTAAGTATTTTCTTGCCCTGCTTATACTGCTGTCGGGTATAGCAAAAAGCACGTTAGCTCAACATACCTTTAAATACAAAGCAGATATCGAGACGCCTAAGTTGTCGGGCTTTTACAAAATTTCGCTGCAGCCAAATCTCCTTGCCCAATGTAAGGCCGATCTGGCCGATCTCCGTATTATCGACCAGCAAGAAAGCTTTGTTCCTTACGTAAAGCTCGAGAGCCTTCCATCAATTAAAGAAAACTTCATCAATTTTCCAATTCTCCAAAATACGCAGGATAAGGATTCCATTACCACGCTTGTGGTAGAAAATGCAAAGCCATTGCTGATACGCTCGCTCTGGCTCCGGCTTAAAAATACAGCCGTATCCCGCAGCGCAGATCTCCAGGGAAGCGACGACAATCTAAACTGGTTCGCAATTAAAGAAGATATATTTCTTCAACAGTCCGTAGATCATGCCACAAACAACTATTTCCAGTCGCTTACATTTCCCGCCAGCAATTACAGGTACTTTAAACTAATCATACATAACAAAAAGAAGGGCCCCGTACAAATCCTTCAGGCAGGCATCTATTCCAATACCCGCAGCGCACAAACCTTTATTCCGCTTCCGGTACGTGTGCTGCAAAAAGATAGCAGCGATAGAATCACGTATATCAACCTAACATTCAGCCGGAAGTACCAGGTAAACAAAATCAGTTTCCGTGTAAATCGCCCTAAACATTTCCAGCGAAACGTGCAGGTATATAGCCTCAGCGGAAAGGGAAAAACCTTACTAACCGAGGCTAGTCTCAGCTCCGGCTCTCAGCAGCAACTCGTATTTTCATCCAAAAGCCCTCAGCTTCAAATTCAAATCATCAATGGCGATAACCAGCCTCTGCAAATCGATAACCTGCAGGCATGGCAGCTTAATCAATTCCTCATTGCGTATTTAGAGTCCGGAAAAACCTATCAGCTACTCTTTGGCGATAAACAAGCTACTGAACCCGATTACGATCTGAAGTTCTTTACCGACAGCGCCCTAAACTACGTGTCCGAAATAAAGCATACAGCTCTTGAAAGCAATTCCTTATTTAAAGCGCCCGAAATAAAAAAGGAGCGGGATTATACAGTGGTGTTATGGGTTATTATACTGGCAGCTCTGGCATTGCTTATATTTTTAAGCTGGAAAATGATGGCGGAGATGAAGAGGAGGGATTAAGTTGTTGGATTATGTTATGAAAAGCTTAGCTTGTCTTTGTGGATGCTGTCGTCCCGTGCTTTGCTCATACCGCGCGAGGCATTAGCCACAAAGGCCGGTATCCGCACGCCCGGGTTTAGGAATGGATTTTTCAACCCTTGTTCCAGTATTTCGAGCCTGTCTTTAATGATATAAAAGGTTACATGCATACACCCATCAGGATTCGAACCTGAGACAGACGGTACCCGTAGCCTTACTAATGTCGAACCAGTTTATTGAAGATCAAGCAAATTGCTGATTTAAGTGGCTCTATGGTACATTAAGGAAAATCAAAGCCGGACAAGGTCGAACCGTAATGGTATTGCTTATCGCATTGGAAACATTCATTTTTTGAGACCTACGGCTTCGGGGTTTTGCATTCAGTTGGGTTTGGGTGTAAAAGTTGTCAACCAGTGCTGAACTTAAATAGAAGCATGAGGCACCAAGTTTGCACATCCGCCCGCCTGACATAAACCGCTGTTAGCGGTTCGTTGTTTCTTGTCCGCAAATATATCGATTGTCATTAATGGTTATTTACTCTTTCAATACCATTTATAATTCCGCCCTTTATCATATTTCCGAATCCATTATCAAGTAATAAGTTGAAGGAACGAGCTAACTGATGATTTTTCTAGCGTTGTCAAAGTCGTTTAGATCTTCGTAGTGCTATTTAAAGAAAACCAAATGCCTGATATTATTCTTAGTACTTAGATAAATCGAAGAATCATGAACAGAACTATTGGGCTAGTAATGATAATAATCGGAGCCATCATGTTAATATGGACGGGATTTACTTATACAGACAAAGAAAAGCTAATTGATGCAGGACCTATACAAGTTTCTGCAGAGAAAAAAGAAAGAGTAAACTGGCCCCCATATTTAGGAGGAATTTTACTTGTAGGCGGCATTATTATAATAGCAAGTGCAAAAAAAAGATAAAGCCAGCAAATACAGTATTTGCAGGCGTATAAAAATCAGATTAATAAAAATAAATTAAACCTTATCTATGACTCATATTAACGATGGGACTCAAAATCCCACTATCACGAAGAAGACCTATTTAATAACAATTGTTATTGCTTTAATTCTGCTTTCTGCAATTTGGATTTGGAAAACTGTTGAAATAAACAATCAAAAGAAAACTGCGGAAAATGAAAGACAGGTTTTGCAGCAGCATGCGTCGAAGCAAATAGTGCAGACCCATGAGCAGCATTTAAAGCTTTTAGCTAAACCATTTGTATGGGCGGTACGGTCTGAAATGATGCAGGGAAATATGAGCCAGGTTAACCTTTATATAAATGAAATGGTGAAAGAAAAGAACTTCCAACGTATCGCGGTGGTTAACGATAAAGGCATAATTATATCGTCAACAAACAAGAAAGACGAAGGAAAACATTTTTCGACTATTGGCAACAACTCCGATTTAGGCATTAACAACACTAAATTAGAAACAGAACGGGATAGCGTGATAAGTATGACAAGTCCGATAATGGGGTTTAATACTCGCTTAGGAACTTTATTTATGAGATATAATATCCCGAATGCTGATTTTAAGGAATAGACATGATCTTCGCTATTGGTTTGAAGATTCACCAATGAAGCCGGGTTAGTTTATTTATTTTTCAATTTATTCTCTTCGTTAGTCATTCTATTAAGAACAACAGCAATCTGCAGATGGGTATCGATAACTTCTTTTTTTTGTTCGAGCATCAATTCATTTTCTTTTACCGCTGATATTTTTTGATTCAGGATTTTGATTTCCTCTTTTAGTTTTGGAAATGAATAATTTTGTACCAGGGTTAATACTTCTTCAGAAGCTTTAAAAGCCTTTTTTAACATATCAGCATGTCCGGAGCTTTGGGGATTCTCTACGATTAAATTAGCCACTTCCTTTATAGTATCTATTCCGGGTTCAGCGTCCTTCGCAATTTTATTTGAAACAGATTTCGATAAAACACTCAAGGCATCAGCCATTTTCATCAATCCATCCGCTGTAAAATCGTGGCTGATATCCATATTGCTCCCTGAGGCTTCGTCGGTCCATCGCAAATAATTATTTACTACGTCCATTGCGCCATCAGACAGCTTTAAATTACCTCTGAGCTTTGTACGCGTATCCTCCTGAGGCCAATACGTAAATATAATGCCCACAAGTGCTATTGTTCCAAGTAGCCAATAAACTATGTGGGCCGTTTTATTTTCATTAGTTTTCTCTGATGCCATCCTATTGTCCGTTTAAAAAGCAAATGTTTGAGGTACCGATAAAAAGTGTCGCTCCAAATAGATTGGGACCTTTCGGTTCTTGTAGTTTGAGCTTTTCATATAAAGAAATTTTGGGATGATCGCATTTTTAGTTCCTAAATGTTATTAACTTCAAGCTCAGTCCACGGTTTTATTAATTTCAAAACCGTGAATCAATCGGGGTTAACTGCCGCCCAATCCAATATATTTCAATTTCGTCTCAAAAACCTTCTATAGGAGCCCTTGGAATCTATAAATGTCAACTGTTCGATCATCCCTGACAAGAGTCTGCTGTACCATCCTGTCGTTTTTACCATATTCCCAAATTGGGAGGACTGCCTGTTCAAAAAGCTCTTCAATTGCTAGCTGTTTAGTAAAAATTCGTGAAATTCCTGCATTATCTGCTATTGTCGATGGAATCGGTCTAAACACCTTCTTTTCTTGAACAAAAAAATTCTGGTAATGTTGGCTTTTTATAAACTACTGATTGAATCGGTTTATATTAAGACCTTTGCAATGAATTTTACAAAAAAGATAGCTCTTGTAGCGCTATTCATAATTGTGATCCTGCTTCTAAAATCGACCTTCAGTGTTTTATTGATGATACTGGCAGCTTCTATTATAGCCCTTTATTTTCATGGCTTAGCAGGTTTGATAGAACGAAAGATCAAACTTTCACATAAGTGGAGTATGTTTTTGTCCATTGCCGGGAGTTTTTTGATCCTGGCTTTATTATTCTGGTTGATCGGTTCAAAAGTGCAATCACAAGTAACTGTTATAAGTGAAAAACTGCCCACTATGGAAGAGCAAGCCAGAACTGAATTAAACAAATACCCATTGGGTCGAAATTTTTTAGATCAGATTTCGGGACAGAATTCGAAAAAATTAATGACTTCGTTAAAACGGCTTTTCAACTCCACATTTGGAATACTCGGAGATATTTATGTAATCCTGTTTCTAAGCATTTTCATAACAGCTGACCCATCTATTTACAAAAAAGGAATTATTGCTCTTATACCAAAAAACAGTAAGGAGGAAGGCGAACACATACTAATGGAGTTGGGTCATAGTTTGAAAAGTTGGTTCAAAGGCAAGCTATTCTCAATGGCTGTAGTTGCTGTATTAACTGGTATTGGCTTATCAATTATTGGAGTACCGATGGTTTTCGGCTTAGCTATCATTGCAGGTATCCTCAATTTCATTCCCAACTTCGGCCCCATCATTGCAATGGTTCCTGCGGTATTAATTGGATTAACACTCGGCATGAACACCGCCCTGATCATAGCTGGTCTTTACATCCTGATACAGATGATTGAGAGCAACTTAATTACTCCCATGATACAAAAGAAACTCGTTAGTATTCCCCCTGCCCTTATAATCATCGGTCAATTGATAGTTGGCTCCGTTACCGGCTATCTGGGAATCATACTAGCCACCCCGGTGGTATTAATTATTATGGTGATGGTAAAGGAATTGTATGTAAAAAAGCAAGGTTAAGATTTTTGATTTTAATGCTCGAGGGAAATTATATGGGAAGAATAATCATCAAAGTGAAATTTCAAAAAACCATGAAAAAGAAAATGATGACTATCTTATTTCTTGTGTCCTCTTCAGCGATTGGGGCATGCAACAACGCCAATAAGGTCGATGCAAGTAAAGAAGCTCCACGAAAACGAGCTGATAGTGTGGAACAAGATCCTGTTGAGGTTGAAAATGAGCGAAGTACCCTGTATGAATTTGCGGTTTTCGGTTATATCACCGCTACTTTGGCTTCCTTTTTCATCGAAAGAGATGCACAATCTAAAGACACCCAGACTGCTGGTTCCAAAGACATAGAAGGATCTAAAAGAAATCCTTGTCAAGCTTGCGGAGTACAAAAAAATATAGATGGTTGGTATTAACAACCATTCAGAATTAAACAATGCCATCACAGAAGCGCATTACGAGTTACCTCAGCAATAGTCTACAAGAACCACCCCTTAATCCCCTCCTTGAAAATTAGGAGGGGAGGTGTGACGCTTTAGCAGCTTCTTAATTCAGCCCTTAAGCTTTTGAAACCGCCTTTTAATTTTTGAAAATAAGAAGGGTAGGTGTGGCGACTGTGCATCCTCGTATTTAACCAGGCAACTATTAAATCAACCTCAACTTAAAAGCTGAACTTTCATCGCGGCATTTTTTAACAGGTTCATCAACTCATCCAATTTAACTGGTTTAGAGATATAATCGTTCATTCCTGCCTTCAGGCATTTTTCACGGTCTTCTGCCGAAGCATTGGCCGTCATAGCAATAATCTGGGGTTGCTTCAGTTGAAGGTTGCTCCTAATGGTTTGAGTTGCTTCAATTCCATCCATAACCGGCATTTGCATATCCATTAATATCACATCATAGAGTTTAGCTTTAAACATTTTAACTGCTTGTTCTCCATCATTGGCCACTTCGGGTTTGAAGCCTAATTTGCTGAGTATTACGGTGGCAAGTTTCTGGTTAATCAAATTGTCTTCCGCTATCAAAATGCTTAGGGGGTAATTGGTGGCAAAGTCCTTACTAAGAATGCTAGGGTGTTTAGAAGCCTCCGGAGCTCCTTTTTCATCAACCTCTGTTATTAGCTCGTTTTGAACAAGTTTGAAAAGCTGCGCCTGTTTAACCGGCTTGGTTAAAACCGGACTAAATAATTCGTGGTGCTTTGGAATGTCGTCGTTACCTATGTAACTGAGCGGTATAACGGGCAGTTTAGGCTTAAGGCCTTTAATTGCTTTGGCTATACTGATTCCGTTCGATTCGGGCATTTGCATGTCCAGAATTACTACATCCGGCAGTTCATTATTATTTAGAATCACCTGCGCTTCCTGCCATGAGCTTGTAAGCACCGGGTTCAGTTTTAAAACATTTAGTTCAGTCTTTAACGCATTTAACAGGGTAGGGTTATCATCAATTATCAGAATTCTCTTTCCCTCAATAAGACTGGTATCTAATGCAACTGATGCCTTTTCAGGTTTTTCAACAACCTTGGTTTTAATATAGAAACTGAAGGTGGTACCAGTGCCAACTTTACTGCTCACACTTACGTCGCCGCCCATTAATTTTATAAGTCGCTCGCTGATAATCAGGCCTAATCCGGTGCCCCCGTATTTACGGGTAGTAGACGAATCTACCTGGGAAAAAGGTTTAAACAATCTTTCTAATTTATCTTCGGGGATGCCTATGCCTGTATCACGCACCTCAAATCCAATTTCAAGGGAATCACCGGATGATTTGCTTAGATTTCCTTTAATAAATACTTCTCCTTTCTGAGTGAATTTGACAGCGTTACCCACAAGATTGATAAGGATCTGTCTTAAACGGAGACTATCTCCAATGATCGTGGCCGGTAATTGGGGATCTAATTGATAAACTAAATCTATGTTCTGAACTGCGGCTTTACTGGCAAAAATATCAAACACACTTTCGATACACTGGCGTAAATCAAATTCACTTTCTTCAATTTCAAGGTTTCCGCTTTCAATTTTGGAAAAGTCGAGAATGTCGTTAATCACATGCAGCAGGGCATCGCCGCTGGTATTGATCATATTTACGAATTCTTCCTGTTCGGGAGTAAGGTCTGTTTCCCGGAGTAATGACGCCATTCCAATTACTCCATTCATTGGAGTTCGAATTTCGTGACTCATGGTAGCAAGAAATATACTTTTGGCCTGGTTGGCCAGATCAGCTTCTCTTCGGGCGATTTCTGCACGTTCGCGCAACAAGTGTTCCTGCTCACTGCGATAAGCCAGGTCGTTATTTAACACGAGAAGATTTTCTGATTGCTCCTGCAATTGTTCCGACTGGTTTTGCAGGTCAGAGTTCAGCTTTTGTAAACTTTCGGATTGCGCTTTCAATTCTTCAGCCTGACTCTGAACTTCAAGAGTACGTTCTGCTACCTGCTTTTCAAGCTTACTCTTTTGTTCTTCTACAGAATGTAGTCGGTACTTATAAAAGCCTAGCATTGCTCCAATTGATACACTAAAACCAATCAGGTAAAACCACCATGTTTTATACCAGGGCGGAAGTATCCGGATTTTAATACTGGCGATTTTGTCTGACCAGATTCCATCCTGATTGGAGGCTTTTACCTTGAATACATAATTACCCGGCGCAAGGTAACGGTAAGTAGCTGATCGTTGGTTTTTTACATAGTTCCAGTTTCTGTCCAGCCCTTGCAGCATATAAGCGTATTCTCCATCTTTAGGAAAAGAATAGTTTAAGGCTGAATAATGAAGTGTAAAAACTGATTGTTTAGGATTAAATGTAATCCGGTCCGTTTCACTAATCTCCTTTTCTAAAAGATTGCCATCATCGCCATTCCGTCCTACCATGATCCGTTTGTCAAACACCTCTAGCCCGGTAATAACAGTCTTGGGATCAAGAGTACTAACATTCACTTCTTCCGGTTTAAAAAGGTTCCAGCCTTCAGTTCCTCCGAAGCACATAAATTCGCCCTTTTCGCTATACAGAGCCGAACCCGGATTAAACTGCCCGCCCTGAAGCCCATCACTTGCATCGTAATTGTAAATCTTCTTCGTGGTAAGGTCAATTTTTGAAAGCCCCTTATTTGTACTTACCCAAAATTTATCGGAACCTTGCGTTTGAATAGCATTTATTGTGGTTGCAAGACCATTTTTGTCAGTGTATTTTTTGGTTAATTTCCTTAGATGTTCATAAATAACAAGTCCGTCGCCTTCTGTTCCAATCCAAAGACGGCCTTTTTGATCAAGGAAAAGCGACAATATCACCCCGCTGGGAATTAATTCATTTTCTTTTTTCTGTGCGAAGTATTTATAGAATTTTTTCTCACTGGCTTTATAGTACATCAGTCCGGCACCATAACAACCTAAAAATAAGTTGCCGTTTTTGTCGCCTACTATTGCGCGTATATCATGTGATTTTATACCGCTATTATTCCGGTTAAAGTTTTGTATCTTTTTGGTTGCGGGGTCCATTCGGCTAAGGCCTCCGCCATTGGTCCCGATCCATAGGTTTTTGTGCACATCTTCATATATAATGCGAACGTCATTGCCTGCTAAGCCAGACTTA
>CAMPKC010000066.1 GCA_946887045.1 uncultured Sphingobacteriaceae bacterium | reverse complement strand
CGCCAGAGATGGCGCTTTTTCGGCAATCGCCAGAGCCTGAACATTTTTCTGCCAGACCCAGAATACCACCTGTAGATAAAAAGTCAAAGGTGGTTGATGCTTCAACGGGACCAGCCCCCTCCTTAACCCTTAAATGCGTATCCATGGCAGGTGTTTTGGTTATTTTCCCTGCATTAAAAATATTATTTGGATCAAAAATCGCCTTTACTTTTTCAAAAAGCAGGTATGTTTCATTGCCCAGCATTGCCGGTATAAACTCGCCGCGTAAACGGCCATCTCCGTGTTCTCCAGATAAAGAACCTTTGTACTTTTTTACGAGTTCAACAGTCTCGGCTAATACATTTCTGAAGGTCGATAATCCTTGTTTCGTTTTTAAGTTTATGATTGGCTCGACGTGTAATTCGCCTGCCCCCGCATGTGCATAATACGATGCTTTTACCTGATATTTATCCAAAATCAGCTGGAGATCCTGGATATATTCAGGCAATTCCTGAGGCGAAACTGCACAGTCTTCAATTAAATTAACCGGCTGACTATCGCCTCGCAGATTACGCAACAAGCCTAATCCGGCCTTACGAACATCCCAGGCGTAAACCGTATCTACGTTGTATAAAACAGGATATGCATAACCGAAACCTGTATTTTGTAAATTGCTTATCAGCTCATCAACCTTTAATTGAAGTTCCTGCTTATCATGGCACATAAATTCCACTATTAAAATCGCTGCAGGGTCGCCCTCAATAAAAAACCGGTTCTTTTGATATTCGGGATGGCCAATAGTAAAATCGAGAATGTATTTATCTACAAGCTCTGAGGCCATTGGTTTATGCTCCAGGGCAACAATGTTAGCTCTTAAAGCATCGTCCAGAGAATTACAGTGGATACATATTACCGCCGTCTCTTTCGGGGGCAAGGGCAATAAATTGAGTTTCACCTCACTTATAAACGCCAGTGTTCCTTCTGAACCCGCGAGCAAACTGCACAAATTAAAATCTTTTCCTTCCTGATTGAAAGGCTGCATGGCCAGTAAGGCATCAAGGGCATAACCTGTATTTCGGCGAACGACAGTAGATTTTGGGAAGTTTCTTTTAATTAATTCCTTATTGCTTTCGTCAGATAATAAAGACACTAAAGATTCATAAATCTCAGTCTTAAAACTTTTTTCGCCGGGCACACTCAGATCTCCCGGCTTTAATATCACCTCAGATCCATCGCTAAGAATAACCGTAGCTTCCAATAAATGATCCCTAACTGCTCCCCACACAATGCTATGTAAACCGCAAGAGTTATTGCCGACCATTCCGCCAATCATAGCCCGGTTAGCGGTAGATGTTTCCGGACCAAACATCAGTCCGTAAGGCCGCAAGTAAAAGTTCAAATCATCTCTTATCACCCCCGGTTGCACCCTGACCCAGCTTTCGGCACTGTTTACCTCGATTATTTTGTTGAAATGTTTAGAGATGTCTACCACTATCCCATTGCCTACCACCTGCCCCGCTAATGAGGTACCCGCCGCCCTCGGAATTAAAGTTAATTTGTAGCGTGTGGCAAAATCTATCAGTAATTTTATATCGTCATTGTTTTTTGGCAAGGCAACGGCAAGCGGCTTCTCCTGATACACAGAAGCATCAGTTGAGTATGCTAGTAATTGAGTTTGATGAAATGCCGAATCATTGTAGTACAGCTCTCCATTTAAGTATCCCTCAAAACTTTCAAATTGTTTTTTCATTACCGTTAATCCTATCCTAAAAAGGCTTTAAATCTAAATAATATTTAACGACCATCAGATGCGAATGGCTAATTAAAGAAAAATCGTTGTGAATGGATTCTCAAAAACTTTCAGAGCTATTTATCGGTAGCGGGCCGTGGTATATTATTGTTTTTTACGGGAAAACGGGCCGGAATATTTGATGTGCAACATTTATCCTTTTGAGCTTTAACGCTTTCGCTTGATGTCGTCATCACTTTATTATCCTCCGGTAAACAGGAAGATAATACAAACGCGATAAACACTGATCCCACTATTTTATATTTCCGTCTCATTTAGTACCTGCATCTTTTACACACCTGAATCCCATGTTGCTCATTCCGGAATCCGGAGAACTTTTCATCCTTCTGGAAGACCTGTAGCCCGAGCAATAACTATCATTACACATAAATGAACCTCCTCTCGCAACTTTTTTTGGAACAGTAGGCTCATCCGGGTCATGACTATCCGAAGGTCCCTGTGGGTTAGTTATTCCGACGGGATTATTGACAACCTGATAGTAATCGTCCCGATACCAATCCGAACACCATTCCCAAACGTTGCCCGCCATATCGTAAAGCTTATATCCGTTTGCCGGAAAAGATTTAACAGGAGCTAGGCCATTAAATCCATCGACAGCCGTGTTATTATCAGGAAAACTTCCCTCCCAGGAATTAGCTTTTGGCTTTCCTGTGTTTATATGTTCGTTCCCCCAGGGATAAATATTATTTTTCAGGCCTCCGCGGGAGGCGAATTCCCATTCGGCTTCGGTGGGTAAACGCTTGCCGGCCCATTTACAATAAGCCATCGCATCATCCCAGCTTACGTGAATCACAGGATAATTCTCCTTCCCTTTAAGATCACTCTCAGGACCTTCCGGATGTTTCCAGCTTGCTCCGGGAACCCAGCGCCACCATTGCGAATAATCCTTTAAATCTACTTTTGCAGAAGGCGGTGTAAATACCAGGGATGCTGGTACCAGCTGACTTTCATCCGGCTTCGGCGTGTCGGGCGGCAACTGCTTTTTTAACTGCTCCCAGTCGGGCTTCTGCTCGGCGGTGGTTACATAACCGGTAGCTTCAACAAATTTAGAAAACTGGGCATTGGTCACCTCATGCTCGTCCATATAAAAGGCACTTACAATAACCCTATGTTTTGGATATTCATCTCTGCTGGCCTGCTCGTTATCGCCGCCCATCATAAATTCGCCACCTGCAATATAAACCATGCCTTTTTTAGAGGTGTCGCCGTTAAATTCTATATCATCTATTGAAATTATTTCGGAAACTAAAGTATCACTGTCATCTATTGTCGATAAAGAATTTCGCTCCTGAGAACAAAAGCTCAGAAACCCAACCATGCAGACTGCACTTACCGTTTTAAACACGGGATGATCTTGTATCATGCTTAATTCGATTGTCTTATCTCAAAATAATAAAAATCCGGCTTGTCGATTTACCGCTGAATAATAAACGCAGAATAATATAATTAGCGTCTAAAGCATAATAATTCTGCTAAGCTTTTATCAATGCAATACTTTGTTTGAAAGTCTATAAACGTCCCAGGGCTCCATCAAAAGTATAGGACTTTCCTTTCTCGGTTTGAAATGTAATCACTTTGTCCCCATATCGGAGTATACATTTATTACCCAATTTCGAAAGAACAGACACTTTGCTAAGTTTCCCATTATCCCAGTCGATATCCAGTTCAAATCCCCCACGGGCGCAAAGACCGTGAATAAATCCTTTTGGCCAGGCAGATGGTAATGCAGGGAGAAGATGCACATCACCGGCATGGCTTTGTAATAGCATTTCTGTAATACCCGCAGTGGCTCCAAAATTACCATCGATCTGAAATGGCGGATGAGTATCAAATAGATTTGGAAGCGTAGACTTTTGTAAAAGCGCAATGAGGTTTTTGTATGCCTCCTCTCCGTCCTGAAGTCTGGAAAAGAAATTGATAATCCAGGCCCGGCTCCATCCTGTATGGCCTCCGCCATTAGCCAATCGATGGTCAATAGTTTTACGGGCTGCCGCTAAAAGCTCCGGACTTTTCTGGGCTGTTATCTGCCTTCCGGGATGCAATCCGAACAAATGAGAAATGTGTCTATGCCCTGGCTCAGGTTCTTTAAATTCCTCGGTCCACTCCATAATCCTGCCATCCCTTCCAATTTTTGTTGGCGCTAAGCGAGATAATATAGATTCAAGTCTGCGGCGGAAAACAGCATCTTTCTTTAATACTTTACTTGCAGCTATAGTATTTTCCAATAAATCGCGAATAATCATATGATCCATCGTTGGTCCCATCACCATGGTGGCCTTTTCACCGTCTTTAGTGAGAAAAGTATTTTCCGGAGAAGTTGAAGGTCCGGAAACAAGCTGTTTAGTCACCGGGTTTTCTATAAGCCAATTGACATAAAACTCTGAAGCCTCTTTCATTATCGGGTATCCCTGTTCAGCTAAAGTTTTCTTATCTTCTGTAAAAAGGTAATGCTCCCACAAATGCTGGGCACTCCATCCCAAGCCCATTGGCCACATCGCATACTGAACATTTCCTGAGGTTTCAGTATAATGCCATACATCCGTTGTATAGTGTGCAACAATGCCTTTCATGCCATACATATCCCTGGCAGTTTTTCTTCCGTCGGGTCTAAGTGCGTCAATAAAATCAAAGAAAGGGGTGTGCATCTCAGACAAATTTGTCTGTTCTGCCAGCCAATAATTCATCTGAATATTAATATTGATATGATAATCAGCAGACCAGGGCGCACTTAATCCATCCGACCATATACCCTGCAAATTTGCAGGCAGATCTCCCGGCCGTGAACTGCTGATTAAAAGATAACGCCCAAACTGATAGTAAAGCTTTATCAGCTGCGGATCTATATTCCCCTTCTGCAAAGCATTAAGTCTTGAATCTGTAGGAAAAAGCGTAGCGTTAGTCGAGCCCAAATCCAGATCCACCCGTTTAAAATATTTCTGATAATCTGCGATATGATCCGCGATATGCTTATCGTAAGAAACTTTCAGGGCATTCGCCAACTGCTTTGCGGAAAGCGGCTCGGGCTGTTTTTTCCAATAATCTGTGTTTGCGGTTAAATAAATCGTTACCGAATTTGCCTTCTCTACTCTAAGATGGCTTGAAGTTGCCACTACTGTTCCTCCCTCGTTTATTAATCCGGCTTTCGACACCAGCTTCACCCCATTTCCATTATCAACATGTTCAGACATACTGATACCATTTCCTGAATATTCGATTAAGGCTTTATTGCCTGGCCTTTGAAGCTTCAGATTAAAAGTCAAAGCCCCGGGCTTACTTGCTGTTAATCTCACTACAATTGCCTCGCCTGGTTTTGAAGAAAATACTTCGCGGGTATAGATAACATTTCCAGCCTGAAATACAACTTTAGCTACGGCCGTTTCAAGGTCCAGTTCCCTGCGGTAATTTGAAACATCGCTACTCTGAGGAACTTCCATATCAATAAGCATATCGCCAAGAGTTTGGTATGATCCCAAATTTTTCCCTTTTCCCATCATCTTCTCCTGCGCCAGCTTTTGAGCTTCAGCATATTTTCCCTCGAAGAGCAATTTCCTGATTTGCGGCAATACCGCTTTAGATGTGGGGTTTACAAAATCCACAGGCTGCCCGGACCATACCGTTTCCTCATTAAGCTGCAGTCGCTCTGATAATGGATAACCAAATACCATAGCTCCCAATCTTCCATTTCCCACCGGTAAAGCTTCATTCCAACTTAGGGCAGGATGATTGAACCATATCTTAAGTTCCTCAGATTCTTGCTGGGCAAATATTGAAGCTCCCGAAAAAAGCAAGAAAAAGATAGATATGAGCTTAACGTATTTCATAACAGGTTTTTAAAAGATTAATAGAATTATTGCAATAATAGTTATTTAGTTTAAACACTCCCGCTGATAGCAAGATGAAGATTAGTCAACTTACTCTTTAATAAAATATTGTTAAGGCTTAACAAAATAACAAAGCCGCCACTGATAAAGGAAAAATTGAAAATATTGCAATTTAGACAGCCCTAACAATAAATATTTGAAAATATCGAAAAAAGCAGTAGTTTTAGGGACTGAACTATCCAAATATAAACATACGAACCTTTGCCTCATCAGGTGAGGGTTTTTCTTTTACAACGATTCCGAGGATTAATTACGAAATTGTTAATTTTTGTTAAATTCTTTTGAAATTATAATACTATTACTATTTTTGTCTCAGGTTTATAATTGGTTAGTTAAAAAGTCTTCATCCTCCCCGTTTGAAGACTTTTTTTGTTTAAAAGAATTCCCACTGTATCCCCCTGCTAACAATTCTGAAAATACCCGATCACAATCAAACCCAAAAGATCTCCTACACATCGTAGTTCGCAAAGATTGATGTTATTCACCAACGAGCGTACAAGAAGGCACAGTTCGCAATGATCCTGTTTTCAATCACTTCATTTTAAAATATTTTCAATAAATCAAAATACTAACATTTTTAGCATTATTTTTGCTGTTCTTCTTTATTAATCATGAACTATGCTTGCCAGCAAAAAGGAAATTATTAACAAGCTGCAAAAAAACATTTTGCATTGGCAGGGCTTTAAGGTTCCTGAAACCGGCGTTACCCGTTTTGCCGGATTGGAGCCGGTAGAAGCTGCCTTTCCTAATAAGGTATTTCCTACCGGAGCAATACATGAATTTTTAATCGAAGAACAAGAACATGCTGCAGCTTGCGGAGGATTTTTGGGCGGCCTATTGGAAGTATTGATGCAACAAAGCGGTATTTCTTTGTGGATCAGCACCACTCGTTCGGTGTTTCCGCCAGCACTAAAAAGCTTTGGTGTAGATTCGGATCGTATCATCTTTATTGATCTGAAACGCGAAAGAGATATCCTCTGGGTGATGGAAGAAGCGCTAAAATGCGACTCACTTGCTGCCGTGATTGCCGAAGTTGGCGAGATAAGCTTCACAGAATCGCGAAGATTGCAATTGGTAGTTGAAAAAAGTCGGGTAACAGGCTTCATCCTGAGAAAAAACACAAAAAAACTGAGTACAACGGCTTGTGTGGCTCGCTGGAGGATTAGTCCGCTGCCAAGTGAACTGGAAGACGGAATGCCCGGCCTGGGCTTCCCGCGGTGGAACGTTGAACTGCTGAAAGTACGCAATGGGAATCCGGGCTCATGGACGATTGAATGGTATGCCGGAAGCTTTGTTCCAGTGATTGATGAGAAAACTCATTTATCCATCACAGAAGAGCAATCACGACAAGCCGGATAGGAGGATGAGATGCAGAAACGCTATGCTACCATATGGTTCCGTCATTTAACGACAGACTGGCTCACGATACGCCGGCCGGAATTAAAGCAATTACCTTTTGTTTTTGCTGCCCCCGATCGTGGTCGCAAGACGATTACAGCAACCTCTGCTGTTGCTGAATTACATGGAATACGAGCGGGGATGCCTGTAGCCGATGCAAAGGCAATGGTTCCCGGCTTACAGGTATTTGATGAAAAACCGGACCGGGCGGAAAACCTGCTGAAAGCATTTGGGAAATGGTGCATCCGCTACACCCCTATCGTGGCACTGGATCTTCCGGACGGATTGATTCTTGACATTAGCGGCTGCCCTCATCTCTGGGGCGGTGAACGGTCTTATTTGAAAGAGATTGTAACACGTTTACGCGGTTCGGGTTATGACGTACGTGCCGCCATAGCCGATACCATCGGATCAGCCTGGGCCATTTCACGTTTCGGACAGATAAGTCCCATTATTGAAAATGGCACACATCACTCTGCCTTAATCCCCTTGCCTGCTGTTGCGTTGCGTTTAGAGGCAACAGTTCTGGCCCGGCTGCAAAAACTGGGGCTGTATACAATTGGAAGCTTTATCAGTATGCCCCGTTCGGCTTTGCGCAGGCGTTTTGGTGAGGGTCTGTTGTTACGACTTGCACAAGCACTCGGTCAGGTAGAAGAATATATTCAGCCAATAATAGTACCCGAACCCTGGCAGGAACGATTGCCATGTATGGAACCTATTCGTACAGCTATAGGAATTGAGATCGCGATTAAACGCTTACTGGAAGCACTTTGTCTGCGTCTGCGGCAAGAAGGTAAGGGAATCAGGAAAGCAACTCTTAGCTGTTATCGTGTGGATGGGAAAATTCAGCGGGTAGAGATTGGGACCAATAAGTCCACACATCATGTTCAGCATCTTTTTAAGCTGTTTGAATTGAAAGTATCCTCAATTGCTCCGGGACTTGGAATGGAGTTATTTATTCTGGAAGCATTAGAAGTGGAAGATGTTTCGCCATCTCAGGAGGCTTTATGGGCAGGGAAGTCGGGGCTTGACAATGAAGAGGTAACTGAACTTCTCGACAGAATAACGGCTAAAGTTGGCGCAGGAACTATTCACCGCTACGTTCCGGATGAGCATTACTGGCCCGAACGATCCATTAAGCAAGCATCCTCTTTGCAAGAACCTGCTATTATCCCGTGGCGCAACGACAAACCAAGGCCGATAAGGCTTTTAGGCAAGCCCGAACCAGTAGATGTGACAGCACCAATACCCGATTATCCGCCTCTGATGTTTCGGTACAAGGGCAAGGTGCACCACATTAAAAAGGCCGACGGCCCGGAACGGATTGAACGGGAATGGTGGATTGAAGGTGGTGAACATAGAGATTATTATAATGTGGAAGATCAGGACGGGCAGCGATATTGGTTATTCAGGCTAGGGCATTATGGAGGAAGTGAAAGGAAACAGTGGTTTGTGCATGGTTTTTTTGCATGAGGGATAAATTATGAGCTACACAGAATTACAGGTAACCAGCAACTTCAGTTTCCTTCGGGGAGCATCCCATCCCGAGGAATTGGTACAGCAGGCAGCCGACCTGGGCTATACGAAAATTGCTATCACCGATCAGAATACCCTTGCCGGAATTGTACGGGCACATGTGGCGGCAAAAGCAAAAGGCTTAACTTTAATTCCGGGCTGCCGGCTTAATTTAATGGACGGCGCCAGTCTGCTGACTTACCCTACCAACCGGGATGCTTACAGCAGACTCTCCGCATTGCTTAGTAAAGGAAATCTTCGTGCTGAAAAAGGCAAATGCATCCTTTATAAAAAAGATGTATATGAACATGCTGAAGGAAACAAGTTCATCGTCATCCCACCTGCCGAACTAACAGATACGTTCAACTTTGAACCCTCCTTTGAGCAGCAATTGAAAGAGTATAAAGAGGCTTTTGACACCAATGTTTATATCGCCGCCAGTCGTTCTTATCTGGGCGATGACAACAAAAAACTTTACAGGCTTGCACAACTATCGAAACGACTGGACATACCGCTGGTAGCCACTAACGATGTACATTATCATAATTTAGAGCGGAGAGAATTACAGGATATTTTAACCTGCGTCCGCGAAAAATGCACCATTCACAATGCAGGTTTCCGGCTCCATCAAAATGCTGAAAGATTTATAAAGCCGATAGATGAGATGCAGCGTCTGTTCAGACAATACCCTGATGCAATTAAACGTACACAGGAGATTGCAGCAGCCTGCCAGTTTTCGCTTAGCGAACTAAAATATATCTATCCTGATGAAATTACCACTGAAGGACGTACACCACAAGAAGAACTGGTAATGCTTGCATGGCGTGGTGCCAGGGAAAAGTTTGGCGAAGATATACCGGCCGATATCAGGAAAATGATCGAATATGAACTGGAGTTCATGGAGCGAAAGAACTACGCTTCTTACTTCCTGACCGTTTATGATTTTGTCAGCTTTGCAAGAGAGCGGAACATTCTATGTCAGGGCCGTGGATCTGCGGCTAATTCTACAGTTTGCTATTGCTTAGGAATTACTTCGGTTGATCCCTCCAAATTTAAACTGCTTTTTGCCCGCTTTATGTCTGATGCCCGTGATGAGCCGCCTGATATTGATGTAGACTTCGAGCATGAACGGCGTGAAGAGGTGATGCAATACATCTATAATAAATATGGCCGCGACCGTGCTGCTGTTGTTGCTACTGTTACTCAGCTTCATTTTAAAGGTGCCGTCAGAGATGTAGGGAAAGCAATGGGATTATCTGCCGATACGATTACCCGTCTTTCTGCCTCAGTCTGGAGTTCTTACGAAGCATTTGATGAGGAACGTCTGACTGAGCAGGGAATTAATCCCCGGGACCCTCATTTACGAAAGGTACTTGAACTGACCAGTCAGATGATTGGTTTCCCAAGACAATTAGGACAGCATACCGGCGGGTTTGTGATCACTCAGGACAAACTTTCTGATCTGTGCCCTATTCTGAATGCACGGATGGAAGACCGTACGAATATAGAATGGAACAAAGATGATATTGAAGCCCTGGGATTTTTAAAGGTGGATGTTTTGGCATTGGGCATGCTAACCTGCATCCGTAAGGCATTCGATCTTGCAAAGAAGCATTACGAACAGGATATGACCTTAGCTAATATTCCTCAGGACGACCCAAAAGTTTATGAGATGATCAGTCATGCTGATACGATAGGTGTCTTCCAGATTGAAAGCAGGGCGCAGATGACGATGCTTCCGAGGTTACGACCCAAATGCTTTTATGATTTGGTGATCGAGGTAGCGATAGTGCGGCCGGGACCTATACAGGGCGACATGGTACATCCTTACCTGCGACGCAGAAATGGGGAAGAACCTGTAGAATATCCGTCTAAAGAATTAGAAGATATCCTTGGAAGAACTTTAGGCGTTCCACTCTTCCAGGAACAAGCCATGGAAATAGCTATCGTAGCTGCAGGCTTTACACCCTCCGAGGCTGATGAGCTGCGACGAAGCATGGCAACATTCAAAGCGAAAGGCTTGGTTAGCCAATTCGAAAAGAAGCTGGTTAATGGTATGACAGCAAAAGGCTATACAGAAGAATTTGCAAAGCGTGTATTCAGACAGCTAGAGGGTTTTGGCAGCTATGGCTTTCCTGAGAGCCATGCCGCCAGTTTTGCATTGCTGGTGTATGTTTCTTCATGGATCAAATACCATTATCCGGATGTGTTTGCAGCCGCCCTGCTTAACAGCATGCCAATGGGCTTTTACCAGCCTGCGCAGATTGTTATTGATGCCCGCAAACATGGTGTTGAGTTTATGCCCGTGGATATCAATCACTCTTACTGGGATAATACCCTGGAAGAGAAAACAGGCCGGTATTATACCATCCGTCTTGGCTTCCGGCAGGTGAAAGGGTTGAAAGCGGAAGATATGGAGACCCTGGTAAATGCACGAACAGCAGGGTATAAAAGCATTGTTGCTTTAATGGATATTGGGATATCACAATCGACCCTGGAGATGCTGGCCGATGCGGATGCCTTCAGATCAATTGGTCTTGATCGCCGGCAGGCGCTATGGGAAGTTTCGGCTTTATACGACCGGCCTGTTGCACTTTTTGAGGGACAGCCATCAGAAAGTACTACCGAAACTCAGATCAGCCTTCCCTTTATGACTGAAGGTGAACATGTGGTACAGGACTATGCAAGCACAGCTTTATCAATAAAAGCACATCCTCTTAGTTTTATAAGAGAGAAGCTTCAGTTATTGCATATTTTATCCTCAAAAGAGCTTAAAGATGTAAAAGATGGAACCTTAATAAAAGTAGCAGGTTTAGTGTTGGTACGGCAACGCCCCGGCACAGCTGCAGGTATTTGTTTTATTACCATCGAGGATGAGACAGGGTTTTCAAACCTTGTAGTTTTTCAAAAGTTGTTTGAAACTTACAGAAAAGAGATCCTCGGAGCGAAATTGTTGATGGTGGAAGGTAGACTTCAACGGGAGGGCGAAGTAACTCATGTAATAGCGAAACGATGTTTTGATTTGTCAAAATTGCTGGGAGGACTCACGGCAATGGAAAACGAGAACCAGCCGGTGCTGACTTTATCCCGTGCTGATGAAAAAACGTTTTTCCCGGCTGGGCATAAAAAATCGCAGGTACGAGAAGTTACAGAGAAAGAGGTATATCCCAAGGCCAGGAATTTTAAATAATTAAGTTGATTCGCCCGGTTCAGGGTTAGTGCTGCAGAAATAGTTGTATTTTTCACCTGGCTGACACGATAACCATGTTAAGCCAAATTTTAACCCTATTTAAAGAGCAACAAGCAGCAAATGTCGGGCATAGGAAAGTAATATATTAGAAGTAATTACTAAAATTCAATCTATGTAAATCTTTTCTTAGCTTACAACACATCTGAGATCACGACGTTTCTTAGAACCAGGCATTGATTTAAACGCAATGGAAATAGAAGACCCTAATAAATATCTTGAAGCAATTAGTGTATTAAAGGAAGAAAATGCTGCTTTAAGAAAGGAAATCCAGCAACTGCAATCCGCTGAGAACCCGGAGAAAGGACAATTGGCTTATGAAGAAAGTCAAATACGTTTCAGAACAATTTTTGAACTCTCCACTCTCGGAAATAAAGTTATATCTTCTGATCTTAAGATTATCCAGGTTAATCCAGCGATGGTAACTTTGCTGGGATATTCTTCTAAAGAAGATCTTTTGGGCACCCGCATTTTGGATTACTCTCCCAAACATCACCATTCGCACTGGCAAGACTTACAGGACCAGTTATGGAACAAATCGACTCCATCTTTTAGTCTGGAAACTACACTTATCAAAAAGGACGGATCGATAATATGGGTGAACGTTACTTCTATTTTATTTCCTGATAAAGGCGAAACCTCCGGGTACACTATAATAGAAGACATAACAGAGAAACATGCACTACAACTCCAAAAAGAAGAATTTATCAGCATAGCAAGTCACGAGTTAAAAACTCCTATAACCAGTCTGAAAGCAGTATTACAATTACTGAACAGAATGATAAATAAGGACTCTGTTATAACCGAAAAAGTAACCAGCCTTGCACACGAAGCCCAGCTTTATACTGGGAAATTAATCCATCTGGTGGAGGACCTTTTAAACACCTCTAAATTCGAACGTGGACAACTCACACTTAATAAGCGGAAATTTACCCTTTCTGAGGTAATAGAAAGCTGTTGTGATCATGTATGGTTAGATCGAAAACACTACGTAACACATTCAGGCGATTTATCCATCGCGGTGTACGCTGATCGTCGTAAAATTGATCAGATACTGGTGAATTTTGTTAATAATGCAGTTAAATATGCTCCCCAATCTGAAGAGATAGCAATACACGTTGAAAAACTCGATAATTGCGTCAAAATATCGGTTAAAGACAGAGGGGAAGGCATTCCTCCGGAAGAACTTCCACATTTATTTGATCGTTACTATCAAGTTAAAAAAGGAGAAAAACAAAAATCCGGACTCGGGTTAGGACTATATATAGCATCCGAAATTATAAAAAGCCATGGCGGGGAAATCGGTGTGGAAAGCCAGATTAATGAGGGCTCTACATTTTGGTTTACTTTACCAGATCATTAGACAAGCTTATGCCGCGGCTTGCCCTTGCTAACTGAAATAGCCAAACAAGGCTATTTCATACTGCGCTAGCTATATAGATTAATTTATAAATGAAGCCTCTGAAGACCCTCTTCGTATTCGTTTGATAATTTATCTTTCAATTCGCTGCACATATCTGAAAAGGTCTTCCGCGACCGCTATTTACAATACCGATCTTTCAGCAAGTTCATCATATAAGCATTGTTTGTCCACTGATCAGAAATAGGTTTCTGTGAATAGGGCAAATGCACCATATATGGATACGGGCCGAATTCGGGAGTGATAGTTACTAAGGAATCGCTTTCAGATCGTTTACGTTCAACAACTTGATCCCACCAGTTTAGATGATACTGCAAGGCTTCGTTCCATTCGGGCGCTGCCGGATCTGGAACCTGCGGACCTTCAGGATATCCAACACGGGCATGAATATGTTCGGTGCGCATAATTGCCAAATCCATAGCTTCCTGCTGATCTCCTAAAAAAGATTCAGCCACATTTACCCAATGTGATGCATCGAGAGTAATTTGTAGTTCAGGAATTTTTCTGAGATATTCAGCGGTAATGTGGCAGGCAAACGTAAACTTGTTACGATGCGTTTCATGAAATACCTCAACACCCGTTATCCGCGAATGCTCTGCCGCCCGGTCTATAAGCTGCTTATTTTGTTCAAAAGAAAAATAATCCTTTCCGGTTTGAGAGTCTATTTTAAGCGCCCGGTAAGGCATCACCATTTCCAGCCAGTCTGCATAATTATCAAAGTGCTTTGAGAATACCGCATCATAAGTACCATAATGCTGAGGAATAACTTCTAAACCATATTTCTCAAAATTATTCCATGCTTCATCCAGCTCCTTTACAGCAACCTCGTTTGGAATACCATATTCCACACCGTCATACCCCTCGTCTTTTACCTTCCGGCAAAATACATCCCAACTTATTTGTTCACTCCCCCACCTGGGGCAAAAAAATTTAAATTCCAATCTGTCAGTTGAATCGTTAAAATAAATTACTTAACCTTCAGAGTTATTTCATCTTCTTTTTGAAGAAAATCTCTGTCTGCTGATAAACCTTTCGCCTTAGATAATATTACCGCATCATTTGGAACCGTTTGTACAGGCGTAATGCACGATAGATTCTTTTCCCGGAAAGGTTTATTATAGCTCAGGTTATAAGCCGATATCATCGACCAACGTGGCTTATCGGAAGCATTTGCTTCGGACATGTGCAAGGTATTGCTGTGAAAGAACAATAAATCGCCGGGCTCCAGCTCCACATACACCCGTTCAAACCGGCCCATCGCCTCATTTACAAAATCCATATCAGCACCTTGTTGCTCACCTGCAAAACTGTGCTCCAGGCGCCCCGTTTTGTGGGAACCTTTCAATACCTGCAAGCAACCATTCTTTACAGTCGCTTCGCTAAGTGCAAGCATCACGCTAATCATTGCATCGGGGAATAAAAATCCGTTCTTATACCAGTAGCCATAATCCTGATGCCATTCCCAGGCGCCGCCCACCTGCGGCTCTTTTTGCATTAGTTTTGAATGAAAATGGCACACTTCTCCAGGACCCAGTAAATCCTGCACGGATTGAACCAGAGCCTCGCTGCGTGTTAACAACCCGTAGGCATCGTCGCCGGGCGTAAACCACAGTGTCAGCTTTGTGCGCTTTCCTGATTGGTCGTTAAAATCAAATGCTTTGTCTTTCAAAACATCGTCGCCGGTAGCCAGGTTATAGAGCAAGCCGACTTCTTCTTTAGTTAAAAAGTTTTTGACAATAAGGTAGCCGTCGTCGTTATATGCGGCTTTCTGTTCAGTGCTTAATTTCAAGTCGTTCATGGTAATAAAATTTTAATATTTTAAAGATAAATATGACGTCATAAAGGCTAAGGTGTCATAATGTCCCCCGCCGGCGGAGGTAGAGGGTGGAATTAAACACGTTCCTCATTGATGCTTCAACCACCTCCGCCAGCGGAGGATAGCGCAGAGCCTTAAACCAGGAGCCAAATATTATGCGCCAATTGCTTTTAAAGTATCATCTACAAATTGTTTCGCCCGTGGAATATCTTCTTCGTCTAAATGCTCGATAATTAGTGGAATATTTGGATGTCTTTTGGAAAGTAGCTTTAAATACAATTCATAATTAAGCACTCCAAGCCCGGCCGCTGGAAGTTCAACATCACCAGCACCACGGAAGGTATGAGATTCTACTGCGTCAATAGCTGCATGTTTTTCTTCATTGCTCTCTGCCTGTTTGATGTCTTTGGCATGAGCAATCTTTATCTTGTCGCCCAGGGCATTAAAAATCCGGCAGAGTTCTGCATCAACATTCTTAATATTTGCGCCATTGAAGTAATTGGTCGGATCCATAAGAAGACCTAAACCCGGATGATCTACCTCTTGGAATAACCTCAATAATTGATCAACACTTCCAATGACATTGTTTACGTAGTTTTCTACCAGGAATACGGCATCATGCTTCCAGGCATATTCAGCGAGTTCCTCAATTACTGCTTTAATTTCCTGAAAAGCCTCTTCGGTAGCATTTTTTTCATGAAAAACCCAGTCACTGCTTGGTTCATAAGTTCCGGTTTCGCTGATCACATACGGTGTTCCGAATTCGCGGGCGAACTTTAACAGGGTTTTCACATATTCTATATTCTTACGCTTTTTTTCAGGATCAGGAGAAATAAGGTTTGTATATCCGGAAATAGCGACAATTTCAATGTTTGCATCACGAAAAGCATTACGTATAGTCCGGGCTTTTTCGATTGTAAGCGTTTGAGGTAAAGTATGAGGGTCGTTCAGGTCGAAGTCTTTAAAACTCAGATCAAGCTGAATACAATTGAATCCGTCTTTTTTTACCTTGCTGATTGTTTCTTCAAGCGTGTATGGATAGTATCCATTAAAAATACCTACTGAGATCATTTATATTGGTTATTTGAGGGTTTGTAATGTTTCGGACAGCTTTACAGTTCTTTCTTCTTTGATAGATAAATAAAGAGCATCGATAGTTGCCATTGTATGCAGATTATCGCGACCATTTATGTCGGGCAATCTATCCTCTTCAACAGCGCACAGTAACGAAGCCATTGTTCCTTCAAAAGCATCAGGAAACCAAACGGTATCCCAGCTTGGTTCAACCCATTTATCCGGAAATTTCCTTGTGGTAAACTTCAATGTGCTTAAACCTTTCTCCGGAAATTTAGGCCAGCCGATCTCACCAACAGCCATTCCCTCTAATCCCTCCACCCGCCATCGGATATACATATCTTTTTGGGTTCCATCTCCCTGCCAGGCCCAAACATCGTCCAAACTCGTTGCCATCAATCCGCCTGCATATTGAAAGGTATATTGGGTAATACCATCGATGTGAGAAAACTTCGTTCGCGGATCGCTCCGCGTTATTGCCGTCACTTTTTCAGGATCTCCGAACAGATACCGGAAGGTATCAATGTGATGGATTCCCATATTCAGTATTTCAAGGCGGTCGTACTTTTCAAGAAATTTCTGCCAGTGAGGTATTGCCCGCATATCAATTGTAGCGAGAACAATTTCGCCAAAGTAATTTTCGTCGAGCAATGTTTTTAAAGCACGTATCGACTGGTCGTACCGCATATTGCTGTTAACCGCCAGTTTAATACCTGCCCGCTCACATAAGAGAACTATTTCATTGGCCTCTTCAAGGTTCATAGCCAGTGGCTTCTGGCAGAGTATTCCTTTAATATGATCTCTCTCTTTTACCGCCTCCCGCACTATTTCCAGTTGTATATCCGGTGGAACAGCGATATCAAGGATCTCTATATTTTTATCTTTTATCAATTGCTGCCAGGAATCGTAAACCTTGGGGATGTTAAACTCAATTGCAACCTCTTCTGCCTTTGCCCTGTTTTGAGATGCGATTGCATAAGAATTAAAGCCAGCATTACGATATGCCACCTGATGACAACCACGGACAATTGCCCCTGAACCGATAGCGCCAATCCTCCAGTCTTTTCGCGAAGGCATTTGTGCCGCTATTTTCAGATCTAATGTAAATTCATGCATTATTAAGAAACGGTTTAATGGTTAGATTAAATTTTTGTAGACAACAAAGCCTGTAATATGGGCATGATGCTTCCAATCGGTTTATTTTGCCTTCGCAACTTTTAGATAAGGCTCCGATTTACGGGCCGTTCTTTCAAATTGTGTCAGTATTGAAGGATTGTGTTTATAAGTTTGATTAGGTTGTTTAACAAATCTACTTAGACAGGTAAAGGGTATTTTATAGGATATTTACATGATATTGTAAAATACTATCCAAGTTCATAGGAGCCAATTCTTAATAGTTCCGCAAACCAAGCGTTAGATCGCAAATCCGGTATGTCAAAAAAAAGCGATATAACTTGATTGCACGATTTTGGACATAATCAAATACGATTTCTGCAAACTAAAACGCTATTCAGATTATTATAATTTTATGAAACAAGCAGCTGATATAATCCAAGATTGCGCTTTACCCGGGGGACTTTATAATAAGATCGAATTTCTACACGTCATTGAAAGTATGACACTGGATGAATTCTCTAAATTTTGCAAGGAAGTTTTGTTATTAACGGAACATTACGACAGGTCAATAAATGTTTCTGTTTGTGATATGCAGGATTTTATTGAAGAACATGCAGGAAAGTTTTTCAAGTTTAGAAAAATCGACCTGAATGGAAAAGACACCAACCTGCCACAAGCTTAAAGTGGAAATTTAGTCACACGATGTGGCTGAGAATTCTCAATATGAGGTTATTCTTCGATGAAAAAGCCACTATCGGGCCTGTTAAAGCACTGGCATCCAGATTGTAATACAATATACGCCCGCCCATCGGGCTTGTTTTTCATAGGTAGATGTAGGGTCGAATTTAAACTATTCGACCCTTTTTTTGTGATAAGGTTTTTTAAGAAGTCACAAATGGGACCATTTCCCTACTCTCGTGTTCCTGTTCTCCACATTTTTTATCCTGACCATTGATCCCTTAATTATACCTCAACCTTATTAAGAAAAACAAGAATTATAGATTTGAGTCTTCGGCGAGTTAAAAGCAAAACTCTGGCTAACAGCCCTTTTTTATGAAAGTTCATCAAGTAATAATCCAGAGACTCCTCATGAATTCTTAAAAGCTTAAAGTGGAAATTTAGTCACACGATGTGGCTGAGAATTCTCAATATGAGGTTATTCTTCGATGAAAAAGCCACTATCGGGCCTGTTAAAGCACTGGCATCCAGATTGTAATACAATATACGCCCGCCCATCGGGCTTGTTTTTCATAGGTAGATGTAGGGTCGAATTTAAACTATTCGACCCTTTTTTATTGAATAACACTTTCTTAAGAACTGTCGTTAACAGCCCAGAGCTTTCAACCCATTTCCGCTCTTCCTGTAGAAAGGTCTCTTATAAGTCGAACCTCAGATGCAACCTTTTAAAGAAGCCATGAACAAGCATTTCCAAAGCCACATCCACAATAGCAGTGAATACGCTCCTGTTAACTTGAATACCTTTCTCCTTGAAAAAAACACTTCACATCCTACATTATAAAGTAAACATTAGCATCCCGGATTCGGTATGAATCTGTTATGAAATTCGTAATACAGATATCTTTTTTTTATATTTTTTTGCAAATATCAAAAAAGGATGTACATTTAGAGACCAAACTATCCAAATATACCTCATACAAACCCTTGTCTTCCAGGCAAGGGTTTTGCTTTTTACATCAAATCCATCTCACTATTATCGAATTGTTAATTTTTGTTAAAAGTCTTTGTGTTTATGGCAAAATTTCTACTTTTGTGTCAGGTTTATAATTGGTTAGTTAAAAGGTCTTCACTCTCCCCGTTTGAAGACCTTTTTTTATTTAAGCTTAATCCGCTGATTTTCAAACCACTTTTTTAAGTTGTTAGATATAACAGTTGAAAAAGAGGGGGGCAGTCCTAATGCCTTTCTTAGGTTACCTGTGATCTAAATCGCCTTGCCGACTTGATTCCAGCCACTTTTCCAAGAACGATCCCCACAAGCATAAACGAAATAAATATAGCGTACTAAAGCTCGATTGAGTAAAGTCTGCGTGGATACGGACAATTAGTTCCATTGCCACTCCAAAAAACATAGCTATTATGCCTGCAAAATTTTAAAAGGTTGAAGGGGAAATTAAGTCACACGGTGTGGCTGTGAATTCTCAATATGAGCTTACTCTTTGGTAAAAAGTAGCTGTAGGAGTAGTTAAAGCACTGGCATTTAGATTGTAATACAATATGTGCCCTCCCAAAGGGCTTGTTTTTCATAGGTAGATGTAGGGTTGGGCCACGGTGTTCAACCCTTTTTTTGTTTGATAAGAGGTTCTAGTGAGCGTTTTCCGGGTCAATTTACAGGAGGCGGCAGTGAGGATTTTCTTTTTATTTCCACCACCTTTCGTGCGAAGCACAGTACCTTCCACACCGGGAAGTTTGTAAGCAGAGACACTTCCGATGCTGCCTGTAAGTTCGATTCACTATTTAAGAAAGCCATAAGATGTTGCTTTGGTAAGGAAAGTATACGGCACCCGGGCAAGAATAAGAGTGAAACAATGTTAAGCTAAAGGTTAAATATTATTAAGGGTTCTAACAGCCACTGATAAAGTACCTTTTATAAGAGGTCCTTTATAGGTACTGAAAGGGTACTTAAAAGGTACTTCAATAGTACTTTAACCCCTACCCAGTTTGGTAATTGTCCCCCTTGCTTACTTGTTGTCACACCTTTCCAACATAGAAAGCTAAACCATAATTATTAATTGGATTTATAACCTGCCACTTATAAGTCACCGTTCCATCCATATAGTTTATCTGTTCGTTTAATCTGCCATTTCCAATTGCTACAAGTGTATCAGGAACGGTAATGGCTTATTGAAGCTCCGTTGTCCGGCTCGTCACTTTGATGCACTTTGCAAGGAAACCATACACTGGCACCAACTAGTTGAGCTCCAAGAGTAATCCAGGGTCTTCCTAGAGAATCTCTTGTCCAGGAAATGCCACCATCCCAGGGAGGATTAGTAGACTCTTTGGGTTTACCCGAATAGAAAATGTCAATGGTGCTTTCAGACCCAACTTTTAATCTTGGCACTTTCAGAACCCAGACATTATCTTCTTTCTCAATTTCAAGTTTACCCCTTTCAAATAATGCACTATCAATTCTTAGAGGCTCTTGCAGATCAATTTGCATCAATCTATCCTTGTTACTTTTGATTACTTTAAATGTAATGCTATTCTTTCCCCGAATCGTTTTACTATTATAATCTGGCTCAATTGAAAGTGTATAATACTTCACATCCCAACCATTCCCGACCATGTGTTATACTTCCTTTGAGCGTATCTTGTCTGGAAGGAATGTTAGCAGGTTGCGCGATTGCTTGTAATTGAGTGCAGCTTAAAATCAATAAGGTTAGTAGAGATCTTGATAGCATAAGGTTAGTTCATGCGAAGAAAGAGATATATCCTTATTAATGCACATTTTCTTACCTGTTTGTTTATCTATATACCCTTGTAAAAGAAAATGTGCAATATAATATCTCTCACTAGAACGATTCGCTTCAATGGCTAAGCGGCCATTACTTACGCGTAAAATAGAGCTATTATTACTTAACACCTCTTACATTCATAAATACGATTGTCTAATGTGGTATATCAAAAGTTTTGCCAGGATGCGTGTCTAAGTATGCAGATAGATAGCCATTTACTACACCTCGTATCGTGCTATTGATACGTTCCTCAAACTCTGGCATTATAAAAATACGTGACCGACGAAATAGTAACTTGCCTTCTTGGTTGATAACTACGGAAAATGAGTAATTAAATGACCAATCTTTTTTGGATCTGCCCCATCGAAGAAGTACCTTAATCGCTTCGACCCTTACCGAGGGCTCAGTTTAATTTTTTGAGATCTATTTAAATTTCACATCATCAAGTTTCCTGTAACTTAAAACCTGATTTGTAGTATACCGTACAGTACTTATCTCCGCTGTATGTCATCAGACATTTTCAATTTTAATAAATCTATATTGGTGTCTTTTCTAAGCCTGTTTATAGCATTAAACAGCAATGCACAAAGTGCCAGTACAGGCGCCATTAATACAGCCGGCGGCAGCACTACCCACACCGACATTATTTACGAATGGAGTATTGGAGAACTTGCAGTAATTGAAACGATGATTAGTGATAATCAAATTATCACTAATGGTGTATTACAGCCAGTTTCTCCAGGTCACTTTATTACAGAGGCGTTTGTAGTTTTTCCGAATAATATTCTTACTCCAAATGGAGATGGTAAAAACGATGTATGGGTAATAAAAGACCTTGAACGGTATCCCGATAATGAATTGACAGTGTTTGACCGTGCCGGCAGAATCGTATATAAAACCATAAATTATAAAAATAACTGGGCAGGCGATATGTCAGGTCTCCCACTCTCTCAGGACACTTATTATTATGTCCTTGAATTAAGAAAAGATGGCAAAACGGGCCTTGCAAAAGGCTTTATTACCATATTAAATTGATCTGCTTAACCAAACTCTATGCCTGATATTTACACGATCCGATTTTTATTTATTGCTGTTATACTTAGCTTATTTACCAGTTCACAATTAATGGCGCAGCAATTACCCCAGATCAACTATCAGGGAGTTGCCAGAAAAATTGATGGCAGTCCTGTTATGGACCAGGCAATAACGCTGCGGCTTACAATCCGAGATGGGAGTGCAAATAGCACTAGTGTATATTCTGAAACGCGCCAGCTTACAACTAACAAATTTGGTTTGTTTACTGTAGTGATTGGCAGTAGCGGCGCTCTTTCGCGAAGTGGTACAATGGCTGGGATAGTTTGGTCTACCGGTAATAAATTTCTGCAGGTAGAAATAGATCCTCAGGGAGGCAATAGCTTTACAAATATGGGCACTTCTCAGTTGCAGTCGGTTCCATATGCCATTCATGCAGCCACCGCAAGTCCTGAGGGCAAAGCAGAGGGCGATTTGAGCGGATCTTATCCTAACCCAACTGTAAGTAAACTTCAAGGTTCGGCCTTGAGCACCGTTGCACCTGTTAATGGGCAGATACTTAAATGGAATGGCACTGCCTGGACTCCGAGCGATGCAGCTTCCGCAATCGGTACGATCTCGGGAAATTTACCGATAACTTCTACCATGCAGAGTGGAAATGCTACTCTGTCAATAAGCAAAGCAGATGCTGCTACTGATGGTTACTTAAGCAAAACAGACTGGCTGAATTTTAACGACAAAGCAACCACCGCGTATGTAGATGCGGCTATTTTAACTAATTCCAATGCATTAACAGCGGAAACTACACGTGCCACAACCGCAGAAGCTTCAAAGGAAAATGTGGCTAACAAAAGTACAGACGGAACCTTTGCATCTAATTCCGATTTAAAATATCCTACTGAGAAAGCGACAAAAATATATGTGGATGCAGCAATTGCTTCAAATGCGATACCCGATGCGAGTATAAGCACAAAAGGCAAAATACAATTGTCTGGTGATTTAACAGGAACATCGGATTTACCGGTAATAGGAGATGGGAAAATTACAACAGCTAAGATTTTAGATGCGAATGTAACAGATGCAAAAATTGCGGCAGGAATCAGCGCTTCAAAAGTAGGATTAGGGAATGTTGATAATACAGCAGATCTACTTAAACCCGTTTCAACAGCTACGCAAACCGCCTTGGATGCAAAGGCATCGAATACAGATTTAGCGTTGAAAGCGCCTTTAGCCTCGCCCGCATTTACAGGGACAGTATCGGGCATTACCGCCACAATGGTAGGCTTAGGAAACGTCGATAACACCAGTGATGCGAATAAACCAGTGTCTACTGCAACTCAGAATGCATTAGATGCAAAGGCATCCAATGCAGATTTAGCTTTAAAAGCGCCATTAGCATCACCAACGTTTACTGGTACGGTAGCAGGTATTACTGCAACGATGGTAGGCTTAGGAAACGTAGATAATACAAGCGATGCGAATAAGCCGCTTTCAACAGCAACTCAAACTGCTTTAGACGCAAAAGCCAGCAACTCAGATGTAGCTTTAAAGGCACCAATAGCATCACCAACATTTACTGGTACAGTAGCAGGTATTACTGCAACAATGGTAGGCTTAGGAAACGTCGATAACACCAGTGATGCGAATAAACCAGTTTCAACAGCTATCCAAACTGCATTAGACGCAAAAGCCAGCATCTCAGATGTAGCTTTAAAGGCACCATTAGCATCTCCAACATTTACCGGGACGGTATCAGGTATTACTGCAACGATGATAGGCTTAGGAAACATAGATAATACAAGCGATGCGAATAAGCCGCTTTCAACAGCGACTCAAACTGCTTTAGACGCAAAAGCCAGCAACTCAGATGTAGCTTTAAAAGCGCCAATAGCATCCCCAACATTTACAGGAACTGTTTCTGGCATCACGGCATCTATGGTTGGCTTAGGAAATGCCGATAATACAAGCGATGCGAATAAACCAGTTTCAACAGCGACTCAAACTGCATTAGACGCAAAAGCCAGCAACTCAGATGTAGCTTTAAAAGCACCATTAGCATCTCCAACATTTACTGGCACCGTTTCTGGCATTAGCAAATCGATGGTGGGATTAGCAA